>JANRFH010000006.1:43119-123719 GCA_030725745.1 Akkermansiaceae bacterium
CGCAAATCCGTTTCCGGGAGAGCGATAGGAACGTGGCGGCGGATTGCATCCGCCATGCCAAAACATGATAAGGCATGGCGGATGCGATCCGCCACCACCTACAGCTCCACCCGCTGCAACCACTTCTCGCGCTTGAACCATGTCTCTTGACGCTTCGCATACTGGCGGGTGGCGAAGACGATGAGTTGCTCGCATTCGTCGCGGGAAATCTCTCCGGCGATAAGGCGGCGGATCTCACCGACTCCGATAGCTTTTTCCCAGTTTCCATGGATGCCTGCGAGTGCTGCAACTTCCTCAATGGCACCTTCGGAGAGCATTTGCTGAGTCCGTTGGGCGATGCGTGAGTGGAGCTCTGGCCGATCCCGGATGAGCCAAAAACCTTTGAGCGAACGCTCACGCTCGCGGGTTTTCACTTCCCAGCCGTCGCGGAGTGCGGAGACTTTTTCCCCGGTGAGAAGGCAGATTTCCAATGAACGGGAAACAAAACGGCGGTTCGTGCGGCTGACTTGGGCGGCTTCTAGCGGATCGAGCTTTTCTAAATCCGCCAGCAGATCCTCTAACGGGCGGGAATCCATTTCCGCACGAAGTTCCAGATCGCCTTTCGGCAGCGGCGAGGCGCCGTGGGTGAGGAATTTCAGGTAGAGTCCCGAGCCGCCGACGACGATGGGAGTTTTTCCCCTACTCTGGATTTCTGAAATCACCGGCAGCGCTAGTTCGGAGAAACGTCCGGCATCGCATTTCTCGCCCGGCTCGAGGATGCCGAAGAGGCGGTGGGGAAACTGCGATTTTTCCTCTACCGAGGGAGCCGCGCTGATGGTCTCAATGCCACGGAAAAGCTGGAAGGCGTCCCCGTTGACGATTTCACCGCCGAGCTCCCCGGCGAGTTTCAGGGCGTAGGCGGTTTTGCCGGAGGCCGTGGCACCGCAGACGTAGATGGGCTCGTGCGCAGAATCAGATTTCACCACGAAGATCTTTTTCGAGCTGGATGCGGTCGTCGAGGTTGCGCGCTTTCACCCGGTGATTGCGTTTGTGCCAACGTTCGGTGGCCATCTGGCGTTTTTTCGCACGTTTCTGCAGCGCGGCGATTTCCTCATCGAGATTCAGGAAAGACTCGTAACGTGCGGGATCGAGCTTACCGCTCTCGACCGCCTCACGAATCGCGCAGCCTTTGTCGGTGCCGTGGCTGCAATCGGCGAACTTGCATTGCGAAGCAAGATCCGCGACATCCTCGAAACTGGCGCGAAGGATGTTTTCATCCATCCACATCTGGATCTCGCGCATCCCCGGATTGTCGATGAGCATGCCGCCGCTATCGAGCGGGACTAGCTCGCGGCAGGTGGTGGTGTGGCGGCCTTTTCCGGTCGTCTCGTTCACCTCGCTCGTCCACTGCCATTCGTCGCCGTAGAGCTGGTTGACGAGGGTGGACTTTCCCACGCCGCTAGAACCTACGATGCACATCGTAATTCCCTTGCCGAGGTGCGAGCGAATCGCTTTCAGCCCCTCCCCCTTGAGTGCGGAGGTGATGTGCACGGTGGCATCTGGAGAAAGCGCGGAAATTTCAGCGGCAGCCGTTTTCAGTTCCTCTTTGGTGAAAAGGTCGGATTTGTTCAGCAGCACCACAGCCTTCGCACCACTGCGATTGATGAGCGTGAAATACCGCTCCATGCGGCGGAGATTGTAGTCCGATCCTGCATCGGTGACGACAGTCACCACATCAATGTTCGCTCCGATGACCTGCGCTTGGCTGCTATTTCCCGGCATTTTCCGCGAAAACACCGTGCGTCTCGGTAACTGCACGCGGATGATGCTCGGTGTATTTTCATCACCCTCTTCGATGGCCACCCAATCTCCGACAGCGGGGAGATCCGAATCGATAGCGGCGGCGTTCCAGAGACGCCCGCAGAGGATGCAGTGTATTTCATCACCACCTTCGAGGATTGCGGAAAAATTGATGGAGGTCTCGCGGATCAGGCGTGCGGGGACGAGGCCTTTCCCGGCATGTGGGGCGAAGGCTGCTTCGAGTTCTGGCGTCCATCCGAGTTCCTTGAGGGTCATGCGTGGCTGGAATGTAATGCCTTTCCCTTCGGTTATCGAGAATTTCCCGTCCAGAATGGGGGGCACGGAAAAGGACGGAGCATTTCTGCCCCGCCCTTCGGTTTGATTTGAGGATTACGCTTCGGAAACTTTCCTGAAGTTGAAGCGGAATCGGCAGACGCTCAGAGGTTTCTGCCGATGCCGCACCAGTAAGGAGGCATCTTTCTGCGAATCCCGATGTTATATCCGGAACTGCCAGAGTCCTTCCGTCTCGCGGTCGCGCCATGCGGGCCTGCGTGAGATGGGATCCTGGAGTGTCCTGATGATTTTCCGTCCGCCTGCAAAGAGGAAGGAATAGCAATCGATGACTACCACATCGAGACCCATGTAATAGGTATCGTTGAGGGTGGTCACGGATTCTGCTCCGAAAACACCGGCGAGGTGTTCTTGCAGCAGCAATGCTTCCTTTTTGCCGAGGAAAAGGAATGCCGGGGTTTCCCCGTCGTTACTTTTCGAGCGAACAAGACCGGATACAGCCTCGACATCCCAGATATCTGACATGGTCAGATCAGGGGTGACGGTTGCCACATCCGGCAGCGGTCCATGTTGTTGTGTGATGTTCATTTTTGTTTCGAGCAGTTCTTCTATTCTAATACTCATGTTTTCTTAAGCACCCGGCGTGCCAGCGGCTGAGCTGCTGCATCTCGGTGCATGAGACCGATTACTACGCAGCGAACCCCGCAAGTTTTTCACCAGACACGGTAAACTTACCCAACGATTTATATCCAGCCACTTAACCTAGGTTGCAAAAGCGTCACATAAAAATTCCGGGACACATCTCGTTGAAAATATCACCCAAACTGGGGATAGTAATTTTTTCTACACTAAAACAAGATCGCCACTACGGTTGTCACACAGTAAATAAGCGACTTAACTTTCTTCCCAAAAATCCATGCTAGTTCCATGCCCCCATTGCAAAACCGACCTTGATGCCTCGCCGGATCACTACGGTCAGACCGTCCAGTGCCCCGCTTGTAGCGGTCGCCTGCAGATTCCTGCCGCAGCAGACGAGCCAACAAAAACCGATCACTCTGGCACTGCACGCCCGAATCGCTCCGGCTGGGAGGAAACCGATCATGCCAACGTCGATTTCGGAAAAAGCCTCCTCATCGGAGGTGCCATCACAGTGGTCTTCCTAGGCGCGCTTTTCCCCTTTAAGGACAGTTTCGGAGCCATATTTATTAATCGTGGATGGGTCAACTGGGCGGAAACCTTCCTGTTCATATGGGGCATGACCATCCTCTTCATGAAACTGAAGAAAAATCAGCATCAGGAACGCGCCACCCTACTTGAGCTTTTCCCAGCCCGTATCGGATCGGAAATCCACCGCGAAAATGTCGGCGAGTTCATCGACAACATCTACAAAACCCCTCTCACCCTGCGCGACAGCTTGTTCGTCAACCGTATACGCAAAGCCCTCGAACTCTTCGAAAAACGCGGCGACAATTCCGAGGTCGCTGCCTTCCTCTCCACCCAGTCAGACATCGATGCGAACCGCTCCTCAGGCTCCTACTCGCTGCTAAAAGTCTTCCTCTGGGCCATCCCTATCCTCGGTTTCATCGGCACGGTCATGGGGCTCTCCGTTGCCGTCGGCTCGCTCGCCATGGGCGACAACGCCGACCCCGAAGCACTCAAACAATCCATCAACAGCCTCACCGGAGGCCTTGGTGTCGCCTTCGATACCACCTTGCTCGGCCTCATTCTCTCCATGCTGATGAGTTTCCCCATGGCAGCTGTGCAGAAAAAGGAAGACGAGACACTCACCCTCATCGACGCCTTCACCACAGAGAAACTCCTGCCCAAGCTCAACGATAGTAAAAACCCCGTCTCAGATAGCCTACTAGAGCAGGCCGATAGCATCCCGCAGCTCGTCGCATCCCTCGCCCGCGCCCACGAGACTTTCCTAGTCAACCTCAACGAATCCACCCGCCAACTCAAAGAAAGCGGGAAGTTCATGGAAGATCGACTCAACAAGCATCAAGAAATCGTCCAAACAAACTTCACCACCGCCGTGGAAAAACTCACCGATACCAGCGGCGAAGTCTTCATCAAATCACACATCGAACTGGCTAAGACCTTCGATAAAATCGCCAACGGCATCGACCTCATCAACCACGCCCTCCGCGATCTCGGCCAAAACAAGATCCCGGACAGCGCGAAAAGGAAGAAGGGCTTCTTCAGCAGGTAACTCCTTTCCCGACCCATGCCCAAGCGCAGAGACAGCAGCGGAGAAGGGGTTTCCCTCTTCCCTTTCATGAGCATCTTGGCATGCCTCATCGGTATCCTCACGCTCATGATCAGCGTCACCATGCAGCTCAAGCAGATGGACAATGCCGGACGCACCGAAGAAGAAAAAGCCCGCGCCATTGAAAACCGCGACCTGAAAAAGGAAGCCGAAAAAATCGAAGCGGACATCAAAAAGTTAGAGGAAAAACTCGAACGCGAAAATGCCACCGCCTCCGAGCTCGCCAAACTGGAAGACCGCAAGATCATCCTCCGCACTCAGCTGGACGAAGCACAACAGGATCCAGAGCAAACGGATGCAGAGCTCCAGAAACTCATCGAACAACTCAAACAAGAAACCGTCGCTCTGAAAACATCGCGCCCCCCGTTGAACAAGCGCTTGGAAGAACTCAAAGCAGAGCTCGCGAAACGAAAAGACCCCCCGAAACCTGTCGAATCCGTCGTCATCAAGCCCGGTGGCACAGGAGTTAGCGCAGCTAGCAGGCTGTTCTTCGTAGAATGCAATTCCTCTGGAATTGTCATCCTCAGTGGCCCGCTCACTTCGAAAAGCATTGCAACAAATGCCATCGCCAAAAGCACCGACTACCGCTCCTTTGCAGAAGAAGTGAAACGCACCCGAGACTCCATGATCCTCTTTCTAGTCCGCAGATCCGGCAACGATGCCTATCGATGGGCGGCTGGCGTCGCTGAATCCGAATTCGAAGTCCTTATCGGCAAGCTCCCTGTCCCAAACGACGGGAAAATCGATCTATCACTTTTCCAAGAATAACTACCGGTGGCACGCAAACGAAAGAACAGCTCCGACGGAGGGATCAATCTCGATTCCCTCATGGACGCACTCACCAACGTGGTGGCGGTGCTGATCCTCGTGCTTCTTCTCGTGTCGGTCGATGCCGGCCGCAAAGTCCAACAATTCCTCGATGACCTAAAGCCAGCCACGCCCGAAGAAGTCATTGCATCCAAACAGCTCACCGAAGAACTCAAGAAGAAGCGCGAAGAAATCGAAGCCAAGATCAAGGAAGACCCTCCGTCACCCGAGCAGATTGAGGAAGAAAAACGCCGGATCGCACTTCTAGAGAAAAGCCTAGAGGAAAGTAAAGTCGCACTCGCCGACATCGATAAATTGCGCGAGTTGGAGAAAACGGTTCGCGAAGAACGAGATAAGGAAAACGATACCAATACGGCCATACAGTTAGAAATTTCCGAACTTGAGGCGCTCTTGGATGAAACACCGGCTATCAAACCAGACACGCCGACTGTTGTGAACATCCCAAACAACCGGCCTATTCCAAGCGACGCAAACGTCTATTACGCCATCGCTGCAAAGGAACGCCTTCACATCATTGATCCGGTCACTCCGCTGAAAATCTTTGACGAAGAGTTTAAGAAAAACCGGCAGGAGTGGCTAGCCCAACGAATCCAACAAAAAGGCGCAGACCGCTACATCTACGATGGCAGGAAGATTGCGAAGTATTTCGAAACCTTCGATTGGAAGAACCCTCGCGGGCAAAAAATCGAAATCCGCACCTATCCCACTTGGAACCGGCTCGAATTGGTGATTACACCAGACCTCGAAAAGGGCGGCACTCCCACAGAGGAACTGTCTGTCAGGGGCAGTGAATTCTTCAACGCCGCCATCGCACTCAAACAGGATTTCAAAGCGGTTCTCATGTTCTACGTTAACACCGATTCCTTCCAAACCTACCTGGAAGCCCGGGCTCTTGCGGACAAGGCAAATATCGCCGCTGGTTGGGAGATCAACGGATCGCGCGAGTACAAGGTCAGGCTCACTGAGATCGAGGTGAAGCGCCTCGAAGATCCTCCACCTCCTCCAGCCAATCCAGCTCCTCGCCCTCCTGGCCCGCCTCCCGTGAAGCCTAAGCTGGACTGACCCTCAGAAGCCGGCTTTTATATTAGGGTTTCCACAAGCCTTTGAATACATCGCGCACCATCTTCGGCTCGCCATACTCGGTGTACATCCCCATGCGTGACCAGCCATTGTTGCCTTTGTTGCCGGTATAGGTCTTGCGGGATCGGTAGTCGGTCAGCAGCCAGTAGGTGTAGCCAGAAAGCGGCGGGGTGTGCTGCTTTAGGACATCATACTGCCTTTGTAGTAGATCCGCCTGCCAGTCTTCGGTGCCTTTCTGCAACTTGCCGCCACGTTTACCGAGCCGCGACCATCCGCCGTTTTCAAGGATGATGAGCGGCTTACCGGGATTCTTTTCGGCGACCTCGCGCATGTCCGGATCGAGCAATTCGAAGGGATCCATGGCACCGCGGTATTGGTTGAAACCCACGGCATCCGCATGCTCGAAGTGTGGCATTCCTTTCGTCGGGTGCCAGGCAGCCCACGTCACCGGTCGCTGCTGAAAATCATGCTGATCCACCAATTCATGGCCTTTTTTTACGAACTCCTCATACTCATCGCAGAACTGGTGGGACTCATTGTGCAGCCCCCACATGACAACCGAAGGATGGTTCATGAGATCCCACAACGCACAACGAGCGAGCGACTGAAAGATCGACTTAGGGTCTTCTGCCTGCGCACCCATGGATTTCTCTTTGTACCAAAATCCACCCCACTCACCGCACAGCATAATCCCCTGCCGGTCGGCGAGTTGATACGTCAACGGATGGCGCTCGGCGACATGGAGACGGATAAAATTCGCATCCGCATCGGTGGCCATTTTGAAAAGGGCTTCGTGATCCTGCTTCGTCAGTGCGTTGCCCCGCTTCGGGTGTTCCTCGTAAAAAGCCACGCCTTTGAGAAACACGTTCTTCCCATTAAGCGTGAAGGTATTTCCCTCAGTGCGAAACTCGCGGATTCCAAAATCCGAGCAGAGCTGATCCTTCACTTCATCGCCCACACGAAGCGTTGCCTTCAGGTTGTGGACAATCGGCGTATCCGGGCTCCATTGCCCCGCGTTGGGATTCAGTGCCACATCAAAACGAAGCACAGCATTCTCACCTGGCTCCAGGTCGAACGGTTTCGGATCTATATCGCCAATTGCATCAGAAGAAATATCGATCAATCCCTCCGCAGACTGCTCTGAATGATTACTGATACAAACTGCCGCTTCCAAACGTCTCCCAACTGTGCGTATCTGAGTTTTCGCAATCGACACCGGGTTTTCCGTCAGCAGCGAAACCGAGCGGGAAATCCCCCCATAAGGCCAGTTATCCGGAGCCTTCGGATGGCGGGTGTGCAGATACTCGATCTCATCAAAGCCTTTGCCATTTTCCTTTTCGCGAAAATTCGGCAGGCGGATAATCTGCACCGCGAGCTGGTTCTTGCCGCTTTTCAAAGACGAAGTCGCATCGATGGAAAACGGCTGCCCACCACCCTCGTGCATCTCCAAAAGCTTGCCGTTTAGGTAAATCCTCACCCGGTGCGGAACACCTAGAAATTCTAGGCGATGGCGTTTGCCCGCGACTGGCTCAAACTCGAAATCGCGCTGATACCAAACCGCCCCATCATACATCGGGGGATTCTTCTCGCTACGATCGCTCCAGTCCCAGAAACGCCCGCCGGGCATCATGTCCCAGCAATGCGGAACGGTCACCTCTGTCCATGATGTTTCAGCAGCGATGCCCAAGTTTTCAGAATCAAAACGAAAATCCCACGCCCCATCCAATGACATGCGCTCACGATGCGGGTTCTCGACACGATCTTCAAAATCCGGACGAATTTCCCCGTAGTGAAACACCACAGGAAAGCCATCGACCTTCTCCGTGCGAATATCCATCGCATGAGAAAACGCAGGCGTATCAGCGAAATCATCGGCGAAACCGAGGAGCGGAAGCAAAAAAAGGAACAAGATGCGCACAACAAAGGTTTCGTTGATTCCGACAATTTCGCAAGAAATTCGGAATCACTCTTCAGCTTTCCAATTTACAGGACAGAGCATCACTTCGAGGAGTCCTTCCATACACCCACGTCACCGCGCTTCGCTTGGCTTTCCAGTGCGTGGAGTTTCCGCAAATAACGTTCAGGCTCCGTCCCTTCCGGCCATTCGGCACCCATCCCGAACGCCCGAGCCAGTCCGGCAGAAACGAGGGCTTCGTCCAGCCTTTCTCCATCCTCGTTGATCACGACTGCGTAGTATCGATTCTTCTTCGATTGCCCACCGGCCTTCTCTTTCTGCGTATGCACGGTAAAGGGTTTTTGGAGAAATTTCCTCACAAACTCCTGCGCCTCCTTCCCCCACTTCACCACCTCATCTGGCTCGATCCCGAACTCCTTGCCTTGGGCAATGAGACGATCCGGATAACGGACATCCGTTTCACCGCAGTCTACCCCGTATAGGCGGAATATATAAGTGTAGCCGGTCTGCGCTCGGACATTGAACGAGTCCCCGTCAAAATAACTGTCATCCACCAAGGAACACTTTTCGTAGATGATCCATTCCTTTGCGGCGAGCCGTGGAGCGATGGTGCAAATCAGAAGCGCGGCCATGAGGAAAAATTTTCTCATGGCTGGAGCTTGCCCGGATGCACGGGGTGGGACAAGCAGCAAGGAGTAGTCGCGCGGAGAGATCCGCGCCCCCTTGCGTGTGTCTTACGTCGCGAGTTCGCCGCGTGCCATGACGACCTTGCCGGTGCGCACGGTTTCGATGATCTCGTATTGCGAGAACATGGCGACTGCCGCGTCGATCTTAGGGCTATCTCCCGTGATCATGACGACCATAGAAGACGGTGTGAGATCCACGGTCTTCCCGGAGAAATGTTCGGTGATTTGTAGAGCGGCAGAGCGTTCCTCTGTCTTGCAGAGGAGCTTGATGAGAATCATTTCCTTCGTCACCGAGTCGTTGCTTGTGTGCTCGAAGCAATGGATCACATCGATAAGCTTGCCAACCTGCATGATGATCTGATTCAGCCTCGCGGAGTCTCCGCTGATGCCGATGGTCATGCGCGAAAAGCGTGCGTCGCGACCTTGTGAAACAACAAGCGAGTCGATGTTAAACGCGCGACGCGAAAACACCTGACAAATGCGCATGAGGACACCCGGCTCATTGTTTACGAGGATAGAGAGGGTGTGGACGGAACCCGTCGGCAGGATAACAACGGGGGTGTCTGTGGTAGTAATCATGGGGAAAGTTTTCTAGTGGGAAGTTTTCAGTTTTCAGGAAAGAAGCCGAATGAGGGAGTTTGCCGTTTCAGCGATTGTTTGCCGATCAAATGACCTGAAAACTGAACACTTAAAACTAGCAAACTCAACCGACTCAGGTCGATCCGATGGGCTTGGCCATTTTCGTCTTGGGTGCCTCGATGATCATGTCTTCGAGAGCAGCGCCGGCCGGGATCATCGGGAAAACGTTGTCGGTCTTGATGCACTCGGCGTGGATGAGGATGGGGCCGTCGTTGTAGGCGAGAGCTTTCTCAAGCTGCTTGGTGACATCCGCAGGGCGCTTGATGTAAACGGACGGGATGCCGTAGGCGGCGGCGAGTTTGCAGAAATCAGGGTTACCCACGAGATCCACTCCAGAGGTGCGGTCTTCGTAAAAAAGCTCCTGCCACTGGCGAACCATGCCGAGGTAGTGATTGTTGAGAACCACGATTTTCACGGGAAGCTTGTGAATCGCCGCCGTCGCAAGCTCGAACAATGTCATCTGGAAGCCGCCGTCTCCGGAGATGGAGATGACCGTTTTCTTCGGACATGCAAGCTGTGCGCCGATAGCCGCCGGAAAGCCGAAGCCCATGGTGCCCGCGCCACCGGAAGAGAGCCAGTGGTAGGACTCGTGGTTTTTGTAAAACTGAGCCGCCCACATCTGGTGCTGGCCGACGTCTGTCGAGACAATCGCCTCGCCATTAGTGAGATGATAGAGTTCATCGATGACTTGCTGCATGCGCAGGCCGCCTTGCTTTTTATAGCCGAGAGGAAATTTCTTTTTGTAGCCATCCAGCTTCGCGATCCACTCCGTTGTTTCGAGCGGCCCGATCTTTTCGTTGATCTCTGCTAGGGCTGCCTTCGCATCGCCTACGATCATAACGTCTGGCTGAACCATCTTCCCCATTTCCGCAGGGTCGATGTCGATGTGGATGATCTTCGCGTCCTTACAGAACTTATCTGGCTGGCCGATAATGCGGTCATCGAAGCGTGAGCCAACGTTGATCAGGAGGTCGCACTCGACCATTGCCTTGTTCGCGTAGGCCGTGCCGTGCATGCCGAGCATGCCGAGCGAGAGCGCATGATTTTCTGGGAAAACACCTTTACCGAGCAGCGTAGAAGTCACCGGGCAATTCAGCGTTTCTGCGAGATGCATCAGTTCCTTATCGGCGCGGGCGATCATGCAGCCCTGTCCGGCGAGAATTACGGGGCGCTTCGCCTGAGCGATGAGCGCCGCAGCTTCTTTCACTGCCGCAGCATCGATATTGAAAGCAGTCTCGGGATTATATCCAGGAAGCTGGAACGGCGGGTTCATCTCACCGGAGAAAGGCCCCTGTGAAATATCCTTGGGCACATCGATCAACACCGGCCCCGGGCGACCCGTGGTGGCAATGTGATACGCCTCGCGAGCGATGCGCGGGAGGGCGTTGGTTTCCTTCACCAACCAGTTGTGCTTCACCACCGGTATGGTGATGCCGAAAATATCTGCCTCTTGGAAAGCATCCTTACCGAGCATCCACGTCACCGTCTGGCCGCAGATCACGATCATTGGAACGGAATCCATCATCGCGGTCATCAGGCCGGTCACGGTATTTCCCGCTCCGGGGCCAGAGGTCACAAGAACCGCCGCTGGCCTGCCAGTCGCACGCGCATAGCCATCTGCCATGTGCACGGCTCCTTGCTCGTGGCGCACGAGGATGAATTTCATCTTCGTCTTCACTGTTTCCAAGGCATCGAAAATCGGAATCGCTGCACCGCCGGAATATCCGAAGATGTATTCGATGCCGAGATCGTCGAGCGTCTTGATGAGCGCCTGTGCGCCGTCGATTTGTTGCTTGCTCATAAAATTGGGGTTAAGGCGCAAAAAGTGATCGAATTTCACACGATTTTCAATCGAAAACTAATACTTTTGACGAAAAGACAAAAAATACTCCCTACCAATTCACCAAAAATCGCCAATTTTTTCAGAACCCTCGAAATTATGGACAAACTCTTCCAAATTCAAAACGTGCGATTTTTAGCCTATCTGAAAAAAAATTACATTTTTGACGATTTTTGATACAGCGTCATATTTTTCGTGTATCTATTTTCACGAAAGATACTTCGCGCTAGAGAAGTCTCCTTTCCGTCTAATGAATCCATGAAAACACACACTGCAATCGCCGTAGCCGGAGCGTTCATCGCAACGGCATCCACCGTCTCCGCTAACAGCATTTTCGAAGCGCTAGTGCCGGATAAACCGGCGAATGGTGCTTTCGAAGACGTGGTTCGCCCCATGACCAACACAACATTGTTCGATCTGGCACTACCGACGACGAACGTCAGGCCAATCTTCATACATCACAATCTGCCAGATCGCGTGAGCGTCGGGCCGGGAGGTGCTGCCACCCTTCCGATGGGTGGCGATGTGCAAATTTATGCCCTTCAATTTGAAATTGCCCTCAGCGAAAGACTTTCCATCGTCGCGACGAAAGACGGATATGTGGACATCAATCCGGGTGACACCTCAATCTGGAGTGCACAATCCGGCTTCGCTAACATCGGAGCAGGTCTGAAATATGCGTTCATCTACGATCCAGCCAATGAGTTTGTCCTCAGCGGCTCGGCCACCTTCGAGCTTCCGACAGGAAATGACGATGTCTTCCAAGGCCAAGGTGATGGTGTGTTAAACCTCATCGTCTCCGGCCTCAAGATATGGGATGACTTCCAGCTCGCAAGCGGCGCAGGCCTGAGACTGGCCATGGACGACACTCAATCGACTAGCTCCTTCGTAAGCGGACACGCCAGCTACAAGGTTCACGATTGGTTCATACCACTAGTAGAGCTAAACTGGCACCACGTGCTCGAGCCCGGCAATGGCACGGCGGCCTTCAATTCGCAGGCTGGGGGCGCTGTCCCCGGAGCTGCCGCCTTCGAAGGCTCGGATCTACTGAACTTCGGAGCACAGCATGCGGGCTCCAATCGTGATCTTGTGACAGCGGCCGTTGGTTTCCGCTCGCAACTCACCGATTCAATGGAAGTCGGTGCAGCATACGAGATACCCCTCACCAATGAGCAAGACGGCATCATCGAAGACCGCTTCACTCTAGATCTGATCTACCGCTTCTAGTTTCAGCGGATAATGTCAGTTAGCTCCGGAAGACCATGTGTCTTCCGGGGCTTTTTTGTTTCAAAATAGCTCGATGGGCGAAGCCTTGCGAAATTTCCGGGAAACGACAGCATCAGCCCTAGATGAGCACCACAACCCTCATAAAAGCTGATCCCTCCCAGCCGGATCACGCCTCAGCCATCGTCCACTTGCTGGATATCTATGCCAGCAGCCCGACCGGCGGCGGAGAAGGCTTGCCAGATTTTACCAAGGTCAACCTCTGCCACGAGCTTTCCAAAAAACCGGGAACCCATGTCATCCTAGCCTACGCCGATGAGCAACCCGCCGGTCTCATCATCTCCTTCGAGGGATTCTCCACCTTTCAGTGCAAACCCATTCTGAACATCCACGACGTCATCGTGCATCCCGATCACCGGGGCAAAGGGCTAGCGAAGCAACTGTTGGAGAAATGCGAGGAAGTCGCCCGCGAAATCGGTTGCTGCAAGCTCACCCTCGAAGTCCTGGAGGGAAACGACATCGCGAAACGCGCCTACACATCCTTCGGTTTCACCGGCTACGAACTTGATCCAGCTATGGGCAGGGCGATGTTCTGGGAGAAAAAACTCTGAGGCATACCGGTTGCGCACTCACCCGATCTGCCCTACCGAAGTGCCAGATGTTCGAATTTAAGATTTTCAATATCCCCGTCCGCGTGGAGCCATGGTTTTGGATTACTCTCGCCTTCGTCAGCGGACAGCTGACACTCAACAGCAAGGAAGGACTGATTCGCCTACTACTTTTCATTCTTGCCGGATTTATCTCAATACTCGTCCACGAACTGGGGCACGCACTGAGCGCCAGGCACTTCGGCCATCGGGTGCACATCGTCCTGCAGGCTTTCGGTGGCTACGCCGCTTATCAGGGTGGCAGCCATGCCCGGAAAAACACCTTCTTGATCACCGCCGCGGGTCCAGCCATCCAGATCGCACTGGGTCTTGTTGCTCTCGCGTTCGCGAAACAGTTCGATGGCTTCGGCCCACAGATATCCTATTTCGTCGGAGTTCTATACGTCATCAGTTTCTTCTGGGCCATTTTCAACCTTCTTCCAATCCTCCCTATGGACGGTGGCCGCATGTTGGAGACCATACTCGGCCCACGGAACATCAAGGCCACGCTTATCGTTTCGATAGCCACTGCAACCATTCTCTGCCTTCTGAGCCTGACATTTTCCAAGAGTTTCATCATACCCATTTTCATGGGATATTTGGCTTACCAATCATTCAAGGCGCTCCAGCAAAACTCCTGGCGCTAACCCCACAGAAGCCGCACCGCCGCAACTGCGGAGAAGCCCACGATCATCCACTCGAAGGCGACCTGAGGCACTCGTCCGATCAACCATCGGCCGACCACAATGCCGACGAACACAGCCGGTAGAAGCTTCGCATTTTCCCAAAGACTCTCCTGCGTGATCAGGGCGAGCCGGGCGTTTAGCGGCACCTTGATCAGGTTCACGAGTAGGAAAAACCGCGCGCCAATCCCAATCAGCTCCATCTTCGGAATGCGGCGCGTAAGCAGGTAGAGCTGGATCACCGGCCCAGCAGCATTTGCGAGCATCGTCGAGAATCCCCCGAGTACGCCCGCCCCGTTGCCGAATCCCCGCGACTCTGCCAAAACCTCGAAAGCCCCCGGTTTCCACCTCCTAAATGCCTGCACGAGCACCATGAAAAGCACACTACCGCCGATGATGCGCCGTGCCACCAAATCGCCGATCTCGCCAAGCAGCCACCAACCGATGAAAAGCCCAACCAAGGTCGCGGGTAGCAATTTCCAAACCGGCTTCCACGATCCGTGTTTCAAAAACGCCGGATAAGCCATCAGATCCGCCGCGATCAACAACGGTAGCGCAAGCCCCACCGAAGCTTTCGCCCCATAGACCTCCGCCAACAGCACCACGGAAACCAAAGAAATCCCGCTAAACCCCGCCTTGGAAAGCCCAATGCATACCGCCGCCACAAGGGCAAGTATCAGCATCATCGGATCGTCGAGCACGCTGGGAGCCTGCACACCGCCAACACGCCATGGAAGTGAATTGCGATCTTCCGCCACTCGTTCATCATCACACCGCATGCTCCGCATCATCCGCCACACCCTGCGCTTCCCGCTCCTCAGCGGGATCTCACTTTTGCTCGCTGTCGCCTGCACCTCGCTGGTGCTCGTCCTCCCGGCGATCACCATGCGCTTCATCGATGTCATCATCGGCCAAAACCGTGCTGACCTGATCCTCCCCACCGCACTCATCGGCGCGGGAGCAATATTCGCACGGCAACTCCTTTTCACCCTCCGCTCCTTTCTCAATAACCACCTGGAGCTGAAACTCACCCACGTCATCCGCGTCGAGCTTTACGACAAGCTCCAGCGTCTCCCCATTCCGTGGTTCGATAAAAACTCGTCAGGGGAAATCATGTCCCGCGTCTCCAGCGACGTCCCGGCTACAAACCGTGTCATCATCGAAGGCCTCGACCAAGCCATCGCCGCCGTCCTCCAGTTCCTCATCGTGCTTGGCTTCATGCTCTATCAGTCATGGGAGCTGACCCTCATCGTCCTCGCTCCCCTCCCCTTCATCGGTGCCATCACTGTCTGGTGGTCGAAAAAGGCGGAACCGAAATGGACGGCATCATCCGAAGCCTCATCCGCACTCAACGCCATCCTCCACGACAACCTCGCAGGCATCCGTCAGATCAAAGCCTATACGGTCGAGCCACAGGCGCTCTCCGATTTCGACGAAGCCTCCCAGCTCGCCGGCGACAAGCAGATGGATGTCATGAAAGGCCAAGCCATCGTCTGGCCGACGGTTTCCTTCATCGCCGAATCCGGCATCATCCTCATGGTCGCCTTCGGCGCGTATTGGACGCTTGAAGGCAAGCTCCCCGAGACCGGCGGCACGGTCATCGCCTTCCTCGTCGCATGGGGTTTCCTCTTCGAGCCGATCTCGAAAATTAACCCACTCTCCCAGACATTTACGAAAGGTCTAGTATCTGCAAAACGCGTCTTCGCCATCATTGACAGCCCGGATGAAACTCATCTTACCGAAGGCAAACGCCCCGCCACTTTCACCGGAGAAATCGAATTCCGCGGCGTTTCCTTCTCCTACAATCCGGAAACCACCGCCCTCCGAAACATCAATCTAACCGCCCAGCCCGGCAAGACCATCGCCCTCGTCGGCTCCACCGGCTCCGGGAAATCCACCTTACTCAACCTCCTTTCCCGCTTTTACGAACCCACCTCCGGAGAAATCCTCCTCGACGGAAATCCAATTTCAGAAATCTCCAAGGAATGGCTGCGCGACCACATCGGCTTCGTCACCCAGGAACCGTTCCTCTTCAACACCACCCTGCGCGAAAACCTCACCCTCGCGAAACACGAAGCCACCGAAGCCGAGCTCTGGGCCATTCTCGAAGCAGCAAACGCAGCAGAGTTCATCCGCGAACTCCCCGAAGGCCTCGACACCGTCGCCGGTGAGCGCGGCATCCGTTTCTCCGGCGGCGAAAAACAACGCCTCTCCATCGCCCGAGCTCTTCTCAAAAATCCACCTCTCCTCCTGCTCGACGAAGCGACCTCCGCGCTCGACAACACCACCGAGAAACTCGTCCAGCAAGCCCTTGACAACCTCCGCGCGCACCGCACCTCCTTCGTCATCGCCCACCGGCTCTCAACCATCCGCAACGCCGATCTCATCTGCGTCCTCGACCACGGCGAACTCGTCGAACGCGGCACGCATGATGAGCTATTGGAAAAAGCAGGCCACTACGCAAAGCTCCAGCTCGGCAAGAAGTCCTGAGCAAGACGGCGGGCTGAAGACCCGCGCTCCATACTCACGATCCGCAAGCCGCCGCCGCGCATTTCAGCCCGTCCAACGCCGCCGAGACGATCCCTCCCGCATATCCCGCACCCTCACCACAGGGGAAAAAACCGGAGACTTCCGGGTGCTGGAGAGTCACCGGATCGCGAGGGATTCGCAAAGGCGATGAAGTCCGCGTTTCAAAACCGAGCAACAACGCCTCGGACGACGCGTAGTTTTTGATCTGACGGTTGAAAAGCTTAAGCCCGGCGCGCATGCGGGAGGTGATTTCCTTCGAGAGCAGCTCATGCAGCGGCGCGGGATTCAATCCGGGGAAGTACGAGGTTTTCGGTAGATCCGCAGAAATTTTCCCGACCAAGTAATCCGCCGCCCTTTGCGCCGGTGCCACCTGCCCGAGTTCGCCGTTGCCACCCGCCACCTTTGCGCTGCGCTCAAGCATTTCCTGGTAAACAATGCCCGCCATAATCCCGTGCTCCGGGATGAGATGGACGATGTCCTCCGGCTCGATAGTCGTCACCAACCCGGAGTTTGCAAACGGAGAGTCGCGACGCGAGAGCGACATGCCATTGACCACCACCTGATTATTCTCCGTCGCCGCCGGGACAACCCAGCCGCCCGGGCACATGCAGAAGGAGTGCACGCCTCGGTCGTCGATCTTCGTCGCCAGACGGTAGCGCGCCGCTGGCAGAAGATCCGGACGCGGGGCATTATATGGCATGTGATATTGCTGCCTATCGATGAATGGCTGTGGGTGCTCGATGCGGAAGCCAATCGCGAAAGGCTTGTGCTCCATCAGGATGCTTTTTCGCGCCAACAAGCGGTAGATATCCCGCGCCGAGTGACCGGTCGCAAGGATGGTCGCATCGGCGAGAAACTCTTGCCCATCCGTTGTCGTGACGCCCCGGATTTTCCCTCCCGATACCAGCAGGTCAGACACCTTCGTCTGGAAATGCACTTCACCTCCATGCTCAATCACCGACTGCCGCATCGCCTTCACCACGTTAGGCAAAAGGTTCGAGCCGATGTGCGGGTGTGCATCCGTTAGGATTTTTTCCGGAGCGCCATGCGCCACCAACACACGGTAAACCTCCGCCACCGGCCCGCGTTTTTTCGCACGTGTGTAGAGTTTCCCATCGGAGAAAGTCCCCGCCCCGCCTTCGCCGAAGCAGTAGTTCGATTCCTCGATCACCCGCCCCTCGCGCAGGATAGGCGCGAGATCGAAACGCCGCGCGGAAGCATCTTTCCCCCGCTCAAGCACGATGGGCTTCGCGCCCAGCTCCAAGCATTTCAGCGCCGCGAAAAGCCCTGCTGGCCCAGCGCCGACGATCAGCACACGCCTCGCGTTTTCCGCCAGCGCCGGAGCCGACCACACGGGCGTCACCTCTTCCGGCAAATCCTCATCCACCGCCACCTCAAGCCGCAGCTGCACTTTGACCTCACGCTGCCGCGCATCGATGGAATGTTTGCGCAAGCGCAAGCCCTTCACCCGGTCGGGCGATAAACCCAGCACCCGTGCCACCTCAGCCTTGCGATCATCATCGCTTTCCGAGCGAGCGAGCGGCAGGACGATATCGAGTGTGTGGATCATACCGCCGGAAAATCAGATTTCCGCTTTCTGCCCGCGGTCATTCACGGAGACGAAGGTCACGCTCGTTTCGAAAATCGACAGATCAGGCGAGTGTTTTACATCCGTGACGGAGACTTTGTAGGTGACCGAGGTCTTCCCTTTCCACGCTTTCTCACAATGGATGCGCAGGATCGTGCCATCGCCCACGCCATGGCGGAACTCGACCTTGTCCATGCCTATCGTCACGAACTGGCAGTGCGGGAACTCAGCCGAGGCGGCAATCCATGCAGCCTCATCTACCCACGAGAGCAAGCGGCCACCGAAGAGTGAACCGTAGTGGTTGAGGTCTCCGGGAAGGACGAGTCGGTGGGTTTCCAAAACTTTAAATCTTAAACTTTAAAACTCAAAGAAGAGGGGACTCACCAACTGCTGCGGCGGCGGCGGCCTTCTTTGAGGATGGAGGCATCGACAGAGTATTGGCCGGCGCCTGAGAGAAGGATTGCCACGGCGGGGACGAGGTAGAGCAATGCCATTTCCTTAGAAGGGCCGCTCATCGAAAACCATGGTGCGCCACCATGGATGGCGAATGCTGCAACGGTCATGGTGAAGGCGAAAATAAATGCCGCAGGCCGCGTCGCCAGACCGAGGATGATCAAGATTGAGCATCCCACTTCCGCGCCGATGGTCGCCATCAGGCTGACAGGGTGCGACATCAAGTTCAGCGGGAAAAAGTCCGGCACGGGAAAGCCGTCCTTCTTTTCGGCGAAGTTCTGTATCTTTCCAAGCCCATGGCCGAAGAACATCAGTAGGCCAATGCAAACGCGCAGAAACAGGAGCCCGAGGGAGGCGGTCGCATCGCGCGTTCCGCAATCGAAAAAGAATTTCTTCATGGTCAAAAATGGGGTTGAGTGATTTCTACTTCGGCGAAATGGAGATGCGCTTCAGCCTGTCATCGCCTGAGGGAGAGGTGGCGGAGACGGCAGAATCTGTTGAGATCGCGTTATAAGCGAGGCGACGGTAGTATGCATTGAGAGGGCGCATGCGATAGGTTTTTTGCTGCGATTTCACCAGCTCCACGAGTTCGCGCACCTCTTCCTTGAGCTGATCTTCCTGCATGGAGCGGAAATGCTCGCAGTCCACCTTCACTCGCTCAGCATCCGGCATTTGGCGGCGGAGGATGCGGTTTACGAGATACTGGATGTCATCGAGGCGGTCGCCGTTGTTGCCGATGATGGTTTCTTTTTCCGAGGAAAAGATCTGAAGGCTAGGGCCGTCCGTTGTCTCCTGGATCTCGATCTCAGCGGCGATCCCCAAGTGGCCAAGCATGGCATCGAGGATTTTGGAGGCGATTTGTGCAGAAGTCATATGCGTGAACTCTAGCCGAAAGCCCCATGGGGTCAACTTCCGGTCATTTTATATTGAAGCGGAGCCAGAAGGACGGAAAATTCCGCCCATGAGCAACATCCCATGGAGCAAGATCCTTGCCGTAACGCCCTTCGATATCGTGAAAGTGTTGCTCACCGCAGTCATTATACTTTTCGTCACGAAAATCCAGGTCTTCAGCGATAAACTCTCCGCCCTCCTCATCGCCCTCCCGCTGACTTCCATCCTCGCGATGATCTGGATGTGGCAGGCGGGGCAGCCTTCGGAAAAAATCGCCGGCCACGCCGAAGGCACATTCTGGTTCGTCCTGCCCACCCTGCCGATGTTTCTCATCATCCCGTGGATGATGCGCAACGGCTGGTCTTTCTGGGCCACCCTCACCGCGAACTGCCTGCTCACCGCCGGCTTTTTCTGGATCATGGTTTTCTCACTGCGGAAGTTCGGCATCGATCTCATGCCGAAATGAAGATTTTCGGAAAAAACCTAGGAAATTCGTAAAAACAACCCAGATTGGACTTGCAAACGCGGGCTAGCTCTGGTTTCACACCCAGCCCGCATCTATCCTACCTTTTTTGTTTTGAGCGATACTCCCCAACCTGAAGTTCCGGAGAACATCGTATCATTCGATCAGGAACGGAAAAAACCGCACCTTCCCGGCTCCACCATGAAAAGCGATCTTGTCGACCAAGCTTCCGAAATTGTTACAGACCCATTGGTTCTTATCAACCTTGTCTCCCAGCGCGTACGCCAGCTTAACAGCGGTCGTTCCCCACTTATCCCCACCGTCCCTAGCATGGGCGCGGCAGACATCGCCCTGACCGAGATCATCGAGGGCAAGCTGAAGCTCATCGAGCGTCCGCTTCCCCAATAAAAAGGAGGGCTTAGCCTCCCCATGAGCGCCGAGATCGCCACAAACCGCAAGGCACTGCGGGATTTCCACATCCACGATAAATACGAGGCGGGTCTTGAACTGAAAGGCACCGAGGTGAAATCCATTCGTGCCGGCAAGATCAATGTCTCCGACGCCTTTGCACGTGTCGAAGGTGGTCAGCTTTTCCTCTACGGCTGTGACATCCAGCCGTGGCAGACGGCAGGAGAGTGGTTCAACCACATGTCCAAGCGCCCGCGCCGCCTGCTCCTCCATAAAAAAGAGATCCTCAAGCTCTCTGCTGAGACCGCCATCAAAGGCTGCACCCTGCCACTCCTGCGCATGTATTGGAAAGACCGCCGCGTGAAGGTCGAGATCGGTGTCGGAAAAGGCAAAACCCATGCGGATCAGCGCCACGACCTCAAGAAAAAGGTCGAGATGCGCGAAGCCCAGCGCGAGATGTCACGCTTCAACCAGCGGTAGAACATCTGGCGGTCACATCCGTTTAAAACGTTCACATCCGTTTCAGGGATTGATTCGACCGCTCAAGGAGGTCAGCATCCCGACCACGCTACACCAGAGAAATCCATGCCAGATACCACCCCAGAGGCGCCGAACGTCGTCACCCACCAGCTCATCGAGCAACTACGCCGCCATCCCAAACGCGTCGTTTTCACCGAGGGCGAGGATCTCCGCGTGATCGAAGCCGCCGCCCGCCTCGTCGAGCAAGAGGCGGTCATTCCCATCCTCCTCGGGCGGCGCACACGCATCCGAGCGATGGCTGGGCAGAACCAAATTTCGCTGAAGTTCATCAAAATCATCAACCCGGTGAAGTCATCGGATCTTCCACTTTTCGTAAAACGTGCACAAAACATGGCGCGATACAGGGCGAGTGGTCAGATCGATACCGAGGAAACGATCATCCGCCCGCACTATTTCGGCTCTATGATGGTACAATACGGTCACGCAGACGCCATCGTCGGCGGTAACCAAGCGATCCCCGCCTCTTATTTCCGCGCCCTCCTGCACAATATTAAGCCACTCAAAGATGTCCCGCGCATCTTCGGTGTCTCGCTTCTCACCGCCCCGCACTTCCCGCTACTTGGCGAAAACGGCATGCTTTTCCTCGCCGATACCGGGCTCATCCCGCAGCCGGATGTGACACAACTCTCCAGTATCGCTATCGAAACAGGGAAACTCGCCCACCACTTCCTAGGCCGTAGGCCAATCGTCGATCTCCTCAGCCACTCCACCAAAGGCACCTCGACCACCCAAGACGCACAGAAAGTCGCCGCCGCCACCGCTCTCGCAAAAGCACGAATTACTGCCGAGCACCTCGACATCGAGCTTGATGGCGAACTTCAGGCAGACGTCGCCATCGACCCCGAAGCCGCCGAGACCAAGCTCCCAGACGCCGCACGCCGCAAGGCCGCCGACGTCCTCGTTTTCCCCAATCTCGACGCCGGGCACATTTCCCTAAAACTCCTCCAGCATCTCGCCGGAGCACAGGTCTATGGGAAACTCATCCTCGGCCTCGCGCGCCCCGCCGCGCAGATCCCCCGCACCTCCTCTGTCGAATCCATCTTCGGCACAGCCGCTGCCGTCGCCGTAGAGGCGATCAAATACCACGAGCTACACCCGGAAAGCGACTTCTAGATCACTCGGACTCGCGAGCAGGTACCACCAGCGTCGGCACCACGGATTTCCTGACCAAGCCTTCTGCCACGCTGCCTAATAGCAACGCCGCCACCACGCCGTGGCCATGTGAGCCTAGCACGACCAAATCCACGCCCAGCTCCTCTACTTTTTCCACAAGGACATGCAGCGGGCTACCATCGCCGAGGTGGGTGATCGCTCCCGGCACCTTGGCAGCGGTATCATCCAAGGTCTTCTGCGCACGAGTGCGAGTCTCTTCGTGAAAAGTATGGATCGCCGGAAACTCATCCGGCGTGAAACCATAAGCCGTGTAAGTCGGCTCAGGCTCTATGACATGGAGCAAGTGAAGCTCGGCTCCGAAGGCCGCAGCCATATCAGCAGCCATGCTTACGACACCTGCACTAGCATTAGAGAAATCAACGGCAGCAAGAATCTTTTTCATATCCAAATATAGGACAAGAAACCCCCATCAGGGAAGACAAAGGATTATAAACCGTCTGCGGCTGCCAAAATTTATCGCAGCGCTGTTAAGAAAATGTCGCTGCGATGGACGAACTCATGCGCAGCGACATATTGGAAGAGTCAGTGAAAACCGACCCTTCGTGACAAAAACTTAGTCGAGTAGAACTAAGGAGCTTGGAACTCACCGCTCTCGATCTGCGCGGCCATGCCTGCACCAGCGATGATATTTCCGATGACTGAGAGACCGATACATACCGACCAGATCATCATGATTTTCTTGAGACCCTGTGCATCGGCCTTCATCCAGCCCCAGATGAACGCCCACAAGCTGCACAAGATGCCCAATACGGCGATCAGCGGCTTTTCGGCTTTGAACATTTTGATCAAGACCATGATCCAGCAAATAATTGATCCAATTCCTCCGACGACGAGTAATGCTATTCCAATGGCAGACATATTTTTATTTTTGGTTGTGGTTGATGAGGAGCTGAAATGTTTCTCACTCCCTTAATGCATATCTAGCGAAACCAGATCCATCGGGTCAAGCTATAGATCGCTAAACCTACGCCAACCCAACCTGCCCAGCGCGTTTTTTGCTCAAATTTCCCCAGCTTCCGGGAAAATCGTTCACGCCAAGGCAAGGGAAGCACCACCCCGAAGCCCACAACCGCCCAGAACACCGCAAACACCGGGCCGAATGGATTTAAACGCAAGACCCCAGCCCAATCCCCCCGAAGCCCTGCAAAGCACGACCGAGTCATCCCACAGCCCGGGCAAGGCAAACCCGTTACCTCCAGGAAAGGGCAGGGCAGGACATACAACCCACTGTATGCGAGAGCGAAATACAACAATCCGCCACCTAACATCACCAAACCTAAACGCCTATCCTTGATAAGGTATGCCGCAAGCTCCCATCGACTCCCCGAATCCTTAGTTTTGTCAGCTTCTTCGTCCATTCAACTTCTACCCTACTAGTTTCTCCCACCGCCCTGTGCCAGCGTCAAGGATCTGCGAACTTCATCTTTTCACTCCGCTCCACAATAACGACGGAGTGATGAGGAGGAGACCGCTATGCAAACAGATCGTGAATCACTTTTGCCGGGTTTACCCCGGTAAGACGCTCATCAAGCCCCTGCGCCTTGAAGCTCAGCATCAGATGATCCAAGCCCATCGCATGTAGGATGGTCGCATGCAGATCGCGGACGTGTACTGGATTCTCCGTAATGTTGTAACTAAGTTCGTCCGTCTCTCCATAGACCTGCCCTCCTTTCACACCAGCACCGGCCATCCACATACTGAAACAGCGTGGATGGTGATCTCTTCCGTAATTCGTTTCCGTCAAGGCGCCCTGAGAGTAAACCGTCCGGCCAAACTCTCCACCCCAGACAACTAGAGTATCATCAAGCATACCACGCTGCTTGAGATCCTGGATCAGTGCATAACAGCCCTGATCCACATCCTTGCACTGCGATGTGATGTCGCGCGGGAGGTTATTGTGCTGATCCCATCCACGGTGGAAAATCTGCACAAACCTCACGCCTCTTTCCACTAGCCTCCTTGCCATCAGTGCAGAGGCGGCAAATGTTCCGTCCTTTCTACTATCTTCACCGTAGAGCTCATAGGTATGCTCGCTCTCACCACTGGTATCCGCAAGCTCCGGCACGGAAGTCTGCATGCGATAAGCCAGCTCATATTGCTGCATACGCGTCTGGATATCTGGATCACCCACCGCATCAAAAGAGCGCTGGTTCATTTTTCCTAAACCATCAAGCATCGCGCGCCGCAATTCACGCGGAACACCCGGCGCGTCTTTAAGGAACAGAACTGGATCGCCCGCAGAACGAAGCGACACTCCAGAATATTTCCCAGGCAGATACCCTGAGCTCCAGAGGCGATTGGAAATGGCCTGCACATTCGAAAACGGAGAGCTGTGTTGGGCGTTAAGCACGACAAACGCAGGAAGGTCTTCATTCATCGATCCCAAGCCGTAGGACAACCAAGAACCCATCGACGCTTTCCCATTCTGCATCGAACCCGTGCAGATCAGCTGGTTCGCAGGCTCGTGGTTAATCGCATCCGTATGCATCGATTTGATCACACAGATGTCATCCGCCATTTTTCCATGCCATGGCAGCAGCTCGCTGATCCACGTCCCGGATTCGCCGTGTTGAGAAAACTCAAATCGCGATGGCGCGAGCGGGAAGCTCGCTTGTCCCGAAGTCATCCCCGTTAGGCGCTGGCCTTCCTTCGCAAGGTAGTCTGTAAGGTTTTCTTGAAAACGTTTCTGTAGCTCCGGCTTGTAGTCAAAAGTTTCAAACTGAGACGGCGCACCGATGAGGGAGATGTAGATCACTCGCTTTGCCTTCGGAGCAAAATGAGGAACACCAGCTCTGGGAGCCGGTGCTCCATCGGCGCCAAGAATGCGCCCGCCTAACAAAGATGCTAAGGCAGCAGCACCCAGCCCAGTGCCGGATTTCCGAAAAAACTGCCGCCTCGTGAGAGCGTCGTTGTAGGTCTTGATGGGATCCATAAAAGATAGATGAAAATTTATTTTGTGATGGTCTCGTCTAGATTGAAAATCTGGGTGGCCACCAACGTCCACGCTGCCAGCTCGGGAGCTGGTAGGGATTCATCGGGTTTTGACTCACCCACTAGCAATGCCGTGACGGCTTCACTTGGCTTCGCGGAATAGTACTCGATGGCTGTATCCAAGGTCTCCTTCACCGCTTCTCTCTCCGGCATCTCCAGTTTCCGCGAAAGCACTCGGACAGTGATCAAATCAATCCGCTCATCAAAGCCTGAGGCCGCCTTGAGCGTCTTAGTAGCGAGAAGGCGAGCCGCCTCGACAATCTGCTCGTCATTCATGAGGGCAAGAGCCTGGAGAGGGGTGTTTGTCACATCGCGCCCCACACAGAAACGTTCGCGAGATGGCGCATCAAACACCACCATCGCTGCCGGAGGCGCAGTCCGTTTCCACAAAGAATAGAAAGACCTACGATACAGGGCATCGCCGGTGTCACGCCTGTAGTCCTTTGTGTTAGATTGAGGCATAGCCACAGCCTCCCAGATACCTTCCGGCTGATAGGGCTTCACGGATGGGCCGCCGACCTTCTCGGAGAGAATCTCCGCACTGGCTAGCGCTAGATCGCGGATCTGCTCCGCATCCAGGCGCGTACGCGGCCCACGGGAAATGAGCGTATTGGTAGGATCCTTCTCAAGCTTCTCCGGGCTAACTACACCGGACTGACGATACGCCTTTGATGTGACGATCGTTTTCACCATATGGCGGAAGTCCCACTCGCTTTCGACAAACTCGGCAGCAAGCCAATCAAGAAGTTTCGGATGAGTCGGGCGGGCACCCATGATGCCAAAGTCACCAGCGGACTCCACAATTCCCGTTCCGAAAAAGTAAGACCAGAGGCGGTTCATCGTGACACGTGCAGGAAGCGGATTAGCAGGATCATTCAGCCATGTTGCGAGCCCAAGACGATCTTTTGGAGCATCTTTATCCATAGGAGGGAGCATGGCGGGAGTATCAGGAAACACCTTTTCCCCCTTCGATGCGTATGCCCCACGAACCAAGATATGTGCAAAAGGCTCCGAATTTTTCTTTTCCTCAAAAACGAGGGACTTCGCTCCTTTACCGAGGAATGGCGCCTGCTTGCCCAGAATGGATTGCCTCTCACGAAGCAACTCAAGCGAAGGCGGATCGACCCTTGTGATGAAATAATCGAAGAGCGCCTTGTTCTGAGCCGGCGTCCGCTTTGCCGCAGGAAGAGCAAACGAAGCCTCGATCATAGGGACGCTCGCGAGGCGGTTGATTTCAACCGGAGCAAGAAGCCGACGATAGAAACGAAAATCCTGAAGCACGACTTTTGAATCGAGTTTCGTAGCGCCATTATCGCGTGAACCAAGTCGCAGCGGAATGGTGGTTTCGATCATAGCACCGACGGAATTGGGTGCCGCAGGCGCACCGACCTTCCTGCCGTCAATGAAGACGCTCAAGACCTGATGGCTGCTCTTTGTTCCATCGAAGGTGATCATCACATGATGCCATTGCTTCGGTTTTAATACCGGATTTCCAATAACCTTTGTCGCAGACTTGTCCCAGCTATCGATGACATGGGCTCCTACTTTCCCGTCCTGAAGCCAAAGATCCCAGCCCCGATGGCCTTCGTCTACATTCATTTTTGCAACGACCGCGCCGCTCGGGCTTCCCTCGATCCAGATGAAACCACCGTAGCTAACTTGATCGCCGCGAGAAAAATTTCCGATATCACCGAGCTCGATATCACCGTTTGAAATAACAACCGCTTTTCCAAAGAGGCCGTCAACGCGCTCGGGCTCAATCGGCCACTCGCGTGGCTCACCGTCTACCGTTCCTCTAATGTTTCCCACGGACTCAGCAAGAGGCAGGTGAATCGAAAGCGTGGAGTCTGCCACCTCAGACTTTTCAACACCTGAACCAGATAGCCACTCATTGAAGTCACCTCTCGCCTCCTTGGTTCGGCTCGCGATGCGCAGATCCACACTCTGCATTTGCTGATCGAGCAAACTCCATTCTTCCCTGTCATCCAGCTGCGGGACGAAAACTGCTGGCGGATGATCCACCTGATTACCATCGAGCGCAGTCATCGTGTTGTTCCTGAAAAATGCGGTTAGCTGATAAAACTCCTTCGTCGAAAAAGGATCGAACTTGTGGTCGTGGCAGGAAGCACAACTCGCCGTCAGACCCAACCAAGCAGCACCCATCGTATCCACACGATCAGCGGCATAAATCGCCTCATACTCCTCAGCAATCGCACCGCCCTCGCCAGTCGTAGGCGAGCTTCGCAAAAACCCAGTCGCCACATGCTGGTCGAGCGTCGCATTCTCAAGAAGATCTCCTGCCAGCTGCTCGGTCGTGAACTGATCCCATTTCATATTCGAATGGAACGCCCGCACCACCCAATCGCGATACGGCCAGATCGAGCGGTAGTTATCAATGTGTATGCCATGCGTGTCCGCGTATCGAGCTACATCCAGCCAGTGCCTCGCAAACTGCTCCGCACTCTGAATCGTCCCCAGCATCCTATCAGCCTCCGCAGAAACCGCTGCATCCGCATCTTTTTCATAGCCCACGACAAACGCGTCCGTCTCCCCAGGCTCTGGCGGAAGCCCCGTCAGATCCAAGGACATCCTCCGATGCAGCCGCCGCGCATCCTCCTCTGGATTCGGCTCAAATCCCTCCTCCTTCAGTTTCTCCAAAACAAAGCCATCAATCGGATTCGCCGACCACTCACTCTTCGGAGCTTCTGGCTTCACAACAGGCTCGTAAGACCAGTGATCTTCGTAAACCGCCCCTTGTGAGATCCATTTTTCCACCAGCGCAATCTCGCGCTCATTCATTACCTTGTGACTCTCCGGCGGAGGCATCACCTCACTCTTATCATCCGAGCGCATCAGATAAATGATCTCAGATTCCTCCGGCTTCCCTTTCACAATCACAGGAGCGCCAAAATCGCGCATCTTGAACGCCTCCTCCTCCAGATCGAGCCTTAGAGGCTCCTTTTCCGGCATCCGCGTACTGCTGTCCGGCCCGTGGCAATGGTAGCAGTATTCAGAAAGAATCGGCTGAATGTGCTCATTGAAAGTCACCTCATCAGGCAACTCAACAGCCCCCTGCTTTTTTGAAACCGCCTCCCCAGCCCCCTTGCCAACGGCATCGGAAAGCACCCCCGCCGCTAGCATGGCTAGGAGGATCGAAGAATAGACAAAATAGCTGGGTTTCATGAGAAATTCGTAGAAGAGCGGCTTCTTATTTCCTAAAAGTAATACTACCACATCTTGTAGTCTCTATCATCTTCACCCAAATGAAGGGATCCCTATTTTTGCGGATCTCGAAGCAAAAGCCCCGCAATGCTAACCAGAAAAAGCCTCCCAAAATCCATTTCCTCCAAATTCTCAAAAGTCACCCATCCCTCCCCCCGAACCAAAACTTCTTCATTGGAGTTTATCTTGCCCTGAGCCTGTCGAAGGGAGCTTGTCGAAGGGAGTTTAAAATTTAAAGTTTCCCCCACATGAAACGCCTCTTCCTCCTCGACGGCATGGCCCTGATCTACCGGGCACACTTTGCCTTTATCCAAAATCCCATCCGCAACTCCAAAGGCGTCAACACCTCCGCCCTCTACGGCTTTATCAACACCCTCCTCTCCATCTTGGAAAAGGAAAACCCCACCCACCTCGGCGTCGCTTTCGATACCTCCGCGCCCACCCCACGCCACATCAAATACCCCGCCTACAAAGCCCAGCGCGACGAAATGCCCGAGGAACTCGCCGCCTCCATCCCCCACGTCAAAGCCCTCTGCCGCGCCTTCGCCATCCCCGTCCTCGAAATCGACGGCTTCGAGGCCGACGACCTCATCGGCACCCTCGTCAAACGCGCCGAGCCAGATGGCTTCGAGTCCTACATGGTCACGCCCGACAAGGACTTCGCCCAACTCATTTCCCCCACCACCTACATGTGGAAGCCCGGCCGCAAAGGCGCGGACTTCGAAATCATCGGTATGCAGCAGCTCGAAAGCATCTGGGGCGTCTCCGAGCCGCACCAGATCATCGATCTACTCGGCCTCATGGGCGATGCCGCCGACAACATCCCCGGCATCCCCGGAATCGGCCCAAAGACCGCCCAAAAACTCATCTCCGAGTATGGCAGCATGGAAAATCTCCTCGCCAACACCTCCAAACTCAAAGGCAAACAGAAAGAAAACGTCGAAGCCAACAAAGACCAAGCCCTCCTCTCCAAAGACCTCGCCACCATCATCATCGACTGCCCTCTAGAAGTCACATGGGACGATCTCCTCGTCTCCCAACGCGACGACGAAGCCATCAAGCAACTCTTCACCGACTTCGAATTCCGCACCCTCACCAAACGCCTCTTCGGAGACGACGTAGGGAGCGCTGCCTTCAGGCGGCGTGAGGATGAGCAACAACCAGAAACAATCTTCGACACCTTCAAAACCATCAAAGAAGTCCCCCACACCTACCACCTCGCCAACACCAAAGCCCTCAAGCAAACCCTTTTCAAATCCCTAGCCGAGCAAAAATCCTTCTGCTTCGATATCGAAACCACCTCACTCGACCGCCATTCCGCCAAGCTCCTCGGCATCGCCTTCTCTTGGAAAGCCCACGAAGCTTGGTATCTCCCATTTTCCGAAGACCTCCTCCCGGAAATCAAAACCCTTCTCAACAGCCCTGCGGAAAAGATCGGCCACAACCTGAAATACGACCTCTCCGTCCTCCACTCCCACCAAATTTCCGTCACCGGCCCCTTCTTCGACACCATGCTCGCCGATGCCCTCGCCGCCCCCGAGCGCCGCCACAGCATGGACTACCTTTCGGAAATCCTCCTCGGCTACACCCCGGTGAAACTCGCCGACATCGCCGCCGCACCCGTCGACGATTCCGCCCAAGACGACCTCTTCGCCCACGCCGAGAAGAAAGCCTCAAAATCCAAGGAACTCGACATAGCGAGCATCCCCTTGGAAATCATGGCCGAATACGCCGCCGAGGACGCCGACGTCACCTTCCAACTCGCCGCGAAACTCCGCCCCCTCGTCAAAGAAACCGGCCAAGACAAAATCTTCTCCGAAATCGAAGCCCCCCTCCTCCCCGTCCTCGTCCGCATGGAAATGGAAGGCATCGCCATCGATGAAGAAGCCCTCGAAACCATCGGCGTCGATCTCCAACAAACCATCGACCAGCTCGCCAAATCCATCGAGCAACACGCCGGCACCCCCTTCAACATCGCTTCACCAAAACAACTCGGCCAAATCCTCTTCGATCACCTCAAGCTCCTCGACAAGCCCAAGAAAACCAAAACCGGCCAATACAAAACCGACGAGCAAACCCTATCCACCCTCCTCGGCATCCACCCCATCATCGAGGAAATCCTCTCCTACCGCGAGGCCACCAAACTCAAATCCACCTACCTCGACGCCCTCCCCACCCACATCGCCCCGGAGACCGGCCGCATCCACACCCACTACCACCAGCTCCTCGCCGCCACCGGCCGCCTCGCCTCCTCTGATCCCAACCTCCAGAACATCCCCGTCCGCTCCGAGGCAGGCCGCAAAATCCGCCAAGCCTTCGTCCCGCGCAAAGGCTTCACCCTCCTCTCCTGCGACTACTCCCAGATCGAGCTCCGCGTCATGGCCGCCCTCGCCTGCGATCCCACCATGATCTCCGCCTTCCAGGACGGCGCAGACATCCACACCATCACCGCCGCGAAAGTCCACGGAGTCACCCCAGAGGAAGTCACCCGCGACATGCGCTCCGGCGCGAAAATGGTCAACTTCGGCATCATCTACGGCATCTCCGCCTTCGGCCTCTCGCAACGATTGGCAATCCCCCGATCAGACGCAGCGGAAATCATCGACGCCTATTTCCGCGAGTATCCCGCCATCAAGCAATACATGGATCGCACCATCGCCGAGTCCCGCGACAAAGGCTACGCCGAAACCCTAGCAGGCCGCCGCCGCCACTACCCCGACCTTACCTCCGGAAACGCCGGCCTACGCCAGAACGCCGAACGCGCCGCCATCAACATGCCCATCCAAGGCACCTCCGCCGACATGATCAAACTCGCCATGATCAAGATCGACGACCTCCTCCGCAAAAAGCCTTACCAAACCAAAATGCTCCTCCAAGTCCACGACGAACTCGTCTTCGACCTCCACCCCGACGAGGAATCCGAGCTAGTCCCGAAAATCCTCCACATCATGGAATCCGCCCTCCCCCTCCCGCATGGAGTCCCCATCCTCGTGGAAAAAGGCACCGGGAAAAACTGGCTGGCGGCGCACTAATCCCAGCATCCCCAATTTTGAGGATACAAAACCGCTTTGCGCAAAATGCTCTACGCTCTACGTTTCCCAATGTTGCCCAATGTTGCCCAAGCAACAAGCCCACTAACTCCTCAAAAAAACTATGAAATCTTTTAAGAAAAACGCCACGTTCGCAGCTTTTGCGGTTCTGTCATCTGTGCCATCTGATGCAGCCACAATCTCTTATTCCAGCAACGTGGCAGGCAGCGACTATGCAGTTGGGACAAACTGGAATGGTGGCTCTATCCCGGGAACCACCCCCGGCGATGGAGGACTAATCAATGCCAACAAAAGCACGACGGTCAGTTCGGTTATTACGACGAATCCTGCTTCCCTCCAAATTCAGAATGCGCTTGGCACTGCGACGATTAACGTCACCACCGGCGGGAGTTTGACCACATCGTCAACCAACGTGGGACATAACCGCACCGGCACTGTAGCTGACGGAATTGGCGTTCTGAACATTACCGGTGGAACCTACAGCGGCGGCACCGTCATCGTCGGTAATGCCGGCATCGCAGAAGGAATCATCAATGTGAGTGGCGCTGGCACCTTTAATTTTGGCACAATGACTGTCGATAGAATTGCAGGCACAAAGGGCACTATCAACGTGACAGGTAGTAGCGCATCCATCAACGGCACAAGCATGACGTTGAACGACAATGCCTTCCTTAACTTTACCCTGGGTAGTGCTGGAGTGGCTTCCATAAGCCTTTCCAATGCATTTACCTTAAATGCACTCGCTAATCTCTCTATTGACGCAAGTCTCTACGCGGGCGGCGTAGGAATCATTGATTTGGTCACATTCGCCACTAACACCGGAACGACATGGAATAGTGTTGCTATCAACAACCTGGATCCAGCGTATGCAGGTGTGGTTAAGTTCGATACCGATAGCATGTATCTCGAAATTTCACCCATCCCGGAACCTTCGGCTTTCGTTCTTCTCGGACTTTCCGTTATGGGCTTTACCGCCACTCGTCGACGCCGATAATCCACTCACCCCGATTTACCGTGGTCGGCTGCCAATCGATTTCTTGATAAGTCTTCAGAGATTCCAAGAAAATCACCTCTCATTACGATCTGAAAAGATCATAGGTTTTCAGCCAAGAAAAACCTCAAACAAATGACCACTCAGGCCGTCTGTAAGGTCATCAGATCCTCTCGGACAACCGGGTGGTCTTCAATATCGGTGGAAACAAGTTCCGGCTGGTGGTGATCGCTTACTACTCGGCCGGAATCCTGAAAATCGATCGGATCGGAACCCACGCGGAATACGACAAATGGAATCTCAAATGATCCCAACCAAGCACAACACCATGAACAAGCTCATCAAAACCCATCAGGAACATGAAGCCGCCCTCGCGCGTCTCGAAGAGCTCATGCTCAAAAATCCCATCCCGGATTCGGAAGGGGCGAACGAGCTGGAACTCCTCGCGCTCCTCATCAAATCCTTCGAAGACAAAAACATCGTCATTGATCCCCCGACCCCTCTCGAAGCCATCCAGTTTCGAATGGAACAAGCCGGATTGAAGCAGAAGGATCTGATTCCTTTCATCGGATCAAAAAGCCGCGTGTCGGAAGTGCTCGCAGGAAAACGCCCGCTCACTCTTGCCATGGCGCGGAAGTTGCACAAAGGCCTAGGGATACCTGCTGAAATTCTCTTGGAAGATGCTTTTTCTTCCTCAGCTGCCTGAATATCGCGCTAAAGCCCATGTCCCCCTCCACCCTCGGCAAGCTCCTCCTCTCCCTCCCCCACGTCGAGCAATCCGAGCCCTTCGGCCCCGGGGTATTTGTCCAGAAAGTCGGCGGGAAAATGTTCGCGCTCTACACGTATGATGACGACGGCCTGCGCATGAACCTGAAGTGCGATCCCGACCGCGCCATCGAGCTTCGCGAGCAACATGAATCCATCATCCCCGGCTACCACATGAGCAAGAAGCACTGGAACACCCTCATCCTCGACGGTTCGCTTGATGCCGTGTTCGTGAAGGAACTGATCCAGCACTCCTACGATCTAGTCTTCGCCTCACTGACGAAAAAACTCCGCGAATCCCTTTCCTGAACTGAGGGGGAGACTACAAAAACTATCCGTGTGAAAAAACGGGAAGTATGAACAGACGATGATCCGTAAGGTTTGGAGACACATTCACGTATTCGAGCTGCCTAACCATGATGAATCGCAAGAATAGAGATAAAAATTTGGAGAATACGAATGACCCTAAAAAGGTAGGGTTTCCATCAGAAACGAGCTCATCATTTTCTCGGAGAAAGTTTCTCAAGACCGGAGCCAGCATGGGCATGTTTGCATCTGCGATGAGCTTCATGAATCGTCCGGTCATGGCGGGGCCTTTTGAGGTGGATCCGAACAATCCGTATCTAAGCCTAATCCCTGCGGATAAGAAGCTGGATCCGGCTTGGGTGAAGTCACTCTTCGAGCGTGGGGAGAAGGAGGTCTACACGTCTGATGTAGCATTGAAGCAAATGGGTATGCCGATTGGCGGCCTCTTTACCGGCACTTTGTATTTGAGTGGTGATGGCAGGCTTTGGCATTGGGACATTTTTAACGCTGAGTCTCTGGGTATTGGTAAGGGAGAATTTGAATTTGAAGGGCGGAAGCATCCATACTCCCACGGAGCCAATTTCGCCTATCCATTGGACTCGGCTCCTAAGTTTCAACAAGGATTTGTGATCCGCTCGGGCGGTAAGGAAGTGGCGTTGGATCGCACGGGGTTCAAGGACGTGAGCTTCAGCGGAGAATACCCTCGTGCTGTGGTTACTTTTAAAAATGCGGATCTGCTGGTTAGTGCGCAGTTAGAAGCGTTCTCGCCGTTCATTCCGCTTGATCAGGACGACTCAGGTCTTCCTCTAACGATGATGCAATACCGGATTAAGAACGAGGATTCATCCGCGCTGGATATTGATGTCGTGGGCACTTTGCAAAACGCGATCTGTCACCATACCAAGCCGATTCAATCGGGGATCATTCGTAACAAGACCGTCCAAGGGGATGGCTTTACAGGTGTGGAATGCTCTGCGGAGTCATTTAACCAAAGTCCCGCGAAAGCCAAAGGCAGGGAAGACATTGTCTTTGAGGACTTTGATAGGAAGGCCGTTGATCGCTGGGTGGCTGAAGGGAACGCTTTTAAAGATGGGATTTTCACTTCGGTAAAACCAGGACAGATCAATACTTACAGAGCTCCGAAATTGGAAGAAGGCCAGAAGCAGGATCGTTTTGCAGGTCTCAAAAGAACAGGCACGCTTACGAGCCAACCTTTCAAAATCGAACGTCGCTTCATTACCGCGCAAGTGTTCGGAGACTATAACTACCTGCAGGCTGGTCTCTGCGTCGTCGTGGACGGGAAAAAGGTGGCGGCAATGACAGGGCCAGCTGGCAACAAGGCGATTCCTACTTCACTGGATGTTTCTCAATTCGAGGGCAAAATGGCTCATATCGAAATCTACGATCAAGCTAGTATAAGGGAGCCTCACCTTAACCAGCAGGGAGGAATCGGTGTTGAACAAATCACCTTCTCGGATACGCCCGCTGCCGAGCTGGTGACCCTTGAGTCACTTGCGGATCATGGAACGATGACTCTGGCTTTGCTAGGTGACGGCAAAACAGATCGCGCGTCCGCATTGCGCGGAAAGTCCGAGACGGCCGCCGAGGCAGGGCTGAAAGATACGCTGATCGGCGAAGTCGGGCGTTCTGTCACTCTTGCTCCGGGTGAGGAGCAGGTCTTCACCTTTGCGGTATCCTGGTTTTTCCCAAATTACCGGAATATCCATCTGAGGAATGAAGTCGTCGGCCGCTTCTATGCTTCACGTTTTAACTCATCGACGGAGGTCACCAGTTACTTTGCTAAGAACATGGATCGACTCGCCTCGCAGACACGCAAGTGGGTCGATACCTGGTATGATTCCACGCTGCCCTATTGGTTCTTAGATCGCACGATGGCGAACACTTCGACCTTGGCTACCTCGACCAGCCTGCGTTTCAAAGACGGTCGTTTCTGGGGCTGGGAGGGTGAAACCTGCTGCAGTGGTACCTGCACCCATGTCTGGCAATATGCTCAGGCAGTCGCTCGTCTGTTCCCAGAAATTGAGAAAGAAAGCCGGGATAAATATGATTTCGGAGTTGGGCAAGATCCTAAGACCGGAGGAATCAATCATCGGGTCAATACCAGCCCCGGATTAGTAGCTGATGATGGCCAACTGGGGCGGATTCTATCCGTTTACCGCGAGCACCAGATGACCACGGATGATACCTTCTTGAAAGGCATCTGGCCGAGAGTGAAGCAGGGGATGGATTTCATCATCGTTCAGGATAAAGACCAAGATGGCATCCTCGAAGGGCCGCAGCGCAACACGCTGGATGGCGAATGGAATGGCAAGATTTCCTGGATCAGCTCGCTCTACATCGCAGGGCTCAGAGCCTGTGAAGCTATGGCAAACGAGGTCGGCGACACGGCCTATGCGGTACACTGCAAGAAGCTCGCGGACTCGGGCTCTGAGAAGATCAAAGAGCTTTTTGATGGTGAATACTTCATCCAGGATGTTGACCCGACCCTAACGAGTGCTTCGTCTGACAAGGGCTGTCTGATCGATCAAGTCTTCGGCCAGTCATGGGCATACTGGGTCGGTCTTGGTGAAATTTTTGACCGGAAGATGCAGCTCAGTGCGTTGCGTGCTCTTTATCGCTACAACTTCGTCCCTGACATGGGGCCATTTAGAGAAAAGTTCAAACAAGGTCGCATCTACGCTCTCGCGGGTGATGCCGGACTGCTGATGTGCACGTGGCCGAAGACACAGCTCAGACGCCAGAATGGGATGATTTACTTCTACGAGTTTATGACCGGCTTTGAGTGGCAGGTCGCTTCACACATGATTTATGAGGGTCTGGATAACCCGGATCTGCTCGAGCATGGTCTCGCTGTTTCACGAGCCATTCACGACCGCTACAGCGCGGAAATGCGCAACCCGTATAATGAGATCGAGTGCGGCAATCACTATGCCCGTGCGATGGCGAGTTACGGCACTTACCAATCCATGTGCGGCTACCAATATCATGGGCCGAAGCGTGAGCTTTCGTTTGCGCCGCGCCTGACTCCGGAGGACTTCCGCGCCGCCTTCACCGTGGCCAAAGGTTGGGGCAGCTTTGCGCAGAAGGTCATAAACGGCACACAGTCTGCGGAAATCGACATGCGTTATGGAACGCTGGAGTTGCAGCAATTGAGACTTGGGCAGGTCAAAGGGACGAATGCCACTGGCGCATCCGTAACGGTCAATGGAAAATCCGTTGCTGCGAAGTTCAGCCTTAAAGACGGCCACTACATTGTGAGCATCGACATCCCTGTCCGTGTGAACGAAGGCCAACGCCTCGCAGTCATCTTCGGGTAAGACCTACGATCATGAAAAAGAAGACCTTACTCTCCGCAATGAGTTTGCTGCTACTCGCAGCAAATGCCTTTGCTCAAACGGAAACGAACAAGAGGCCGAACATCGTCTTCCTCATGACCGATGACCAGCGTTGGGACATGCTGGGTTGTTACGGGAGGACGGATGTGATCACGCCGCACATCGACAAGCTCGCCGAGCAAGGCGTGACTTTCGACAAGGCTTATTACGCGGTGGCCATCTGCATGCCGAGCCGCACGACCATGTTCACCGGTCGCTATTTCTCAGACCACCGGGTGGGTTTCACCTATCCCTACAACCGCACCCTGCCAGCAGCAGAGTTTGCCGATAGCTATCCCGCTAAAATGAAAGAAGCAGGCTATCGCACCGGCTTCGTAGGCAAGTTTGGTATTCGATTGGAAGCGATGGAGCCGACAACGAAGAAGCACTTCGATTTCTTCGTTCAGGGAGGGAAAATTTGGCCGAGAGAAGATGGGGAATTAGTGAAGATCGTCAAGAGACGTCCACCAGAAGAACGGACTCTTATAAAGGGCGATGCGATGATTCGTTTCCTAGAGACGCAGCCAGTGGATCAACCCTTCTGCCTCTCCATCAGTTTCGATGCCGTGAAGAATGATCGTGATTCTCAGATGTACACCCCACATGTGGAGCTTTTTAAGGATAAGAAAATGTGGGTTCCTGAGAATTATGTTGAAGGTAAAAACGAGGCGCTCCCCAAGGTGCTCGACTACTGGCGCGGCACCGGGCTTCACCAGGCGCTCAGCTCTACCCCTGAGTTACAACAAAATGTGACCCGTCGTTTCGCCGTGCAGGGCTACACTGTCGATCAGCAAGTAGGTCGCCTAATGGCAAAGCTCGAAGAGATGGGAGTGCTGGAGAATACCATCGTCATCTACACCAGCGATAACGGTCGCTTCCAAGGCTCGCACGGGCTTTTTGGAAAATCCATCCTCTACGAAGAAGCGATCAAGGCACCGTTTATTGTATTCGATGGAAGGGTGCCTCAAGAACAACGTGGCCGCAGAGAAAACACCCTCGTTTCCTCCGTCGACTTCGCCCCGACGATGCTTTCAATGGCGGGTCTGGAAGTGCCGGAGAGTATGCGAGGGAAGAACCTGAAAGGAGTCCTGAATGGCACCGAGGATAAATCGCAATGGCGCAGCGCGGTGTTGATCGAGAGCCTATTTCTTCAGGAAATCCACACCGCCACCGAGAAGGAGCATCCCGACATTCCCGGGCTCAATGAAAAGATCATCGCCGGGAACCGATCCTACCGTAGCCGTGGCGTAACGACAGACCGCTACAAGTATTTCAAATACTTTGAGCACGATCCAGCCATCGAAGAACTCTACGATCTGGAAAACGATCCCCACGAAATGAACAACCTCATCTCCAATCCAGAATACGCCGAGGTTTTATCGAAACTCCGCAAGCAAACGGAGGAGCTTCATGCTGAGGCGACAACTCACTAACCCAACACATGAAAACTTCTCTCGTTGTAATCCAGAAAAGCCAATAGGGTCGCAGATAAGAAATCCCTCAAACAAATGACGAAAAACTCCGAGCAACTTCATTCTCTCCACCACCACGGCTTATTCCATTTAGCCAAAAGTCTGATCATCTCCCTCATAGCTCTGCCCACGTTTTGCACGGCGGAGATTACCGATTTTGATTTTGAATATATCGGCCCTGCCGTGCAGACGGAAGGCATGCACGTGTGGGGATCTTCACCGGTGATCGGTGCGGACGAGAAAGTGCATCTTTATGTGGCTCGCTGGCCAATCGCGACGCAAAAGGATTTCAACGGTTGGTATAAGGATTGCGAGATCGCGCACTATGTCGGTGATACACCCGAAGGGCCATTCGAATTCGTCCGTGTCGCCGTGCACGATCAGGATGGAACCTTCAACTCACCCCACAACCCGACGATCCAAAAGATCGATGGAAAATATGTGCTCTGTTTCATCGTCAATGAAAACGACAAGCTAAAGACCCAACGTATCATCATGATGGTCGCCGATGACTTGAACGATGAGTGGAGACCCGCTGCCGGTGCTGAGGAGGATGGAACGATCCTTCGAAAATCCAGCGAACCCAGTGACTGGAACTTCGAGGCGAAGCTCGGTGTCTCAAATCCTTCGTTGATCAAATACAAGGGCAAATACATGCTCTACATTAAATCTGTCATTCCGAATGGTGGATACAGCTACGGTGTCGCGGTCTCAGACAAGCTTGAAGGGCCTTACAAAAATCATCCAAAAAAGGTCACCGACGGAGGAATCGAAGATGCCTATGCGTTTACGATGGGCGAGACGGTTTATCTCCTGAGTCGTAATTTCGGGCACTTGCTAGGAGGCTCGCACGGCGGCGGTCTCCTTTGGAGATCCAAGAATGGTTTATGGTTCCCGAAGAAAGATGTGAAACTGTCTTTCAAACCTTTGGCCGAATACACCGGCGCAGAAGATTTGAAAAACGGAACGAAATACCGACCACCCGCCAAGGTGAATGACTACTCCGGCCGCTTGGAACGTCCTCAGATCCTGATGATGGATGGACAGCCCGCGTATGTTTATATGGCGACCGGGATCAGCACCAGAGAGGGCTACGGCAGTTGCTCACATGTCTTTCGGATGACAAAGAAAGATTGAGCTACGGCTTCTCCTTCACCCGGCACTCCCGCACCACCTGCTCCCAGGTGAAAGGCTTCGTAAGCATATCTGCGAGGAAATTATTCTTCGCCGAGAGCCGCGTCGCATTTTTGAGTCCTCCAGTATTGTCCAAGCGACTGAATAACACCCTCCTGATCTCGGATTTCTCCGCAGTCTTCCGCCCATAGCCTCCGGTGACATTCGAAGACCAGTAGCGAATCGTATCGCCGCTTTGTCCGAGATACACCACCAGATGCCCGCGCTCCCTGCCGCCGATCTCATCCGTCCACCAGATCTTCATGAAATCCCCCGGCCTCGCGCTCTCGTAGTCAGTGAAATTCGTCCCACAGCCGAGCTCCGCGAAAAGCTTCGCCGTCCCGGGGCCGTTCGCATTCCACCTTCCGAAAATCTCCGTCCCATCCTGCTCCACCACCTTCGCGTAGCGCTGCATCGCCACATCGCTGAGCACCAGCCCCTCGCGTTCACGCAGCAGATCGATCGTGCGGAGGAAAACCACATACGTCGCCCCGGAGCAGAACGAAGCCCCGCACTTCCCTAGATCCTCCTGAAGCCCACCACCATTTGCTGAAACACTCGCCGCCAGCCGTTGCACCGCCGCCGGTGAAGCATCGTAACCACCCCCACCCGGCATCGTTTTCACTGCCGCGAGCACATAGGCGTTCTCATCTCCCCCGACCGGCTGCGGGCTAGGGGCACAACTCGCTAGAACCAAGGCAAGTGCACCAGATGTAGCTTTCACTAAAATTTTCATCACACAGACATTGAGCGCGTTCCGTAGGGAATGCGATCTTCGACTTCCCTTGCTTTCCAAATCATGCTTAATTGCTCACATGCAAAACGTTAAGGAAAGGGTCTTGCAAGCTATCCAGCGCCTTCCCGATGACGCTGGCTACCGGGATGTGAGCGAGGAAATCGCCCTCCTCGCCGCTGTGGCCGACGCGGAGGAGGAAATCAAAAAAGGAAATCTCGTTTCCAGCGAGACGATGGAATTGCGCCTTGAGTCATGGCTCAATGGATAGCCGGATCGAGATCCGTGAATTTTCGCAAAAACGGGCAGGGATGGTCGCTCCGCGCCGTCCGCTCTGTGGTACCGATTCACCACCCGCCTGCATACTATCCCAATGCCTGTAAACATCCGGCTTGGTAGGCGGGAGGATTCCACTTTCTCCCGGAATCGTGCCGCACCTTTTTCCGGACGGCGCGGAGCGCCATCCCTGCCGTATCGGGGCGGCGACGCCCGTGGAACTCATGGCGCGGGGACGCGCCAACTCCCTACTCACGCCTTCTCGAAGAACAGCGTGAACTCGTTCCTGTTGTAGGTGAGGTGGGTTTGCTCGATGAGGGAGAGGCCGCCGGCTTCTGCGGCGGTGAGCACATCCTTTTCGAGCTTGCTGATCTCGGCGATGGATTCTGCGCCGGTGGTTTTGAGGGTGAAGATGACCAGGCCACCGGGGTTGAGGAAGTCTTTGAGCCGCGTCACGTGGCCGATGGCTTGCACCGGCATGCCGTTCAGATCGGAGAGGATCGCGTCATACCTTGCGCCGCGTGGCGGGATGAATTCGCCGACGTCTGAGCGGATGAAGGTGAGTCTTTCCGCGCTGCTGAGGCGGGGGTGGAGCGATGCGCGGTCGATGGCAGTGACTGCATACCGTCGCTTGAGCAGCTCGGAGGTCATGCCGCCGGGACTGGCACCCAGCTCAAGCCAGTGAGCGCCTCTGCCGGGCAGCTGGCGCTTCATGGAGATGAAATGCAGTGCTTCGGCGACTTTGGCACCGGCACGGCTGACGGTTTCCTCGGCGCTCTGGCTGATGTATTTCGTGCCGCCCGGATAGATGCCGCCGGCGGCGGTGGGGGTGGAGATGCCGCAGAAGAGGCCTTCTTTGCCGAGGAGGCAGAAGAGGGTTTCCTTATTCGGATCCTGCTCTTCGGCGATTTTCGGGGAGCCTTCGGGGAGTTCGAAGACTTGGAGAGCGCGGCCACGGAGATTCGAGGCGAGGGCTTTGTAGTAGGGCTTTTGCGAGCCGGGATCGAGTCGCCCAACGAGGAGGGTCTGCGGGTTGCGGCTCTCGAATTTGTAGTAGATCGACTGTGAGGCTTTTTCGATGAAGCCGTCCATTTTCTCAGGATTGCACGGCCATGAATGCTCCACGGGGATGTGGAAACGCACGAAGCGCGCGGCGGGGGAGTCCTTGATGAACTCGGGTGTCGCCGTCTGAAACAGGAAATACTCCGTTCCTAGTTTCTTCACCTTCTCCGCACCGAGCATGCCGAGGATTTCCGGAACGAGGCCGGAAAACACTTCGGAGATGCGGATGAGGTGGGAGGTCATGGAAGAAGTGCCGAGTGATCAGTGGACAGTGGACAGTGGAAGACGTTGCTAGTGCTGAAGAAACTGAAAGCCAAGCTCGCCAAGGAAGAAACGCCGGCTGAAGCCAGCGCTCCGAACGACGCTCTTCCTTCGAGTTTAAAGTTTAAAACTTAAAGTTTCACTTCCCCCGGTTGCTGCGGTCTTCGCCTTTGACGCCTTTTGCGGCGCGTTTGCGGGCGCCTTCGTCGAGGAGGCGTTTGCGGAGGCGGATGTTGAGCGGGGTGGCTTCGACGAGCTCGTCGGCATCGATGTATTCGATGGCGCGCTCGAGGGAGAAGCGGAGTGGCGGGGAGAGCTTGGAGGTCTTGTCCTTTCCGGAGGAGCGCATGTTGTCGAGGTGCTTCTCTTTGACGGGGTTCACCGGCATGTCGCCGACGCGTGGGTTTTCTCCAACCAACATGCCGCCGTAGATCGCATCGTTCGCACCGACGAAGAGGATGCCGCGATCCTCGAGGGCTTGCAGGGAGTAAGTGGTGGCGACTCCTGAATCCATGGAGACGAGCGTTCCGGTGGTGCGGGTGACGATTTCGCCGGCGTGTGGGCCATACTCACGGAAAAGGTGGGACATGATGCCGTGGCCGGAGGTGAGGTTGACGATTTCCGTTTCGAAGCCGATGAGGCCACGGGTCGGGATGAGGGCGGTGATGAGCGTTTCGCCAGAAGGCTCGGTCTCCATGTTCTCCATCATGCCTTTGCGGTTGATGAGCAATTTGAGGATGCCTTGGGCGTAGTCGCCCGGAGACTCGATGTAGAGGGTCTCGTAGGGCTCCTGGAGTTTGCCGGCTTCATCGCGACGATAGATCACGGTCGGACGGGAAACGCAGAGCTCGAAGCCCTCGCGGCGCATCGTTTCCACAAGGACGGCGATTTGCATCGCGCCGCGTGCGGAGACGTTGAAGACGCCGGCTTGGTCGGTGTCTTCGACTTGGAGGGAGACGTTGGTCTTGACCTCGTGCATCAGGCGCTCGCGGATGGCGCGGGAGGTGACGTGCTTGCCTTCCTTGCCGGCGAGGGGGCCGTCGTTGATGGAGAACTCCATGGAAATGGTTGGCGGATCGATTTCCACGAAAGGAAGGGCTTCCTGCTCCTTGGTGGCGGCGAGGGTTTCACCGATGTCGATGTCCTCGATGCCTGCCGCGATGCCGACGATGCCGCCAGCGCCGCAACCTTCCGAGTCCTCTGTTGAGAGGCCGGAGTAGGTGAAGGTCTTCATGACCTTGGACTGTTGCTTGGTGCCGTCTTTGCGGTGGAGCCAGATGGTATCGCCTTTCTTGACGGCTCCGCCGAGGACTTTTCCGACAGCCACACGACCGACGAAGCTGTCCCACTCGATGTTCGAGACGAGCATATGGAAAGGTGCTTCCGGATCTGCGGCTGGCTCGGGGATGAACTCGATGATTTTTTTGATGAGCGGGATGCAGTCCTTACGCTCGTCATCGGGATGATCCATGAAGTATCCGTCGCGGGCGGAGCCGTAGGAGAATGGGGCTTCGAACTGCTCTTCGGTGGCGTCGAGGTCGAGAAAAAGTTCCAAGACCTGGTCGTGGACTTTTAGCGGGTTGGAAAGCGGGCGGTCGATTTTGTTGACGACGACGATTGGCTTGAGGCCTTCCTGGAGCGCTTTGCGGAGCACGAAACGTGTCTGCGCCTGTGGGCCGCCTGCTGCATCGACAACGAGGAGGACGCCGTCGACCATTTTCATGACGCGCTCCACCTCCGCACCGAAGTCGGCGTGGCCCGGGGTATCGACGATGTTGATGGTGTAGCCGTCGTAAAGAATCGCGGTGTTCTTCGCCTTGATGGTGATGCCTTTTTCCCGCTCAAGATCCATGGAGTCCATGGCGCGCTCGGCCTTCTCTTGGTTTTCACGGTAGGTGCCTCCAGCCTGCAGGAGTTGGTCGACGAGGGTGGTTTTGCCGTGGTCAACGTGAGCGATGATGGCGAGGTTACGGATCTTGAGTGACATAGAAATAAGGCGGTTTGACGCTTTGGGGGCGGGGCTATGCAGGACTTTTCCCCGGATGGCAAGGCGGGAATGAGGTGAAACGGCGCGGAAAGGGGATGTTGGTGTGTTTCAACCGCGAATGGACGCTAATTTACGCAAATGAAGAGTCTCTAAATTGGATTTCTTTTTGAAAACCGAGGAATTCGCGGCCATTGGCGTAAATTCGCGGTTAAAAATCGAAATGACGTGCGATCAGAAAGCACCATTCAGCTTCCTGCCGACCCAGAAGAGTCCGAGTAGGAAAACGAGCACGGCCACCGTCGCCCAATGCGACCAGAGGGGGATGCGGTTCTCGATGGGGCGGGGCATGGGCAGGGCTTCGATTTCATCGATGAGGCCGGGGAGTTGATCGGGTAGGATGAGGCGACCGCGCGAGACTTTGGCCATTTCCTCAAGGACTTCGGGTCTGGCGGGCTGGCCGGTTTTTTCGATATCCACGCCTTGGGCGAGGATGGTCGTTTCCGTGGGTAAATCCGAGGCGCCGGAGACGGTGGCGCGGAGTTTCCATGCCCCGGGAAGCTCGATTTTGAAACGCCCGGTGTAGGCACCCCACTCGGATTCGTTTTTCTGAAGCTCGATGCGGCGCGTATCCCCTGTGGGCGAGGTGACATCTACGAAAACGGAACCTTCTTTGAGCGGAGCGCCGTTTTCATCGAAGGCGTTGGCATTCAGGGTCACTGTGGCTCCCGGCTCGGGGCGCTCGGGAGTGTAGAAGAGTCGCACGCGCTGGCCTGCGGCCATGTTTCGCTGATAGCTCATCCATCGCGCGACCTGGCCCCAGAAACGGTAGTGATAAAGATCCTCCACCCCGCGCCTCCAGCGCCATGCGGAGTCGATGCCCATGAAAAGCACTTTCCCGCTACCTGCTGCCTTCGTGACGAGCAGGGGGATGGGGCCGTATGCACCGCGACGGTTCGCGTGCGTCGCCAGCACCTCCGTGCCGCCCTTCGCGCGCACGACGGGAGCGTGCCAGAAAAAGCCGGGAAGCTGCCGCCAGATCTCCGGATTTTCCTCCTCGGAATCGCCCAGCATTGTCAGTAGGGAGGCGCGGCCTTCGGTGGTGAGATTGAGCGGGGTGGCAAGGGTTTCGGGGAATCCGGTCTTATTCTGATCATCCAGCAATACCGGCAGCAGGTCGGAAAGCGCGGTGTCTAGTAGGGTGAACTGGTTGCCATTTCGCCCCGGCAGGAAAACCACTCCAGAGGCTTGGTTTTCCACCAGCCCGCGGATCTGCTCGCACTGCTCCGCCGTCAGCTGATCTGGCCCCACGCCGATATCGCCGATGAATACGACATCGAACTTCGATAGCTCCTCCAAGGTTTCGGGGAATTTTTCAATGTAGTCGAGCCCCTCGGCTGGCCCCAGCTCGGGTCGCATCAGGAGGCATGAAAGCTGGACTCCCGGATCGCGCTGGAGCGCATTTCGCAGGAAGCGGAATTCCCAACGCGGCAGGGTCTCGAGGATCAGCACGCGGATCTGCTCGGGTTTCCCCACGATGGTGAATTTCCGTGAATTATTCGCCGCCACCAACTCGCCGTCCTCCACAGGCACGGAGAGGGTCAGAGTCGAGGAGCCTTCGCTTTGCAGCCTCCAGAGGATGGAATCGTAGGTCTCGGAGTTCGGGGCAAGGATGATGCTCTTTGTCCGTTCGCGGCCGGATTCATCGCGCAGGCGAACCACCGTGCGCACCTGCCTGTCCAGTGAGGAGCGGATGGTGAAAGGGATCTGCACATTTTCGCCGACAATCCCGTAGGTCGGGGCAGTAACCGTGAGCAGGTCGAGATCGGGCAAACGTGTTTCGCTGCCCACCGGTATGGTGAAAATCGGCACACCCCGCAATCGGTATTTCTGCGCAGCAGCCACTGGTGGATCTCCGAGGTTGAAGTCGCCGTCTCCCAGCACGACCACTGCGCGGAGGTTGTTGTCTTTCTCCAAAAGCTCGGAAAGTGGCTCGCTCATGTCTGTGCCGGTCAGTCCTTCGGCGGATGGCGTCGCGAAAGGCAGTGAAACGAGATCATTCGCGCCGTCGGATTTCAGCGGTGTCCACAGATCCGAGCCCAGCGCTTTCTCCACCCAATCTTTCCGTGAAACAATTTCTTCCTTCTCCTTTTCACCAAGCAGCACCTCCGGGAGGGCTGCATCGAGCGTCTCCATCGAGCGAGAATCATCCCACAACACCACAATTTTCGGCTTCGTCGTCGGGTGGATCACCGTTTTCCACTCCGGCTGCCAGAGCAGCATCACGACAAGCACCGCGATGAAAAACCTCAGAATTTCGAGCGTCGCCGTGCGCCCCGGATGCGGGCTGCGTTTCCAAGAAAGGAAGCAGAGAAACGCCACCCCGAGCAGAGCGGCAATGCCAATCCAGAGGGTGAGGGGTGTTGGGTTGAGGTGGAGCAAAAGGGCGCGGGTGCGTGTGTTAGGTAAATGGCTAGCCGATCCAGCACCCTAGGGCAAGGGGCGATGAAGGCTGCGTATCATCTCTTCCACTGCGAAGGCGATTTCCTCCTCTGTCACGGAAAATGGCGGAGTCAGCGCCAAAACATCACCCACCGGCCCATCCGGCAGCGCGATCACCCCCGCCCGCAGCATGCTTTTCACCGCCTCCAGCACCCGCTCGCCACTGTCTGTCACCACCCCCATCATCAGGCCGCGCCCCCTCACACATTTCACAAAATCCAGCCCATCTAGGCTCTTCAGTGCTTTTTTCAGCTTCGTCGCAGCATCATTCACCATCATTTCCGTCGCAGGCTCCCGATACCGCCGGATCGCCTCCAGCGCCATCGCGCAACCCATCGGATTACCCAGAAAAGTGCTCGTATGCAGCGCCTCTCCATTGCTCGCCGGCCATTTGTCCATCACCTCCGCCTTGCCCACGCACACGGAAATAGGAAATCCACCGCTCAACGCCTTCCCCAGACAAATTAGATCCGGGAAAACACCCTCCCACTCGCACGCGAACATTTTCCCCGTCCGCCAGAAGCCCGTGTAAATCTCATCGAAAATCAACACAGCACCCACCTCATCGCACCACTCTCTGAGCATTTTTAGAAATCCCTCCGGCGGCACCACAATCCCACCCCGCCCCTGAATCGGCTCCACCAACACCGCACCAATCCCACTGCCATCCACCTGCGAAAGCTCCTCACGGAACCCTTCAAGATCATCTTCCGGGAACTTCAGCCGCTCCGTCACCCTCGCCAACTGCCCATCAAACGGCTCTCGGAACCACCCAATCCCCGCCCCCAGCAGCGCCCCATACCCCAGCCCATGATACCCGCCCTCAAACGATAAAATCCCGCTCCGCCCCGTCGCCACCACCGCCGTCTTCAGCGCCGCCTCGACCGCCTCGAAGCCCGAATTCCCGAACAAACATTTCCCCTTCTCCCCCGTCCATTTTTCAAACGTGATCTCAGAAAGCGCCTCGCAAAGCTCCACCTTCACCCGCGCCGGATGCACATCACCCATCGCGTGCATCAGCACCTCGCTCTGCCCACGCAACGCCTCCCCAGTGAACCCATAACCCAGCGCCGCCACACCAAACCCACTGGTCATGTCTAAAAACCGATTCCCATCCACATCCCACACATTCACCCCCTCCGCACGCTCCCAAAAAATCGGCCAGTCATCTCCCAGATACGTCGTATTCCTACACTCCACTTCCGCCAGCCTCCGCCCCATCGCAAAGGACTTTTCTTCGGGCACTTTCGTTGAAATCTCTGGCAACATCTCTCGCGAAGCTATCTGTCAGCAGGGTGAATTTCCATCACTTTCACATGCCGATCCGCATCATCGATTCAGTAAATCAAAGCATTCTCACCCTCTATCGCGATATGCATCAACCGCCCGACGCTATCATATTCGATAGCTTCAGAGCTTCCCAGCGGATCGTCCTCAATCCTCCCAATCAAATCACGCAGACCTCTTCTAGTCGGAGCTTTCAGCCCTACAAGGTAAGTCACCACTTCCATGGAGAGCAGAAGCTTATATCTCATTCAGCTCCGTTTGCTCTTTTTATCAAAATCCTCAAGAGACATCCAGTTCTCAGGATTCTTGTCATCAATCATCGACGACATCCGCTCTTTGAAACCCTCCGATTCTTCATGCCTCAGTGAGACCAGAAACGCAGTGAGTTCACGACGTTCCTCCGCAGGCAGCTTCGCAAGCTCACGTTTAATTTCCAAAACACTCATCAGTTTTAAGTTAACGAATCTGACCCATTCGGCAAGTCCATAGACTATCCCGCCTCACTGAACCTTTCGCAACCGTATCGTCCCCTTCGCCGTCGATGCATCCACCACCTTCCCCTTTTGTAAAATCTCCACCTTCCCCGCATCCACCAGCCGCCGCGCAGCACTACGCACCCGCTCCATTTCACCTCTCCAGTCATCTTCTCCGAAAAACTCACGCGCCACCTCACTCGGACACGCGGTCGCCCCAGAAGCCCTTTTCCCGAGTAACTCTAAAATCGCCGCCTCCAGCCCAACATCCACCTCCGAGACCTTCTTCTTCCGGCATCCTGCCGAGCAGTATTTCACCTCATCCCAGCAATCCTCCCACTTCTTCCTCCAAGAAATCACCCGCCCGCAGCTCGCACAAATTTTGGTTTCTCTATTCATCGTTAAAAAGCGGATGCGCCCTCGAAAATCCAACTTAGCTTCACACCCATGACAGAGCAGCAGCAAAACCAGATCATACGCATGGCGTGGGAAGATCGCTGCACCTTTGATGAGATCAAGGAAAAGACCGGCTTTCCGGAAGCGGAAGTCATCAAGCTCATGCGAAAAGAAATGAAGCCCTCCAGCTTCCGAATGTGGCGAAAAAGAGTCACAGGCCGAGTCACAAAACATCGCAAGCTATTCGAGGCCAACCGAGCAGAGCTCAAAAGACGCAGGATCTGCCCCACGGAATGAAAGATGCACACCAAAATTGAGTATTTTTCATGACACACAGTCGGAACCTCGTGAATACTTCTAACGTAATGAAACTCATCCCCATCTTCCTCACCGCACTTTTCACCGCATCAGCCTTCGCCGAAGAAGCAGAATCTGGATTTGTCCCGCTCTTCGACGGCAAAACCACTGAAGGCTGGGTAAACCCTTATAAATGGGGCAAAATCGCCGTAGTGGATGGCGAGATCCACCTCACCGCCGAGCAAAAATTTTTCCTACTCACCGAAAAAGAATACTCCAATTTCATCTTCGAAGGCGAAGTCCACCTCCCAGAAGGCAAAGCCAACAGCGGCTTCCTTTTCCGCGCCCAGATCGGCGACAAAGGCGCATTCGGCTACCAAGCAGAAGTCGATGGCGACCCTACACGCGGCTGGTCTGGCGGATTTTACGATGAAGGCCGCCGCAAATGGTTCGTCAGCCCGATCAAAGGTGACGCCGAAAGCGAAGCCGCTTTCAAAGCACGCGCCGGTGACACCTTTAAGCGCAACGGCTGGAACACCTACCGAATCACCTGCAAAGACGATCACATCACCATCGAAGTCAACGGCGTCGTCACCAGTGATGTCCACGACGCAGAGGACGCCAAGGGCTTCATAGGCATCCAGCACCACGGTGAAAAAGGAGCCACCTATCGCTTCCGCAATCTGCGTATCAAAGAGCTCGAATGAGCCCCACTGCCGCCCGCCGACTCATACCCTGGTTCATCTGGCTCGGTGCATTCTACTGCATCTGGCTAGCCATCGTCATCGCCGGGAATCACTGGCACACCCTCCGGGAAAACTGGGGCATCGCCCTCGCCATGGCCATGGGCTCCTACGCCGCAGGATCCACTCCCATGGGCGGAGGCACCGTCGGCTTCCCTGTCCTCGTTTTGCTTTTTAAACAAAGCGCCATGCTCGGGCGCGATTTCTCCTTCGCAGTCCAGAGCATCGGCATGACCAGCGCCGCCATCCTCATCATCTGCCGCCGCCAACCCGTCGAGTGGCCGATGGTGCGCTGGGCCATGCTAGGATCACTCATCGGCACACCCCTCGGCATCCTTTTCATCGCGCCCCTAGTCCCGCCGCTCATCATCAAAATCCTCTTCGCCGTCGTCTGGTGCTCATTCGGCGTTCTCCACCTCTACCGCCTTAAAGAACTCGCCCGCCACGAAGGCCTCGCCCCCGGCGCACACCGCTTCGACCGCAATGCCGGCATCCTCGTCGGCCTGTTCGCCGGAGCCACCGTAGCCGCCATCACCGGCGTCGGCATCGACATGGTGCTCTACGCCGTCCTCGTCCTTCTCTGCCAGGCGGATCTGAAAATCGCCATCCCCAGCTCCGTCATCATCATGGCCTTCACCTCCCTCGTCGGCATCGCCACCAAAAACCTCTTCGGCGGAGTCCAGCCGGGCGTCTTCGAAAACTGGCTCGCCGCCGCACCCGTTGTCGCCCTCGGCGCACCCCTCGGCGCCTTCATCGTCGATAAAGTCGGCCGCGCCCCCACCCTCCTCCTCGTCTCCATCCTCTGCATCGGCCAATTCGCATGGACTATGACCGACGAATGGGCACGCCTCGGCCTCCTCGGCCTCACCGCCTCCCTCGGCGGCGTCCTCCTTTTCAACCTCGCCTTCGAATGGCTTCACAGAAAAGGCAATCGCCTCGGCCGCAGGTCTTGATCCACCATCTTCCTTGAGAATTGAAATTTGATGTTTGAGAGTTAGATGCGCAGCATCGCCACGTGATCGCCCGCGTCCTCATCGACGGCCCTTCCGAGCTTGTTTTCGACTACGCCATCCCCGCCGACCTCCCCGTCGTCGAGGGCTGCCGCGTGCGCGTGCCGATCCGGCAAAAATCAACCTCGGGAACCGTCCTCTCGGTCAATCCCCCGCCCGAACAATCCGAATTCGCCATGCGGGAAATCCAGTCCCTTATCGACCCCGAACCACTCATCACACCGGTTCTCCTCAAAGTCGCTCGCTGGATATCAAATTACTACGGCTCCAGTATCGAAAGCGTCATACGCTCCATCCTCCCCGAAGCCGTCCGCACCGAGGACAACTCCGCCAAGACCCGCCGCATTGCCACAGCGAACGAAAACATCCCCGCAGAAGACCTAGAAAAACTCGAAAAACGCGCGCCCAAGCAACACATCATCCTCACCCTCCTCCTAGCCGCCGAAAACCGCACCCTCCCCACCACAGAGCTTGGCGATGGCTCCGCCCCATCCCTCAAAAGCCTCGAGTCCAAAGGCTTGGTGAAAATTTCCACCGAAGAAGTCCGCCGCGACCCCGAAGCCGCCGATGAAATCATCCCCTCCCAACCCCTCACCCTCAACGACCAGCAACAAGAGGCGTTTGAAGCCATCAAAGGAGCGCTGCCTTTAGGCGGCGAGTCACAAGAAGACCCGCCGCTAAACGGCAGCGCTCCATTTCTCCTCCTCGGCGTCACCGGCTCCGGAAAAACCGAAGTCTACCTCCAGTCAGCCCAAGCCGCCCTCGACCTCGGTAAAACCGTCCTCGTCCTCGTCCCAGAAATCGCCCTCACCCCCCAGACCGTCCGCCGTTTCAAAGCCCGTTTCTCCCAGCTCAACGACCAAGTCGCCGTCCTCCACTCAAACCTCTCCCAAGGCGAGCGTTTCGACGAATGGCACCGCATCCGCACCGGCAAAGCCCGCATCGTCATCGGCGCAAGATCCGCCGTCTTCGCCCCCCTCCCGGATCTCGGCCTCATCATCATCGATGAGGAACACGAATCCACCTACAAGCAGGAAAACGTCCCCCGCTACCAAGCCCGCGACGTCGCCGTCCTCCGCGCCGCCTTCGAGCCATGCACCATCGTCCTAGGCTCCGCCACACCATCCCTAGAGAGCTGGCAAAACACCCAGAACGGGAAATACCAGCTCCTCCGCCTCGACAAACGCGCCGACGCACACTCCATGCCCCTCGTCCGAGTCATCGACATGCGTTTGGAAAAACAAAAGCAGAAAGGCCAGACACCCATCCTCTCAGACCGACTCCGAACCGCCCTCGAACAACGCCTCGAAAAAGGCGAGCAATCCATCCTATTCCTCAACCGCCGCGGCTTCGCCCGCTCCCTCCAATGCCACGGCTGCGGCCACACCTGCGAGTGCCCACACTGCGCCGTCGCCCTCACCTACCACCGCACCGATGAAAGGCTGGTCTGCCACGTCTGCGGCCACCAATCCATCGTCCCGAGGAAATGTCCGGAGTGTAAAAACGCCGGCATCGCCCTCCAAGGTTACGGCACCCAAAAGGTCGAAGAAGTCCTCCAAAAAGTCCTGCCCGAAGCACGCTTCGCCCGCATCGATGCCGATGCAATGCGCCGCAAAAACACCCTCAAAGACATCCTCCGGAAATTCAAATCGCAAAAAATCGACATCCTCATCGGCACCCAGATGATCGCCAAGGGACTCCATTTCCCCAACGTCACCCTCGTCGGAATCCTCAACGCCGACCTCGGCCTCCACGTCCCGGACTTCCGCGCCGGTGAACGCACCTTCCAGCTCATCACCCAAGTCGCCGGACGCGCCGGGCGTGGCGAACTCGAAGGCGAAGTCATCGTGCAAACCTTCACCCCCCACAGCCCCAGCATCCAGTTCGCCCGCAAGCACGACTTCGATGGCTACGCCGAACAGGAAATGGAAATGCGCCACCAATTCCGCTTCCCCCCCTTCGCCCACTGCGGCGTTCTCACCGCCCGCTCCACCCACGAGCGCCGCGCCGAGTTCACCCTCCAAACCCTCCACCTCCGCCTCAAAGAAAACCTCCCCCAAGGCATCACCCTCGGGGAAGTCCTACCCAGCCCCCTCATCCGCTCCCACGACCAGTTCCGCTTCCAGATCACCCTCCGCTCAAACAAAGCCCGCCCCCTCACCAACCACATCCAGGCCATCCTCCAGAAAACCACCCTCCCCGAAGACGTCACTGTCGTCTTCGACATGGATGCTTATAATTTTTCGTAAGCGGGCTGGCGCTCGGCCCTGCCAAAAAGCAGCGACTAGATCCGGTTCAGCAGATCCGTCTTCTTGTCGTTGAATTCCTGATCGGTGAGGATGCCCGAGTCGCGGAGTTTCCCGAGGTTTCCGAGAAGCTCCATGATCTCCGAGGAATCTTGCTTGGGCGCTTGAGAAGGCTGGCTTTGGAAGCCGGATGACTGCTGAGGGCTGGAAGCTGGAGCGAAGTTCTGTGGCTCGGCGAAATTGGTGGGCGCCTGCGGAGCGGATGGAATGAGGCCGGGGCCTTGCACGAGCGGAAGATTCAGGGTGGCCCTTCAGTGACTCCTATTAGTGAGGTGGACTTCGACCATTTCATCGCCGAGCCAGGAAAACTCAACATCGTGGATTTCCATGCCGACTGGTGCGGCCCATGCAAAACCCTAGGCCCCATCCTTGAGCAGGTAGTGACGGAAAACGGATTGAAGGCTCGACTTGGAACTTTCGATGTCGATCAGGGAAAGGAGTTTGCGCGCGACCAAGGAGTTTCAGGTATTCCAGACGTGCGGTTTTACATCGACGGCAAGATGGTTGACCGCTTTGTCGGAGGTGAATCCAAGGCACGTGTGGAGGAGCTGATCGCAAAGCACACTGCAGGAATCATCCCTGCGAACGATTTCGCAGGACAGCTCAATGCGGGCATCGACAGCCTAGGAATGCCTAACACGACGACCGAAGAGATTCCCGCAAGACCTGAAGCCGCCAATACGAAGCCGCTCGAAGAAGCGATGGCGCCGATGGATGAAGAGTGGCTCCCGCCCGGCATGAGCCGGAAATAGATTTCACCCAAGTAGCTCGCGGATCATTGAGGCATTCAGCTTCCTGACGACATCTGCGTCTGCCAGCAGGCCTTCGGCGAGCTTTGCTTTCTCCTGCTGGAGGCGATGGATGCGTTCCTCGACGGTTTCTTGGCAGAGAAGTTTGTGCACGAAAACGGGTTTATCTTGGCCGATGCGGTAGGCTCGGTCGGTGGCTTGGGCTTCGGCGGCGGGGTTCCACCATGGATCGTAGTGGATGACGGTATCGGCGGCGGTGAGGTTGAGACCGGTGCCACCGGCTTTTAGGGAAATGAGGAACAGCGGGACTTCGCCAGTCTGGAATTGCTCGACGAGTTTGCCGCGATCCTTCGATCCGCCAGTGAGCTTCAGGTAGCCGATCTTTTCCTTCACCAAGTGCTCCTCAATGAGCGAGAGCATGGTGGTGAACTGTGAGAAAAGAAGGATACGGCGGCCTTCCTCGATGAGGGTGGCGAGAAGTTCGGTGAGAAATTTCAGTTTCGCGGAATTCCGGACGCCTGCGGAAAAATCCTCCGGGAGCAGGCGTGGGTCGCAGCAGATTTGACGGAGTTTCAGCAGTGCATCGAGGAAGACGATTTGGGATTGCTCAATGCCACGTGCGGCGATGGCTTCGCGGACGCGCTTGTCCATGGTGGCGCGCACGGTTTCGTAGAGATCCTTCTGATCGGAATGCAGCTCGATGAGATGGACGAGTTCCGTCTTCGGCGGCAGTTCCGTGGCGACTTGGTCTTTGGTGCGGCGCAGGACAAGGGGAGCGATGCGTTTTTTCAGCAGGGCGTTTTTTTCCGCATCGCCTTCCTCCTCGATGGGTTTGCGGAAACGGGTGTTGAAACCGTCCTCCGTGCCGAGGTAACCGGGGATAAGGAAATTCATCAGGCTCCACAGCTCGCCGAGGTGATTCTCAATGGGTGTGCCGGAGAGACAAAGACGGTGGCGAGCGACGACGCGGCAAGCTGCCTGCGTGACCTTAGCGCGCGGGTTCTTGATATACTGCGCCTCATCGAGAACAAATAGGTGATACTGGAAGCCTAGTATCTTCTCAATGTCGCGCTGGAGCAGCGCGAAGGATGTGATGACCACCTCGGCATGGGGGATGGAGCGGTAATATTTCCTGCGCTCCGCTCCGTTCAGCACGAGTACAGTTAAACCCGGAGCAAACTTGCGAGCCTCTGCCTGCCAGTTTGGCACAACAGAAGTGGGGGCGATGACTAGGGAGGGCTTGCCACCGCTGCGTCCAGAGGTTTTTTCCGCCATCAGGTGGGCTAGGGTCTGGAGGGTTTTGCCCAAGCCCATGTCATCGGCGAGGATGCCGTGCAGGCCGTGTTGCGAGAGGAACTGCATCCATTCGTAGCCCGCCTTCTGATAGTCGCGCAGCGTCGCCTTGATTTCTACAGGTGTTTCCACCTCCTCGACTTGCGAGAAATTTTCTAGGCGCTTCCTGAGCTCCGCGAGGCCTTTCGGCGTGGCTAGTCCAAGGCCTTCCAGCCCGCCAAGCGCCGCCGCATCGAGGGCGTGGACTTGCACCTTTCCGAAAAACTTCGGGTCGATGAGTGCGGATAAGTGGCGGAGGATGCGGCGCACGCGCCCGGTGGGGAGCTTGAGCGCATCGCCGTTGGGCAGAGGCGCATAGACATGACCGGCATCGGGTCTATCGAGGGTTTCTTCGAGGAAATCCTGTTTCAGCAAGCCCGCGAGGATGGGCATGAGGTCATACCTCTCCCCTTCCACATCGAAGCCAACCGAGAGGCTGAACCATCCCCCGTCAGAGAAATCCCCTTCGTAAGGTTCCTCACCGTCGGTGTCCTGAGAGAGCTTTGTATCCCATTTTTCTGGATCGGCATCGTGGACTTCATGGCCGACCCCCGGCTCGATGACCACGCTCCATCCACGCGCTTCAAGTTCGGCAACCGTTTCGCCACGAAAGCGGTGCCAGAAGGCATCCACCGGCATGCGTCCGGGATCGGGGAACCACTTGTCAGTTCCAGCAGTGACGGATCGGGACTTCATGCTGAGGAGAAATCGCCAGGCGGGGTTCGACTTCATCGAGGACAACCCGGTTTCACGTAGCTGACGGGTCGCACGCATCTCCGCAGGTGTGGAGCCGCCCTCTCCAGCCGCATCGAGCGGCCTACGGTCTTTCCCGTAGGTGGCAGATGCCTCGGCGTAAATCCACTCGCCCGGATCTTTTTCCCCGAGGGATTGGAGGAGAAGCTTTGTCGCCTTGTCCACCTCTCCCTTGCGGACGACGAGCTCGAATTTTGCATCCGGCATTTCTGCGACGACCTGCGGCTGCCCTTTACCGCTCAGAGCGATTTCCACCGCCTCCTTGGGCGACCTCCCGAAATAGCGGCTCAGCTTGCGCTCCTTCGCCATTTTCCCGACGACCGCGAAGCCGTGTTCACAGAAAGCCCCAACCTCACAGGGGCAGGTGGTTTCAAATCCGAAACTCCCGCCCTCTTCCCAGAAAGCCCCGTCGACCTCGGCTCCGGCAACGTCAGCCGAGAAACAAATTTCCCCCGCGCCCTCATCGAGACGCAGTGCCTTGACCTTCGGGATCATTTTCCCGCCAAGACCCCGCACCTCTTCCTCGAACCTCTCGACCCAGGCGCCTTCAGCCAGATATTCCTCCAATGCCCCGATGATCTCCACGTGGGGCGAGGCTATTTTCCAAGCCCCGCAGCGTCCATCCTGATTTAAAAACCGGGAAATTGACAATCAGGCCAGACCAGACCAGACTTATATTCATGAAAAACATCCAAGAAGCCAAGACTCACCTCTCCCGCTTGGTGGAGCAGGCGGCGGCGGGTAAGGAAATCATCATCGCCAAGGCGGGCAGGCCGATGGCGAAGCTCGTGCCGTATATTCCGCCGCGCCCGGCACGTATCGGCGGATTTCTGGCAGGGCAGATCCAAGAGGCGCCGGATTGCTGGGAGCCGGATGAAAGCTTGCTGGAAGCCATGACCGGTGGATCGGTTTTCCCTGCCGAAAGAGCGTCCAAAGTCGCGGAAAACGAAGCCCCCTACCGTTCCTGAAATGAGAATCCTGTTAGACAGCCATGCCCTGCTCTGGTGGATGGGCGAGCCTTCGAAGCTCTCCCCTGCCGCTCGCGCTGCCATCGCCAACCCTGAAAACGAGGTCTTCGCCAGTGCCGTTTCCATCTGGGAGATCGGCCTAAAACGATCGAAGGGGAAGCTCGTTGTCCCGGAAAACTTCGTCGATTTCCTGCCGGAGAATGGGATCGCCGAACTCCCTTTCACCTCCGCCCATGCGCAGTCCTCGGTTCTGCTTCCGACGATCCACGGTGATCCATTCGACCGTGCATTGATCGCGCAGTGCCAGCATGAGTCGCTGACCTTCGCGACGCGTGACAAGGTAATGGCGGATTACAATATCGCCGTGCTGGAGGTTTGAGCGATCAGCCCCTCCTGCGCTCTAGCAGGACGAGCATGAGATAGGAGAGAATCAGGTTCAGCTCCTCGCGCGGGGAGAGTTCACCGAGTTTTTCGATGCCGAATTTCCCCTCGAAAAAGGCGGGCTGCTTGGTGAGGCGCATCACCGGCTCTCCGCTGGTGCGGGTAGCGAGGTATTTCGGGTGGAAAAGGTATCCGGTGGCGAGGCCTACCAATGGGATTTCTCCGAGGATGGAGTCCATGACCTTTGCTCCGGGGTTTTCCTCGCGGATGGAGAAATCCGGATTTTCATCGCCGGGGTTGAAGGTGTTGTAGTTGGCGCGCCAGATTGAGCGCCAGCCTTTGCGACCGACCGATCCAATGGGCTGTCCGTCGGCATCGGTGGATTCGTAGCGAGCCGACCAGTCGATGATTTTTTTCGTACGGATGTCAGCGAGTTTGGTCGCCTTGGTCTTGTCGGTGAAGAGTTCCACGTGCTCGCGGAACTTGAAGAGCTTCTGCTTGGTGTAGAGCACCGTTTTCCCCGAGGCATCGGTGACTGTCGCTTGGCTCGCGAAGGCGATCACTTTGAACGAGAGTTGGAGTGGATACTGAAGCCCTGAGAGATGGCTGGCGATGTTTCCTGTCGGCGGGGTTCCTTCGAATCTCTGAGCGGCTGTCTGGTGAGAGTTGCCTTCCATGGCTAAATGAAAGACAACGTGCTCTAGAAAACCAAGTCGGAAAGAACAGCGGGATCATTTACTGCTCCTTTCCTTAACGATGTGTCGGACGTTCAGGACGGTTGTCCTCACCATCGGAGAGCGTGAACACATGATCTTGGATTTCATCGCTGATATCGGTGTTGCGGCGGATGATTTTCGCAAGAGTCTGGGATCTCACGAAGCCCTGCATTTCGCGTGACAATACGCTTTCATACCAGAACCTGTCGCCATCGCGGAGGAGGGTGAACTGACGAGCGAGGATACGGTGGAATACGGGGCCGACCATGGAGTCTTCGACATGTTCTTCGGAAAGTCCGCCGACCCAAAGATCGATATCATCAGGCGTTTCGTAGGCTTCAGCGAGCGCTGCGGCGACTTCTTCATCCGAATTCACATCCTCGAAGGTGGCGGCACGCTCCATACCGAGCGCTTCTCTGGCGTCGTTATAGGATACCAGTCCGTGATCGCGACCGCGCTGGATGTTGAGCGATGCGAGGTCGAGTCCACCTGATCCCGGAGCGCCGAAGAGGAAGTTCCGCAGGGCATCGACGATTTTTCCGTCAAGCTCCTGGCACTGCTGGGAGGCGAGGCCGCGAAGGAGGTTATCGATGCCGTCTTCCTCGACGATGGTGGGATCAAAAAATGCATCCGCTAGCTCAAGATCACCGGACTCGGCGGTTTCCCCATCCGCATCGACACGGCGGACGATACTAGGCAGGAGGCTGTGTCCGAAACGGAAGGCGGCGGTAGCGAACTCGTTGGTGATACTCGGATCCGCATCTTCGCGGAAGCCGCGGTAAGGCTTGATCGCCTTACGGCCTAGCAGCATGGGGAGGAATTCCGTGTAGGTGATGTGCTGGATTTCCGCGCCGACAACCATGCGGGCGTGCTGGTAAATTTCTTCGTCAGAAGCCTTGGGATGCTTTTCTGCGAATTTCGTAGCGACGAAATTGTGTTCGCGGACGAAAAGCGTGTGCATGGCGGTGAGTGCCGCTTGCTCATTGGCACGGATGTCTCCAGCGAGGAACCAAGTAGAGGTGGTGGATGGCGCGTTTTCCTCACCGACTTCATTGTAGGGCAAAAGATCGCCGAATTCGGAATCGGTGGTCAACAGCTCACCACTGCCGTCCATTTTTCGGAGGTTATCCGCGCGCTCCGCATCCGATCCGTAGACCATCGAGGCATCGATGAAAGAGGTGATCTCGTTCACCTGCTCGCGAACGCCATCCTCGTATTCGTAGTATGAACGATTCATCGGAATGTTCACCCCACCTGCATAAGAAGGGTCGAACCATTCATCGCCGACTGGCACTTCGATATCGAAGACTTCGGCTGGGCTGATCGTAGGAGTCTCGGTGATGTCGTGATCGATGAACTGAGCCCACTGCCAGAGGAAATCCGTAGCCATGCGCTCGTTTGGGATGTCTTCAGATTGAGCGACCACCGCGTTGCTGATGACGCGTGCTGAGACACGATCTCCACCTGCGGGCTCCTCCACGCCGTCCGCATAATCATTTCCGAACATGCGCGCGAAGGTCTCACATGCACTGCCTAGCTCGGGATCGTCTTCATGATTTCCATATCCATCGATGCTGCGGAATTCAGGATCGCCGCGCCTCCTTGGTTTCTTCCTATCATGGCTGTCCTCACGTGAGCGCTCCTGCTTGTCGGCTTGGTCGCGGCTGAGTTCATGCGGTGCTTCTGGAGAGAAGTTCTTGGTGCCCTGTTCTGCGGCGAGAGGAAGGGAGAGAGAAACGAATAAAATGGCGGTCGCTGGTTTTTTCATGGTTCGATCATCGCCCCACAACCATTAGGAAGTGATGTCGAAGCAGCCCTATTTTTGTTAATCTTCTGTAAAGCCAATCATGCTAATCTTCCTCAGCGGAGCGAAAACCGCGCGAGCTGATGATCGTTTCAAGGCGGTCGGCAGGCTTTTTCTTCCAAGCGGCGTATAGATCAGGGCGCTGCTGGTCGAAGACCTTGAAAATATGTTCCGCGAAGCCTGCCCCGGCTTCAGAATAAAGGTTGAAAGCGGTGTCGAGACCTAGACCGCGCAGCTCTCGCACCTCGTCATCAAATTTACCGGTGCCGACCACGATGCCCTCGAATTCATGGCGCTTGACGGTGCGGGCAGCGAGGAGGAGCCGAAAGTCGCCTATAACGAAATCCCCAAGGATCTAAAAGGCTTCGCACAAAAGGAGTTTAAACAGAAAAACGACGGCAAAATCGCGAGCCTACTGACTCTGGATGTTGCCGGGAAATCCATATCCAACACAGCGACAACCTTCTTTTCGGAAAACAGTGGCACCCTTTTCTACAAAGGTGATGACTTCTTCGTGGTCACCTACGGAAACGTCAACGCCAAGGTGAATCCTGCCGGTGAGCTTTCACTCTTTGAACTCGGAAACAGCTACAACTACGGCATCGGCACCTCACGTGACAACAGCGTGATCCTCACGGGCGGACTGCGGAATCTTTGCATCACAACCGTTGATACCATGGCTGCGGGCAAAGGTGAGATCGACAAGATCGATGGCTGGCCAGAATATTGGAAAGGCTTCAGCGGCACTGATGACGGCTCCGCCCTCTATGGCGGAACCAGTGCCTATCGCGTCGCAAAAATAGGCGCAGATGGCGCTGTTTTGAAAAAGACAGAGGGACACTGAAGCGACATTTTGAAGGAAGAGGGAAAGCTTGAAGGAGGTGCTGCCGTATGCCTTCTTTAAGAAAAATCTAGCTTTCATCCATGATCCGCCTTTTCACCCTGCTGAGCCTCATTTCTGTCACGGCTCCCATCTCGGTGGTGCGAGGGGCGGAAATTGAGCACGATATCGGGCTGCAGATGGCGGAGAACCCGCCGATGATCATCCAGACAAGCAATCCGCCGCCGGCACCTGAGCCCACGGAGGAGTTTGAAATCCGGGAGGGCTACAGACTTGTGACAACTCTCGATGATTTCCGCAAGGCGATCAAAATGGACAACCAGCGAGTCAGGATGAAGCCGGGGATCTACCGGGCGGACAGCTTCGATCCACAGATTGAACTTCCAATAAAAGAAGCACCCGGGATAGGCCGAAACCGCAAGGAGGGCATTCAGCAGCAAATTTTCGCCGTCACAGGATCGCATAACATCTTCGATCTGCGCGGAGTGGTGATCGAGACTCCGGTGTCAGTGCAGAACAAGCTTACGCGGCGTCCACATGTCTCGGACTGCTGGAGCATTCTCGGGACGAAGAATACGTTCATCGGCGGGTATTTCCGAAACGTGATCGACATGAAATATCCAGACTACGGAGTGTGCGACAACGAGTTTGAAATCAAGGGAGACGGCAACCGCTTTTTCGACTGCGTTTTCGTGGTCAAGGGGTCGTTTCCCTATGGCTATTCGGATTACTTCGGCAAGGGAGCAGGCAGCTTCGGGCGTCTCAACAAGCATTGCTTCATGTCCATCGACCACGCAAACGGCACCGAGCTAATACGCTGCAAGGTCTTCCAGCAATCCTTCGGCCACTGCGTGCATTTCCACACCGTGGACGGGGCGCTTATCCAGGATTGCTTCTTCACCGGCACCATCCGGCCGACCGATGACATCTACCGTGAAAGGGTCGGCAACGCGGTAGACAATGATTTCAATATTCTTTTCCGTGGAAAAAGGCCGATACCTAAAAACGAAGTGATCCCGCTCACCGAAGACGGCATCCGCTCCTATGAGGATGTGAAAAACATCACGGTCATCAACACCACCGTGGAGCGCATGCGCGGCGCGATCCAGCTGCTTTGCACGGGGGATGTCATTTTAGAAAATGTCACGGTGCGTGAGCCGGGCGATTTCTCCTTCGATGTCTCTGCGGTGGAGGGCTCGAGGATCGTCATGAAAAACTGCCGCAGCGATGTGGCCTACAATCCTGTATTCAATCTTACACGCGGAGAAATCCCGAAGAGTGCCAGCTACGAGGTCACATTGCTAAATGCTCCCGAGGGCACGAAGCACACAGTGAGATCCAGCTTGGGAAGAATCTGCGGTGAGGACTGCACCTTCATTTTCAGAGATGGAACCACCCGGCCACTCGATGAAAAAGTGAATTTCCTAGTGTGCGGGGGCACCCAACCGCTCACCGATTCCACCGTCGAGAACCACACCACCGCCAAGCTGATCCTTGAGGAAAACGTGAAGAACTGCGTGATACGCTCCGCCGGGCCGGTGGAGGACAAAGGCAGCGGAAATCGCGTAGAAACGATCCCGCTGAAATAACCGGCAAATCAGTCCTTCCGCGTCATTTCCACGAAAACATCCTCCAACGTGGCCTCATGGCGGAAGAGAGAACGCAGAGGCCAGCCTTTTTCTGAAGCGACATTGGCGACGGATTGGCGGGTATCAGTGCCGGAATCCGACCACAGAGTGTGCCTCACCCAGCCTTCTTCGAGATCTTCGGAGGTGACTTTTTTTACGTTTGGCAGTCCGGAGACCTCCGCTGCGACTTCATCAGCAGGAGCCAAGATCTCGCATTGCACGCGACCTGCGGCACGCATCTCCGCGATGAGATTCTGTGGAGTGTCGGCGGCCTTGATTTTCCCGGAATCGATGATGATGACGCGGTTGGCGATCATTTCTACCTCGCTGAGGATGTGGGAGGAAATGAGCACCGTATGATTGAGCGCGAGGTGCTTGATGAGCTCGCGGATCTGGCGGATCTGGATGGGATCGAGGCCATTCGTCGGCTCGTCGAGGATGAGCAGCTCCGGCTGGTGGACGAGGGCATCCGCGAGCCCGACGCGCTGGCGGAAGCCCTTGGAAAGCGTCTTGATCATCTTGCGTTTCACCGCGTCCAGCCCGCATGTATCGACGACGTGGGCGACGCGGCGGCGGGCATCTCCATTGGAAAGCCCTTTGATGCGGGCGCGGAAGGATAGGTATTCGCGCACACGCATATCGTCATACAGGGGCACGTTTTCCGGCATGTAGCCGATGCGTTTCCGCGCCTCGATGGATTGGCGGAAAATATCGAAGCCCGCAATGCTAGCGGAGCCACTGGATGGGGGCAGAAAGCCCGTCAGCATACGGATTGTGGTGGTTTTCCCGGCTCCGTTCGGGCCCAGGAAGCCGACGATTTCGCCTTTCTCCACGGAAAATGTGGCATCCTTCACGGCGAGATGGCGGCCGTAGCGTTTGGAGAGGTTACTGACTTCGATCATTCTTGTTTGGGGCGGAGGGATATTTTCACCCTGCAATGATTGACGCAAGCCTGCGAGGACATTAACTAAGGCGCGTTTGCGGCACGTAGCGGGTAAGAATTCGCGGAATGCCACTTTTTCCCAATGACATATCCATGAATTCCTCGGTCTCAGCGCGGCTCAACGCCGACCTCCTCGATGAAAAATACGCGCTCTGGTGCGAAGATCCTAACTCGGTTGAAGGCACTTGGTCGGCGTTTTTCGAAGGATTCGAGCTCGGCGTCTCCCAAGCGAAGGTGAAAGGCGAGGCCGCGCAGAAGCAGGCAATCCCCGGTTCTGAGGCCATGCCGGATCTAGAATTCAACGGCAAGGTCGTCGGGCTAGTCTACAACTACCGCACTCTCGGTCACACCCAGGCAGCGATCAACCCTCTCGACGAAAAGCCGGAGATCAACCCGCGCCTGAACCTCAGCGAATACAAGTTCACCGAAGAGGAAATGAGCCGCGAGGCCTCGAATCCCTTCTTTTTCAATGGAGCGAAGATGCCGCTCAAGAACATGGTGACAGCCCTGAAGGCCACCTACTCGGGTCACATCGGCTTCGAGTTCATGCACATCCACAATACGACCGTGCGCCACTGGGTGCGCGAGCGAATCGAGCAACACGGCTCGAAGGGCGCGGAGAAAACCATGGATATGCAGGTGAAATCCCTGCGCTGGCTGCTTGAGGCCGAGACTTTCGAGAACTTCCTCGCGAAGAAATTCCTCGGCGAGAAACGCTTCTCCCTCGAAGGCGGCGAAGGCACGATGGTGCTGCTCAACGCCCTTTTGGAAAACTGCCCGAAGCAAGGCGTATTAGAAATCGAGATGGGCATGGCTCACCGCGGTCGCCTCAATGTCCTCGCAAATTTCGTCAGAAAATCCCTCACCACCCTGCTCTACGAGTTCACCCCGAACTACGAGCCCGGCCTCGTCGCCGGAGATGGCGATGTGAAATACCACCTCGGATACGAAAGCGTCCGTGAGTTTCCAGAAGGAAATGTCCGCGTCAGCCTCGCTGCGAACCCATCCCACCTTGAAGCAGTCAATCCTGTCGTCGAAGGCAAAGCCCGCGCACGCCAGCGCGTCCTCGGAGACGATGGCGCCGCCACTGATCGCAAGCGTGTCCTCCCCATCCTCCTCCACGGAGACGCCGCCTTCGCTGGCCAAGGCTCAGTCGCGGAGGTGCTAAATCTTTCCCAGCTCCCCGGCTACCGCACCGGCGGCACCATCCACCTCATCATTAATAATCAGATCGGCTTCACCACGATGCCGGCCGATGCACGCTCCTCCTCCTACGCGACGGATGTGGCGAAAATGATCGAGGCACCCATACTCCACGTAAACGGCGAGCGCCCGATGGAGCTTTACTGGGCAGCAAAATTTGCCCTCGAGTTCCGCCAGAAATTCGGTCGCGATGTCATCATCGACATGTATTGCTACCGCCGCCAGGGACACAACGAAGCGGATCAAGCAGCCTTTACTCAACCACTCGTCGCTAAGGAAATCGCTGCGCGCGAGACCTTCGGCCAAGTTTACAAGCGCAGCCTCGTCTCGGACGGAGTGCTTTCACAAGCGGATGCCGATGCCCTAGAGCAAGCGATCTGGGACAAGCTCGAAGAAGGTCATCAGAAAATGATCAAGATGAGCGAAGCTGGCGACCGCACCGTATTCAGCGGCTCGACTGCCATCATCCAGCCCGCATATTCGCACGATCCTGTCGATACCGGGATCAGTCAGGAAAAACTCCAACACGTCGGTAAAGTCCTCACGAACGTCCCAGATACTTTCTCGCTAAACCCAACTCTGGCCAAGCGTTTCATCCCACGCCGCATCGAGGCTCTCGCAAGCGGCGGCCCGTTTGATTGGGCTTTCGCCGAGTCTCTTGCCTTCGGATCACTCCTTCTCGAAGGCTCGCCCGTCCGCCTCTCTGGCCAAGACTGCCGCCGTGGCACCTTCTCTCAGCGCCACGCGGTCTTTTACGATTACGAAACGCGAGAACGCTACATCCCGCTCGATCACGTTTCACCAGATCAGGCGAAATTCTGTGTCTACAACTCTCTTCTCTCAGAGTTCGCCGTCCTTGGCTTCGATTATGGATACTCCCTGTCCTACCCGAGCATGCTCCTCATGTGGGAAGCACAGTTCGGTGATTTCTCGAACGGCGCTCAGGTTATTATCGATCAGTTCATCTCCTCCGCTGAATCGAAATGGCAGACACCATCCGATCTCGTGATGCTCCTCCCCCACGGCTACGAAGGCATGGGTCCAGAGCACTCCAGCGCCCGCCTTGAGCGTTTCCTCCAGCTATGTGCTGAAGAAAACATGATCGTCGGAAACTTCACCACACCCGCCCAGTATTTCCACGGCCTCCGCCGCCAGAAGAAACGCGGATTCCGTAAGCCGCTCATCCTCATGACTCCGAAAAGCCTGCTTGGCCGCCCAGAAGCGGTGTCGCAGGAATCTGATTTCCTCGAAGGCACCTGCTTCAAGGAAATCCTCGCCGACCCCGAAATCACCGAGAACCACGGCGAGATCAATCGCATCGTTTTCTGCTCCGGAAAAGTCTATTACGACCTCGCGGCGCATCGCAAGGAGCACGGCATCACCGGCACCGCAATCGTCCGCATCGAGCAGCTCTACCCCTTCCATGGCGAGATGATCAAAGAAATCATCGGCCAATTCCCGAACGCAAACCGCTTCATCTGGTGCCAAGAGGAACCCAAAAACATGGGCGCCTGGACATACGTCGCACCGCAGCTCGAGCCCACCCTCGGACTGTGGCCAATTTACGCAGGTCGTAAACCCGGCTCGAGTCCTGCTGCTGGATCAAAAGCAATGCACTACCGCGAGCAGAAGGCACTCCTCACCAAAGCCTTCGAAATCTGATTTTCCTCTCAACCAATTTCCAAAATGGCTATCGATATCAAAGTGCCGGCTGCCGGCGAATCCATCACCTCCGCAAACGTCGCGCAGTGGTTCAAAAACGACGGTGACGCCGTCAAAAAGGGCGAAGTCCTCGTCAGACTCGACACCGACAAGGTCTCCAACGACCTTGAAGCGGAAGCCGACGGTATTCTCAAAATCACCGTCAACGAGGGCGAAGAAGTCTCCATCGGCACCGTGATCGGAAAAATCGAAACCGATGGCTCCGCGCCAGCAGCCGCTCCTGTCAAGAAACCCGCCGCCGAGCCAGCTCCAGACGAAGACTCCGGAGCGCCCGTCGATCTCATCGTCCCCGCCGCCGGTGAATCCATCACCTCCGCAAACGTCGCCCAATGGCGCAAAAAGGAAGGTGACCACGTCGTCAAAGGCGAGGTTCTCGTGACCCTGGAGACGGACAAAGTTTCCAACGAACTCGAAGCTCCCGTCACTGGCAGCATCAACATCCTCGTCCCCGAAGGCGAAGAAGTGCCGATCGGCAAAGTCATCGCCCGCATCACCCCAGGTGCCGCACCCGCCAAGAGCGCGACTGCACCTGCTCCGGCTCCCGCAGCAGCTCCCGAAAAATCCGCAGCCGCTCCAGCTCCATCATCTCCGGAGCCAGCTCGTCAGAAGCCAGATTTTTCAGCAGCACCATCGGCTCCCGAGGCAAAATCCGCTCCAGTCTCCGAAGGCCGCACGACACGCAAAAAGATGTCGATGCTCCGCCGCAAGGTCGCCACACACCTCGTCAACGCCCAGCAGACCGCCGCCATCCTCACCACTTTCAACGAAGTGGACATGAGCGCGATCATGAGGCTCCGCAAAGGCGTGCAGGAAGATTTCGTGAAAAAACACGGCGTGAAGCTCGGCTTCATGTCCTTTTTCATCAAAGCCGTCACCCAAGCCCTCAAAGACGTCCCATCCATCAACGGCCGCATCGAAGGCACCGACATCATCGAAAATCATTTCTATGACATCGGCGTCGCCATCGGCACCGAGAAAGGCCTCATCGTCCCCGTCCTCCGCGATTGCGACAAGAAATCCTTCGCCGAGATCGAACACGGCATCATCGACTACGCAAACAAAGGCAAGGAAGGCAAAATCACCATCGAGGATCTCACCGGCGGAGTGTTCACCATTTCCAACGGCGGCACCTACGGCTCGCTCCTCAGCACACCTATCCTGAATCCTCCACAAAGCGGCATCCTCGGCATGCACACCATCCAGCAGCGCCCCGTCGCCGTGGACGGCCAAGTCGTCATCCGCCCGATGATGTACCTCGCCATGAGCTACGACCACCGCCTAGTCGATGGCAAGGAAGCCGTCACCTTCCTCATCCGCATCAAGGACGCCCTCGAATCCCCCGAGCGCCTGATGCTGGAGCTCTAGGACAACTTCCGGCTTGACCGGAATTCGTGTAACTGTTCTGGTGAACGCATGAAAATTCTCGATTCCATTGAACTGTTTTCAGGAGCTGGTGGTCTTGCGTTGGGTTTGCACGCAGCGGGATTTCGCCATCGTGCGCTATACGAGTGGAACGCATCTGCCGTAGAGACACTGCAATACAACCAGAGAATGGGGCACCCTTCGCTATCGGATTGCACAATCACCCGTGCCGATGTTCGTGACGTGGATTTCAGGTTTGGAGAAGGAACAATTTCCGCAAACGCAATACTCGGGGCAGAATTCTCGAGTATCGCACCTTAACCCACCAATCGCCGCCACATTCCCTGCTTGCCCGTGGCGGGCGGGTGGAAAAGACTCGCCCTTCAGATTTGAAGAAATTCCTTCCATACTACCGTCACCTCTGGAAGGTGAAGGGTGCCTTCATCACCGGTGTGCTTGCCGGGCTGGTGTATGCTGCGGCGACGGGAGCCGGGCTTCCACTGATGACCAAGGTGGTGTTCCCCATCCTTTTCGGCAGCGAAGACTCCTCGTCCGAGTGGTATGCCACCTGGCTTGCTGAGCGGCTGGGCGATGTTTCTCGGAACGAGCTCCTCATCTACACCTGCCTATGGATTCCCGCGATGTTCCTGATCCGGGGTGTGGCGGCTTTTACAAACGCCTATTTCATCCAGCACGCAGGCACCAAGGTCGTGGAAATGATACGTACGGATCTCTTCGTAAAGCTCCAGTCGCTGCCGCTCGCCTATTTCAAGCGCAACAAATCCGGGGATCTCCTGGCTCGCGTGATGAACGACACCCAGATGCTGCGAAACGTGGTTGCCCAGGCATCCAGCGATTTGATCAAGCAGCCCGCGACGCTCATTTCCGCCCTCAGTATTGTTATCTACCTCTCGATCACCGATGAGAAATTTTTCATCGCCGTCATCGCACTACTCACCGTGCCCGTATGCGTGATGCTCATCCGCCAAGCAGGGAAAAAACTGGCCACACGCGCCGCATCTCTACAGGCGCGGGGCGGCGATCTCTCCGCATCCCTCTCCGAAAGCCTTCAGTCAGCCCTCGAAATCCGCGCCTACAATCTTCAGGAAGCACAGACCAACGCATTCAAAAGGCGCGTGACGGAAATTTTCCGGCTCTCCATGAAAGTCGTGAAATACCGCCAGATCATCTCCCCATCTATTGAGGTGGTGGCTGCCGCAGGCTTCGCCGCCTCACTCTACTTCGGCGTCCGCGCGGGGATGACGCTGCCAGGCTTCATGACACTCGGCACTGCGCTCTACATGTCTTACGAGCCGATCAAAAAGCTTGGCAACATCCATTCGATCTTTCAACAGGGCAAAGCCTCCGTGGATAGGATCGAATACATACTCCACGCCGAGGACACTATCCCGAACCCTGTTTCGCCAAAGCCAGTTCCGCGCCCCTTCTCCACCATCGCCTTTGATAGCGTCACCTTTGCCTACGATGAAGCCCCGGTCATCCACAATATCTCCGTAGAAATCCCTGCCGGACAGGTCGTCGCGCTCGTCGGGCCCAGCGGCGCGGGAAAATCCACCTTCGCCCAGCTCGTGCCGCGTTTCTACGATCCACAGCAGGGTCACATCCGCATCGACGGCATTTCCACCCGCGAATTTCTCAAGCACAACCTCCGCGAATTGATCGCCGTCGTCCCACAAACCCCCTCACTTTTCCTCGGCACCCTTGAGGAAAACATCCGCATTGGTCGTCACGACGCCACCCATCAGCAAATCGAGAACGCCGCGAAAAAAGCCTACGCACACGATTTCATCATGAGCCTTCCTGGTGGCAAAGGCTACCAAACTTCCGTCGGCGAGCGCGGGGATCTCCTCTCCGGCGGCCAGCGGCAACGCATCGCCATCGCCCGCGCTTTCCTGAAAGACGCCCCCATCCTCATCCTCGATGAGGCGACCAGCGCCCTAGACACCGAGAGCGAAGCAGCCGTCCAGCAAGCCCTCGCAGAGCTAGTCAAAGGCCGCACCACCCTCATCATTGCCCACCGTTTCAGCACCATCCGCATCGCCGACCGCATCCTCGTCTTCAAAGAAGGCCGCATCGTCAGCGACGGCAGCCATGACGAACTCCGCGATCTCGATCCCACCTACCAAGCGATGGTCGGAAGCGAACTGAGGTAAATTTTTCGCGAATGATTCTTCGTGAATGATTTGCACGGAGACCGTTACGCGTTTAAATAACGCCATGACAAATTCCAAATTGCTGATCGGATACGGCGTCTTCCTTTTCCTCTGCGGACTCGCCGGATTTATCTCAAATCCAGCCGCCGCGAAAACCGCTCTGATCTCAGGCTCAGTCTTCGGTGGCTTGTCCGTTGTTTGGGGATTGCTTCTCGCCAAGGGCTTCGGCTTTGCCCGAGTTGCGGGAATCGTCACCGCCATGTTGCTATGTGGTGTCTTCGGATGGCGATCCACCGTTAGCTGGCAAAGGGTGATGGATGGCGACCCGAAGGCCTTCGCCGCCTCACTCATCACACTCATGCTCATCGGCTCTATCGCGACCTTCGCCAGGCTACTTGCCAAAAACGCCTGAGTTCACTTCTTCAGTAATCCCGGAGGAGTGCCATAGCCGACGATCTTGCTCTTGCTCCCCGCCCTCGGCAAACGGAAATCGTAAACCCCAAAGCCATTCCCCTTTCTCCCACGGTAGGAACGGCCATTCGTCGCATTGATCATCACCGGGCGCCCATCCTTCTCCTCCAGCCCCAGATACATTCCAACGTGCGTGATGTTCGTCGTCCGCCCGTCGTTTGGCTCGTAGGTGCCCGACCAAAAAACCAGATCTCCCGGTTTCAGGTCGGCGAAACATTCATCCTCCGTATCCGTCGCGGTTTTCGGCACCTCGTGAAAATCCGAATGCTTCTTCACCCACAGGTATTGGTCGGAGGAAGTGCGCGGAGGATCGATCCCGACCTTTTGTAGGATGAAATGCATCGCCCCAGAGCAATCGAAGCCACCGTCCTTGGGGCCGTTGCCACCGTATTTGTAAGGCATGCCTAGCACTTCCTTACCCGTCTCGATCGCCATCGAGATCAGCTTCTGACGCTCTTCCGAAAGTTCAGAAAAACCTTTGAGATCGGATGTCTCAAGAAGCTGCGGCGCAGCGGGCACTTCTTCTTCCGCCGTCACAGCACCGAAACCCACCACCAAAACCGCAAAAACCATCCTGAACCACATCCGCGAACCTAACACCGGATCGCCACCGCACAAACCCGGGATTTCGTTTTGCAAAAGCAGGCTCATGGACTCACGATTGCCGACGTTGAAGAAGCCCCTCCAACTGCTGATCATCAGCGATGGCAAACCCGGCCACGAAAACCAGTCCCTCGGCCTGGCCGAAGCGATGGCTCGCCACACCCCGGCGGAAATCCATGTCATCCGCATCGATCCCACCGACTCATTTCTTCAGCGGATCCGCAAAGCCCTCGAAGAGAGCGTAACCCTGCCCAAGCCCGACTATGTCATCAGCGCAGGCCACCGCACCCATTTCCCTCTGCTTCGCGTCACCCGAACGCTCAAGGCAAGAAGCATCGTCCTGATGAAGCCGGGCGTCCCCGCATCATGGTTCAGCATCTGCATCGCCCCCGAGCATGATTTTAAAAAGCCGCCCAAAAGCGGAAACGTCATCCTCAGTAAAGGCGCGCTCAACCGAGTCGTCCCCACATCCGATCCGAAATCCGGAAAGCTCCTCCTCCTCGGTGGCCCCTCGAAAACCCACGGCTTCGACAAGCAAGCGCTCATCACCCAGATCCGTAGCATCGCCTCGGATGGATGGCAGGCGGCAGACTCACGGCGCACACCCGGCAGTTTTCTAACCGACCTGCAAAACGAAATCCCCGGTCTGGAAATCTTCCCTCATCAGGACACCCAACCCGGCTGGCTCGCTGGCAAACTCTCCGCACTCGAAGAAGTCTGGGTCACCGAGGATTCCGTCTCCATGATCTACGAAGCCCTCACCGGCGGTGCCAAGGTCGGACTATTAGACATGCCCCGCCTCAGACCGAACGCCCGTGTCATCCGTGGCCTCGAGTCCCTGCGCGAGGCCGGTTATTTTCTCGGCGGGAAAATCGACACCCCCCCCATCCTCGCAGAGGCAGATCGCTGTGCAGCAATCATTCTCAGTCCGCCTTGATATCGTCTGAGGTGTAGTGACGGAGATCGGGCCCCGCAGAAATGATTTCCATCTGCTCGCCGGAAATCGCATGAAAAAAATATGGCGTCCCCCAGCGATCCAATAGCTGCCCCTCTGAATCAAGCGGTGCTCCATCGGAGTTGATAAATGCCACGCCTTTGGAATTTCGCCCCAGCAGCGCCGCCGTGATCTCATCGTTCGCCCCAACAGGATTCCCGCCGCTGAACTTGCGATACTGGGAAAGCAAAAAATCGAGAGTCGATAGATCATCCTGCACGGTGGTTTCCGGCGAGTTAAGCGTCGCAGCGATTTCTGCGACCGGAAGGATCGTGATGCTAGACGGCAGGGGATTTTGAGGCGGCGGCACCTCGGGCAATTTCTCAACTCTCACCACTGGCGCAACTGAAACTGGCTTGACTCGCCGCGTGGAAAGCAATGCCGCGACAATCAGCAACGCTGCCAGAACAAACCAGCCTGCGGCTTTCACAGGAATCCAAGGTTAGCCGAAGCGGTTGCGAATGGATCATCGAAACGTAGCAGATTCGGATAGATCGCCTCTAGCTCGTTCGAACCTACGCCCATCCATTTTGTCAGGACGGAGGCATATTGATCCACAGAAGTTTCCGGGATGAAACGTCCGCGCGAGGCGTGTGAATCCAGACCGGCACCGGTTTTCAATGGAGGAAAATGCCCATAGACGTCACCGCCGTTTACCGCGCCGCCCATGACCACGTGATGCCCACCCCATGCATGATCAGAGCCTGCGCCGGAGTCGTTTCCATTTGCCAGGAGCGTGCGGTTGAAATCTGACATGGTGAAAGTCGTCACATTATCAAAGACAGCCAGCCCCGGATCTTTCAGAGCATTTCTGAAGGCGAACATCGCCCCGGAAAGCTCCGCCATGAGATTCGCATGGGAGGTGAGCATCGAGGCATGTGTGTCGTGGCCGCCGATCTGACAGAAGAAAATCTGACGATTATTCCCGAGCGCATTCCTCCCCGCGATGAGCTTCGCGATCGTCTTGAGCTGGTCTCCAAGTTTCGTCTGAGCATTGATGAAATGGGCATCGAAATCCACTCCTCCCGCTGCGGCGGCTGTCAGCGCCGCGCCAACCACGCCCTCGGTCGCACGTGCGTTTCGGATGACGCGATTGTACTGATCCTCAAGAAGATTCTCATGGGTGAGATTCATGATCTTCTCAAAGGCCTCCAGGCTCCTCCCGGTATCACTATTTTTGTAGCCACTCGAGGGATTTTCAGGATCGTTATAGGCGCTAGTATAATTCGTTCCGTAGCCACTGAGGCTCACTGCTCCATTTGTTCCGACTGCATATTGGGTAACACCACCAGCTGTCCCGACTTGAAACGAATTCACCCCGGCGAGCGAGATCGACATCGAAGCCTTGGAGCCTGCGTTGTACGATGCATTTAGTAGATCCGCCGCCCTGCCGCCCCAGCCACTGCTGAAGCCCTTGTCTGAAATGGATGACTGCCACTGCGTCGTCTGATCCGAGTGACTGAAAAGCTGCCTCGGCAGCGGGACGGTCGCATTGATATAATCCTCACGCGTCGGCACCGGGTAGGCGAGAGTGCCGACATTTGCCAGAACCGAGAGGTCTCCCTCGGCAAACATCGACGCCATATCCCCACAAGAAGGATGCAGGCCGAGCGGCTGTGCGACGCCACCGAAGTTCCTTTGGAAAGCGGCATCGGTGGCTGGAGTGAGAGGATGCAGATTAGGCGTGCCGTTGGATGGATTTAGCACCGGCAGGGCGAGAGTCCCGCGAGCCGCCTCGTAATCGGCGCGCAGTTCGCTGCTTGAGGCATCGCCCAGCGGCACGAGGAAATTGTTAGAATCGTTGCCGCCGGATTGATAAAGACAGACCAGCGCCTTGTATCCAGATGGCACCACTTGTGCAGAGGCGGCGGTGATGAGCCGCAGATTTGCCAGCACATTCACCAAGCCCGTGACGCCCAGCGAGGCGCAGGCGGACTGCCGCAGGAAATCCCGGCGACCGCGCAATTCTTCTTTCTGATGCTGTTTCATGGTTTCTTGCTATCGCTGGATCATGGACTGCGGGCTATTTGAAATCAGGTAAGCCGCCTTTTCATAACGCTCGTGACGCACCAACTCCTGATTCGCGACGATGTCATCATTGTCGAGGTAGGTGGCGTTTGCCGCGAGGAAATCAATGATGATATCGCGCGGATTTTCTGGATCAGCTGAAGCACCGTAGTCCGCCTTCAGAGTGCCCGCGCAGAGGAGGAGATCGAGGTGATCGACAAGCGCGGCACACGCTTCGCGGATCTTGGCAGGATTGTCAAAAGTCCCGGGATCGCCTGCGGCAGAAATGATCCCATCGCCATTTTCATCCATCACTGCCATGTAAACCACCTCCCGTGCCTGCGTAGCTGCGGCGCCTTGGCTAACGTCTGGTATCAAGTGATCGGCATTATTTCCGTATCCAAGCTCCGAGTAGTTCGGAAGAGTTCCGGCAGACTCACCTGATGAGCTCGTGGTGAGAGTATAGTTTCGGTTGATGTGAGTAATGGTATTGATTTCAGTCGCAATCTGAAACTCGGGTGTGACCAAGCCGGCATCCGCGATGGCATCTCCGGTGGAGTAATCCGGATAGAACCAGTTGAAGACTGTCGGAGCATCAAGCGGTGTCTGACCAAGCGTGCCTTCGGTACTACCTTCCCTGAAGTAGCCTGCATCCGCCGGAAATGATCCGAGCACTCCACCCATATCGTGAGCTGACAACTCGGTGACCTTTAGCTCTGTGTTCGCCTGCAGGGCACGAGCTAGGCCGACGTATTGAATGAGCGGCTCTTTCTTTTTCCCATTCCCCACCAGCAAGGCGAACTCAAGCGAACGCGCTTCTGGATCGAGCAGGATCGCCTTCGCCACTTTGGTGAGATTTCCCCCTTCCGCGATCCACACCGAAGCCACACGATGAACATATCCCGAGGATGGATTGGAGGTCACGAGTCTCTGGATGAGACGTTTGGAAATGAAAGGCGCGATGTTCGCGTGAGCGGCAAGGTGATCGAGGATGGCCGTCAGCTCGGCCTCGCCAGACTGCGCCGCTGCCATTTCCAGACCCAACACCGATTTTGCAGCGGTATCATGAAAGTCCGGAAACTGCTTCATCGGATTTGTCCACTGTGCCTGATAGTAGCGGTTTCCATTTCCGTAGGTGAAACTCGTGTTATCCACTACAGTATCAGATCCCGAAGGATTGTTCCGCACCGAGAACGACCAGCCGGTAAAGACGCGGGCGAGATCGACGATATCTTCCTGCCCGTATGTCGGGATAGGCTGGCCACTGGCGGAGAGTTTTAATGAACCATCGGGATGCAGCTGCACGAGGCCGATGGAGAACAACTGCATAATTTCCCGTGCGTAGTTTTCATCCGGTGAAATGACGACCGCTCCCGAGCTGTCCGTGACCTCCTTCTGATTCCGCAGGCTGGAGAGGTAGTGCCCCATGATGGGATGAGTGGAAACACCCTCCAGAAGCTCTCGGTAGCTCCCTGTTATGCCATCTGCCAGCATATCGTAGTACTGCGTGTGTCCGTAATGCCGCTGATCGACGACGGATTCCTGCGAAGAGGTCACGAGTATTTCCGAGAGCGCCGTCGCGAGCCTCTGGCGGACTTGGTCATCTGAGAAAAGCGCCGCCGTCCACCACGCGGATAGGCGGGAGTTCTGGCTCGGATTGAAGCTCGCGTTGTAATACGCCGCCTCAGGATTACCCGTGTAAATTTCAGTCAACAGCTTGTCCTCAGCCACGCAAAATAACTCCAGGGAGAGAGGTGGAGTCAGAGCGGGATCGAGCTTTTCATCGAGCCACGCAGAGAATGCGGAAATCCGGTCTCCGTTGTGCGGGGATGACTCCACCAGCAAGCGCAGTTCCGACATCAGCTCCGGCGTGGGGCCGAAGGTGGACTGCGTGAGGAAACGCGCGATGTCTCGGTCTAGATCGTCACCCGTCAGCACGAAAACTTCGGGAGCATCTGGTGGCGTTACAAACTCCGTGGAGCCAGTCGTCAGGAGATAATCGGCGCGGATTTCCCCCGAAGGATTGATTTCCGTCCCCACATCCGAGTATAGCTGCCCGGCAAAGAGCGCATTCAATACCGCCTGATCCGTGCCAAGCACCTGTGAAGCTTCGATTCTCCAGACGTGATCGGTGAGTTGACCAAACCTAAGCGAGGTTAGCCTAGCTCCACTATCCAGATAAATCTGCGCCGAACTCTGGGCGCTGGTGATCCCCGAAAACACCGAAGATACCAGCCCTATCTCATTGTCACCTTGGAGGCGGACATAGCTGTAACCGGATGCCGGTGAACCCACCTCTGATGAGTAAGCCGCATAGAAAAAGCGTTCGTTCTTCGTAGTGTTCGCCGCATCACAAATGCGCGTCAACAACCCGTCCGCTACGAATGGAATATCGATACGCAACTCTTCCGGAACCTCGTTCTTCGCATCTTTCACGGGTTGCACCAATAGCTCGGCATTCGTTTGCCCTGCAGGAATCACAATCCTCCCGGACTGTGGACTCCCGAAGGTGTAATCCGTCGCGGCGGCAGAGGATTTTTCCGGTTCCTCAGCACCCCGGTTCTTCATGAAAACCGTCAGAGGATAAGTGGTCGCGCCGCTGCGTGTGAGTCCGACTCTCGCCGGCAGGCCTTCCTTTTCATACGCGTCCTGCTGAGTTACGGACGCGGTCACTTCGCCATTGAGCAATGCCTGAAGAATTTCGGTCGCCGCCGCCAGATCGTTGTCGGCCGTTCCGCTGGAGAAACTGTCATCATCCACCGCATCGAAACCTGAGAGCAGATTTTCCGCCCAATCCGAAACCCCATCTCCGTCGTTGTCCAAGTCCGAAACAGCCACACGATAGAAAAGCTGATCTCCAGATTGCGGTGCACTAAGGGTCATCTCGCTTCCATCGCCCGTATGAGGATCGCCGACCGGATCCCAATCCCCCGTCAAGCTAGTTGAGCTGAGCAGTTGGTAGCTCTTCCCCATCTCGGTAGGCACCACAATGTCCAGATTCCCATTCGCCAATTCACCCACCGAAGAATTCGGGTGCGATATTGGATCGAAGGGATCGGTGCCAGCAATCGATTCTTTGAGATTGGTGAAACCATCGCTGTCCGTATCGAGTTCCGGAGCAAGCGCCCCTGCGTTAAAACGTGCCTCCCAGACATCGCACATCCCATCACCGTTCGTGTCGACGGCCAAGGTCTTGCTAGCAAGCAGCAACAACCCCAGTGGGGCGATGAAATGGGTTTTCTTCATTGCACTTGACCGGATTCAATACGTATTTCAAAGAAAAACACGCAGAATCCAATGCAGTTGCAATATTTTCACTATGGCGTCAAGCTGACCTCAATGCGGATAAAGCGCGGCGTGGCAATGACGGGGATCGTCGCCGTGGTGACTCCATTCGCATCCGGCGTGCCTTGCGTGACACCAGCAGAAGACCACGGATCACTCCCCCCGAGATCCGAGGAAACGGTCACGGTGTAGGTCACGTGAGTCTGCTGGGCGCGCGTGTAGGTGAGGCTTAGCATGCCGCCGTCATTCACCGAGGTAGGTTGCGGGCTGAAGGACATCGGCGGCAGGCCGAGGGCAAATTCGAGGAGATTGTTCACCCCGTCGTTGTCCGGATCATCGAGCGGGCCCCGCTCGTTCACCGGCACGCTGGCATTGCTGAGGTAGCTTGCCAGTGCAGTTTCGGCCGGTGTCGCGGAAGGCGGGGCGGTGGCGCTGCCTGTTAGATTGATGACGTAGGAAGGCGTATCCGGATCATCGCTCACGACCGTCAGTGCTGCGGTGCGCGGCCCGGCGGCTCCGGCCTTCGGATTGAATCGGATTTTGAACTCGCGGATGTCGTTGACCCCGTAATTTCCGGACAAGCCGGATGCAGGCGCGTTGATGATTTCGTAATCCGCAGGATTCGCACCGGTGATGGATGCGGAGGTGATGTCCAGCGCGGAGGTGCCGGAGTTTGAAATGTAGCACATGACCTCCGGGTAAATGCCGCTGCCGATCTGGATGGTGCCGAAGGCCTGCGAGCCGCCGTTGAATCCGACGCTGTTCACACGCACCGCGACATTCTGCTCCGGCGAGACGATTTCGACTGCGTCCGGAAGGGTCAATATCCACCCTTCGACAAAGCCGGAGCCATTCGTGGCCGTGCCGACGAGAGTCCTCCGATCCGCAGAAATGGAAGTCACCTGATTCAGGGTGAAGCCCGGAGTGGAGAGTCCGTAGCGTGAGGCAAGGTAATCGGGCAACACCACCAAAGCACCATTCGGCAGCCAGACAGCCGCGCGGTTGTTATTGAACGATGAGCCGAACCTCACGTTGCCTACGGTCGTGCCGTCATTGGTGACCCACCTCGCATCGGCGAAGCTGTCGGTGAATCGCTTTTGAAGCGCGAAGCCCACGGGCGCGCCGCCGGAAAGATCCCATCGCATCGCAGTCTGGCCGCTACCGGCACCGCCCGAGGCGGTGCCATATCCGACGATGAAGCGTCCGTTCGACGAAATCTGGCGGATGTCACCATTGGCCGCGAGGCCGTTTGACGGAACAGGCAGGAGGGTGAAGCCATCCGTCGTATCCCAGACGAACGCGCCATCGAAAACGCCATTCCGCTCATAGCCGGAGAGCGTGCTGCCGTCCGCCGAGATGCCGCCGATGGTGGTGGCGATTTCGTTTCCGGCATTCGGGACATTTCCCAACACCCTGTAGGTCTGGGTCGCGGCGGTGTAGTGGAAGGCGTAGGGCTGGGTGCCCGGGCCGGTGATGACACCTGCGGCGTCACCGTTGTCCGCGAGGGCAGAGGGCAGCACGGTGAAGGCAGATGCCACCGGGCCTAAAGGAAAAGTGATATCAGGGAGGAAAGTCGCAGTCTCAGTGGCCAGATCATAAACGCACAGTGGAGCCAGGGCGAACTGGTTGCCCAAAAGGATCTTGGTTCCCGACGGGTTCCCCGCGCCGTAGTATTGATAACTTGCAGGCACATTGGGCAAATTCCTTATTCCTCCCGCTGCGGAAAATGTGGTGGGGGAACTGATCCCCACCATTGTCTTCGCCGGGCTGCTGCTGGAAATAAGCTCCCCACCGATCGTGTTATTGCGCCCAAAGGGAGTTAGGACGGCACCGCCCGCACTGCTGGATACCAGAAGTTGCGTCGGCTCGGAGATGGCAAAGGTCACGATGTTCTCCACAAACAATTCGTAAGAGGCAGTATCGGAAAGAGTCGCCCCGCTGATGGTGAGCGAGGCGGTATCTGCACCCGAAATGGTGGATCCAGTTGTGGTTAGCCCATTGGTTAGCGTCAGGCCGTTTTTACGCCATTGGAAAGTCGTTGGTGCCGGAGTTCCCGTGACCGTTGCTGCTATCGTGACATCTCCACCGACAGTGGCAGAAGTCGCAGCCGGTAGCGGGGCAATCGCCGGAGGTGTTGCCGAGGATGTGCCGCTCGTGAAAACATCGCGCCCCGGCCCGACTGCCACCCAAATGCCATCCCCTTGCGCGATCGTCTGGAGAGTGTTGCTCGTGGCTCCGCTGGTGGAAAATGTGGTAGGAACCGACCAAGTGATGCCATCCGGGCTCTTGATGATCATGGCATTTCCTCCCTGTGCGCCAACCGCGACGAAGCTGTTCCCATCGTGAAACATATTATTGATGGTGCTGCTCGCGAAAGGCGTAGTGCGCTCCGTCCAAGCGGTACCATCGGGTGAAGTGAAAATTCTGCCTCCAGCCGTAGCCACGACAAAAACACCCTCGGCAAAAACAATGCTCTGCCCGGTGTTTGATAACCCAGTCACGGGAACGGAAGTGACCGACGAAAAATCCTCCGGCACAGTGAACAGCCCACTAGTTGTTTGTGCGGCGATGACATAGACCCCCGTGCCGGGAGTCGCCCCCGGGTCGGAAAGCGATATCATGCCCCGTAAACAGGATATTATTGTTCGCGCTCGCGAGGAACTGCCGCGAAGTCCACGTGACACCATCTGGGCTAGTAAGTATCTCGGAGTAATTTGGCGCACCGACGCCGGATTGGAAAAAAAGCGGCATGAGAACGATGAACTGCCCGTTCACATATCGGACGCGACCAAGACTCACCGTGCGCGAGGCAGGATTAATCCTCGTCCAAGTAGGCTGGGTGATCGCCTGACCGGACGAAGTCAAAGTCTGCGCGGTATAGACGGTGTTGGATGTGCCTGTGACAACAACCGTATTTCCATCGGAGGCAATACCAGTGGATACATAGTTGCGAGGCGTGCTTGGAAGCCCGAAACCACCCCAGAAATCCTTACCGGTCGCACTGGATAGGATGTAGGATTTGTTCCCAGCAACAAGAAAGCGCCCGCCTGCATAAACCGAGTGGGACGCGGCAAAAGTAGGTTCAAAAGCGACAAGAGTAGACTGGCGTTCCCAGACATCTTGAGCAGAAACCATTGGCGACGCTGCCATAGCAGCCGTGAAGAAGGAGGAGAGGAATCGGTTCATTTCCAAATTTTTTAGAATGTTGCACCAAGCTAATATACGTCAAATTTTTCAGTGTAAAATTGTCGTAAATCGTTCGCCCGCCTTCCTCATCGCTGTGAAGCCTTGCACATATTGGGATTCCGGCTATCGAAAGGCGTGGAAGTAACGCAGCAACGGAAAGGGATTTTCATCCGGCTCTGGCTGCTGTCGTTTTGCCACGGCATGGCACCCGGCTTCTGGGTGCCTGCCCTCACCAACCTCCTCAAAGCCGAAGGCTTCGCCTCATGGGTGCCGCTCGCTTTCGCCATCCCACCGATCTGCGCGATTTTCTCCCCACTCATTGGCGGAGCGCTGGCCGACGAACGCATGCCCGCCCAGAAAGTCATGGCGTGGTGCTCGTTTCTTGGGGCGATCTCTCTGCTGTTTGCCTTCGGCGCACTCGATGCAGGATGGGGGCCGCTGTGGTTTATCGCCGGGCTCTCGCTCTACGCTTTTTCCGCAGGACCCACATGGGGACTGCTGGCTACGATCAGCCTCACCCATCTCGGCGAAAACCGACGCGGCTACCCTCTCGTCCGCATGGGCGCGACCTTCGGCTGGATGGTTGCCGGCTTCCTCACCAGCTACGCGCTGAATGCCGATTCCAGCCCAGTCTCCGGCTACGCCTCCGCTGGTGCGCGCGTGGCGGCTGGCTGCCTTGCCCTGATGATTCCCCACACACCTCCTCTTGGCTCGGGAAAATCCTGGAAAGCCGCGCTCGGGCTGGGTGCCTTCTCCCTTTTCAAAAACCGCGACCACGCCGTGCTCTTCACCGTCACCGGCTTGTTCTCCATCCCGCTCGCCGCCTTCTACATGTATTCCCCGGAGCTGCTGGAAAC
>JANRFH010000007.1:0-4687 GCA_030725745.1 Akkermansiaceae bacterium
AGCACTTGCATGGCATGCAAGGGGTCAGCGGTTCGAATCCGCTACGCTCCACTTCTGTTGCTCTTTTTTGCACGGAATGAAACCCATTCATGGATCGTTTGAGTCTAATCTTCGCACAACTGGGCTTTTGTTTTCCCTAAGCATATCGTCTGCTAATCATGGATACATTCCATGTCTCTTTTCTCTCTAAAATCCCACAACGGGCCTCTCACCAAGGATCTAGTCCAGGAGCCGGGCAACTTCGGCTTGGGAAAAGTGCCTTCACGGCTTAAACCGGCCACCACCACTACTTCGATCTGCGGCTACTGCGCCACCGGTTGCCAGCTTAAGCTGCATCTCGACGAGAACGGCAATGCCATCAATCTCTCCCCACAGGCAGGCTATCCAGTGAATCTAGGCATGGCCTGTCCGAAAGGCTGGCAGGCACTCGATCCGCTAGACTCCCCAGATCGTGCCACTGCGCCACTGCTCCGCGATGAATCGGGCAAACTAGCCGAGACCGATTGGAAAACCGCTCTCGAAGCCTTCACCACCCGTTTCAAATCCATCAAGGAAAAGCACGGTGCGGAATCCGTCGCTTTCCTCTCCACCGGCCAGATCCCGTTTGAGGAAATGGCTTTCCTCGGCTGCCTTTTTAAATTTGGCATGGGATTCATTCATGCAGATGCGAATACCCGCCAGTGCATGGCCACCGCCGCAACTGCTTACAAGCAGTCTTTCGGCTTCGATGCACCTCCCGGCTCCTACGCGGATTTTGAGGAAAGCGATGTCATCGTCCTCGTCGGTGCAAACCTCTGCATCGCGCACCCCATTCTCTGGCAGCGCGTGATGCGGAATAAAAGGAACCCTCAGATCATCGTCATCGACCCGCGCTCGACCGAAACCGCCCAAGCCGCCACTCAGCACCTCGCCCTCAAGCCCAAGGGCGACCTCGCTCTGCTCTACGCCATCACCCACTGTATCCTGCGAGACGGCCGAATCGATGAGGCCTCTATCGCCAATACCGAGGGCATCGAAGAGTTTTCCGAGTTCGTAAAAGACTACTCTCCTAAATCCGTGGAGGAAAAAACCGGCATCCCCGCCGCCACTGTCGAAGCAATCGCCCGCGACGTTTCAGATCCGGAGAAACGCGTCTCGTGGTGGTGGACGATGGGCGTCAACCAATCCTACGAAGGCACTCGCACCGCCCAGGCCATCATCAATCTCTGCCTCATCACAGGAAACATCGGCAAACCCGGCACGGGCCCTAACTCTGTCACAGGCCAGTGCAATGCCATGGGCTCACGCCTTTTCTCGAACACCACCTCCCTCATTGGTGGCCACGATTTCGGAAACGAAGCCCACCGCCGCAAAGTCTCCGGCATTCTCGACATCCCCTACGAAAACATCACCAGCCAGACTTCCCTCGCCTATGATGAGATCCTCAACGCCGTCGTTGATGGGAAAATCAAAGGCCTGTGGATCATCGCCACAAACCCCTTTCACTCCTGGGTAGATTCCGAAAAAATCGCCATGCTCAGAGAGAATCTCGATTTCCTCGTCGTGCAGGACATGTACAAGACCACCGAGTCTGCCCGCCTAGCCGATCTCGTCCTGCCCGCCGCCGCTTGGGGGGAAAAGGACGGCTGCTTCATCAACTCAGAGCGCCGCCTCGGCACCATCAAGCCCGTACGCAAAGCCCCCGGCCAGGCGCTCACCGATTTCCGCATCTTCCGACTCATCGCGGACGCATGGGGATGCGGCGAGCATTTCAAAAAATGGACGCACTCCGAGGCTGCTTTCTTACTCATCAGGGAAATTTCTACCGGCCAACCCTGCGACATCACCGGCATCCGCGACTACCAGCACATCGATGAAAAAGGCGGCATCCAGTGGCCGTTTCCCGGGAAATCCCCCGACGAAGCTAAAGAACGTCGCCTTTTTGAGGATGGCAAATTCTACAAACCTTCCGGAAAGGCGAGCATCCTCTTCTCCCCACCTGCCGAGCTTCCTGAGCCACCCGATGAGAAATACCCCTTTCTCCTGCTCACAGGCCGCGGCACCAGCAGCCAATGGCACACCCAATCCCGCACCTCAAAATCCAAACTCCTCAAAAAGCTCTACCCAGAAAACGCATACTTGGAGATCAACATCCGTGATGCAGAGAGGCTCGGTATCAAAGACGGCCAAATGCTATGCATTTCCTCACGTAGGGGCGAAATGAAGGCCTCGGCATATATCGCCCCGACCGTCCAAGAAGGGCAAATCTTCCTCCCCATGCATTACCCGGAGGTCAATCGCCTCACGCATAGCTCCTTCGATCCGCACTCCCGCCAGCCAAACTACAAGGCCTGCGCGGTTGAGATTACTTCGATTTGATTGAAATTTTATAAGGACTCCTTAATCATCGGCTAGCATTCACCTTCAATATTGCTAATATCTACGTATGGGCTGATGTTTTTTAAAATTCCCCTTGCGTGAATCAGGTTTTTAAGAGGTAAACACATTGTTCACCCACACCCTTATGAAACTACACGTCTCCCCCAGCGTGGTCTTACTGCTCAGTATGTGCTGTGCCTTACCGGCATCCGCTCAATTGATCGAAGGTCCGCTAGAAAAATCCGCCGCCACTGAGAAGCCCGAAGGAGTCTACTCAGCGGAAAAGCCGTCTTTCGCAGCCGACAAGGCTCTTAGCGGTGTCCTCCAGCTTCCCGCCGTCCGCAAATCGAATGGCGATCTCTCAGAGAGCAAGCCGGTTTTCGTCAATCAGGATGCACTCACCCTCAGCACCCGCACCTCTACCGCGAAAAGCACCAAAAACGTGCTGGATCTCTCCGTCCTTGAGGAAACATCCGCTTATCGCAACGCGAATCGCATCAAGGTGAAAGTCTCCGATGAGCAGGCATCCGGTATCTCAGCAGGCCTTGCTGAACTTTCCGCTGCTTACCAGAAACCGTCCGAAAATTCCGCAGACTGCGAATCCGTCGCCATGTCCGTCGGACACCGTGTCGAGGTCGATCCTTCCAAGGTTCTTGAAATCGTAGAATCCGAGATCTCCGCCAACCCAAACTGCTCCTGTGAAGTCGTCAAAACCGCGATTATCACCTCCAGCGCAGATCCAGAGCTTGTCGGAGACATCGCCGAGGTTGCCATCATGGCAAATCCCGATGCCATGCGCATGATCTCCCAGTGCGCCATCGCCGCACTTCCAGAAGCACTTCCAAACGTGCAATCAGTTCTCGCGAAACTCGATCCGAATCGTGGTGACGGCAGTTACAGCGCAAAGGATTCCAAGAGCGGTAAGGACGCAGTAGCAGGCGAAGTAGCCGACATGAAACCTCCTGAGGAACCACCAAACCCTCTCGACAAGCCATTCATCAGCTTCCCGCCACCACCACCGAATCCTCCGGTGACCAATCCGGATCCAAGGACTCGCTGATCCTCTTCCTCGTGGAAAATTTCCTAAGCCCGCAAATGCTCGTCATTAGCGGGCTTTTTCATATTCAGATTGAATCTTTTTCTTCCCAGGGTTGTCCAAGTGCGCAAATCATCTAATTTAAATCTATGAAAAAGCTTTTAGTCCTAGCTACCGCCATCCTCGCAGCGGCATCCCCATTCTCCGCTCAAGCTCAGGATGCCAACCGAATCCTCGAAGGAGCCCGCCTCTCCGCCACACTCGTCGAGCTCGACGAAGGCCTCGAAGGCTACCTCTCCCACAATGGCAGGAAAATCCCCATCACCATCTTCCTCAAAGGCAAGAACATCCAGTTTCAGTATTTTGAGAACAAAAAGTGGCGCATCTTTCACATGCGCCTCGCCGATGACAAATATGACCTTTTCGAGATCGTCGACGGCAAAACGATCACTTTTCCCGGCAACAAGATGACCGAATCCATCGCCGGCACCGACATGACTTACGAAGACCTAGCCCTACGCTTCTTCTATTGGCCAAATCCCAAGCTCGAAGGCACCGAAAGAGTCGGAACCGAAGAATGCTACCGCCTCCGCCTCAACAAGCCCGGCGGTGCACCCGGGCGCTATGAAGGCGTCTATGTCTGGATCCACACGAAATACGGCGCTTTCATGCGCATACGCGGCCACGACAAAAACGGAACACTCGTAAAAGAGTTTCAAGTCGAGGATGTCATGAAAGTCGGCGATGGCGTGTGGGTACTGGAGAAAATGCAGGTCGCTACTCACGATCCAAACAACGGCCGTCGTCAGTCCATCACTGATCTTCTCTTCAAAAAGCCCAACGAGAAAGCCCTCAAAGGCCTCAGGTAACCCCAAGTAGCTGCTGCGCCTCACAGCAAGCTGTGCAAACCCCGTCCCGGGGTTTGTTAATTCCTCGTGGATCGAGCCAGATCTCCCCTCTTCCTTGAAGATTGGAATTTGAAAATTAAAAGTTTCCGTCAGGATCAGGGAACAATTCCTGCTTGTCCGTTGCGCCCTGCTGTTCTTTATTCCCCGCGCCTCTCATGACCAATCCTTTCTACCATTCCAGCACCCCGCTCGTCCCAGGCTCTCTCCACAGCCTTTCTCAAGAACACGACAACTGCGGCATGGGTGCCATCGCCCATCTCGAGGGCAAGCGTTCCTTCGAAGTGCTAGACTACGCCCTCACCTCGGTCTCCTGCATGATGCACCGCGGTGCGGTCGATGCTGACATGAAAACCGGCGACGGCTCCGGAATCCTCTCCCAGATCCC
>JANRFH010000007.1:4787-18577 GCA_030725745.1 Akkermansiaceae bacterium
TTCTACAAGGATCTCACCGATCCGGATTTCCAAACCGCGATCTGCCTCTACCACCAGCGCTTCTCCACCAACACCTTCCCCGCATGGCCTCTCGGACAACCGTTCCGCATGATGTGCCACAACGGCGAAATCAACACTGTCGAAGGCAACCGCAACTGGATGACCTCTCGTGAGGAATTCTTCGAGTCCCCCGTCTGGGGCGATGAAATCGATATCGTGAAAAACCTCATCCGCCACGGTGAGTCAGATTCCGCATCGCTCGACCACTGCCTCGAACTCCTCGTCCTCTCCGGCCGCTCGCTCGAGCACTCCATGTGCATGCTCGTCCCGCCCGCCTACCGCAACGACGAAGAGATTTCCGACGAACTCCGCGCCTTCTACCAATACATCCGCTCCTTCTCCGAGCCATGGGACGGCCCTGCCGGACTCGTCTTCACGGATGGCACCAAGCTCTGCGCCTCCCTCGACCGCAACGGCCTACGCCCTTCCCGCTACAAGCTCACTTCGGACGGATTCTTATACATCGGTTCGGAAACCGGAGCCGTCGTCTTCGATGATGCCAAGGTCACTCGTAAAGGCCGTCTCGGCCCCGGCCAGATGCTCTCCGCAGATACCTCAACTGGCACCTTCAAGCTGGATCTCGAAATCAAAGAAGAATTAGCACGCCAGAAGCCTTACCGCCGCTGGATCGATGAGAATCGCCTCGATCTACGCCATTTCATCTCTCCCTCCGCCCACGTTCCGGAAATCGAAATCCCGGCGCTCGATCTCTCCCGCCGCCAAGTCGCCAATGCGATCTCCATGGAAGAGCTCGACATGGTTTTCCCACCCATGATCAAGGGTGCGCAGGAAGCCGTCTTCTCGATGGGCGATGACATCCCACTCGCCGTCCTTTCATCCTACCCGCGCCTGTTGCCGACTTATTTCAAGCAACGCTTCGCACAGGTCACGAACCCACCCATCGACCCGATTCGCGAATGGGCAGTCATGTCCCTCGCCGCCGGCCTCGGCCCCGAGCGTAACCTCCTTGAGGAAGGTCCGTCCCACTGCAAATCCATCTCGCTGGATTCCGCCATCCTCTTCGAGCACGAGCTAGAAAAGATCACCCACATGGGCGAGCACGGCTTTCCCTCCTACGTCGCAGACTGCACATGGGACGCCTCCACAGGTGCTGACGGACTGAAAACTCGCCTCGACGAGCTTTGCTCCGAAGTCGAGGAAGCGGTGAACCAAAAGATCTCCATCATCATCCTCTCGGATCGTGCCACATCCCCTGAGCGTGTGCCCATCCCGGCACTCCTCACCACTGGCACCATTCACCATCACCTCAATCGCATCCGCAAGCGCATGCGCGCCTCCCTCGTCATCGAGACCGGCGAAGCACGTGATGTCCACCAGATCGCCTGCCTTTTCGGCTTCGGCGCCACCGCCGTTGTGCCATATCTCGGCTACGCCACCGTCCGCCAACTCGTCGCCGCCGATGCAGGCAAAGACAAACTCGGTGAAGGAATGACGCCGCAGAAGGCGATGACCAACTACCGCAAGGCGCTCGAAAAAGGCCTGCTCAAGATCATGTCCAAAATGGGCATCTCCGTCCTCAACTCCTATCAGGGAGCACAGACCTACGAGGCCATAGGCATCGGCAACGAAGTCGTCGATTTCTCCTTCACTGGTGTCCCTTCACAGATCGGCGGCATCTCCTTCAAGGAAATCGCCGAGGAATCTATCATCCGCCACAAGGCAGCCTACGAAACCGAAGTCCCTGAGGGCGAAACTCTTGACCTGGGCGATCCTGGCTACAACCGCTACCGCAAATCCGGCGAGCGCCACGCATACACCACGGAAGTCATCAAAAACTTCCATAATTACGTAAAATCTGGCAAGCCCGAGGACTACGAGGAATACGTCCGAGTATCCCTCGAAACCAATCCCGTCGCCATCAAGGATCTTCTCAATTTCGTCCCATCTGCCACCGGCGCCATACCCATCGATGAAGTAGAGCCTATCGAAGACATCCGCCGCCGTTTCACCACCGCAGCCATGTCCCTAGGCGCACTGTCACCAGAGGCTCACGAAACCCTAGCCATCGCCATGAACCGCATCGGAGGCAAATCCGATTCCGGAGAAGGCGGCGAAGATCCCGTTCGCTTCAAACCCTACCCGAACGGAGACTCCGCTCGCTCCTATATCAAGCAGATCGCCTCTGGTCGATTTGGCGTTTCCGCACACTACCTGGTCAATGCAGACGAGCTTGAAATTAAGATGGCTCAGGGTGCAAAACCCGGCGAAGGCGGCCAGTTGCCCGGCCACAAGGTCAACGCACTGATCGCACGCCTTCGGAACACTCAGCCAGGTGTACAGCTCATTTCCCCACCCCCTCACCACGATATCTACTCCATCGAAGATCTCGCCCAGCTCATTCACGACCTCAAGGAAGTGAACCCGAAGGCGCGTATTACTGTGAAGCTAGTAGCTGAGGCAGGAGTCGGCACAGTCGCAGCAGGTGTCGCTAAGGCATCCGCCGATAATATCCTTATCTCTGGCCACGATGGAGGCACAGGGGCATCCCCGCTCTCGTCAACAAAACACGCCGGATCCCCATGGGAACTCGGCCTCGCCGAAGCACAGCAAACCCTCGTCATCAACAACCTCCGCGACCGCGTCATCCTTCGCACAGACGGCGGCATCAAAAACGGACGCGATGTCGTCATTGCAGCCATCCTCGGCGCCGAGCAATACAACTTCGGCACGACCGCCATGATCGCCATGGGCTGCGTCTACGTCCGCAAGTGCCACCTCAATACCTGCCCAGTCGGCGTGGCAACCACGGATCCTAAATTCCGCGCAAAGTTCAAGGGCACGCCCGAAATGGTCATCAACTATTTCACCGCTGTCGCACAAGAAGCCCGCGAAACCCTCGCAAAACTCGGAGTGCGTAAGCTCGATGAACTCATCGGCCACCCCGAATTCCTCGCAAGGCGTGAAATCCCAGACCATCCGAAAGCGAACACCCTCGATTTCTCCAAACTCCTCAAGGACGTCGTTCCTGCGGTTGCCAAATCATTCGAGAAAAAGGAATCAGAAGTCGCACGCATCCGCACCATGGAGCGCAACGACGGCATCGCCAAGACCGCACTCGATATCACGATCCTCAGTGACCTTGCGAAACACGCTGGCCTCACGCCAACCGAAGTCCCGGAATACGGAGAAGGAGCGGTCCGCGAGGAAGTGCTCGAAGCCATCTCCCTCCTGCCTGACCGCGCACCGGTGAAACTCGCCTACGATGTCTTCAACACCGACCGCAACATCGGCACTCGCCTCTCCGGACGCATCGCTCAGGTTTTCGGAAACAAGGATCTCCCCGCAGGCACCATCCACATCACCTGCAATGGCACCGCTGGCCAGTCCTTCGGAACCTTCCTCGTCAACGGCGTCACACTCGAACTCATCGGCGAGGCAAACGACTATGTTGGCAAGGGCATGGCCTCTGGCGAAATCATCCTCCGCGTCTCACCTGTTGCGACCTTCGAGGCTGCCAAAAACTCCATTGCAGGTAACACCTGCCTCTACGGAGCCACCGGCGGCCATCTTTTCGCCAACGGCCGCGCTGGTGAGCGCTTTGCCGTCCGCAACTCAGGCTCCACCGCCGTCGTCGAAGGTGTGGGCGATCACGGCTGCGAATACATGACCAACGGCACCGTCGCCATCCTCGGCAAGACCGGTAAAAACTTCGGTGCAGGCATGTCCGGCGGCACCGCCTTCGTCTATGATGTCGATGGCAAGTTCTACTCCCGCGTGAATACCGAGATGGTCGTCGCCATGCCGATCACCCGCCCTCAGGACATCGCAGAAATCAAGGCTCTCATCGAGCTACACCTCGAAAAAACCGGCTCCAAGCAAGCCGCAGACCTCCTCGCAGATTGGGATACCACTGTCCGCAAGCTCGTCCGCGTCATCGCCAAAGAGCGCGCAGATCTAGAAGCTGCAGAAGAGCGTCACGAAGCCGCATCGACTCCGAAGTAACAACGTGAGGGCGATCTTCGGTCGCCCTCACCGTTTTCAATAAGCTCACTCCTCTTTCAGCAGCCCTATCTTCGAAACGTCGATCGGGACAAACCCCATTTTCAACGCAGGTGAATCTGGCTGAAGGCTGAAATCGCCGTTTTCCGGATCCACGAAAAGTGGATCTACGGATTGGCTGTTTTTGTCCGCCCCGCCCTTCCTGTGATCTTCCAGCAATTTGTTCCCTAGCTCTGGATCAAGCGTGCTGTAGTAGATGTTGAAATCCGTATCTGCATCTACAGCCCTTGCGATTTCGCGGCCACGGGAGTCTTCGCTCACCCTGCCCTTTCCTGCCTCCATCTCGTCGATGAAGGTGGTATCCTTGACTGAGGAATAAAGGATATTGCGCTTGATCGCGCCTCCGGTCATCGGCCCCTCGCGCAAGGAAAGATAATAACCACGAGGCGGGGCGATGATATCCGCGACAATATTATTTTCACAACGGGTGTTCAATTTGATCAGGATGCCCTGAGAGGTGCATTTGTAGATGATATTCTCGGTGATGAGCGTATCCATCTGCCCGCCGTCCGTGCGGATCGCTGCCTGCATGATCATCGGAGCGACCATGTGGTGGATGTAGTTACGGCGGATCACATTGCCCGGCCCCGCGCCACGTATGTAGATCCCGTTGCCATCGCCTAGCATTTCCATGGCGTGATGGATCTCATTGGATTCAATGAGATTGTCGTGGCTGTGAAGGTATGGCCTGACGAGCTCCAAGGTGGGCTTTTTCGGTATTGTTACCATTTCATGCCTCCTGAGTGTTCTCCCGAGTTCGCGAGTATCGCCCTTGGCGAAAAAATCCGTCATGCAGCCCGAAATGATGATCGCCGTGTAGGGAGTGTGGTGGATTAGGTTGTTCGCTACGCGGTTTTTTCCACTCTGCCAGACCATGATGCCCGGTGAATGCGAATAGATTTCTCCAACGTGATGGATGTGGTTGTTTGAGACGAGATTCTCGCCGTTCACGTCTTTTGTTCCGGGACCGTATCCGCAAAGTAGGATTCCAGCCCCGCCCATGTGTTCGATGACGTTGCCAGATATCGTGTTTTTCATGCCGTGCAGATCCACCCGGATCGCGCCGCTCCCGCTTTGTAGGAAATGGCAATCTTCAATCACACATCCTTCGGCTCCACGCAGCCGCAACAAAGCGTTGCCCTTGTCATGCATGTCCCAGTCATGCTGCAAGCCAGCATCGTCCTTCGCCAAGAGATAGCGGTCGCCGTGTTTGAAAGTGAGACCACGGAAATGCAAATTGCGCACGGGCACATCCTCCGGTCCCTGCTTGTCGATTTTGCCTTCTACACGAAAAAGCTCTTCAAGGCGCGGTGCCAAAATACCCGATGGCTCTGAGTCATCCCTCGGCCAGAGGTAGAGCTTACCTTGCTTGGTATTCAGAACCCACTCACCCGGTTCATCGAGCTCATCGAGCACGTTCTCCACCCAGCACGATTCCGTCGTCTTCAGAAAGTGCAGGGGGTTGATCGCATAAGTGGAGTCAATGGAGGTGTAAACCATCTGTTTCTTCTCATCCACAGAGGCCATCGGCAGGATGTTCACGATCCACGCATGGTGCGGGCGCACGAAAACCTCTGCGTCCTCCACATTCGCCCAGGGTTTTATTTTTCCTTCAGGAAAATGCACCCGGTTCCGACCTCCACCTTCTAGCGGAATAAAACCTTCCGAACGAGCCCGCGGCAGCCGCCCGGCGGAATCATAGAGTGTTCGAAAACTCTCCGAAACATTCGCAACCCAAACCTTGCCACTTGCCACTTGCGGCAAGCCCGGAAGATCACCTGTCGCTTTTTCCCAACCCTCTATCCCTTTCCCGGAGCTAAATACCGGCTTCTCTTCCGGATAGGCTGCGTAGGTGATTGGGATATTTTCCGTCCCGGAATCCTCCAGTCCGAAAACCACCGTTTCACCCAGAGGGTAAATGCCACCCCGGATAAGCACGACAATTCCCGTGGACTTCATCTCTTTCAAGTCCCTTACAGCATCCCGCGCGCGCTCCAAAGTCGCGAATGGCCCATCGGTCTTCTCCTCGTTCGGATCTGCGAGTGCTCCCGACCAATCGTCGGAACCGTTAGAAGATACAAAAAAATCCGCCTGCTCAATGGCAGTAGCCGACAGTATGCACGCCTTGGAAAACAAGACGAAGAACAGGAGGTATTTCATAGATGAATCAAAGGTCTCGAATACGCTTCTCGTCACCTATTTTTTCAGCCTAGCTTTAGAAAGTGCGTTTTTCGAAGGCTCGGTGGGCAGAGATGCCTTCCATGCATCGATCTTTCCATTCAACTCTTCCACGACTTCGGGGAAATCGGATGCTAAATCCTTCTTCTCCGCCCAGTCATTTTCTAGGTCATAAAGCTCAGTTTTGCCCTGCTCCTCGTTGATGAGCAGCTTCCATTTCCCATCATGGATTGCCAGATTAGGCCAGGTTTGATCGCCGTTGTCGCCGCCTCTCCATTCCCAGAAGATCGGCTTAGTCCTTTCGAACCCTTTACCCTTCCATGCAGACAAGATACTTTCGCCGTCTGGCTGGTAGTCTTCTGGCAGCTCCACGCCAGCGGCTTCGAGAAAGGTCGGAAGTAAGTCCACTGCCGTGATCACCGAGGTTTTATCAACCATTCCCGCGGGAGCAACATTAGGCCATCTGACAATGAATGGCACACGGATACCTCCTGAGAAAAGCGAGCGCTTCTCCCCTTTCAGGCCCCCCGTTTCACCCACGGAATAGTATTTGCCGAGGCCATCTGGATCTTCATCATCGTGGACTTTTTGATCATCTTCCTTCTCTGGCCCATTATCTGTGGAAAAAACCACAAGAGTGTTATCGTCCAGTTCCAGTTCACCTAGCAACTTTATGATGCGCCCGACCGCCTCGTCGCCTTCTGCAATGACGGATGCATACACCTGTTGCTTATCAGTCAGTTCCTTGAACTTCTCCATGTAACGTTCCTGCGGGTAGTGCGCGGTGTGCACCTCATGCAGCCAGAGATTCACGAAAAACGGCTGATCCTTATTCTCATGGATGAAATTTTCCGCATGGTCGACGCCCGCCAGCCCGCTTTTCTTGATCTCGTTCACCTTGGAGCCGTTAAAGGTAGCGAAGCTGTCATAGCCATATTTATCCTCGGTAGGCGAGTCGCCGGAGCTGCCCAAGTGCCACTTTCCGAAGTGCCCTGTTTTATATCCAGCTTCCTTCAGATAGCGCGGCAGCAGCGGCGCCTCGGTATCGAGCCAATCGGGCATCCCTCTCTTAATGTGCGCCTTCACGCCTTGGAAATGCTGGTGGATCGAGTGCCTTGCAGGAAACTGCCCTGTCATCACCGCCACACGGCTTGGCGAACATACCGGGCTATTCACGGTAAAATTCGCAAAATCGATCCCCTCCTTCGCCATTTTGTCGAGATTCGGAGTATCGCAAAAGGTGCTTCCATGGATGCCAACATCGCCGTAGCCCCAGTCATCCGCAAAGATGAAGATGATGTTAGGACGATCCTTCTCAGCAGCCACCAGAGTGGAGAGCATCAAAGGAAGAACTGCCGATAGGCTTAAATATCTGAAAATTGCGGTGAAACTCATTTTTTGGTGATGTTGAACATTCAATGTCTGCGAAAGCCCTATTACCAGTGGATGCGAAGATTGGAAATTCGCTTTGGTAATTTGTTCCGATGCTTTCAGTTATCCTGACGCATGTATCAGATACTATTACTACTGAAAAATTTCCGTCTACCCCCCATTTAGGGGGCGGATAGCAAGTTGAGTGAATTTTCGTAAATTTTGTCCATCACAGGAGGATTGTCCCGTGGTAACAAAGAGAATGCCTCAAGCGCCAACCCGATGGATCGCCCTGCTCTTGGCGGGTTTCTTTCCGATTTTAAACGCCACGGCAGATACACAGGCAAAACCCGGACAGCTATCACTCACAGAGCTTCAGCAACGGATAGTAGCGATCGACTCCGAACTCGAACAACTCGCACGATACAGCCTTCGCAGCGGGGTGGGAGCCATCGGCTTCCGTTCTGAATCACACACAGAGCCCGGGGCAAAGGAATGGATCGAAATCCATCTAGGGGATACCCACCCGATTGATGAAATCGTGATGGTGCCCACCTTGTGGCGGGACTCGAAAAAAGGATTCCAAGCCGACGGGTTTCCCGAAGCCTTCCGCGTCATAGCTGGAAAAGATAACCAAGACGAAGGTACAGTCATCGCAACATACGACAGCAGGGATAAGTTATTGCCACGGATCGCTCCAATCGTCATACCCACAAAAGGCATCGTAGCCTCCTGGATACGTATTGAAGCCACGCAGTTGTCTCGCAGAGCTTTTGACGAAGAATACGTTTTCCAACTTGCTGAGCTGATGGTTTTCAGCGGCGATAAAAATGTCGCTCTGCGCAAATCTATATCCTCTTCCTCAGTTCACCCAACTGACCGCGTTCACGCATGGGATATCGTATTCCTCACCGATGGCCATATGCCTTATCTAATGGATGCCGCCCAGGGACTCCCAAGCACCGCTTACATCCGCTCCCTGAACAAACTCACATCCCTGAACATCGATTTAGGGGAAACACATACCATTTCCGAGATCCACCTGCATGCTGTGGATCAGAGTGACACCGTCCCCCAGGCTTATCCCGGAAATCTTGGAATACCCGAAAAACTGCTCGTTGAGGGAGCCTTGAGTGCTGACTTTTCAGACGCAGTCCCCCTTGTGGAGATCAAAACTGAGACCTTCACAAACTTCGGGCCGGTAATCATGTGGCCATTTCCTGAAACAGCATGCCGTTATATCCGCATCAGGAGCCCGGACGAATATGACCGCTCCCGTTTCGGATTCGCCGAGATCGAACTGTTCTCCAACGGCAAAAACATCGCCTTGAAGCAGTCCGTAAGCGCCATACCGAATGCGAGCCCAGATTTAGAAAACGACAGAAACCTTTCCGCCTTAACTGATGGGCGAAATCTCTACGGCAAAATACTATCTGTCCACTCTTGGATGAAGCAATTGGCACGACGCCATGAACTTGAAGCGGAGCGCCCGCTGATAGTAGCAGAACTGAACCAAAGCTACGCGAAGCAAAAAAGGAATCTATGGCTGATGACATGGCTCGCAGCCTTACTCGCAGCAGCAGTTGGATTCACGATCCTGATCGACCGGATGCTACGCATGCGTCATGCAGTAAGAATCCGTGAGCGTCTAGCCGCTGACCTCCACGATGAACTCGGAGCCAACATACATACCATAGGCCTTCTCGGAGACCTCGCGCGTGATGCTGAATCACGCGACGAACTGCTGGAATTACTCGACCGATCACGCGTTTTCACAGAGCGCAGTGGCGTCGCGCTACGCAACTGCACAAATATGCTAGAGGCTTCGGAACTCTGCGAAGACTTGGTTGTAGAGATGAAACGCTGTGCAAACACACTCCTAGCAGATCTCGATCACAATCAGGTATTTGAGGGAATGGAGCACATTACAAAGCTGAACCCCAAGAAACGAGTTGGTGTCTTTTTCTTCTACAAGGAATGCCTAACTAATATCCTTCGCCACTCCGCAGCGACACAGGCGACAACCCGCTTGGTGGCGACAACCAAAACCCTCGAACTGAGCATCAAGGACAACGGGCACGGAATAAACGAGGAGATTCCAGCATCGCTCAGGCGTAGAGCCCGCCTGCTCCGTGGAAAAGTAACCGTTGAAAGCACCGCTGAGCAAGGCACGCTGGTAACGTTATTTCTGAAAATCAATTAGTTTCCCATCATCACGGAAAGATAACCCAAAAAAATCCTCTTATGAAGCCTCCAATAAAAGTCATGCTTGTCGAAGACCATGCAGGCTACCGTGAAGTGATCACTCGTGCCCTTGCGAATGCGAAGCAGATCGAACTGATTAGTCAATTTGGCACAGCGGAGTTCGCACTTCGCGAACTCATGGATTGTGCTCCAAATCAAACACCCGACATCGTTCTACTTGATCTGAATCTACCGGGAACATCCGGATTCGAAGCTATTCCATGGTTTCGCAAATACACTCCCGAAGCAAAGATCATCATCATCACCCAATCCGACAAGGAGGCCGATGTCTTGAGCGCCATTTCACTCGGAGCATCTGGATACCTACTGAAATCCTCAACTGCCAATCAGATCAAGGATAGTATCCAGATCGTCCACGAAGGTGGTGCGTCACTCGATCCGAGGGTCGCGAAATACATCATCAACATCCTGCAAAAACACAAACCCGCAGACACGTCCGACAAATTACTCTCAAACCGCGAATTAGAGATATTGATCCTTATCGGAGACGGGAAGGTTAAGAAAGAAATCGCCGACCAACTGGACATTGGTGTTTCCACAGTGGCCTACCACATCAAGAACATCTACGAAAAACTCGAAGTCACAAACGCTCCCGCTGCTGTATCCAAAGGCTTTAAACGCGGCCTGATATAGCAATTTGAGCTATTCCTTCCGCCACCAATCTCCATCTTTTTCCCACTCCTTCGCCTCACTCGTCACCTTTTTCACACGCACCTCCTTTTCATCCTTCTCCATCTCCTCGAGCAGGCGATCCACCTCCGGATCACGCTTAGAAGCATTCCGTATCATACAGAATAACAACATCGCGATCACAGCAAAGGCCGTGCCCATCACGCCCATCATGGCTAGCGCAAGCCCATCAGATTCTGTCATTCCAAGTAGCAAATCACAGGAACCTTCACACCTTGTCCTCGTTTCCACAACACGAAGGCCGCATTTTTTGAAAAAATCTGCATTGCACGTGCTCCGTTCCCGTCCTACCACTCTTTCATGAGCATGCTTGCCGAAAGAACGTCCATTACCTCCAAAACCCGTGAACTTTGCGAAAGCATCGCTACCGATGAAAAATTCCTGAAGCTCCAAGCGGATGTAGAAAAATTCCTCAACGACGATATCGCGAAGCTCCAGTATCAGACAGTCCATGAAAAAGGCGAGGAACTCCACCACAAGCAACACGCCGGTGTGGAACTCGGAGCAGCTGAAATCAAAGCATTCGAAGACGCTCGCGATGCACTTTTTGAAAACAAAACCGCCGCAAACTTCATGGACGCACAGCGCACGCTCGAGTCCATGCAGAAGGAAATCGGAAAATATATTTCTATGACCCTAGAGCTAGGCCGCGTCCCATCAGAGGAGGAAATCGCCGAGGCTCAAAACAGCGGCGGTGGCTGCTGTGGCGGCAGCGGTGGTGGTGGCGGATGCTGCAGCTAATCCCCGCCAACTGCGAAACCCGTGCCAACGCACGATAACTACCTGACTTTTCTGGGCACCGGCACTTCTGTCGGTGTTCCTGTTATCGGGTGCAGCTGCCCGGTCTGCAAATCCGACGACCCGCGCAACAACCGCACCCGCTCCTCAATCACCGTCGATTCTGGCAGCATCCGCATCCTCGTAGATTCCGGCCCCGACCTACGAGAGCAAGCGCTACGCGAGGGTATCTCCTCCATCGATGCCATTATCTATACCCACGGCCACGTTGATCACGTCGCTGGCTTCGATGAACTCCGCGCTTTCTGTTGGGGGAAAGAAAAACCACTTCCCCTCTTCGCCACGGACTCCTGCCTCGCGATGTTAAAATCCATGTTCCCATGGGCTTTCCATACGGACAACATCCACCGTGGCTACGTAAAACCCGACCCGCGCCCCCTCGTCGACGGCATAAAGATTGGCGAAATCTCCGTCACTCCCCTTCCCGTCGCGCACGGCAGCGTCGAGACCGTGGGTCTGCTTTTCGCAATGCCCAATGGTTTCCGTTTCGCCTACCTTCCTGATGTAAAAACCATCCCGCAAAGCACCATGAAAATGCTCACCGGCCTCGATCTGCTCATCATCGACACCCTCCGCGACGGCCCGCACTCGACCCATCTCTCCCTACCCGAAGCTCTCGCCATTTCAGAAAAACTCTCCCCTACGAAAACTCTGCTCACCCACATGAGCCACGATCTCGACCACGCCAGCCTCGCAGCCTCCCTACCATCAGGAGTTTCCCCAGCCTATGACGGCCTCCGCGTCCCCTTGGAATTCTCTTAAATCCAAGCGCCCCTTAGGGTTGCAAGATTCCGCCGTGCGTTCATTCTCTCCGCCATGTTCAGTGCCAGCACCCACCTTTCCTTCCGGAAAACGGCCGTCCTCCTTACCATCGCATTCGCCGCATCATTGCTTCCGGCGCTTTCTCGCCCGCTGAACAACAAGGAGGTGCTCGTCGTCTTCAACAGCGCCGACCCCGAATCAGAGCGCCTAGCGAATTTCTACTGCGAGGCACGCGATATCCCCCCAGCACAAGTCATCGGCCTAAGCCCACCTGCAAAAGCCGACATCACTCGCGCGGAGTTTAACTCCACCATCCTCACCCCCCTCCGCGAGCACTTTGAGGAAAAGGGCTACTGGCAACGCACCCAGGACAGCCAAGGTGTGCTTCTCCCCTCCTCAAACCGCATCCGCGCCATCGTCCTGATGAAAGGCATGCCTCTGCGCATCGCGCCCGAGCCAGTCACCCCACCTGTGGAGGGAGAAAAACCGCCCGCCCCACCTGCAGATCCCATCTCGCCGCGCGACGAGGCATCTGTAGATTCCGAACTAGCCCTCTTCGGCGTGGAAACCCTTCCTTCCAAGGGAGTTCTCAAAAACGCTTTTTTCGAAAGCAAACTTGAACTGGCATCCGCCAACGCCCCCTTCTTCGTTCTCGTCACTCGCATCGACGCCCCGGCCTACATCACTTGCAAAAAAATGATCACCGACTCTATCGCGGCAGAAAAAACAGGCCTATGGGGTCGTGCCTATGTAGATGTCGCGAACAAATTCCCCCAAGGCGACCAATGGCTCAACGACATCATCGCCCAACACCAAAAACTCGGCATCCCCACCGTCACTGACTCCTTCAACGACACCCTGCCGACAAACTATCCCATGACCGATGCCGCCATCTATTACGGTTGGTATGATTGGAATGTCAGTGGCCCGTTCCTCAATCCCTCCTTCCTTTTCCGCCCCGGTGCCATCGCCATCCACCTCCACTCATTCAGCGCCCAACAACTCACCGATCCCCACAAGAACTGGTCAGGCCCTCTCCTCACACGCGGTGCCGCCGCCACCGTCGGGAATGTTTACGAACCCTACCTACACCTCACCCACCACTTCGAGATCCTACAAGATCGCCTACTGAAAGGTTGGACTCTCGCCGAAGCCGCGTGGGCAGCTATGCCCGTCACCTCATGGCAGGGCATCGTCCTTGGCGACCCCCTCTACCGTCCTTTCCTCCACCTCGATGGCACCGGCGAAAAACGTAACGAAGACCGCGACTACCGCGCCCTCGCCGCCGCATCACGCGAATGGTCGCTCGATGACGCACTCCGCCGCAGCAAACTTGCCGCAGCTGCCGAAAAACTCTCCTCCGGCATCCTCGCCGAAGGACTAGCCCTAGATTTCCTCGAATCCAAAGACACCGGAAACGCCCGCATCTGGTTCACCAAAGCCAAGGAGCTATTCCCAGAAAAGGAAGACAAACTCCGCCAAGACTTGCAACTCATCGCCATACTCCGCGCCGATGGCAACAAACCCGCCGCCATCGCCGCCCTCCGCGAAGCCCAAGCCACTTACGCCACCATCTCCGGTGCCACTGCCATCGCCGGCTGGCTCGACATCCTCGATCCTCCCCCACCACCCGCCGCCGACCCCAC
>JANRFH010000007.1:18677-36837 GCA_030725745.1 Akkermansiaceae bacterium
ATGAACTACGGCTTCCTCCACGAAAGTGTCTGGCACCCGCCGCTTGCCTTCGAGGAAGTCGCCGCGCCCAAGCTGCCACCCGAGCTAGAACTCCAGGCACTCTGGTTCTCCGGTGCCTTCGGCCGAGAATTCCGACTCAAAGACGGCCGTGCCCTCCGCATCACACAATTCGGCGAGTGGAATCACGGCTCCGGGCCCGATTTCGCCCACGCCGCCATCGAGATTGATGGCTGCCATTTCACCGGAGACATCGAGATCGACTCCCGCACCTCAGATTGGGAAGCGCATGGCCACTCCACCAACCCCGCCTTCACCAATACCATTCTCCACGTCGCCTTCGAGCCGATGATGCGAGATGCCTTCGTCCGCACCGCCACCCACCGACAAGTTCCCGAACTCCTCATCTCCCCCACACAACTAGCCGAAGCCCTCCGCCTCCCCTCTCGCGATACCGCCATCGCCATCCCAGGCAGGTGCATCGCCCCACTGAAAAGGATGCCCAAGCTCTCTATCGAGCGACTCCTCCAAGAAGCCGCCATCCGCCGCGCCACACGCAAAGCCACCCGTTTCATCCAGACCATCGAAGCACACGATTTCGATACCGCCCTCTTCCAAGCCACCGCCGAGACGCTCGGCTACGGGGGAAATTCCCTCCCCATGAAACTCCTTGCCCAGCGCGCACCCATTGCCACGCTCCGCGAAAATCCTGAGAATGCAGAATCCATACTCCTCGGCACAGCTGGCTTTCTAGACGTCAGCCTCCACCTCCTTGCCCCGGACGACACCCGCGCCTACCTCCTCGATCTCTGGCAAACTTGGTGGAAAATCCGCCCCAATCACGAGCCCCCGGAAAGCCGCAGACCCACCTGGAGAACCCACGGCCAGCGCCCTGCGAATCACCCCCACCGCCGCGTCGGTGGACTCTCGGAACTCGTCCGCCGATGGCCAACCTTCCGCCGCCTCGCCCTCGCCTCCCCATTTTCCGTAAAACCTCTCACCGATTTCCTCCACAGCCTAAAGCATCCCTTCTGGTCACACCACCACACCCTCACCTCCACACGCAGCGGCACCGCCATCTCAGTTTTCGGAAAAAACCTCGCCCTAGAGCTCTCCGCAAACCACCTCATCCCCCTCGCCCTCCACGAAAACCGCTTCACCTTCCGCGACTACCACAAGCTCCGCCACTCCGCCATCAACCGGAAGCTCAAGCTCTGCGGCGTCCGCCTCTTCGGCTCCCAGGAAAACGCCAAACCTTTCCTCCGCCGCCTCTCTCACCAGCAAGCACTCCTCCAGCTCTATCACGACTTTTGCCTAGAAGACGCCAGCGATTGCGAAAACTGCCCCTTCCCCGAACAACTCTCCCAATGGCGCTGAGGAAAGCCGTCCTTCCAGGCGGCTCCCCGTATCAGCGCGAAGCAAAGCTCACAAAATGACCCTCCAACTCAACGGCCAGCCTCATCCCCTCGAAGAGGAAACCACCCTCACAGCCCTCCTCGAATCCATCGGCCTCGCCGGAAAACCCGTCGTCGCCGAGCTCAATCGAGAAGCCATCCGCCCCGCCGATTTCCCCACCACCCCCGTAAAACCCGGCGATCAACTCGAGATCGTCACCCTAGCCGCCGGAGGATAATCCAAGGAAAATTTTATAGGAAAACCAAAGTCAAGTCTTCCTCCGCGCCACCTCTGCGACCTCTGCGCCTCTGCGTTGAAAAAAAGAAACCCCAACGCGCCATCACCCCACCACCGCACGCCTCACCCGCCCCGTCGGCCTCCTCAAAAACCGCTTCGCCAACTCCTCAAACTGCTCCGAAAGGTCGGTCAGGTGAATCTGAAGCACACCTTCTCCATCCCCCTCTTTCAAAAGCCCTTTCTCCTCCAGCATCCTTTTCAGATGCTCCGCACAGGTCGTCGCCGAGTCGATCAGCCTCACATCCGCCGGCAAAATCTCCCGCAGCACTGGCACCAGCAGCGGATAATGCGTGCACCCCAGCATCAACGTATCGATCCCTCGATCCAGCAGCGGCGCCAGATATTTCCTCAGCACCTCCTTGGTCACCTCCTCGGAAACCCAATCCTCCTCGATCAGCGGTACCAGCAGCGGCGTCGCCTCCCCATAAATCCTCAATCCCCTCCGCTCCTTAGCCAGCGCATGTTGATACGCATGGGAATCAATCGTCCCCCGCGTCGCAATAATCCCGATCCGCTCCGTCCCCGCATCCGCCAAAGCCGCCTCCACCCCGGGCGCAATCACCCCCATAATCGGCACCGGACAATCCTTCCAAAACTCCGGCAACGCATGCGCCGTCGCCGTATTACAAGCCACCACAATCGCTTTCACCCCTTTAGATAAAAGGAAATCCACATCCTCCTGCGCAAACTTACGGATCGTCTCCGCACTCTTCGATCCATACGGCAGCCGCGCCGTATCCCCCAGATACACCAGATCCTCCCCCGGCAGCAGATCCTGCACCGCCCTAACCACCGTCAATCCACCCACTCCCGAATCAAAAAATCCCAACGCTGCGTCCTTCACACGCGCAATCTCCCTCAAGCCAAGTCTTCCTTGAAGTTTAAAGTTTAAAATTTAAGGTTTCTGCCTATGTCAGCCTGTGGCCCCAAAATGAAGATGGATCCGACCCTCCACCGGGATAAAAAACCCGATTGGATCAAAGTCCGCCTGCCCAACAACCCCGCCTTCTGGTCCACGAAATCCCTCATCACGGATCTCAAGCTAGTCACCGTCTGCGAAGAAGCACAATGCCCCAACCGTTGGGAATGCTGGGGACAAGGCACCGCCACCTTCATGATCGCCGGTGACAAGTGCACCCGCGCCTGCGGCTTCTGCGCCGTCAAAACCGCCAAACCCGACGCCCTGGAGTCCGACGAGCCTGCCCGCATCGCCGAGGCCACCTCGCGCATGAACCTCAAGCACATCGTCATCACCGCCGTCGCCCGCGACGACCTCAAGGACGGCGGAGCCGAGCATTTCCGCGAAACCATCCGCGCCGTCCGCGACGTAAACCCGGAAATCATCATCGAAGTCCTCGTCCCAGATTTCAACGACCGCGACTGGGCACTTCAAATGGTCATGGACGCCCGCCCGCACATCTTCAACCACAACCTCGAAACCGTCGAACGCCTCACCCCCCTCGTCCGCTCCCGTGCGAAATACCAGCGCTCACTCACCGTCCTGAAAAAGGCCAAGGCAATGGTCAACGGCAACGTCGCCACCAAATCCGGCATCATGCTCGGCCTCGGCGAGCGCCACGAGGAAATCCTCACCGCCATGGACGATCTCCTCGCCCACGACGTCACCGTCCTCACCCTCGGCCAATACCTCCGCCCCACTCCCAAACACCTTCCCGTCGTCGATTTCATCCACCCGGACAAATTCGCTGAATACAAGGAGATCGCCATCGCCAAAGGCTTCCGCCACTGCGCCTCCGGCCCCCTCGTCCGCTCCTCCTACCACGCCGCCGATTTCAAACCCGAACTCGACGTCCTCGACGCCATCGAATCCGACCTCCGCGCCCAATCCGGCCTAGAACTCGGCCCAGAACATCTCGGCATCCCCGCCCTGAAATCCGCTCTCGCATAACCCAAGTCTTCCTTAGGGTTTAAAATTTAAAGTTTAGAGTTTTGAACCACTGGCTCATCAAATCCGAACCCGACGTCTTCTCCATCCAAGACCTCGAAAAAGTCGAACAGGAACCCTGGTCTGGCGTCCGCAACTACCAAGCGCGCAACTTCATGTGGCGCGACATGAAACCCGGCGACCTCGCCCTCTTCTACCACTCAAACGCCAAGCCGCCCGGCATCTCCGGCGTCGCAAAAGTCGCCTCCGCCTCCTACCCAGATCCCACCCAGTTCGACAAAAAAAGCGAATACTACGACCCCAAAGCCACCGAGGAAAAACCCCGCTGGTATCTCGTCGACTTCGAACACATCGCCACCTTCAACGAACTCCTCCCCCTCCAAGCCCTCAAGGACGACCCCATCCTTTCCGAAATGCTAGTCTGCCAAAAAGGCACCCGCCTCTCCATCACCCCCGTAGACAAAAAGCACTTCACCCGCGCCCTAAAACTCGCCGGAACCAAAATCTAAATACGGAGCCCTCAATATGGAGCGCGGCTTTGTAAGCCGCCATCTAACGCCCCACCCCCATCTACACCACCGCCCCACCCCCTCTTCATTGAGGTTTAAAATTTAAAGTTTAAAGTTTCCATGCGTCTCCACCGTCACCTCTGCGACTCCACCCTCGCCCTCGCCAAATCCGTCCTCCTCGAACACCGCGTCCTCGATCACGAACTCGCCACCGCCTTCGAGGAAAACAAAAAATGGGGCAAGCGTGACCGTAATTTCGTCGCCGAAACCCTCTTCGAAGTCACCCGCTGGCGCCGCTGCCTCTCCTACCTCGTCGATTCAGAAGAAACCAATTCCATCGTCACCGCCCAATGGATCCTCATGGGCTATGAACTCCCAGATTGGCACAGCTACAACGGCCTCCCCGCCGAGGAAATCATCGCCCGCCAAGAAACCCTCCCCGACCAACCCCGCGCCATCCGCCAGTCCATCCCCGACTGGCTAGACACACTCGGCTTCTCCGAACTCGGTGATCTCTGGGAACCCCAGCTCACCGCCCTCAACTGCAAACCCTCCGTCTTCCTCCGCGTCAACACCCTCCTCACCACCGTCGAAGAAGCCACCGCATGGCTCGCTGAAAACGGTGTAGAAACTACACCCGTAGTAGATCACCCTCACGCCCTCGCACTCCCTCCGGGTAAAATTCTCCCAAAAGCTCTCCGCATCGATGGCCGCATCGAGATCCAAGACCCCTCCTCCCAACACATCGCCCCCCTCCTTGATCCCCAGCCCGGCGAACGCATCATCGATGCCTGTTCCGGAGCCGGCGGAAAAGCCCTCCACCTCTGCGCCCTCTCCAACAACGAAGCCCGCATCTTCGCCATGGACGTTGATGAAAATAAACTCACCCAACTCAAAAAACGCGCCCGACTCGCCCGCGCCACCGAGATCTCGCCGAAACCCATCACCGCCACCACGCCCACCGAGTTTGAAAACGTCGCCGACTCCCTCATCATCGACTCACCCTGCTCCGGCCTCGGCACCCTGAAACGCCAACCCGACCTCAAATGGCGCCTCAAACCCGCCGCCCTCGAGCGCGTCCGCTCCATCCAGTCCCAACTCCTCTCCGAGTATCCAAAAATGCTCAAGCCCGGCGGCAAACTCCTCTACGCCACCTGCTCCATCCTCCCCTCGGAAAACCAACTGCAAATCGACCGCCTTCTTAAAAACAACCCCGGCGCTTACGAACTCATCTCCCAGGAAAATCTCCTCCCCTCCGAGACCGGACACGACGGCTTCCACGCTTCCCTACTCCTCAAAAAGTAAACGGACCGCGAGACTTCAGCTCGCCCCAGAGAATCCGGAATTTCATTGGCAACGGGGCGAGCTGAAGTCTCGCGATCCGACCCATACAATAGTAATCGCGGCTGCTAAACTAACACAACAAAACTTCTAATGCAATTTTTTCGCGTTAATTCTTGTGTATGCACCAAGTCTGAGAATAGTTTCCACCCATGAAGCAACTCAGCCTCTCAATCGTCACATCCGCCATCGCTGCAACATCTGCATTCGCTGTAGAAACCTCTGATTTTTTCGATGACCACGTGCATCTTCATTTCACCGAAAGCGGCACACCCATCATCCACTCCTTCGGCATCGAGCCAGCCTTCACCGGGCGTGATCTTTTCCTCGATCATACCTACCGCAGCGGAGACGGCTTTACTGAGCACGAATCCGAAATAGAGCTCGAATGGGCTTTCACAAAACGCCTCGGTATCATCGTAGAGGTTCCCTATATCGTCGAAGACGAAGAAGGCGTAGGCACCGAATCCGGATTCGGTGATCTCGCCATTGTCCCGCGCGCGCTCGTCATCGATTCGGGCGATTTCATGCTCACCGCACAAATCGAGACCGTCCTTCCTACCGGTAGTGAAGCCTTCGGCGGAGAAACGGCCATCGCCCCAGGTATCTCCATGTGGAATAACCTCGGAAACTGGTTCACTGTAAACTCACAGTTCGGCATCGAGCATGTTTTCGATGAGGACTCGACCGAGTTTTTCTTTGGAGTGGGACTTGTGAAATCCTTTGGCGCAAAACCCGACCTCCACATCGGCCACGATCACGACCACGATCACGCTAGCCACAGCTGCGCCGGCATATTCAACGTCCACCTCGAAGTCACCGGCGCCACACCCATCAATGGCGATGACAAAGGCGATTTCGAAGTCGAAGGCCTCGTCGGCATGAGCTACGGCCTCACGCCACAAGCAGACATCCGCATAGGCTATCTCTTCCCGATCAGCTCACCCACCGAGTTCGACCACGGCTTCACTGGCGGTGTCATCTGGCATTTCTAATTTACCTAATCATTTTAAAGACCGCCGCAGCACCTGGCTGCTGCGGTCTTTTGCTTTTCCGGTGTAAATCGTTATATCTCACCGTGGAAATCCCGACCTTTGTTCAGAAACCCAAACTAGACTGATTTATCTCACCACTAGGCTTGCGTTCCCCGTTCTGCCTTTCCAGACTCTCCCCCATGCATCCTGATGTCGAGAAATTGGTAGAAGCCGGGAAAATCCCCGCACCCGTTGGAGAACGCCTGTCACAACTCGCCCCGGGGAATTTTTGCCTCCACAAGTCCTTTGGCGCTGGCAAAGTCACCGCTTGGGACTTTCCGAGCAAAAAAATCACCATTGATTTCGAAGAAAGCAGCGATCAGGAGATGGATCTCCAGTTCGCCATGCAGAGAACTGAGTGGATCCCGGCAGATGACTTCCGCGCTGCGAAAATCGAGCAAATTGAAGCCCTCAAGAAACTCGCCAAGGAAGATTCCGTCGCCCTCGTCGTGCACATCCTAGAGAGCCACGGCGGCACCATCACCGGTGAGGCTATCGAAACGCTTGTCAGCGGAGCCGTCATCCCGAAGAAAGATTATAAGAAATGGTGGGATGCCACCAAGAAGGCGGTCAAAGAAAGCCGCAAAGCCGTCGTCCCTACGAAACGCACGGAAAACATCGTCCTCCGTGACTCAGGCATCACCCCTGCACAAGCACTCCTTGCAGACTTCGAAGCATCCAAGGACATCAAAGGCATGATCAAAGGCCTCGAAGCCATCGCCGCAGACATGGGCGCCTTTGACGACGACATCGACTCCCTCAAGAAACTCCTCACCGACATTGATGACGGAGCCAAGAAAGCCGCTCGCGTCCAACTCGGCCAAGCCATGCAGCTTGTCGCCGCACGCGATGAAGTCATCGGCGCAAACAAAGCTCTCGAGCTCGATCCCTCCGCCGTCCGCCTCAGCGACCTCATCGCCGGCTCGGATCTTGAAAAGATCGCCGAACAACTCGTCGCCCTCCCTTCCACCCGACAACGCGCGGTTTACGAAGCTTTCGAAACAGCCTTCGGTGAAGAATGGATCGAGAAAATCGTCACCGTCTTCGACCAAGTCGGCGCACGCGGCGTAACAGAAATCGCCCGCATCCTCGGAGAAAACGACGGCATGCCAGCCCTCATGGAGCACCTCGGCTCTGCCCTCGCACGCCGCGCACTTGGCCCCGATGCTCTCATCTGGGTCTGCCGCGAGCGCAAGGGAGCTGCAGAAGAAGTCTTCGGTGCCGATGTCGGCGCAGCCATCCTCAATCTACTCGAGAACGACCACCTTTCCGACGGTCCGCGCAAAACCTCGCGCCTCCAGACCCTCGTCAACGACGACAAGGAACTCCTCTCCGATCTGGTGAAAAACATGGACTCGAACGAGGCACGGAATTTCGCCCGCCGCCTCCTCGACTGCCCAGTCTTCGCCGATCTCGAAAAGAAATCCCTCATGGCTCGCATCATCAAGGTGCGACCGGAAACCGTAGAACTCGTCTCTGGCCAGAACGCAGCCAAGCGCGAAGAGCCACTTCTCGTCTCATGGGAATCCCTTGAGAAGAAAAAGGAAGAACTCCAAGAACTCATCCGAGTCAAGATCCCGCAAAACCGCGAGGACGTGAAAATCGCTAAATCCTACGGCGACCTCCGCGAGAACTTCGAATACAAGTCCGCCAAGGATCTCGAGAAATATCTCAACCACCGCCGCACCGCTCTTGAGCGTGAAATCTCTCTAGCACGCGGCACCGACTTCAAAGGAGCCGACACCAAGACTGTCAACATTGGCACCGTCGTTGCTCTTGCTGATGCGAATGGCACGGAACAAACCATCACCGTTCTCGGCGCTTGGGACTCCAATCCCGACCAAAAAGAAGTCTCCTACCTCTCGGATGTCGGCAAGGCTCTCATGGGTCTCTCCGTCGGAGATGACGCCAAGGTTCGCGATGTCGAAACTGAGCAGATGTGCACATTGACCATCAAATCGATCTCTGCTTACAAGGCCTGAGGAAACCCTTTCCAAATTCACACATCACATACAAAAAATGGATCTTACCACCATCGTAGAAATCAGGGGCCGCGAGGTCATCGACTCACGCGGAAACCCTACCGTTGAGGTAGACGTTCACCTCGAAGGCGGAGCCGTAGGACGCGCAGCCGTCCCATCAGGAGCCTCCACAGGCGAACACGAAGCCCACGAACTCCGTGACGGAGACAAAGCCCGCTACCTCGGAAAAGGCGTGCTCCAAGCCGTCGAAGCCGTCAATGGCGTCATCGCCGACGAAATCCTCGGATTCGATGCCACTGAGCAAGCATCCATCGACGCGATGATGATCGAGCTCGATGGCACCGCGAACAAAAAGAAACTCGGCGCGAACGCCATCCTCGGAGTTTCCCTAGCCGTCGCAAAGGCCGCCGCAGCCCAGCTCGGCTCCCCGCTCTACAAATACCTCGGCGGCCCGAACGCCAAGGTGCTCCCCGTCCCGATGATGAACATCATCAACGGCGGCTCCCACTCCGACGCACCGATCGACTTCCAGGAATTCATGATCGTCCCTATCGGCGCTCCGACTTTCCGCGAATCCGTCCGCTACGGTGCCGAAGTCTTCCACGCCCTCAAGAGCGTCCTTCACGGTCGCGGCCTCTCCACCGCTGTCGGTGACGAAGGCGGCTTCGCTCCCAAGCTCGATTCCGCAGAGGACGCCCTCAGCGTCATCTGCCAAGCCATCGAAAAAGCGGGCTACAAAGTCGGCGAGGACATCTCCATCGCCCTCGACGTCGCCTCCTCCGAGTTCTTCGACAAAGAAAAGGGACTCTACGTTTTCGGTAAATCCGACAAGTCCGAAAAGACCGCTCAAGAGCTCGTCGCCTTTTACGCAGACCTCCAGTCACGCTTCCCCATCATCTCTATCGAAGATGGATGCGATGAAAACGACTGGGACGGTTGGAAAATCCTCACCGACACCATGGGCGCAAAAACCCAGCTCGTCGGAGACGACCTCTTCGTCACCAACTCCAAGTTCCTCAAGAAGGGCATCGATCTCGGCGTCGCCAACTCCATCCTCGTCAAGGTTAACCAGATCGGTTCCCTCACCGAGACCTTCGACGCTGTCGAAATGGCCAAGGAAAACGCTTACACCGCCGTCCTCTCCCACCGCTCCGGCGAAACGGAAGACAGCACCATCGCAGACCTCGCCGTCGCGACCAACTGCGGCCAGATCAAGACCGGCTCCATGTCGCGCTCCGACCGTATTGCGAAATACAACCAGCTCCTCCGTATCGAGGAAGAGCTTGGAGAGGATGCAATCTACGGCGTCAGCAAGCTCAAGGTGCTCAGCAAATAAGCCCTTAGCTTCACAAAACTCCTACCAGAAGCCCCGGGATATCCCGGGGCTTTTTCGTGAAATAGACTCAGAAATATTGGGGTGATTATCGGTGGATAAGCGCGTATTTCCAAAGGCCTTCTTCGTCACTGCGGGCTTTTTCTTTACGGGGAGGGAAGGAGGTTGGGGAAGAGAGGGAGAAGACTGGATATAAAATAGAGGAAAGAATTAGGTCTTAGATTTTCCTTCTTCTCCTCCCTGTAGAAAAAGCGAGAATTGATTTAGAGCTTCGCACAGAAAATCCCAACACAAAAAAACCACCGGATTTCTCCGATGGTTCTTGGTGATAGTTTGTTGAGCAATATTAGGCAAGGACGGTGCCTTCTTCCTCTTCTTCCTCATCGTGCTTCTTGTCGCCTTCGCATTTGCCGCAATGAGCGAGGGTAGCCTCTTCGGACTCTTCCTTGTCGCACTTGCCCTTGTCGCAGTCTTTACCAGCGATCAAAGTTGCTTCTTCTGACTCTTCCTTATCGCACTTGCCTTTGTCGCAGTCTTTACCGGCGATGAGGCTAGCTTCTTCCTCGACTTCTTTGTCCTTGTCGCATTTGTCGCAATCCTTCGCTAGGAGGGTGGACTCTTCTTCTTCCTTTTCCTTGTGCTTATCGCACTTGTCGCATCCGGAGATGAGTGCTGTGGCTTCTTCGGTCTCCTTGTCGCACTTGCCTTTGTCGCAGTCTTTGCCAGCGAAAGCCAGTGGGGAGGTGATCATTGCTGCGCAGAATGCGCTCAGAATAAGTTTCATATTTTTCGTTTGTTCAGTTTTTTTGGTTACAGGAATATCGATCCCGAAGTATCGTATTACAAATATAGAGCCGCGCCAGCGATTTTTATTCTGTAATTTTTTAATTTTTTCAGCCGATCCAGGCCAGAAACTCCTGATTCCCGTCCATTCCAGCGATTTTTGCAGGAATCACCCCCCTCCATTCACGCCCGTTTTTTTCGGAAAATACCCGAATTTTCTCCACCGCACGTTCGCGCAACGCCTCATCCCGCACAATCCCACCCTTTCCCACATCATCCCGCTCCAGCTCAAACTGCGGCTTGATAAGGCAAACCACAGCCCCGCCCTCCTCCAGCACCCCGAACACCGCCGGGAGCACTTTAGTCAGGGAAATGAACGACAGATCCATCACAGCCAGTCGCACCTTTTCCCCCAAATCCTTCTCAGTAAGATTTCTGGCATTGAATTTTTCACGCGAGACAACCCTAGGATCGCTCCTCAGCTTCCACACCAGTTGGTTCGTCCCCACATCGATCGCATGCACCTTCACCGCCCCACGCTGGAGCAGGCAATCGGTAAAACCTCCCGTAGAGGCCCCTACATCCAGACAAGTCCAGCCCGTCACATCGATCCCGAAGTGCTCCAGCGCCCCCTCCAGTTTCAGCCCCCCGCGCCCCACAAACTTCGGCTTTTCCTTGATAACTACCACCGCATCCTCATCAAAACGCTCCGCAGGCTTGTCCACCATCCGCCCGTCCACCGTCACCTCTCCCGCCAACACCAGCCGCTTCCCCTGCTCGCGGGAGTCACACATACCCCTGTTGAACAGCAGCGCATCTAGTCGGTCTTTTCTCACACACCCTGTTTAGCCACCTCCGGGGCGGGGTTCAACTCCTCCCCATCCTTTTCTGGCCCCCCCTTGTGAAAAATTTCACAAAGCACACTTGCCGCCCCGTCGCCTTGCCTACATATTTCGCGCGAGCCACCCGGCCATCATTTTTCTTTCCCCAGCCATGAGCGACACCCCATCGGCCACAGCAGAAGCCAAACTGCCAAAAGACATCGCCGCCGAAAAAGGCATGGTGAACGTGCAAATTGACGGTAACTGGCACCAGTTTCCCAAAGGAACCCGCATGATCGAGGCCTGCCGCTCGGTGAAAGTCGATGTCCCATACTACTGCTACCATCCCAAGCTCACCGTCCCTGGAAACTGCCGGATGTGCCTTGTCCAGATGGGAATGCCGCCACGCCCAGCTCCCGGACAGGATCCTAGCTACGATGAAAACGGCTATCAGCCCATCGGCTGGATGCCACGCCCTGCCATCTCCTGCGCGAATACCGTCGCGGAAAACATGGGCATCCGCACCACTGGCGAGCTCGTTGAAAAATGCCGCGAGGGCGTCATGGAATTTCTCCTCATCAATCACCCACTCGACTGCCCAATCTGCGACCAAGCAGGTGAGTGCCGCCTGCAAGAGCAATCCGTCGGCTACGGCCGCGGCGTCTCGCGCTTCGTCGACATGAAGGTGAAAAAACCAAAGAACGTCGATATCGGCCCCCGGATCCGCCTCGACGACGAGCGCTGCATCATGTGCTCGCGCTGCATCCGCTTCATGGACGAAGTCGCCGGCGATCCCGTGCTCGGCTTCACCCAGCGCGGCACGCACACCACCCTCACCGTCCATCCCGACCGCCAACTGGACAGCAACTACTCCCTAAACACCGCAGACATCTGCCCCGTCGGAGCACTCACCTCGAACGATTTCCGCTTCCAGATGCGTGTTTGGTTCCTCAAGGAAACCCCGTCCATCGACGTCAACTGCGGCACCGGCACGAACATCATCATACACACCCGTGGCAACACCATCCACCGCATCACCCCGCGTCAGAACGACGACGTGAACTCCGCATGGATGCCCGATTCCCACCGCCTCAATTTCCATTACATCGATGGCGACACCCGCCTCACCGCCCCGCTCATCAAAGACGGCGGCAAACACCTCCCTGCGAGCTGGCCTGAGGCGATTTCCGCCACCGCCCAGAAACTCAAGCAGTTCGACCCTTCGGAAATCGCCATCATCGCCTCAGCGCGCATGACAAACGAGGAACTCTTCCTCGTCCGCACCCTAGCCGGAGAACTCAAAACCGGCCAATTTGCCACCGTTCCACGTGAAGGCGAAAACGACGGCATCCTCATCGCCGCCGACCGCAACCCGAACTCCACCGGCGCGAAACTCGTCTGGGCTTCCTCCGATACTTCCGGCCCGCTTTTCGCCATCCGAGAAGGTGTCCGCTCTGGCTCCATTAAGGCACTCCTCGTCCTCGGCGAAGACCTCACTGCAGAGGCAGGTTTTAAAACCGAAGATCTAGCAAAACCCGAGTTTATCGCCTCCATCCAGCTCCTCGCCGGCGCCACCGCCGAGGCCAGCGACATCGTCCTCCCCGGAGCCGCATTCGCCGAGAAACGCGGATCCATGGTGAACCTCTCCGGTCGCCTCCAGCGCCTCAACCGCGCCGTCGAGCCACAGGGCGAAGCTCACGATGATTGGGAAATCCTCCGCGACCTCATCTGCGCCATCACCGGCCAACCAACCTCCGGCCCCGACTTCCCCTTCATGATCGAAGATGTCGTCAAAGCAATGGTCGCCTCCGTGAAAGAATTCGAAGGCATCACCCTCTCGAAGATCGGCGATCTCGGCAAGGTCGTCACCGAAACCGACTACACTGTCCCCCTCCTCGAAAACGAACGCGCCCGCGCCGCCGCTGGGATCATCAACGGCTGATCCCCCCTTTCCCAGACCCTCTTCTTCTTATCACCATGCAGGAAATCCTCCTCAACCTCGCGATCATCATCACCAAGGTCGTATTCTTCACCTTCCTGGTCGTTCTGCCGCTCGTCCCGCTCTCGGTTTATTTCGAACGCCGCTTCTCTGCTATCATCCAGGATCGTGTAGGGCCGAACCGCGTCGGCATCCCCCTCACCCTCTTTGGATTTAAGAAAGACTTCCATTTCTTCGGCCTCATCCAGCCCATTGCAGACGGCCTGAAACTCTTCCTGAAAGAAGACTTCACCCCGGAGCATGTGCGCAAAGCCTTCTACTGGCTCGCCCCCGCACTCACCGTCGTCCCAGCACTCATTACTGTCTGCGTCGTCCCTTTTGGCCCCGATGTCACCCTCTTCGGTCGCACGGAAAAACTCGTCATTGCCGATCTTGATGTCGGCCCGCTCTTCGTTTTCGCCATTTCCTCACTCACCGTCTATGGCATCACCCTCGCCGGATGGTCTTCGAACTCGAAATTTCCCTTCATCGGTGGAGTCCGCTCCACCGCCCAGATGATCTCCTACGAGATCTGCCTCGGCCTCTCCATCATCCCTGTCCTCCTCTATTTCGGCACGCTCAACCTCAGCAATATCGTTGAATACCAAGCCGTAAACGGCTGGCTGATCCTGCCCCTCTGGAATGAAAGCGGTAGCGTCTTCAGTGCAGGCTACTGGCAGACTTGTGGCCCGCAGTGGCTCTTCTGGATCCCGGCCTTCATCGCCTTCGTCATCTTCACCGTCTCCATCTTCGCAGAGACCAACCGCATGCCCTTCGACCTTCCGGAGTGCGAAACCGAACTCGTCGGCGGCTACCACACTGAATACTCCTCGATGAAATTCGCCATGTTCTTTATGGGAGAATACGCCGCCATGGTCATTGGCTCCGCCCTCATCGTCACCCTATTCCTCGGAGGCTGGTCGCTCGGCTTCGGTGCAGACGCCGCCATCGCGAATTTCTCCATCGGTGCTTTCAAGATCGGCGGCTTCATCCACCTCGGCATCTTCCTCGGCAAGCTCCTCCTCTTCATCAACTTCTTCATCCTCGTCCGCTGGACTGTCCCCCGCTTCCGTTACGATCAGCTCATGAAACTCGGCTGGGTCATCTTCTTCGAGGCAGCCCTCATCAACGTCTTCCTAGCCGCCCTCATCATCGCCGCCCCGGAACTCAAAGCCGTCATCATCGTCATCGGCTTTGTCCTTCTGGTAGCAGTCACAGCCGCCGTTATATGGGTCGCAAAAGTCTCCGAGCCACCCACTAAAATCCTCCGTGCCTAATTCAGTTACTTTCCTGAAACTGAACACTAGCAACCTAGCAAACTTCTTCACATGTCAACCATCAAGCTCACCCGTCCTAAGCTAGACGCAGGCGAAAAGATCTACTTCGGCGGTATCGTCAAAGGTTTCATCCTCACGATGAAGCACGCCGTCAAATCCCTGCGCGGAAAATCCTACGGAGCGGAAGGACTCGCCTCCTCCGGGCTCGGCGTGACCATGCAGTTTCCCGAGCAACGCTGGGACGACCACATGCCGGAATACTACCGCGGCGCACCCACACTCGTCACCGATGAGCAAGGCCGCGAGCGCTGCGTCTCCTGCCAGCTCTGCGAATTCATCTGCCCGCCAAAAGCCATCAAGATCACCCCATCGGAAATCCCTTCCGACGACAAGTGGGCAAAAGTCGAGAAACGTCCCCTCGAGTTCGATATCGACATGATCCGCTGCATCTACTGCGGCATGTGCGAGGAGGTCTGCCCTGAGCAGGCCATCTACCTCCGCAAAGACTACCTCATCACCGGCACCTCTCGCAAAGACATGGTGCACGACAAAAAGAAACTCTACGAAATCGGCGGCACCCGAGTCGGCCTCGTCAACAAGTGGAATGAGCTCAAATAGTCTTCCTTAGGATTTAAAATTTAGAATTTAAGATTTCAACAGATGCCCTCCTACCTCTTCTGGCTCTTCTCCACCATCATGCTCATCGGTGCGGTGGCAGTCATCGCCTTCCGCAATCCGGTCTCCAGCGCCCTCGCGATGGTGACCTCTTTCGTCGGCCTTGCCGCCCTCTTCATCGGCCTCTCCGCCTTCTTCGTCGGCGTCATCCAGATCCTCGTCTATTCCGGCGCGATCATGGTGCTCTTCCTTTTCATCATCATGCTCCTCGACCTTAAAGATGAGAAAAAACGCTCCGAAAGCTTCGCTCCTCTCGTCGCAGGCCTCGCCCTCGTCGGCGTCTTCTTCATCCAGCTGATGGGAGTTCTTTCCAACAAACTCCCCCACCAGGTCGCCCCGACCATCGACAAGGCATCACTCGCCGCAGCCGCAGGAGATTTCAAAGAAGGAAGCAAAATCAACGAAGCCCTCGCCAGCGGCTCCCTCCCGGATGTCCACCTCATCGGCCACACCCTCTTCACCGAATACAACCTCCCCCTCCAGATCCTCGGAGTCCTCCTTCTAGTCTCCACCGTCGGCGTAGTAGTCCTCTCCAAACGCCAGACGAACTAACCTCTTCCTTCGAGTTTAAAGTTTAAAATTTAAAGTTTCATGCCCGCGCTTAACGATTACCTCCTCGTCTCCGGCCTCCTGTTTTCCATCGGCCTCGCCGGAGTCGTCCTGCGCCGGAACATCATCATCGTCTTCATGTGCCTTGAGCTCATGCTCAGCGCCGCGAACCTCACCCTCGTCGCCTTCTCCCGCTTCAACGTTGCGGATAACGGCCTCCCGGACTACAACGGCCAGATGCTCGTCTTCTTCGTCATCACCGTCGCCGCAGCAGAAGTCGCAGTAGGCCTAGCCATCATCGTCGCCCTCTACCGCGCACGCCAAACCATCCACACGGATGAGCTGGTCTCGCTGAAAGGATAATCCTGGAGAGCCGTCCTTCTAGGCGGCAGCGTCGTGCCGGGAACATGTAAGCTTATTGCTTCGCTGCCGCCTGGAAGGACGGCTTTCCGCCAGACCCATAGCAGATTCCGATACCGACATACATCCGCCCTTGTCCAATCACTCTCCGAGGTTCAGTCTCCCCCAATACTATGCGAGCAACGGATTTCCGATGGATTTTGCGCGGCGATCCGTTCATTCCAAGCGGTTCGCTGCCCTCTGACGATTTCCCGGAAATCCTCAAGCACCTCGTCAACCAACGCGGTGTCTCCTCGGAAAAGGAAATCGAAACCTTCCTCCGCCCAAAGCTAAAGGATCTCTCCGACCCTTTCCTCATCCCCGGCATGGAGGCCGCCGTCGAGCGCATCCTCCTCGCCATCGACTCTCAGGAAAAAATCTGCATCTACGGCGATTACGATGTCGATGGCGTCACCTCCATCACCCTGATGTCGAAAATCCTCGGCTCCTATGGAGTGGAGCCACGCAGCTTCATCCCCCGCCGCGGCCCGGAAGGCTACGGCCTCAGTATCGCCGCCCTCGGGCGTTGCTTGGAGGAAGGCGAAAAACCCGACCTCATGATCGCCGTCGATTGCGGCACGGTCTCCGTCGATGAAGTCACCCACCTCAACTCCCTCGGCATCGACACGGTCATCGTCGATCACCACGAGCCAAACCCGGAAGCATTCCCCGCCTGCGCCGCTCTCGTCAATCCGAAGTGCGGCGAGGATTTCACCTACCTCTGCGCGGCTGGTGTCGTCTTCAAGCTCGGCCATGCCCTCCTCAAAACCCGTGCCTCCGGCCTAGATCTCAGAACCCTCCTCGATCTCGTCGCCGTCGCCACCATCGCCGATATCGTCCCGCTCGTGGATGAAAACCGCCTGCTCGTCCGCCACGGCCTCAAGCGTTTGCCAAAAACAGAAAATCACGGCCTCCGCGCTCTTCAAGAAGTCAGCGGTATGAAGGGGAAGCCTTCCTCCCAAGACGTCGGCTTCCGCATCAGCCCGCGCATCAATGCCGCCGGCCGAATGGACTGCCCGGAAGACGCCCTCGCCACACTACTTACCGATTGCCCCCTCTCTGCCGCCGAGCTCGCTGAGAAACTCGATGCCTACAACCGCCAGCGCCAAAACCACGAAGCCCTCATTCGTAAAGAGGCAGTCGAGCAGCTTTCCGAAGGCTTCGATGCAACCAAAGATCCGGTCATCGTCATCGGCTCGCGCGATTGGCATCACGGCGTCGTTGGTATCGTCGCCTCCCGACTGATGCGTCAGTATTACAAGCCCACCTTCGTCATCGCCATCGATGAAGACGGCATCGGAAAAGCCTCTGGGCGAAGCATCGAAGGCATTTCCCTCGTCGAGGCCATTCGCGCCTGCGAGGACAAGCTCCTCTCCGGCGGTGGCCACGCCATGGCCGCCGGGCTCTCCATCGAGGAAGACTCCATCGTAGATTTTCGGAAAAAATTCGCCGAATACGTCCTTACAAACTCCACCGAAGAAGACCGCCGCCCCCGCCTCGTCTATGATGCGGAAATCCCATTTTCCCAGCTCTCCCTCGATTTCCTCGACAGCTATGAACTCCTCCAACCCTTCGGAAACTCGAACCCACAGCCCGTCTTCGTCTCCCGGGAGATCGACCTCAGTCGCCCCCCCTACCACATGAAGAATAACCACCTTCGCCTCATGCTCCGCCAGGGCTACCACGAGCAGGACGCGGTTTTCTTCAGCGGCGGCGAGCGCGACCTCCCCGACCCACCGTGGGACATCGCCTTCACCATCGACCGCAATACCTTCCGGGGGAAAACCACCCTCCAGATCATCATCCAGGACGTAATCGCCTCCACCGCGTCTTAAAAATTCTTCCTCCGCGCCTCCTCCGCGCCTCCTCCGCGCCTCCTCCGCG
>JANRFH010000007.1:36937-43621 GCA_030725745.1 Akkermansiaceae bacterium
CTCTGCGCCTCTGCGCCTCTGCGTTAAGAATTCGAAAACACCCGATCAAATCCAAGCCCGTCTCCCGCCTCGACATCCCAAGCCCCCCGCATTTCAATCCGGTATGCACTCCATGACAGGCTTCGGCCGCGGAACTCACACGACAGATACCTGGCTAGCGAACGTCGAGGCCGCCTCGATCAACCGCAAGCAGATCGAGATCGTCGCGAACCTCCCCCGCGCCCTCCAATCGCTCGAATCCAGCGTCCGCCAAGCCACCCTGCCCCACATCTCCAGAGGCCGCGTGCAGATCTCAGTGAAACTCGAAATGCCCGGCACATCCGGCTCCGCCGTCCGCATCAACGCCTCCCTCGCGAAATCCTTCGAAGCCGCCTTCACCGAACTCTCGCAAGCCATCGGCCGCCCACTCACCCCCACCCCCGCCGATTTTCTGCGCCAACCGGGCATCCTTGAAACCGGCGAACTCGAAGACATCGATCCCGATGCCGCATGGCAAGCCATCGCCCCCGCCCTAGAAGAGGCCATCAAAAATCTCAACACCATGCGCGCCTCAGAAGGTGGCCACCTCAAAACCGACCTCCTAGACAGACTCGACAAGCTCGGCGAATTCACCGCCACCATCTTGGAGCATGCCCCGTTCCGCCCCGAGCGCCAACGCGACCTCCTCCTCAAGCGCATCTCAGACCTCGGCCTACCCCTCGAACTCGACGACGAACGCCTCGTCCGAGAAGTCGCCCTCTTCGCCGACCGCTGCGATATCTCCGAGGAGATCACCCGCCTCGATTCCCATTTTGGAAAATTCCGTGAATACGCCGGCTCCGGTGATGCCGTCGGACGCTCCCTCGATTTTCTCTGCCAGGAACTTTTCCGCGAGTTCAACACCATCGGCTCAAAAGCCAACGACGCCCTCATCGCCCAAACCGTCGTCGAAGCAAAAACCGAACTCGAAAAGATGCGCGAGCAGGTTCAGAATGTAGAGTAACACCATGGCACTTCTCAACGACTCCCCGGACTCTGACCTTCCGCGCGAGAAGATCTACAAGTACGGCGCACAGTCTCTCAGCAATGCAGAGCTGATGGCGATCTTCCTTACTTCAGGTGTGGTCGGGCGCAACGTCATCGAGGTTGCCGGGGATCTCTTAGAAAAATACGGCGGTCTCCAAGAACTCGGGCGGCTCCCCGTTTCCGAATACATGAACAACAAAGGCATCGGCCTCGCAAAAGCCTGCAAGCTCGCCTCCGCCTTCGAGCTCGGCAAACGTCTTTCACGCGAAAACCTCCGCAGTGTCGTACTAGACACGCCGGAACTCATTTACGAGCACTTCGCCCACCAACTCTCTGGCCTTCCCGTCGAGCACGCCCTTGTCGTCACGCTCAACGCACGCCTCGAACACACCAGCACCACCACGGTATCCGTTGGCTCGGTGAACGAAACCATGGCTCACCCCCGCGAGGTGCTCACTCCCGTCATATCGCGCAGCGCCTATGCCTTCATCCTCCTGCACAATCACCCTTCCGGCGATCCCTCACCCAGCAACGCTGATCACACGATCACCACTGGCCTTGTCGAAGCCGCAGCGATTATGAAAGTCCGTTTCATCGATCACCTCATCATTGGCCGCCCCTCTCCCGGTAGATCGGCCTTCTTTTCCTTCCGCGCCGCAGGCATCATCAACAGCTAGTCCGCCGTGTTCCACTTCCACCTCGTCCGCAACATCAAGTCCGCCCTCTGGCTGGCTGCCGTCGCGCTCATCCCCCTCTCCGCGATCGGCCTCTACTGGGCGAACAAAACCGGCCTACCCGACGAGTGGCGCGAAGCACTTGAAATGGAAATTTCTAAACACGGCGCCCATGTCGAGATCGGCTCCCTGACCTACATACCGCTCCGGGGCTTCGTCGCCAAAAACGTCCGCATCTTCGACAAGGAGAACACTAGCCACGAGATCTCCCGACTGGAAAGCATCGGCCTCGTCTTGGACAACACCCGCCTCGCCCGCGGCGAATTTCGCCTGCGCAAGATCGAGCTAAAAAACGCCCGCCTGCTTCTCCCCGTCGATCCCAAGAACCCCGCCGGCGACTCGCTAGATTTCACCGGCGTTTACGGCACTATTTTCATGCCGGACGATAGAATGATACGCATGCGCGATCTGCGCGGCACCGTCGGCGGCATCGATGTCACGGTCACCGCCGATCTTCTCGGCAGGGGTTCTTCCGGACGCGGCGGCGATGATGAAAAGAACGAAGGCCGCCGCCGGGAATTGATCGCCAACATCCTCACCCATCTCGAGAAGTGGGACTTCGGCGAAGACAAGGCTCCTTCCGTGCGCCTCCGCCTCTCCGGCGATACCACTGACAAGAGCACTCTACAGGCGGACTTCCGCTTCAGTGCCCCTTCAGTGGAGAGAAAAGGCTACCAACTCCATGATCTCAACATCGAAGGCAACCTCGATGGATACCTGCTCACCATCAACGATTTCTCCGCCAGCGATCCCAGAGGCACACTCACCGGCCACGGAGACTATCAGCTTATCGATCACAACGGCCGCTTCGATGTTGAATCATCCATCGATCTCCCCCGCCTCTTAAAATATTGGCTAGCCACCCCCATCAATGCCGACCTTCTCACCGGAGGAAAGCAACTCGTCCGTGCCGCTGGCGATTTCGACATCAGCGATATATCTGCCCCTGTCGTGCACATGACCGGCCATGCCCGGTCAGAATCGATCATGTTCCGGGGCATTTCCTTCGACGCTCTGGATACCTGGTTCTCCTTTCAGGAAGGCGATCTTTTCCTCCAGGATCTGAAACTTGAGCGACCCGATGGTACCGCCACAGCAAAAGCTATCGTGCGTGGCAACATGGTTCGTGTCCAGCTAACCTCCACCATCCCAGCAAAGCACTACCAACCCTTTTTCAAAGGCTTGCCACTCGAACAAGTCATCGAAGACTTCTCAGAAAACGAGAACCCCTCCATTGAAATCTCCCTCGATGGCTCCTTCGACATCAAAGACATACACTCCTGGCAATACACAGGCAGCGGCTGGCTGAAAAATATGTCTTACAAAGGCGTCCCGGTGAAATACGCAGCATGCTCCTTCGAACTCGATCACCACAAGCTCGATTTCTTCGATGGCGATGTGACCTTCGATTACTCGGATTACGCCATGCGCGAGGCCTTCGGAGGCCCCACCAGCGGCAATGTAAAAGTCGACCGTATCCGCTACAATGCGGGCGACGAGAAAACAGTCACCGTGGAGAACGTCGTCGGCGATATCTGGGCTGCCCCGCTCATCCGCCTCTTCGCGCCGAAGATCGCTGACGATATAGAAGCCTACCGTTTCCACCGGCCACCCTCCCTTTCCGGTAATGGGGTCGTGGATGTCACTCCTGCCAAACGCACACAGCTCACAATAAACTTCAGCAGCCCAGATCCAGCGGACTATAAATTCCTTGGAGAAAACATCACCCTCACGAAACCCAAAGGCACAGTCAAAGTGCTCGGAGAAAAGGTCGAAATATCCGATCTCTCCCTAGGAGCCTTCGGCGGCCCGGTATTTGCGGAATTCACTCACTCAGGCAAATCACAGCTAGCCGGTGAAATCAGCGGCTCCGATCTCTCGCTGGCCGATATCTCATCCACCTACGGCTTTGGCATGAAAGGCGCCGGCGAAGTCACCGGACGTATCGAATTTACCATCAATGACGGCGATGTCGCCACGATGGATGGCAAAGGCCTTATCGGGCTTGAAAATGCGGAACTCTTTTCCGTCCCTGTCTTTGGCCCCCTTTCCAAAGTCATGTCCACAGTCCTCAATGACGAACGCGCAGGCTCGGAGCGTGCGAAATCCGCTTTCTGCACCTTCAACATCGAGGACGGCATCCTCAGCACCCGAGACTTCCGCACCGCCACCACCTCCATCACCTTCGCTGGAGATGGCCAGGTCGACCTCGACAAGCAAGAAGTCGATTTCACCGTCCGCCTCAATGCACGCGGCCTGCTCGGTCTCATCACTCTTCCGCTCCGCCCCTTCTCCGGCCTCTTCCAGTTCCGTGGCACCGGCCCCATCAAGGAAACCGTCTGGGAAAATGTCCGCGTCACTGAGCCACTCGAAGAACAAGAGGAAATCCTACTCGCTGATCCGCCAAAGGCGCGAATCGTCCCGAAAGCGCTCGTCGTGCCTGAGTGATCATCTCATTTCAGAAAACCGTTCGACACCTTCTCTTTCCCGATCGTCGTCTCTGGCCCGTGCCCGGAGTAAACCACCGTCTCGTCCGGCAGAGTCAGTAACTCTCTCTGAATGCCCGCCAGTAACACTTTAAAATCCCCGCCCGGTAGATCACACCTACCCACCGATCCAGCGAAAAGCGCATCACCTGCAAAGACCACCCCAGCCTTCAGCAGGTAGAAGCTCAAACTGTCAGTCGAGTGACCCGGCACATGCCCCACCTTCACACCCATGCCGAAAAGCCTCCCTTCACCTGCCGAAATTAATTCGTCCACCACATAGGGCTCTACTGATGGTATCCAATCGGATCCATGGGCTTCCAGTGTCAGCTCCTTCGAATACTCAGCCCATGCAAAGACCTTTACCCCCGTCGCCGCAAGTAAAGCCACATCCTCCACGTGATCGTAGTGCTGGTGCGTCAGATACAGCGCATCCACCCTCACACCCTTATCAGCAATCCATTCGGCGATTCCCGCAGGGGCATCTACCAAGTAGTTTCCATCCGGAGACTCCACCAAATAGCCATTTGTTTGAACCATCCCGCCCGTGAATTTAGAAATTTTCATACACCTTTCTCTACCGGAACGCTTCCGTTTGCAAACCGACAGTATAGGACTTCATTGATCCCGCCCGCCATGCGCAAGCTCACCCCGGAACTCCTCGACCACCTCCCGCCCGACTCCCCCGGTGTCGCACGTGCCCGCTGCGACCTTCGCCGCATCAATTTCGTCATGGGAAACGATCGCTGGATCCTCCGCCATCTTCCAGAAAAACCCACCGCCATCACCGAGATCGGCGCAGGTGAAGGTCTCCTGCTAACCTCCATCTCACGCAAGCACCCAGGAATCTCCCTCGCAGCCTACGATCTCGCACCACGCCCCGCCGCCCTCCCAACATCTATCAACTGGATTCAGGCGGACATCTTCTCCCAGCCACCCCCGCAGCAAGGCGGCGTCCTCATCGCAAATCTCTTCCTCCACCATTTCACCGACACCCAGCTCTCCAAGCTCTCGGAATGGATGTCCGGATTCGAAACCATCATCACCAGCGAACCCTTCCGCGCCCGCATCCCTCTACTTCTCGCAAAAGCAGCCACTCCCCTCATCCACCCCATCACCCGCCACGACATGCGCGTCAGCATCGAGGCCGGCTTCCGCCCCGGCGAACTCCCCACCGCCCTCCGCCTGGATCAACTTGGCTACCGCTTCCGCGAAACTGCCTCCCACCGCGGGTTCATCCGCATGATTGCTGAAAAGTTGAGGTAGTCGTTTAACAACTTATCCATAGGCACATCACGGAAGCATGCTAACATCTTCACGTTGACCGAGGAGATCACCATCATCGGAGGAGGCCTCACCGGTCTCTCGCTAGCCGTCGGCCTCAGGGCGAACGGTATTCCCGTCACCCTCCACGAGGCAGGGCAATACCCTCGCCACCGCGTCTGCGGCGAATTCATCTCTGGAGTTTCAGAAGAAACCCTCAACTACCTCGCCATCTCCTCCACCCTCGCCGATGCCGCACGGCACTCCACCGTCTCATGGTTTCGAGGAAATTCCCTCCTGCGCGAGAACCGCCTACCCACTCCCGCTCTTTCCATTTCCCGCCACCTCCTTGACAACCGCCTCCGCCACTTAGCCGCCGAGGAAGGAGCCACCATCCTCACCGGCTCCCGCCAGAAAATCACACCTAACACCCCCGGCAGCGTCTGGGCAGCCGGGCGGAAACCCGTCAACGGCACATGGATCGGCCTCAAAGCCCACCTCCGTGGAGTCGAAACCACCTCCCACCTAGAAATGCACAGCGGCCCCATCGGCTACCTCGGCATCACCCCCGTAGAGGACGGTTGGCACAATGTCTGCGGACTCTTCCGCATCGACCGATCCATCACCGCCCGCCACGCCGATCTACTCCCCGCCTATGTCCGGGAAAATGGCAACACCCGTCTGGCCGACCTCCTCGCCTCCGCCGAGTGGAAGGAAGACTCCTTCACCGCCGTCGCCGGCTTCGGTCTCGGCCTCCAAGAACCCACACCCGGTGTCCTCTCGCTCGGAGACTCCCACGCCATCATCCCCCCCTTCACAGGAAACGGCATGACCATGGCCTTCCAGTCCGCCGAAATCGCCCTCCCCGTCCTCACCCGCTTCGCCGAAGGCGATTTCGACTGGCAAACTGCCTGCTCCACCATCACCACCGCCCACCGCAAAACCTTCCGCAAACGCCTCACCGCCGCCAAACTCCTCCACCCCCTCCTCTTCGAAAACGCCGCCCTCCCCCTCCTAAAACACGCCCCCCTCTCCCCCATCCTAAACCTCATCAGATAGGCCAAAGGCCAGGAGTCAGGAGAATCAGCAATCAGGAGTCAGCCACCCAACTCCAGCTTCGTGCCTTCGTCCCTTCGTGTGAGCATGGGGGGGGGGGGGGGGGGGGGGGGGGGGGGGGGGGGGGGGGGGGGGGGGGG
>JANRFH010000008.1:0-28363 GCA_030725745.1 Akkermansiaceae bacterium
GATACGTTCACCGATGTCGAAGAAGCCCTGCTCTGTGGGATCGACCTCTACCCCGCCCCTGCAAGGTGCCGCGTTCTCCAGAACGCGATTGCAGAGCTGGCTTCGCGTTCTGGAGAACGCGGCTCCTTACTCCTCCATATGATCCACGAGGAAGTCGATACTGCGCTCGACGATGACGTCGGTGCCGGGGTCGATGGGAGTTTTGGGAACGGCTTGGCGCCAGTTGTGGCCGGAACCTTTGATGATGAGGATTTCCACGGGTGCGCCGAGTTCTTTGGCGAGCTTCTCCATGTGGTAGGCGTGCTTGACGGGGATGGTGGTATCGCCGTCGCCCTGGATCATGAAGAGCGGCGGGCTGTCCTTTTTCAGATAAGTGACGGGACTCATCTCCTTGTAGAGCGCGTCCTTGTCCTTCGGGTCGCTATCCTTGGCAAGTATCCTGCCACCGAAGCGATCCTTGAAGTTCGGGCTGTCGTCGTGATTGAAGAGCTGCATGTCCTGGAAGTCGGAGGGGCCATACCACGAGACGCCCGCGACGGTGGTGTAGGTCTCATCCTTCAGCCCCTCATCACCGGGGAAGAGCTCCGGTGGGGCGAGCAGGAGCATCATGGAAAGCTGGCCACCTGCAGAATCCCCGAAGGTAAAAACGCGGTTGGTATCGACGTGGAGTTCCTCGCTGTTTTTCGCAAGGTAGCGGATGGCGTCCTTGGAGTCGGTGACGCAGTCCTTGATGGTGACGATGCCGTTTTTCGAGTAGAGGCGGTATTGCACGGCGGCGACGGCGAAGCCTTTCTGGGTGAGGCCAAGCACGGTTTCGCCCAAGCTCCCCGATTTCGCTTTATCCTTGCTACCAGCCGCCCAGCCGCCGCCGTGGGTGTAGATGACAACAGGGTATTTCCCCTCCGGATCCTTCTCCGGGTAGAAGAGATCGAGGTGGAGTTCCTTTTTGCCGATGGTCTTGTAAACGATGTCTGTCTTCACCTCGCCCGGGCGCTCCGACTCAGGAGCGGCAGTGAGGGGAAGGATGGATCCGAGCACTCCCAGTAAGAGAATGGCGAGAAGTTGGAGTTTGTTGGATGCTTTCATACGGTGCTTTACGTTGGGGATGCGGAGATCATTTCTGGTAACCGAGGGAGAAAAGGAACTTATCAGCTTCTTCCAAGGTTTCACTGAAATAACGGTTCGCCTTTTCACTGGTGCCCTCACGGTGATTGAAGAATTCTTACTATTTCTCCAATCGCGCGCTGAACGCGGCGCGTTCTTTCTTCGCCAGTTTCAGGGTAGATTGAAGGTTGAGTGCTTTCGGATTGGGCTTGTAGTCAGGATTGGGCGTCGGCAGCTCCGCTTTCATCCCGGTGAGAGAGGCGGTCAGCTCCGCCGCAAGCTCGGCGAGCTTCTCGGGCTTGGTGGAGGCGAGGTCGTTTTGCTCACAGGGATCTTCGGCAAGGTTGTACAACAGGTATTCGCCTTCCTGGTCGTTGTAGAAGCGGATGAGCTTCCAGCCATCCATGACGATCGCGGAGAACGGCCCGGTGGCATGCGTGTAGTGGGGGTAGTGGAAAATGATAGCGCGCTTCCCCAATACCGCACCCTCCGTGAGCAAGGGCATGAGATCCACTCCATCCTGGTGCTGCTGCGGGCGCAGCGGCAGACCGGCGGCAGAGAGCATGGTGGGGTAGAAATCCGTGCCGACGACGCGTTGCTCCGAGGTGCCGGGCATGATCCTGCCCGGCCATTTCACGATGAGAGGCACCCGCATCCCGGCCTCGAAGGGAAAGCTCTTGCCGCCCATCAAGGGGTAGTTCGAGGTAATGGGAACCAGCCCGCCATTGTCCGAGGTGAAGATGACGAGCGTGTTGTCGCCGAGATCGAGCTTCTCCAGGGTATCGAGCACGCGGCCTAAGTTTTCATCCACGGATCCGACCATGGCGGCATAGCCAGGATTGGCCTGATCGGTGGCTTCCTTCTTCAGGTAGTGCGCCACTTTTTCCGGTTTTCCCTGGATGGGGCTGTGCACGAGATACTGAGAGAGCACGGCGAACCATGGCTTGTCCTTGCTCTCCGTGATGAAGCCGATGCATTCATCGGTGAGCACATCGGCCAAGTAGGCATCCGGATCCGCATCGTCGAGATTGGCACCAAATTTCCGGAAGGTCTTCATCCAGTGGCCGGACTTGGATGTCGGTGCCTTGATCTTTCGGTAGCCCTTCGCGACATCAAAACCGCGCTGATCGGGGAAGTAGCCATCGCATTCCCCGGCATGCCATTTTCCGAAGAGGCCGGTCGTATAGCCGCCATCGCGCAAAGCCTCGGCAATGAGCACCTCGGACTTCGGCAAGGCGTGGCGGTGCAGGGCTTCGAAGTTCTGATCATTCTCGCCGCGATACTTGCTCTTCTCCTGGAGGCGGTCGTCGGGCCCGGCGCTGCCATCGTAAACTGCGGTGAACTGGGTGCGTGCTGGAGCCTTCCCGGTGAGGATGGCACCCCTCGACGGGCTGCACGTAGGAGCGGCGGAGTAGGCGTTGGTGAAATACATGCCTTCGCCCGCCAGCCGGTCGATGTTCGGGGTTTCGTAGTAGGTGCTGCCCGCGATGCCGATGTCCTTCCAGCCCATGTCATCGATGATAATGAAAAGAATATTGGGCTTCCCGGGCTCCGCTGCTACTGCGATTCCCGTAGCAGACCATGTCATCAATACGGCAGAAACAAGAGCACGCATTCCGTATTTCATAGTCGGCATACCTTGTCAGATTCACTCAGCCAGATGACCGGCAAGGAAGTCGATGGAGCGCTGGACGATGACATCCATTCCTGGCTCGATCGCAGTCTTGCCATCGGCTTTGCGCCAGTTATGCCCGGCGTTCTTGATGATCATCGTCTCGACCGGCGTTCCGAGTTGCTTGGCCAGTTTCTCCATGTGGTAGGCGTGTTTGACTGGGATCGTGGTGTCCCCGTCGCCTTGGATCATCAACAGCGGCGGGCTGTCCTTTTTCAGGTATGTGATCGGGCTCATCTCCTTGTAGAGCGCGGCCTTGTCCGCCGGATCACTATCGGGAGCAAGGATCCGGGGGCCGAAACGATCCCGGAAGTCCGGCCTGTCGTCGTGGTTAAAAAGCTGCGGATCCTGGAAATCCGCCGGTCCATACCACGAGACTCCTGCCACGGTGGTGTAGCTCTCGCCCGCCAGTTCCTCATCACCGGGAAACAGATCCGCAGGGCAGAGCAGCAGCATCTGTGCAAGCTGGCCTCCTGCCGAATCGCCAAAGGTGAAGACACGATCCGTATCCACGTGCAACTCTTCACTGTTTTTGGAGAGAAAGCGAATGGCATCTTTGGAATCGGTCACGCAGTCCTTGATGGTGACGGTGCCACCCTTGGAGTAGAGCCGGTATTGCACCGCCGCGACGCAAAATCCTTTTTCGGCCAGGCCGATCGCGGTCTTGGCCATGTTGTTCCCCCCTTTGAGGGCGTTCTTGCTACCGGCCGCCCAGCCGCCGCCATGCGTATAAACCACCACCGGATATTTCCCTTTTGGCGTTTGTGTCGGGTAGTAGAGGTCGAGTTGAAGCTCCTTATCCCCGATGGTTTTGTAAATGATGTCTGCCTTCACTTCACCCGGGCGCTCCGCTTCCTCGCGAGGTGCGCCGAGGGCTGGCAGCGAAAGGAAGATCCCCGCGAAAACGGCGAGGCCGATGGATGGCTTGAGGGTTGTTTTCATAGTCAGATTCCGGACAGGAGGAGGGTTCGTCTCAAGGCTTAACCGCGATGGGGCCGTCGGTGGCTTGCTTCTTGCCTCTGCCAGTGGGCACTTCGGGATAGCTAACGAGGAAGTGGTTCTCATCGATGAGGTTGAGGTAGAAATGGGTGGTGCCTTCCGGGAGCTTTGCGCTGATCTGCGTGGAGGAGACGACGGTGGCGGGTGCGCGGAACCATTCCTCGTATCTCTCCCCGTAGTTGAGCGTGTAGATGAGATCGGCATGTGCGACCTTCGCGCCGTTTTCCCGGTAGGTGAAGGTGACGGTATCGCCCTTCTGCTCATGGGAGAGCGCGGTGGGGACTGTCTCCTTGTGGGGCAGCTCGTTTGGGTATTGTGGATTGAAGGATGGGTAGCTAGCTTTCATTTCCTCAAGTATCTCGGTGAGCTTCGCGTCCATGGCCTTCGCCTTCTCGGGAAGTTCGCTGACGAGGTTCTTGGATTCCTCAATGTCGACCCGGGTCTGCTTGCCGTCTTTCGTCTCATAGAGGCGGAAGAGTTCGATCGGTGGATTACTGGCTTCATCGTAGTTGCGGATGAGCTTGTAATCGCCGATGCGGAGGGTGCTTTCCAGAGCGGAGCCGTGAGGGAAGTGCCACATCATGGTATCGCGCGCACCGCCGTCTTCTCCGATGACGAGTGCGGGATCAGTGGGGTCTTTCGCGAGGAGCTTGGAGATATCAGAGCCGTCGAGGTGCTTGGAGGTGGGTTTTTCGACGCCTGTCCAGCTGAGGATAGTCGGGTAGAAATCGAGACCGTTGGCGAGGACATCCGTCTGCACACCGGCGGGGATGCCGGGGCCGGTGACGATGAGTGGGACGCGCGTGCCGCCTTCCTTCGCGGAGATTTTGCCGCGGTCGAGGGGGTTGTTGTCGGTGTAGCGCTCGGAGCTGCCCTCCATGCCGCCGTTGTCCGAGGTGAAGATGAGGTAGGTGTTCTCGCTGAGCTTGTGGCCGGGCCAGCGCGGGTCTTCCGTTTCCTCAAGGTATTTAAAAACCACGCCGAGGTAGTAATCCAGCTCCTCGACCATGGCGGCGTAGAAGGGATTGATCTGGCCGGTGGCGGTTTCCTTTGTCCCGACATTGGCGGGGTCGGTGCCGATCTTCTCGACGTATTTCTTCAGACGCTCTTCGGAGCGGGTGTGGATGGGCGAGTGAACGAGCCAGGTGGCGTAGTAGAGGAAGAAGGGTTTGTCGGCGTTTTCCTTCATGAAGGTGAGCGCGTCTTCATTGGTCTCATCGTAGGGGTAGCCGTTCTCATCAAGGCGGAAGGGGTCTTTCGGATCGGTGGTGGCAAATCCTGTGAGCCTGTCGTCCATGCTGCGGCGCGAGCCACGGCTGGAGCGTGTGTAGTCGAAGCCGACGTCCTTGGGCTGCGGGAAGGCGTGGTGGTCGATGGCGATGTGCCATTTTCCCGAGTGACCCGTGACGTAGCCATTCTGGCCGAGGAGCTTGGCGAGGGTGAGTTCGTCAGCAGGCATGCGGCCGCTGTACCAAGGATCCATCATGCGGGAATTGGGACTGTTCGGAGCCGGGGGTGCGCCACCAACGACGTGGGTCTTTTGCGCGCGGGCGGGATGGTTTCCGCTGAGGATCGCGCAGCGCGATGGGGCGCAGGTGGGTGCTGGCGAATAAGCCTGCCAGAACATGACTCCCTTTTTCGCGAGGGCGTCGAGGTTGGGAGTTTCCATGGGCGATGGCTCGTCGATGTCGTAGCACTTCACATCCTGCCAGCCGAGGTCGTCGGTGAGGATGAGGACGACGTTGGGCTTCTCCGGGCGGCCATCGTCTGCGGCGGCAAAACAAGAGAGCGCGAGGAGTCCGATGATGGAGGTGAGTGAGTGTTTCATGGGGTTTGCTTGAGGCTGATATTGAGAGGCTGTCCGGCGGTGGTCGGAAGATTATAGGTGCGACTCCATGTCTTTGTGACAGGGTCAAAGTCGGTCTGCCAGAAGTCATTGCCGTGGATGGCTTGCGCGGGGGCTTTGCCATCGACGAGAAGCTCGTATCCGGTGCTTGCGGGGAGGCCGGTGAAGGTGACAGGGAGATAGGCGAGGCCGCCTTTGATTGTGAGATCAGCCCCGGTGGCGGTGGCGGTGACGCGCACATCCGGCTGGGTGCGATCAAGGGTGCCTTGGGAAACATTTACCTCCAGATTATTACCGGCGGACTCCCGCTGGATCATGCGCCAGGTATTGCCATCCTTCGCGAGGGCGGCGCGAAGGGCTTCGTTGGGGCCGTAATATTCTTCCGCTGATTGCGGCATGACGATGTGCTCGAAGGTCGCCTCGATGTAGTCACCCGGCTCAAGGCGTGTGACACCCGGAGGCGGGACGAAATCGGCGGTGGAGGTCTCGCTGGAGCCGCGTTTCACACCGTGCTCTGCCATCCATGCGGAGGCATCCTTGCCACCGAGCTTCGCCTTCCATGAGCGGACGACAATCCCGCGATTCGCCCATGCGCCTTTGACTTCGTGGTTGCCGAAGCTTGAGCCTTCATGCAGGGAAATCCATGGCGCGAGACCGCCAAGTTCCAACGGCTCAGTGCGATAGGTATTGCCGCCCCAGGTGGTGTTCCATTCCTTTTGCAAGCCACCAGCATTGCCGACGGCCATCTTCTTCTCCTGGGTGAAATTGTAGGTATCGGAGCCGACCTGAAAGATGACGAAGCGGGAGAAATCCATGGCATTATCCACATCCATGCGTAGGTGGTAGACACCTCTCACAATATCATCCGTCCTAGCGAGACTGACGGTAGAGGTATGGCGAATGCCCTCCCCTAGCCTGCCTGAGAAGACAACTTCGGAGAGGCAGGGGCCGTGCTTCAGATACGCGGTCTGCATGGCTGAGTGGGCGATGCGTTTCCCCGTAGGATCAAAGAAGCGGAAGAAATCCGCGCCACCGACGTTGCTCGTCCATTCCCACTTCTTGTCGTCTTTCCCGCCGTTAACCATAACAGGGCGGACATCGGTGACGGTGGTGTTCGCCTGGCCTTGCTCCGGCTCGTAGCAAATGCTCTCGCCCCATGAGCCGAGCGCGCTCTCGCTCCAGTGCTGATTGCTACCCCAGCCGATGAGGCAAAGCTGCGCATGCGAAGCCGCTGCCACACCACCCCAATGGGCGTAGGAAATGACAAGCTCCAGCTCGGTGGTGCTGCCCGGCGGAAGGCGTAGTTGCGTGAGCGTATGCAACCAGCTACCACTATAAACGCCCGCCTCTTCGTCGTTGTGCCAGTTCTTACTAATCTGCACGGGGATGCCGGTGGGATTGCCAGCGGTATCGCGCAGCATCGCGGAGACCCCGGTGACCGAGTAGCCGCCGGAGTCTTTGATAAATTTCAGATTCGCGACTTCCAAGTGATCAGTCGGATTTGCGAGGACAAGCTTGTAGCGCTCGATGGCATCGTTCTTGTCACCGTTTGCGGGAGGCTGCGCCCGCACGCCATTCAGATCGATAAGGTGACAGCCCTGCTCGGCATCGAAGGTCACGGGGCGCTCTCCGCCCTTGGATTTCTCGGTGACCTTCACCCCGATGAAACTGGTCTCGGGAGCCTGCTCGAAGGTGGCCGGGAACATCGCGAGGCCGACTTGTTTCCACTCACTGTCCGCCGTTGGCAGCTCCCCCGACTTCGCCAAACTCAGTGCGCCGCCTTCGGCAGAGACTCGGACTTCCATGGAGGCAGTGTTCCATTTTTCCAACGGCATCGTCGCCGAAGCCATGCCATCGGCCTTGAAGCCCCATGTGTGAGCGGGCTGAATTCCGGGCAGTGGAGCCCCTGGCTGATTTCCCATGCGTGCGATCAGCTTCGGATCAATGGCGCTGTTGAAATATTGAATCTCATCCATCACGCCACGGAAGAAATAAATCCCGTTATCGGAATCGGCGCGACGCCCGAAGACAAGAGGATCTGCACCCGGCTTGCGCACCTTGCCGATCTCCTGCTCGCCGACGTTTCTGCCATTGAGGAAAAGCCTGAGCACCTTGCCATCGTAGCTCATGACGAGATGGTTCCACTGGTCTCGTTTCACTTCGTTGTTCGACGTCACAACGAACTGGCCGCCCTTCCCGCCACCGATATTGAGACGCGCTTCGGGCTTCCCTTGACGGAGGAGCATGCCGTAGTTGCCATCGTGGCTTTCGTTGCGATTCTTGCAAACAAGCCACGGACTTGCGCCATCTTGATGAGTGTAGCTCAGGGGTATAAATGCCCAGAAGCCGAGGGTGAATTGTTCCGTATCAAGCGAGGCCTCGTGCGGAATGCTCAAATCTGCTTTCCCATCGAAGCCGAAGCCTCCACCGATTTTCCCAAACGAAGTCTCACCACCAGCAATAGGCAACTCCCCCGGTTTTGCCGCAAAGATTAGCCCGAGGCGCTCCGGCCATGCGGAGGTCTCGAAGCGAGTCTTCGCATTGAGCACCGTTCCGTCCTCTGCCGTAAAGACGAGGTCAGTGACATCGCCTTTCTGGAAAAAACGTCCGGATTCCACGAGACGCGGCCCCTCGTATCTCGTCCATTTCCCGCCGGAGGTGCAGCGGTAGCTTTTCCCGTTCACCGTGATGCCGAGATGGAGATCCACCGGCGTCGCTTTCTCAGGCGGCACCGGTGCAGACTTCACAAAACTCTCGTAATCCGTGCCCTTGGCGACGGGGCCGAGGTGAGTGATCTTCATCGCCTCGGTATCGAGGGTCATCGTGTAGTGCCCGGTCTGAATCGTGCGCAGCCACGGCGCACCCGCCACCACATGCGGGAAGCCCTCCGCCCACCACATCGAGGTGTAGTCTTCAGGCAATGGCATCAGCTCGGAAACTTCTGCAGCAGCCAAGGGTGATGATGAAGTGAGGATCGAAATGAGGAGTGCCGATCCGAGGAGAGGGAACTTGGAGGCGGATTCTGGAAAGCTGGCTGGGAACATGGCGTGGGAGTCGGAAGCAATAAAGATATGCTCACATACTACAGGCCTCCGAAAGGCAATCTATCTCCCCAATTTAGAGGATGCCGCAATTTCACTCGGCAAGTGCTTCGATCTGAGCGAGCAACTCCGCCGCCTTAGCTTCCGCCTGGTTCATCGGCAGCCCCTCGGCCACGCCGGGGCGTAGGTGTTTCGTGGAGGTCAGCCAGGCATCGCGCAGGGTCATCATCCGGTTGGTGATGAGCTGCAAGAGGCGTTTGCCATCAGGCTGTGCTGCGGTGAGTGCCTCTGGGCTGTCCACACCACCAAGATCCTCAGCCCCCAATCCCTCCAGAACAGCCTTGGCCATGATCCAGTGGCCGAGTTCCTTGGGATGCACGCGATCCTTCTGAAGCAAAAAGGTTTCGTCATCTTTCCTGCGCTCCTCAAGAAAGCGTTTCATCGGGAAATGAATATCGATCACTTCCCATCCCGCGTCTTCGCGCTGGGAGATGAGCCACTCCGAGTAGCGGTCGAGGGTTTCGGTGTAGGGAAGATCTTCACCACGGGAATCATACTCCGCAGGGGTCAGGTGGATGATTTTGGCTCCGCTCTCCACCGCCTTGTCGTGGAGGAGGATCATGCCTTCCTTGAACTTCGCGAAGCGGCCTTCATCGAAGGGCAGGTAGATCCCGCAGTTCATTCCATAACAGGCGAATACAATCTCTGGCTTCACACCCGTGAGCACGCGCTCAAGGCGCTCGTGCAGGTAGGGTCTGGGAAACCTCCCGCCGGCATGACCTTTCTCGGAAAGGCCGGAAACCGTCTCGCTACCCAGGCCGGCATTAACGAAATCGAACTCCGCCTCTGGTGCCCGCGTTCTGAGGTAATACTCGACATTGGCGACGTATCCTCCGGCGTAGGTAATGCTATCGCCTAACCAAAGGACGCGCTTGCCCTGCAAATCAGCTAGCCCCTCAGCCGAGAGCGGAGTGAAGGAAAGGAGCGCACACGCAAACAAGAAGCGACTGATCATTCGCTTTTCGGTTTCTTTTGCTTCTTCGCCTTGCCTTCGCCTTCACCACGAGTTCCGGCCTTACCGAGGGCACGTTTTTCGTCAAGGGATACGTTCCGGTCGAAGAGCTTGCCGTATTTCTGGTAGTCGTTGTAATCCACCGCTCGCTCTTTCCACTTGGTGAGCTCCTGCTCGTATTTCACGCGCATTTCTTTAAGCAGCGGCTCGTTTTCAGGATTTGAAGCGAGGTTCTTCAATTCCGATGGATCCTTGCTTAGATCGAAGAGATCTTCGGTTGGCTCCATCTTGTCATCGCCATACCACCAGTAGGTGTATTTGTGCTCACGTGTTACGACACTGAGGGCAGTGGTCGGCCCAGGCCCCCAGGCGTTCATCAGAGCGAGCTGCTCGTGGCCGCCGCTGGAGGGATCCTCCAGCTGGTTCACGATACTGATGCCGTCCATATTTTCCGGAACGGGAAGACCTGCCAGCTCGAGGATGGTCGGTGCGAAGTCGATGTTGCCCGTTAGCCTGCCGCTGCGGAGTTTTTTCCCGGAAGTGCTACTACGGGGATCGTAGATCATCAGAGGCACGCGCGATGCCTCCTCCATCGGCAAGACCTTCGAACCGTATCCATGAGAGCCGCAAAGGAAGCCGTTGTCGCTGGTGTAGATGATCACCGTGTTGTCAGCGATTCCCTGCGCCTCGAGTTCCTTGCGGATCATGCCGAGTGCGACGTCGATGCCGTGAACCTGGCGGTAATAGGTTGCCATCTGATTGTCATAGTCGTCCGCATAGCCCCACTCGATGAAGCGCGTCCACTGCCTGCCCTGCTTGCTTTGCTCTGACATGTGCTCTCCGTGCTCCCTGCCGTAGTTGGCGGGCTTGGTGAACTTCACGCCCTTGTAGAGATCCTTAAAACGCGGATCGGGTGTGGCCGGCTTGTGCGGAGCCTTGAAGCTGATCGACATACAGAAGGGCTTTTCTTTCTCTACGGATTCACGGATCACATCCTGCCCCCACGCGCCGTAGGCGAGAGTCGAGTGAGGGAATTCCTCCGCGTATTTCGCAAGAGCTTTGTTCTTCGCTGTCGCATAATCCGTCTGCCCTGGCCCACCTGCGTAGATATCGAACTCCTCCTCACAGATCCCCTTGCCATCGACTTCAATGCCAAATTTCCCGGCGAAGGCAGTCAAGTAGCCAGACTCACGGAGCAGCACCGGATAGGACTTCGCCCACACATCCGGCCGCATGTCGCCGTGGTCGAAATTGGTGCCGGTCTTGTATTCATACATGCCCGTGAAGATGTTCGCGCGGCTGGCCATGCAGATCGCTGTGGTGTCGTAGTGGCGGTCGAAGATCACCCCGTCCGCGCCAAGGCGATCCATCTCCGGCGTGATGACATCCTTGTTCCCATAGCAGCCTACCGAGTAGGTGCTCTGGTCATCTGCGAGGAGGAAGATGATGTTAGGTTTCTCCGCAGCGTTCACCGCGAAGGCAGCAAGCAGTAGTGCTGAGATGGAAATGACTGTGGTTTTCATGTTCTATTATGTGTTGTCAAAATCGTATCAGCGGAGCGGCTCGGGTGCCCACTCGGGAATACCTTTTTCCGCAAGCTGCTTCTCATAGCGGACATGCAGTGGCTGCTCTTTCAGCTTCGGAAGATCTTCGTTGACCATCAGCGGGAGCGCTGATTCCCACCACTTGTCGTAGGCTTTGCGGAGCTCGGATACGACCTCCGGATGCGCTGCAGCGACATCCTCTTTCTGAAAGGGATCGCCGGAAATGTCGTAGAGCTGCTCATTGTTCACCAAGCGCCACTTCTGCGTGCGCACCGCACATTTCTGATACTTAGCCTCATCCCTTTTCCCGGGATTCCAGCGACCGCAGTGGAAGAACAGCTCCCTGTCCGGCCAAGCTGCGGCGGGATTTTCAAGCAGCGGCAGCAGGGATCTCCCATCGAGTTCCTGCATGTCTTCCGGAAGTTTCGCACCGGCGAGGGCGGCGAAGGTCGGGTAGATATCAAGGTGTGCGGCAAGGCCGTGGATGTCCACGCCTTCGCCGGTCACGCCTTTCCAACTCCAGAAAGCAGGAACATGCGTGCCGCCCTCATCAGGCGAATTCTTCGCGCCCTTGAGGTTCGCATTGAACAGACTGAGCTTCTTCCCGTTGAGCTTGGCGCTGAGATGCGTAGCACCGTTGTCAGTCATGAAAATGACCAGGGTGTTTTCCAGTTGTCCCCACTCCTCCAGCTTGGCCATGAGTTTGCCGAAGTTTTCATCGATGTTCTCTATCATCCCATACCGGCAGGCAGTGCCCTTGTCGTAGCCAAGGTCGGTGAAGCGCTTCGAGTATTGCTCGGGAACGATCATCGGTGCATGCGGTGCGTTCGTCGCGATGTAGGCGAAATACGGTTCCTCTTTTTCCCGCTCCTTGTCGATCCATGCCAAGGCCCCGGCAAAAAACACATCAGTGCAGTAGCCCTTGGATTTCACAATCGTGTCGTTGTGGAGCAGCACGCTATTGTAATAGGTATTCTCGTTGTTCGTCGGAAAGTCTCCGAGGTTCACCTGCCCGATACCACCCGATCCGTGGATTAGCACTTCGTCGAAGCCACGATTGCCCGGCAGGCGGTCGTCCTCGTCTCCGAGATGCCATTTTCCGAAAATCCCGGTCGCATAGCCACCGGTCTTGAGCGCCTGCGGGAGACTGAAAACTTCTGTCGCCATGCGCTCGCGCTGGAGGATCGTGTGCGTTACCCCTACTTTGAACGGCGGGCGACCACTCATCAGTGCGGCACGTGTCGGCGCACAGGTCGGGCTGACTTGAAAATCTGTGAAGCGTGTCGCCTGCGCATAGAACTTGTCAATATTCGGCGTTTTTACCACCTCATTGCCCATGCAGGAAAGATCGCCCATGCCCTGATCATCGGTGATGACCAGAACGATATTCGGCTTCTTCCCGGCTAGTTCGGTAGAAAAAGCGTTCGTTGCGGGAAGGAAAAAGACGCCCAAGAAGAGGGCAGATAAACGGATCATAGATTGGTATTTCAAAGATTATTGAATTCAAGGCACTGGGGCTACGGAAACTTTCTCAGCTGTCGGAAAATCTTCTGGAAGTGGATAATCCACCTCTCTTTTCGCCAGCCATTGCAGGGCACGAATCGCAGCCGTCCGCATACCGATACAGCGCATGCGCTCTGGGCTCTCCTCACCTTTCCAGCTATGGCCGAAGGTCGAGGAATACACCCTTCCCTTGCCATACTCTACCACCCACTCCAAAGGCCAGTTCAGCTTGGTCTTCGGATCGTAGCCATAAGAAAGGATCTCGATGTTCTCCGCCGGGCCGCGTGGGTAGAAATAGACTTCGATGTCCGGTGTTTTCCACTCCCTCGGGAAGCCCGCATGGATCGGGTGGTCGCCCAGCCGTTTCACCAAGGTATCGATACGCGGCCCGTGTGCGGTGTTTAAACCCTCGCCCGGTGGGATCCTCACCAGGCTACCATCGTCCTCCACGCGTATCGCCCAGCCGGCGTCTTTCTTCCGGTAGCCGATGCCGAGCATCTTGCTGTATTCATCCCAGTCCGCGAAGGAATTGTTCGCCGAGTGCCATGCGAAGACACCGCCACCGCCTGCCACATATTTCTCAAAATCCGCCTTCACCTCCTCCGGCCATGACGGGCCGCGGTTGATGTTGTTGCAGTTCTGGATCACCACATCGTAGGCGGCGAAGTCTGGACGCCACTCATCCCAACCCTCTGCCTTCGCCGTCTCCGGCGCTGTGGAAACACTCACCTCGAACAAGCCAGTTGGCTCGATGAAGCTCTTGATCTGTTTCGTCGTGAGCCTCCAGTCGTGATTGCTGAATCCATCGACAATCAGGACGCGGATAGGCTCCGCCTTCGCCACGCCGATGCAGGCGATGATGGGAATTAGACGGAGGAGTTTTTTCATAACCGGAATATTCTGCAAAGTGCAAAGAGAGTTCACTCGCCTTTCGGCAGCGCCGCCGCGATAACTTCGGCTACTTTCTTCGCCATCAGCTCATTACCTGCGGGTTTAAAATGCACGTTTCGGGGCAGTTGGAGATTATCCAGATCCGGCTCCACGGCAGCAAACAGGTCATTCACCTGTATGTCGTGTTTCTCCATGATCTTGAGCGCCGCCTTGTTGTATTTCACCGGGCCATCCGGCTCACGCAGCGGATTGGTCGTCCCTTCGGTGACCGGCGTAGTTGTCGCGAAAATCAGCTTCGCTCCGGTCTTTTCCAGTTTCCCCACAATCTCTTCGAGGTTCTTCGCGTATTGATCGACGTCTGCCTGATACGGATCGGACGCCTTCGAGGAGTTCTGACCGGTCTTGGGATTCCAATGCTTGAGGTCATGCAGCCCCATGTTGAAATGGATCACATCCCACTTGCGGCCTTTTAGCCATGCATTGATGCGCTTCACCGAGTTCGTCGTGCCCTGCGAGTTTTCAGGTTTGCTGCCATCCTTCGACATCGGGCGGAAAACGTTCGCCTTACCATCGAGTTCCTTCCTTACCGACACCGTGTAGCCAATGGATATGGAATCCCCGATGATCAGGACATTCGGCAGCGACTCATCCACCTCAAACGCCCATACGCCCGCCCCCACTTTTTCCGCATCCGAGCCTTCTTCAGGCTGGTAGGGTTTATCAGGTGCCGCCGAGACGAGGCTGGCGGCGAAGAGTGATACGAAAGCGAGGGATTTGATCATCATGGGTTTGATACCCACGCTAATCAGCCGTCCTTTCGCTGCAATGCAATTTTCCCGATCAGGACTCGATTGGCTGCACATCTGGCACCGATGGGCCGGTGGCCTGCATGAACTTCGTCTTCGCACGCAGGATCAGAGTGCCAAGCAGAAGATCCGCTAGTGGCAGCACCACGTTGAAGTTCTTGTGCATGTAGCGGTGGTGCAGAAGGTGATGACCATTCAGGCGGCGGAACCACTCAGGCTTCTCCACACGCCTCGCTTTTGGCAAATGCATGCACCAGTGAATGTATTCGTAAAAGCAATAGTAGCTAGCAAACGCCAGCACACCGCCTACCACAAAGCCCCATTGCCCGAAAGCTAATGAGAGCAGAGTGAATGGGATCGCACCGATCGCCACCAGCACCGCACCGTTCCACCACGCCATTGGGATGGTCTCCTTGTCCTTCTCCTCGATCAGGTGATAAGTCTTATCTGCCTTAAAAACCTGATGGTGCACAATCGCATGCGCCTCGAAGGGATATCGAAATTTCCCAAGTGGGCGGTGCATAATGTACTTGTGCAGAGTCCATTCGAAAAAGGAGCCGAAGACGATGCCGACAGCGAGCCCCGCGAGGCACCAGAGGAGGAAAATGATCATAGAATTAGTAGTAGACCGGGTAGCGGACAAACGGGCGATACAACCCTCTGCACGGGATAACAAGAACTGCTTTGCACCTTTTTAAGAAAAACCCACCGAATTTCTCCCTTCCAAATCTCTGCCTCAAGTCCATATTGACAATCAAACCATGAAGAAAATCCTCACAATGCTCGCCGTCTTCGCAGGCCTTTCGCTCTCCGCCCAAGCAGAAGCCCACAAGATCCTGTTCTTTTCGAAATCAAGTGGCTTCGAGCACGATGTCATTTCATGGAAAAAAGGGCAGCCCAGCTTCGCCGAAAAAATCCTCCTTGAAATCGGCGGCAAAGAGAAATGGGAATTCGAATTCTCCAAGGACGGCTCGAAATTTTCCCCGGAATATCTCGAACAATTCGACACCGTCATTTTCTACACCACCGGAGATCTCACCACTCCAGGCAAGGACAAGCAGCCGCCCATGACCCCAGAGGGAAAGCAGGCACTCCTCGATTACGTCAAGGCTGGTAATGGCTTCATCGGCCTTCACTGCGCCACCGATACCTTCCACACCACCAAGGACGGCAAGGTGCTCTCCTACTATGAAAACTATGGCAAAGACTCTGATGAATTCATCTGCTTCATCGGCGGTGAATTCGTGAGCCATGGTGCCCAGCAAGAAGCCACCAACCGCGTCATCAACCCGAATTTCCCCGGTTACGAAAACATAGGTGTATCTTTCACCCTCATGGAAGAATGGTATGCCCTCAAGGATTTCAATCCAGACATCCACTGCCTCACCGTCATGGAGTCAAACAAACTCAAAGGCCCCATGTATCAGCGTCCAGACTTCCCCACCTCATGGGCACGCGCGGAGGGAAAAGGCCGCGTTTACTATAATGCCATGGGGCACCGCGAAGACATCTGGACGAACGATCTCTTCAAAAACATGATCATCGGTGCCGTCAAATGGACAACCGGTGAACTTGATGCAGAAATCCCGCCGAACCTCGAAGAAGTAGCCCCAGGTGCAATGGAGCTCACCGAGCCTCCTGCACCAAAGAAGAAAAAGAAGTAGGCGGCACCCCGCTTCTGTGGAAAATCTCCGCGTGATCTCTATCGAACACGCCAGGGAAATCGTTTCCTCACACATCTCGCCGCTGCCTCCACGCACGGCAGAGCTCTCCGCATCCCTCGGCCACGTTCTAGCCCAGAACGTCCTCGCGGATGCTGACTATCCCTCCGCAGATCGATCCATGATGGATGGCTACGTCATCCGCACAGATGCAGCCCCCGGCACCTTCCGCGTTACCGCAGAAATACCCGCCGGAATTGTCCCCACCACGCCGCTCGGCGTAGGCGAATCCATGCGTATCTTCACTGGAGCCATCCTCCCACCCGGAGGTGGCCGCATTGTCATGCAAGAGGATTGCGCTCGCTCCGCAGACACCGTCGCCATCCCATCATTTTCCGAAAACCTCTTCATCCGCCCCCAAGGAGCAGAGGCACAAAACGGAGCCATCGTCCTCCCCGCAGGCACCCTCATCGGTGCTCCGGAAATGGCCATCCTCGCCCAAGTCGGCTACACCTCTCCACAAGTCATCCCACACCCAAGCATTCGCCACCTCGCCACCGGCGACGAACTCGTCCCGCCCTCGCAGACCCCTCCCCCCGGCCACATCCGCGACACAAATTCCAGCCTCCTCGCCGGACTTATCCCCGGCCTCATCTCCACCCACGCCCCGGACGACCCAGCGACCATGAAATCCCTATTCGAGGGCAATCAAGATCTCCTCCTCATCTCCGGCGGTGCCAGCGTCGGCGATCACGACCACGGCTCCTCCACCCTCCGCGCCCTCGGCTACACCATCCATTTCGACAAAGTAAACCTCCGCCCCGGCAAGCCCCTCACCTTCGCCACACGCGGCACCCAAGTCGCCTTCGTCATCCCCGGAAACCCCGTCTCCCATTTCGTCTGCTACCACCTCGCCATCCGCCTGGCCATCGACCTCCTCTCTGGCATTCACTCTCCTTGGCATTTCCTCGACTTGGAAATCATAGGAAAAGAAACCCTCCGCCCCAATCCCCGCGAAACCTTCTGGCCCGCCGAAGTATCCATCCAAAACGGCAAACTCATCGCCACGCCAAAACCTTGGTCATCCTCCGGCGACACCTTCTCCCTCACCCGCACCAACGCCCTCATCCGAGTAGGCGAAGCTCCCCCAATAACTCTCCTATTAAATATCCCTCATTCAAATCCGGTTTGATTCAAATAAGGAAAGCAGGAAGCCAGGAACCCAACCGAATTCCCTTCCTCCTTTCCTACCTTCCTCATTAAAAATCATCTTACTTTCATCTGCGTTAATACCATTCATCTGTAATTTAAAAACCACACCACCCAGCCTTAGCGTCTTTGCGCCTTGGCGGTTCAACCATCTTCCCCAAATCCTCATGCAAAACTTCTCCCACCTAGACGCCGAAGGCACCGCCCGCATGGTCGATGTTGGCGCAAAGCCCATCCAACGCCGCACCGCCACCGCCGCCGGCTACGTCATCTGCCTCCCGGAAACCATCGCCGCCCTCCGCGACAAAGCCCTCCCCAAAGGCGACGTCCTCACCGTCGCCCGCATCGCCGCCATTCAGTCCGCCAAGATCACCGACAAGCTAATCCCCCTCTGCCACTCCCTCCCCCTCGATGCCGTCGACGTCGATTTCGAGATCCAGGACACCTCAGTCCACATCCGCGCCACCGCCTCCACCTCCGCCAAAACCGGCGTCGAAATGGAAGCCCTCACCGCCGTCTCAATCGCCGCCCTCACCATCTACGACATGTGCAAAGCCGTCGACAAAACCATGTCCATCGGCGGCATCGAAGTCACAGAAAAAACAAAACAATAACCCTCTTGCCTTCGCGCCTTGGCGTCTTAGCGGTTAAAAAAATCCTCTCTCTTTCACAACCCCAGCTCCGCGTCCCCTCCGCGACCTCCGCGACTCTGCGTTGAAAACCTCAGATCATCCCGCCCCCATCATGAAAATCGCCCGCCTCACCCTCAGCGACCGCGCCAGCGCAGGAATCTACGAAGACCTCAGCGGCCCCGAGATCGAACGCATTCTCACCGAAGCCGGCTTCACCGATATCGATTGGCACCGCCACGTCATGCCCGACGACCGAGCCGAAATAGAAACCCTCCTCCGCAGCCTATGCGATCAGGAAAAGTGCCAACTCATCCTCACCACCGGCGGCACCGGCCCCTCCGCCCGAGACAACACACCGGAAGCCACCCGCGCCGTGCTCGACCGCGAACTCCCCGGCTTCGGCGAAGCCATGCGCATGCGTAGTTTCGATAAAGTCCCCACCGCCATTCTCTCTCGCTCCACAGCAGGTACCCGCGGCCAATCCCTCATCCTAAACCTCCCCGGCAACCCCAAAGCAATCGGCGAATGCCTCCCCATGCTCATCCCAGCCATTAAGGAAGCGATGAGACACTTGGGTGAATAGTCAAAATCGACTCACTCAGTCGCCCTTCGTTGGCTCATTTGTAGCTATCGAGGTCGTAGAGTATATAACACCATTCACCGATAGTAGCTTTGGTTTCCGGTGTGTGAGGGCGGCTTCTCGTTAGCTTTAGAATCGTATCAATATTTTCCAGCACATCGCTGAGAGAGCCTAAATAAACTCCAGCCGATTCTAAGTCTTTGAAATCCAAATAGGTATTTTTCCGCGAATTTGTCGCAGTATTATAAGGCAACGACATCACCACTCCGTCGAGGTGCCAGAAGCGCTTTTGCCAATCCTCGCCCTCATAAAAATCCACCTGCACCGTCTCGGAGCCATCGATCTGGATCATAAAACCACAGTCTTCGAGCGAAGTGTCGTGATGCTGCCAATCATCAACGATCCTGACACCCTCGATCTGTTCAAGCGATGCGCGCGCCTTGTTATAGTCTGCGTAGAAAAACGGCGCATACATGCACGGCGCCACGAAATACGCCACAATGAAGAACGCGGCAAACAGGATACATGACACAGCAACCAAAACGCCCACTCCGAAAGCAAACTTGAGGCCTAAGTGCATTTTGAACATTACAAGAACTACCCACCTACAGGAAGCCAGGAATCACTCCTCAACATACGGCTTATCGTTGTAAATCATCAACTCGTAAGAGCCATCTTCCTGCTGCTCCACCATCCAGATCCCGGTGCTATCGATGCCCCTTCTGGCTTCTCCACTCGGTTCTTCTTTGAGGAGTAGCTTCAACAGTGAAACCCCCGAACTATTATGACCCGTCAGTAAAATCGACTTATCAGATCCACCAAATCGACTCTCGATCAAATCAATGGCATGCAATGAAACATACTTCATATACGCCACCTTCCGCTCATCGCTGCATCCGCTAGGATACTTCCTGTAATTATTTTCTGCACCTTCACGAATCGTAAAAAAATCAGCCTCATTGTCGGGGATCTCGATTTCATCTCCCTTGTTTAAGATGTCCCTTTCCACTTCGGGTAAATCTTTGGAAAGGATCGTAGTCATGCCCGGCCCCTCTCTCAGTTCTGGCCATACCTCAGCCTGTTGATCAGTAGCTTTCAAATAGGGTAAGATCGTGTTGCGCGCCCTCCATATAGGACTGGTAGCAATGAAATCGAAATCATACTTCTGTAGCTTTTCCGTGCCCGTCACCACTTCCTCTAGTCCCTTCGGGGTAAACATATCGGGATTACCCACATACTCAGGCCACTCCTTTTCAGGAACGCCTTTATCCTCCCATTCCTTCTTCACATTGTGCCCACCTTCCGCATGCCGGATGTAATAAATCTTCAATCCGGCCTCCACCATACTTGAGAGAACCGTAAAAAAAGCGAAGATCACAAAAATGGATGTTTTCATAAGACAACAAACATACGTTGGTAAAAACTTTGAACTATCCTCAATTTTTAGGACAAAACCTCACTCCTCATCCCACTTGTATCTCGCCTTCACGCGGTTCTCCCCTTCCCCTACTTCCTTCGCCAGCACCCGCACTGCCGCCTCTAGCTGCGGGTCTTTCCCTTTCGCCTGATCTTCCGGCAGGAAAGGAATCACGATATTCGGAACCGCTCCGTTCAGTTCCAGATCCAGCCCTGTCTCTGCATGGAACCAGCCACGAAACGGAATCTGCAACTCTCCCACCTCGGGAATGGTGATGCCCACCGCCGAGATGACGCCACCATTGGTCGGCGTACCGATGAGTTTCCCCCGGCGTAGGCGCTTGATGGCATGGCAGAAAATCTCCGCATTCGAGAAGGTATTGCCGTTGCAGAGAACCACCATCGGCTTGTCCCACGAAGGGCTCACCCGCCGATCCGCAGGATACCCACGAGGCCCATCACGCGGTATGGTGAAGGTGTGTTCAGGTTGGCAAAAAAGCCCGAGCAACTCATCCGCCACGCGCCCGCCGAGGTTATCGCGAAGGTCGAGAATCAGCCCATCCGCATCGAGCGAGGCACGGTAAACTTCCACCGATAGATCCCGCAGATCATCCGTCTTCATTTTCCGGAAAGGCAGGTAGGCGAAACCGTTTTCCTCCGCCAGCTTCACATCAGCGTCTTTCTTCGCCTCACGGTCGATCAGGCGCATGTCGTCGTAATCCACAGGCACAAGCTCAAGTGTGCGTTTTTTTCCGTCAGCCCCGGCCAGAACCATCGGCAGCGAGGCACCCTCCGCTCCGTTGAAAATTTTTGTTAGATCCGTCGCAGCATCCACATCTTTGCCACCGATACGCAGCACCGTGTCCCCCGGCTTTGGCGCGCCTTTCACTAATGAAACCGGAGAGCCTACCAACACCCGCTCGACCACCAGCGGACCGTCCCAGCTTGGCTTGAAAACCATTCCCGGATGCGCCGTCGGCTTCTTCACTTTCACATTGCTGCCACTCAGCCCCCATTCCTTCGTTTTGAAGGTCAGGTGGGAGGCATTCAGCTCGCCCAGAAGCTGCGCCACAACTCTATCAAACTGCCGCGACTCACGCGACTCCGCCGCCGCGTCCTCATATTTCATCAGCACAGAATCCCAATCCGTACCGTTCATCGTCTTGTCGTAAAAACGCTCCGCAAGTGTCCTCCAGATCCTACGAAAGCCCAGCCGCAGCCGCGCGCTCCTCTCCTGCTCCACAGAAAACGAAAACTCGAATTTCACCAACCCATCGCCATCCGCAATCACTGGCACACGATCCATTCTCCAATACGAGCGCCACGCATCATCCATCCCAATCGGTATCGCCCGAAAATCACCATATTCTTTCACTACTCCAGTCTCCAGAAAAAGCTGATAGGCTGACTTGTCTTTCGCATCACGACTCTGGAAGATTACCGACTCCGAATCAGCCCCCCACATCACACGGATCGGCTCACTCACATCCGTATCTACTGGCCTTAGCGAGTCCGCGATTTTCACGAAATCCGAACTCTCCTTCATCCCCTTTACATCGATCGTCCAAAGCCGCGCAAGCGCATCTTCCTCCCTGCGAGCTACGAAAAGTATAGTATTTCCATCCGGCGACCACTTTGGCGAACCCTCAAAAGCCGGGTGACGCGTAAGGTTCTTCGCCTTCATCGAGCCATCCGCCCTCATCACAAAGATATCGCGGTTTGCGTGCAGATCCTTCTTCGCCGCCACCAGCCATTTCCCGTCCGGCGACCAATCATAGGTCGGAGCATCCCAGCCATGCAGCACCACCTTCGCCTCACCATCGCCCGCCGCGGGTGCCGTCACAATATCCCCAGTCGCCTCGATCCATGAAAGCCATACCCCACCCGGACTCAACCGCAGCGAACGCTTCGATCTCGTCTCAGCAGGCACCACGAACACATTCCCCATTTTTCCATCGGTAAACTTCGCCCGGCAAACTTCCATCTCCAGCCCGTTGTCTCTCAGGAAATACAGCACCCTGCCATCCGGCGAAAACTGCGGTTCACGCTCATCCAGCGCATCAGTTTCCGTCAGCCGCACCGGCTCTCCGCCCTGCACCATTGTCCACAGTTCGCCAGCCGCAGAAAACACGATCCTCTCGCCTTTTCCAAAGGCCACCGCCGATGTCCCACTCACCTTCTCACGCCTCACCAATGGCTTCGAAAACTTCTCCCCCGTCACATAAAAGCTCACCTCCTCCGGCTCCGCCCCTTTCCCCGGCTCGAACCGATACACCTTCTGCCCCGCACGGAAAAACATCACCTTCCCGTCTCCGCAAAGCGTCAAACTCACAACCGACTCTCCTTTGAAAAACGTCTCCTGCCTGTCTGTGCCATTCTCCAAATCACGCGTCCATACATTGAACGTTCCATCCACATTAGAGAGATAATGAAATCCCTTTCCATCCGCCTTCCACAGCGGCGACCTCGCCTCCCACTCCTCTGTGATCAGGGGCGTGAATTTCCCCGTCTCAGCATCCCACAGATGCACACTCGACGCCCGCGATCCTCGGTAGCCGCTCCGATAAAGTTGCTCACCGCCTTGGCAAAATAGATACCGCTTCCCATCTGGAGAAATCGCGATCGAATGCGCCGTCGCATCGAACAACTCAATCTCACGTTTATCCTTTTTCAGATCCACCAACAAAGGCCTGAACGGCTTGTAGCCCGAGCTACCCCGCTCGCCCTTCGCCACCGCCACCCCGCTGTCCGGGGAAATCGACTCCAAGATATATCCCTCTGTATGATCCGTGTGTCTCTGCAAATCACTGCCCTCGGATTGATCCACCTTCACCGAATAAATCTGCGCCGAGCCCCTCCGATCCGAGCAAAAAACCAGCCGTTTCCCATCCGGTGTAAACTGCACATAAGCCTCTCTCGCACTGTCATAAACCACCCGCTTTGCCTCTCCCCCCCGACTCGGAGCCATCCAGATGTCGTTCAACCACTCAAAGGCAAGCATCTCCCCATCCGGTGAAAGCGCCGGCCAAGCCATCGCACGTATCTGCGTCTTCTCCTCCGCCCCCACCGCTACACCTGCCAAAAAAAGCACCAAAACCGAAACAAACCGCATCCACAATCCAAGCCTCCCCGCCTCCCGCCCGCAAGCCCGAACGGAATCGCAATTTGAAAACGCGCCCACCCCAGCCCCCCTTCCTTTGTGAATTGTAACTTAAAGTTTAAAACTTAAAGTTTCCCCCGTGCCCCAAGACGAAACCCCAACCTCCCCACCCCGCTCATGGGTGGAAATCGACACCGCCGCCCTCGGCCACAACCTCCGCGTCTCTCGCGAGGCCTCCGGCTGCGCCATCATGGCCGTCGTCAAAGCCGGTGCCTACGGTCACGGTCTCGAAACCATCGCCCGTTTCCTCGAATCCGAAGGCGTCGAGTTCCTAGGAGTCGCAAACATCGGCGAAGCCCGCCGCATCCGTCGCGCCGGAGTGTTATGCCCCATCTACCTCCTCGGAGCCACATGGGAGCTTGAGCGAGAAGAAATCGTCGCCCGAAACGTCACCCCCTGCATCTCCACCCTCGCCGAGGCACAGTCATTTTCCGACATCGCCGCCCGCCATGGCGTCACCCTCCCTGTCCACATCGCCGTCGATACCGGCATGGCACGCGGCGGATTCCTCCCCGCCGATGTCGCCGCCAGCCTCACAGAAATCGAAAAACTCCCCGCCCTCTCCATCGAAGGCATCGCCTCCCACCTCTCCTCCTCAGATGAAGACGAGGTCTTCACCAATATCCAGATCAGCCTCTTCTCTAAGACCGTCGCCGAGCTAGGCGGCTCCTCCCGTTTCCGCTGGATCCACCTCTCCAATAGCGGCGGTATCCTCGCCTACCCAGCCGGCCCCTGCAATCTCGCCCGCCCCGGCCTCATGCTCTACGGCATCTCACCCATCCCGCAGTTTCAGGAAAAATTACAGAACGTCATGTCCCTCAAGTCACGCGTTTCCCTCGCCCGCACCGTCCCCGCAGGACACAGCGTTTCCTACGGCCGCACCTACGTCACCACCCGCCCCACCCGCCTCGCCACCGTCGGCATCGGCTACGGCGATGGCTACCCCCGCTCCCTTTCAGGAAAAAACGCCCAAGTCTTCATCCGAGGCCAGCGCCACCCCATCGTCGGCCGCGTCACCATGGATCAGATCGTCGTCGCCCTCCCCGATGACAGCCCCGTCACCTCCGGCGACGAAGTCGAGCTCTTCGGCGCCAACATCCCCGCCGACGAAGTCGCCGCCCTTGCCGACACCATCGCCTGGGAGCTCTTCACCGGCATCACCCCCCGCGTAGAACGCATCTACCACGGAGTGGCACCTCTCTAGTGCGCCTGCACGACCATTTCAAAAAATCACCACAAAGACTCAGAGAACACAGAACCTCAATTTCTATCCCAAAACTTCCACAGCAGCGTCTCTGTGTTCTCTGTGGTTAAATCTCTTCAACGGCATCTCCCCGCGTAGAAGGCACCTACAAAGCCTCCGGCGGCAAAGAACAGCTCTCCATCATCCCCAGTCTTCCACTGATCACTGATCACTCGGCACTAGCCACTCATTCAAGTTTGCCAAACTCCCCCCCGCCGTATTGAGTCCCCCCGCCCATGGCAAACGACTTCGCATTCGAATCCCTCAACCACGCCCAGCGTGAAGCCGTAGCCGCTCAGGACGGCCCCGTCATGATTCTCGCCGGTGCAGGAACCGGGAAAACCCGCACCGTCACCTGCCGCATCGCCCACATGCTGGAGCGGAAAGTCCCCGCCTCCGAGATCCTCGCCGTCACCTTCACCAACAAAGCCGCCTCCGAGATGAAAGAGCGCATCGGCGGCATGGTATCCAAGAAAGCCGCAGCCGAAATGACCGTCTGCACCTTCCACTCCCTCTGCGTCCGCCTCCTGCGCGGCGGCATCCACAAGCTCGGCTACAAACAGAACTTCTCCATCACCGCCTACTCCGATCAGGTCGGCATCATGAAACAACTCATCGTCCGAAAAGGCGGCACCGATGAAAAAGTCAAAGCCGAGACCGTCCTCACCGAGATCTCCAAAGCAAAAAACAAAGGCATCGATGTCGCCGATCTCCAGGACGACTTCTTCGCCCAGCTCGCCGTCGCCTACCAAAACGAACTCCGCGCCCAGAACGCCGTCGATTTCGATGACCTCCTCCTCCTTGCCGAGCAAGTCCTCCGCGAGCACTCCGACGTCCGCGACCATTTCCGGAAAATCTACACCCGCGTCACCGTCGATGAGTTCCAAGACACGAACTCTCTCCAGATGCGTCTCCTCCAGCAGCTCGTGGGGTCTCCCTACCACGTCTGCGTCGTCGGCGATGACGACCAATCCATCTACGGCTGGCGCGGCGCAGAAGTCGCCAACATCCTCGAATTCGAACGCTTCTTCCCCAACCCCAAAGTCATCCGCCTCGAGGAAAACTACCGCTCCACCGAGGCCGTCCTCCACACCGCGAACTCCCTCATCAAGCACAACCTCGGCCGCCGCGAAAAAGTCCTCCGCTCCACACGCGGCGGCGGCGACAACATCCGCATCGTCGCCATGCCCGGCGATGACGAGGAGGCCGATTTCATCGCCGATGAGATTTTAGGAGAAAAAACAGCCCACGGCCGCCAATGGGAAGATTTCGCCATCCTCTTCCGCACCAACGGCCAGTCCCGCAAACTTGAGCTAGCCCTTCGCGACCGCAAAATCCCCTACCGCATGGTCGGCGCACAGTCCTTCTACGACCGCCGCGAAATCCGCGATGTCCTCGCCTACGTCGCCCTCCTCGTCTCCCCAGACAACGACGTCCCTCTCCTCCGCATCCTCAACGCACCAAACCGTGGCATCGGCCAAGCCACCGCCGTCCTCGCCACCGATGACTCCCGCGAAAAAGGCCGCTCCGTCTGGCAGTCCCTCTGCGATCCCTTCTTCACCTCCACCCTCGGCGGCAAAGCACGCGGAGCCATCGAAGACTTCGTCGCCCTCATCTCCGGTGCCAAGAACCGCATCGACATCGCCAAGGAAAACCCCGCCGACGTCCTCTCCGAGCTTCTCGTGGAAATCGAATACCTCCCCTGGATCGAGCGCGGCTGCAAAAACGACTCCGAACGCCAGCAACGCGGCGAGGCCATCCATTCCATCAAAGAATCCCTCCGCGACCACATCGCCAAAGGCAAGAAACTCCAATCCTTCCTCGACGACAGCGCCCTCGCCTCCGAGCGCGAAGACGACGATCTCGAAAAGAAAAAAGGAGCCACCCTCATCACCCTCCACGCCTCCAAAGGCCTCGAATTTCCCATCGTTTACCTAGTCGGCCTCGAAGAAGGCTACCTCCCTCATTTCCGCAGCATCACCGAGGGCACCAAAGACGAGGAACGCCGCCTCCTCTACGTCGGGATCACCCGCGCCCAAGAACTCCTCACCCTCACCTACTGCAGCGTCCGCATGAAATGGGGGCAAAAAACCGGCTGCCAGCCCTCCTCCTTTATCGGCGAGCTCGACGATAAATACATCGAGCACACCACCTTCGACGACATCCAGAACGTCGAAATGTCCTCCGACGATCTCGACGACTTCTTCTCCTCCATGAACAACATCTTCGCCGAGGAGGATTGAGGAGCAAAACAAGGAGGGGCGTCTCTAAAGAGCGCCTGCACATCCCCAGGAATAGGCTAAGGATGATCTTTCAATATCCCCTAACAGCTCACCCATCATTCCTCCATCGTCAGCGCCATATACACGCAGAAAATCAAAACGACCAAAACCACCACGGCCACCCATGACCCTGTAGATTTATACCGCTGGGTCGCTCCGCAGTCTTGGCACTGATCCTTCTGCATCGCGAATGCACCCCGTATCAGCAAGAAATATAACCCAAAAAACATCACCATGATGATACTCGGCCTGGGTCGCAGCACGGTATCTCTAAGGGTCTTTACACTACCACAAGCACGACAGGTTCTCCCCCACGGCCCATCATTCTCATCTTCGGGCATGGAAGATTCAGTTTCGTCTGTCTGAGTTGGAATCATTTTTCTTTACTGATATCATAACGCTTCAAAGCCCCAGCGTCACATACACCGCCTGATCCTTCACTTCGAAGTCTTTCAGCAACAATTTCGCCGCATGCGATTTCGCGTCCTTTCCTTTCAATCGGTAGATCGGATATTTCTCAATGTATTCCTTCGCCGCCTTTGCTGAAAAGGTAGTCACCAACTCAAGATAAACTTCCGGAACGCCCTGGATTTCCAGCCGACTGAACTCCGCATCATCCAGAAAGAACTCCTGCGTTTCGGCTTCATACCGGATACCGGAAATAATCGTGCATCCACCCCCGAGCTGTTTCGGCTCACCGTCGATCCTGATGTTCAGCGTCGCATCCAGCCCCACCTCGATCCGGTCTTCATCCTCGAGAAGCGTCACCTTGGGATCCGAGTAAATCACATCGAAGATCAACAGATATTTCTTAGACACAGGGAATCGCTCAACAAGCGCAGCATCGATTTGCTCTTGGGTGATGACGACCTCATACCGCCTGCCCTTAAAATAGAGAAACACAGCCGCCAGCAGCAACACGACGATTGCGAGAGCGATGGCGTTTTTCTTTTTCATTCAGAGAATCTAGGGCAATGCCATTACCGGGGAGAAGCCCCGAATTCCACCGCCTCAATCTTCTTCCTCATCATCGGAAAAACGCTCCATATCGATTAATTCAAATTCGCTCATCGTGTTGAAATATCCCACGTTCTCATCCCAATCCGCGAGCTTCGCTCCGGCGATACTGACGATGGCTATATCTATCTCATTACCCCAGAACACCGAATACAGGATCCGGTAATCACCCTCAGTGACTTCGAGACAAGTCCGGGTGAACAAACCCTGATCTGCCGCATCGCAATCCTTATGAACATTGACGGCGACCTTCCGCTTCTGGTCTATGAAATCTTTTAAGAAAGCCTCGGGAGTTTTCCCTGTATTTTCCTCCACCCCCACAAACGCCTGTATTCGCACGCCCGTATCATATGCATCCTTCCCGTTGTGGGTATCTTCCTTGGAGATTGTCCACGACCATGATTTCTCGCGATGTCTCTCGTGATAAAACCATCCCTCTGGTCGAAGGATATTTCCGCCAGTCGGCTCCATTACCTGCATGACATAGCCCTCCGGCACTTCGTCTTCCGCCTGAAGGCTGCCAGCCAGCAGGGCGATGGTGAGTAGGAAAACGGATCGGATCATGATTCTAAGGGCAAAGATTTATCAACTAAGCACCCTACCCTATGATTTGCAATCACCCCGTCAAGATTGCTAAACCCCAGTCTTGATCCCGCCCGCCGGCGGTCCCCTGCGGGCACGTCGCGAATAGCTCCTGTCCATGTCGCTCCGCTCCATTCCCACTTCAAACTGAAAACTGAAAACT
>JANRFH010000008.1:28463-42799 GCA_030725745.1 Akkermansiaceae bacterium
ACTGTTCACTGTTCACTCAGCACTTCCAGCGCACCAAGCATCAGCTCTGCCAACAAACGGTTACCCTTTTCATTCATGTGCACGCGGTCTCCGGTCAAGATGCCTTTCTCCGCATTTTTCACGTTATGCTCCTTCAAGTAAGCCATGAACCCTTTCCTCAGATCCAGCAGTTGGGAATCGGTCTCCTTCGCGACCTTGCGGCTGATGTCCGCATACTCATCGAGCATTTTGTCCTCGGCGTTTGTGCCGTCCGTCTTCTCGCCGATCACCGTGGGCGTACAGAGGATCACCCGCGCACCCACAGCGTTGATCTGCGCGATGATGTCACGCAGCCCACTTTCGAAATCCTCCTTCGTCGTCCCCTTCCTTCCGGCCGCAACGGTATTCGGATGAGTCCAGTGCCAGACATCGTTGATACCAATGTAGATCACCACGATCGTCGGCTCCTTCTTGAGCACCGCCTTATCCAGGCGCTTCTGCAAATCCGGCACCTTATTCCCGCTCACCCCGGCACCGATCACCTCGATTCCCAGATCCGGATACTCCTCTTTGATTGCCTCCGAGGTCAGGGTCACATAGCCGCCCGGCTTCACCCCTCCGGCGGTGATCGAGTCACCAAGGAAGACAATCCTATCGTCCTTCTTCAACGGCTCCGCACAGAGGGAAACAAAGATTCCACAAATTCCCCATACCGCCGCAATCACCATTTCTTTTCTCATCATGACCTGAAGCTACACAAACCATCCCACCATGGAAATCCTTTCATGCCCCATGCCTCCTGCCTCTTTGATCAAGAACCCTAAAGCAGTTTTTGATTTTCGCCCCCGCCCTGCTACATTCTTCCCGTGCCCCGCAAAACCCACATGGCAGCGATCACCGCGCTCGCCTCCGCCTTCCTTCTTTCCACAGGTCTTGCCGTGCCGTTCAAGCTCCTCGCCATTGGGGATTCATTGACCGATGAATATGGTGAGTTTCCATCTACCGTCTTTTCTGGCCCCGATAACAAAAACTGGGTCGAATTACTTGAACAATACCGCCCCGACAACTTTTCAATGGGTGGAGAAGCCAGCACCTATGTGGATTACCGAAAATCTGGCTTCGAATACAATTACGGTGTTGTCGGATTCAAGGCCGAAGGCTGGGAGGAACTACTCTACCGCCAATACACTTTCTCTGAGTTTCTCGATCCTGAAAACTCATTAGACATCAATACCCGCTTTGAACTCAAGGCTGACCTAGGAGCGGTTAATGCCGTGCTTATCTTCATCGGAGGAAACGACCTTTCACTCGCCAACGACGATGTAAAAAACGACGAGATCCGCTTCTACATCGGCCGCATCCATGATTACGTCCGCGCCAACGCTCCCGCCAATCTCCCCATCATCGTCGCCACCGTCCCAGACATCGGAGCCACACCTAAGGAAAAGATCTTAGATCCAACCCTGGCCGCCGCCGCACGCGCCCGGGTCGCCACCCTCAATGCGAACATCATCGCCGATCTCGGTATCCGCGCGAACACCTACATCGCCCGCATCGACCACATTACCGACCGCATCTTCGATCAAGTCCCCTTCCAGATCAACGGAACCGAATTCATCAACAGCTTCCGCTCCGATAACCCTCCACTCTACCTCTTCTGTAGGCAGCAGTTCCACCCATCCACCGCCCCCCAGGCACTCATCGCCAACGAGATCCTCGCCGCCATCAACACCTTCGCCGCCACACCCATCACCCCATTCACCAATCGCGAAATCCTTTCCATGCTCCCCGGCATCAACCCCGACCAACCCCTCATCGACTATATCGCCGCCACTCCCGACGATGGCGATGCCCTCCCAGACCTCCTCGAATACCTCCTTGGAAAAGACCCCGCCATCCCAGAGTCCCCCTTCACCTTCGGGGAAAACGGCTCCGCCACCTACACGCCGAATTCCGCCGCCCTCGATTACGCCACCCTCACCGCCATGGAATCCGACAAACTCGATGGCACCTGGGATCCAGTCCCCCTCAATCGCCTCACCCCCGCCCCCGGCGGAGCCATCACCATTCTACCCGACCCCACTGAGCCCAAGCTTTTCTACACATTACAAGGACAGCCAAAACCGTAGCGACATTTCAGGCCTTTTGAATGATCAGATACAGGTGTTTCCCGACATCGTCGTCGTGGGCTTGGTCATACTCCAGATGGCGGCAGATGCATCCTTCCTGCATGATGACTTCGAGGATCTTGGGAATGCCTAGGGCGGCGTGGTAAAGGGGCTGCTCCAGAAATGGATTCGAGCCATCCTCCGGCGCATCGACCCCGCCGCTTGCGAAGATCATGACGCCATGCTGCGCCAGGGTATTGCAGAGTTTTCGTAAAACGGCTTCCTGATGCTCCAGCGGGACATGCCAGACGCTGTCCCATGCGGAGATAAAATCGTATTTCCGGGGGAAGCTCCAAGTGACGACATCGGAATGATGAAAGGTGACATCGGGGTGCCTTGCGCGTGCGAGTTCCAGCATGCCTTCGGAGATATCCAGCCCTTCGGCGGTGAAGCCAGCCTCCTGCAATAGCCCGATGATGCGCCCACTGCTGCCGCAACCCACATCGATGGCATGCCCCGATCCGCTGGAGAAACGCAGTGCCCGCTGATGCTGTATGATCCCGTTCTCCCGGTTGAAATCATCGCCATTCCAATGATGAGCGAGGGCATCGTAGCTAGCGGCTGTTTCGTGGGGTTTCATATCTACCGCAGCAAGCTAGCGGAGTCATGACGCCAAAGGAAAGCACGAGTTCGGCACCACAGGAGCTTGGAGTTTATAGTTTAAGATTTAAGATTTAGAACTTAGCTTGGTGACATGCACCCGCAGCTCAGTGAACTCCTCCAGCGCCGCCTCGATGTCATCGCCGACCATGCTTTCCGCGACCGCGATCCGGCTGCGCATCTTGAGGCTTTGAAAAGTGTTTCCGAGGAAATCGCCGCCTATCATGAGGCGCATGCGGCCTCGTTCGATGCAAAGCTCCGCCACTACCTCTCCAACTCCTCCTACCAGAAAGCTCTTGAACACTTGTCAGCCCAAGCTTGAGAGTTGAATGACCCGTGAGAAAAGCGAACCATCAATGACCGCGAAGCCACAAATCATAGCCCTTAGGCAATTTTGAAAGTTGAAATTTCGTGCTGACGAATCTCCGCCTCCAGAATTTCCGTTGCTTCGCCGCGCTCGCGCTGGATGTGCCTGCGGAGGGTGCGGTCTTCACGGGTGACAACGCTCAGGGCAAGACATCACTTTTAGAGGCGGTGTGCATGCTGATCCGCTTGCACTCACCTCGCACGAATCGCTTCAACACCCTCACGAAATTTTCCACACCCGGCTTCGGCGTGGCCGGGGAAGCATGGGGGCAGGAGCGGAAAGTCCGCCAGGGTCAGCGCGGATTGCTACTCAACGTGGATGAAGAGCCGCGCCAATCCCGCACGGAATACCTTGCCGATGGTGGGCTCGTTGTCTGGATGGGAAACGAAGACCTCGCCCTGATCCGTGGGCCGGGTGAGGGTCGGCGCCATTTCCTCGACTTCCTCGGCGCCCAGCTCGATCCAAAATACCGCACGGCCTACACGCGCTACCGCCGTGCCCTTAAAGCGAAAAACCTGCTGCTCAAGGAACCCAGCCTACGCATGCCGGAGCTGCTGGCGTGGGAGGAAATCCTCATCGAGCACGGCACCTACCTGACTACCAGCCGTGCGGAGCTTATCGAGGCGCTCACTCCCCTTGTCGCCGCTGCACAGCTGGAGATTTCCGGAAAAAACGAAGCTCTCACCCTCAGTTATCTGCCCGCCAGCGGCCCGTCTCTGAAAGACTCCATCCTCCAAGCTCGCCAACGCGAGACCGCCACGCGGCAATCGGTGATCGGCCCCCACCGAGATGATGTCTCTATCCGACTCCACGGCATGCCCGCCCAGGATTTCGCCAGCGAAGGACAGCAACGCACGATCGCCCTCGCCCTCAAGCTCGCTCAAGGCGATCTCCTCCACCGCCGCTGCGGCAAATCCCCGATCTACCTGCTCGACGACATCTTCGGCGAGCTCGACCCCTCCCGCCGCAACGCCCTCCTCCATCACCTCCCCCCCCACGCCCAGACTTTCATCACCACCACCCACCTCGGCTGGATGGAGGAAACCGATGCGATCCCCCGGATACCGGTGATGGAGGTGGTGGGTGGGGCGGTGAAATAAAGATCTGAATATTTCCCACCAGATCACCGTCTAAGTGACCAGAACGATCCGTCTGCGGATCTGTTCTCCCCACCTTTCCCCTTTTCATCCCGAAAATAGCCCATACATTTTAGTTCATGAAAGTGCTCTCTTTGCTCCTTCTCTGTGCCGGAACACTCTTACCTGCCTCAGCTGAGATTGGAGGCGATCGGAAGTCGCTTCTGGATTCTGATCCGGATGTGATCTACCTCAAAGATGTCGTGGAGGAGCCGATTAAGCTCAAGGTCATCAAGGAGGCTCCGGTTTTTTCCGATAAAGACGGTAATCATAGGCTCGGTTTCCTAAAAGCAGATCAGATCGTGGAGCTGGAGGGCATGACGGCAAAGGTTTACCGCGTGCGCGGGGAAGGCACGCGCAATGGAATCGCCGGATGGGTGCCGCCGTGGGCGTTTTCCCATACGCAGGAGGATTTTGTGGTGAAGCTCAAGCAAGTCTATGACCGCCAGATCGCGGTGAACGAGATCATCGCGGCCAACGGTGTCGCGCTGGGCATGACGATGGACGAGATCGCCGAATCACGCGGCAAGCCGACCAAGACCTCGATGCGCCGCACGAAAGACGGGCAATCTGGCAGCTGGGAATACATCGATTACGACGAGGTGAAGCATTTCATTACACGTGTAGATCCTGCGAGTGGCCAGGCCTACCGCCAGCTCTCCCATGTTACTCAGGAGGAAACTGGGAAGACGGTTGTAGAGTTCGAGAACAACATCGTATCCGCCCTTGAGGAGAGCGAAAACAACGGCCCGGGCAATGTGCGTATCATCGTGCCGCCTTTGGTTTTTGGTTGGTAGTAGCCGCACCGAATTCAGCGCCCACCTAGCTCGTAGATCTGATCGGACTGCTTTTGAGTCAACTCGTGCAAAAAGCCATTGATGGGGACATCTAAAAAGATCTTGCCGTTCACCGCAGGGAATTTCTCCTCAAGCTTGGGCGCACGGACGAAGACATCACCGGGTAGAACGAGGATAAAATCACCTTCATACCGGTAAGAACGAGAAAGCCGCTCAGTCGCACGCTCTTCCAGGCGTCTGTTTTCTAGATTGAGACCGAGCCTATCAAAAAGGGAATCTGACTCTTCGGCATCGAAGCCGGTCTTGCCTCCTGCTGTTTTGGCGGCTCCTTCGAGTGTGATGCGGGTCTTATCGTTCAGCTCATCGTCACTAAGGATGCCATCGCCGTAGTTTGAGCCTTCGATTTCGATTTGCCCCATCGCTATAGCCTCCTCCGGTGTAGGATAGCGAATCGATAGCTTCCCTTTGAGCGAAGCGCCCGATTCCGAAGCTATGATGACATCGCTGATATCGAATTTGCCACCGTGTGTGCGCACATTGAAAGATCCGCTTCGGAAGTCGATACGGCGGTAGTTATTGAATGCATCCACCACACTGAGCGCTTTAAGAATAGGAACTCTGTCACGCACAACTACGACATCCTCGCCTTCGAGTAGCACATCTCCCTCGAAGCCAACGCCATCCGAGGAATTCGTAGATCCGAACACCCTGAACTCTCCTGAAATCGTTCCTTCCACATAATCGCGCAGCACCGCCGGTAAAAGTGATGAGAGCTCGACCTTTCTGAGCTTCAGCAATCCGCTGACTTCTGGCCTCTGACCGGCCGCCACTCTGCCGTTCACAAGAGTCAAATAACCCTCGCCCTTCCTCAGGATCATTTCCTCGAAAATGATGCCCTTTTCTCCGAAGACGACATCGATTTGTTCAATTTGGAGCCTCTTCAGCCAGTTTTGGGAAAACGTGCCTCCGCGGAATTTGAGGCGCCAGCCCGTTTCGATGCGCTGTGCTATCATCTTGCTACCGATGATTTCACCCCTTGTCCTCTCGGAGTAACCCCATCGTAGAGACATATCTGCCACCTCTATGGAGCTTAGCGCCAGCCTTCCGGTATCTTGGAATAAAACTTTGGCAATCGCCTTTGAGGATGCCTCGGAATCCGCACCCGCACGCAGCGCGAGATCCATACGCGAGATGGTCACCTGCCCGGGATCCCATACCTTGGAAAATCCATCTAGAAGACCCATACGGCACTTCAGGTTCATCAGTTTCATTCCGGTGAAAAAGGTATTTTCTCCGCCGCTCACAGCCATCCGGCTGATGTTCAGCTTGCCTTGTTCTTTTGCGAAACCCCTTACCTGAATCTCCTCTGCCCCCAGTTTCTCCTGAAGTGACGTTCTCACATCAGCTTGGAATTTCTGCGTCCCCGTCTGCCTTACAAGAAAGACTCCGATGCCAATCCCGACAACGATCACAAAGACGCTGATCCGCATAAACAATCTCAGCAAGTGGTAGCCAAAGCTACCCTTGCCGCCGGAACCCGACATTGAGTAACGGAGCTGGAACCAGAAGCCCTGGCTGGATACCCATTGGCTCAACCTCACGTGGAAGTTTTGCAATTGCTCTGATTCGGACTGTCCATTCATGCTTCGCCAGCATAAAAGCCGCACCGCAGCGTGCTGACGAGAACAATTTAAACCAACACCGAGACATAACCCATTGGAAACAAGCGATTACAAAGTGCAGCTGGAGATCTTCGAGGGGCCACTCGATTTACTCCTCTATCTCATCAAAAAGGATGAGCTAGACATCCATACCATCTCCATCGAGCGCATTACCAAGCAATACCTCGATTATATCAATACTTTCAAGCTGCTCAACATCGATCTCGCCTCCGAGTTCATCGTCATGGCGGCAAACCTGATGTATCTAAAGTCCCGCACCCTGCTTCCACGCACCGAGCAACCGCCTGAAGAGGACGCAGAAGACGACGACCCACGCTGGGAGCTCATCCGCCAGCTCATCGAGTATAAGAAATTCAAGGACGCTGCCGGATTCCTCTCTATACGTGAGCTAGAGCAGCAAGGCCGCTTCGCCCACCAGCCGGATCCTGGAGTGAAACCCGCCGAAGAACCGGCAGCTCTCGCTGAGGTCTCAATCTTCGACCTCATCCGCGCCTTCCAGAACGTCCTCAAGCGCTTTGAGGAATCCCACGACCTCGGCGATATCGTCGATGACCGTTTCACCGTATCTGACAAAATCGAGTTTCTCATCGACCGCTTCAAACCCGGCGAATCGATCACCTTCGACACCCTTTTCCAGACCGCAACGACGAAATCCGAGGTCATCGTCACCTTCCTCGCCGTCCTGGAATTGATGAAACTTAACCAATTCGTCGTCCGCCAGGATCACCTACTCTCCGCCATCACCGTCCAGCGACGTACCGCCGTGGAGATGGAGCATGAAGACGTTCCGGAAGAAGTTTTATAGATTCCGCTTGATTAACCGTTCTCCCGAACAACCCTATGCCCGTGAAAAAAATCCTCTTCTCCGGACTGTTCGCCCTTGCCATATCGGCCTGCAACACAGATCCATCCAAACAAGAGACGCAGCAAGACAACCCCTCCACCAACATGCTTGAAACACCTAAAGACGTAGCCGCAGCTCCAGCAGATGCTGAAATCACCAATTCCGGACTCGCCTCCAAGATCCTTGAAAAAGGAACAGGCACAACCCACCCGAAAGCCTCGGACACCGTGACCGTTCACTACTCCGGCTGGACAACCGATGGCAAACTCTTCGACTCCTCCGTAAAACGTGGACAGCCCACATCCTTCCCGCTCAACGGTGTCATCGCCGGATGGACAGAGGGAGTGCAGCTCATGGTCGAGGGCGAGAAGCGCCGCTTCTGGATCCCAGCGAAAATGGCTTACGGCGAAAACCCACCATCCGGCTACCCCGCCGGACTGCTCGTTTTCGACATCGAACTCATCAAAATCGGAAGGTGATTCCATCTAGGAACCAACAACGTGAAGGACTTTCCCTGCGGCCATTCCGGCTTGCAGGGCTCTTCCTCTTATCTGCAATTATCATCTCTTGCTCTGAGCCTCAGAAGCCTGTCCCAAAGCTCACCCCCGAATCATCGACACAGGACGAGGCGGAACAAACCACGCCGTCCACAGCACAAAAAAAGCCGGGAATGCTGACCCGAATGCGCCTCGGAGATCTCTATCAGCTAGTGCAGAAAGACGCAGTTCTCATCTACGACGTGCGCCCGAAGCTCATCTACGGCTTGGGCCACATCCCCGGTGCGATCAGCTGGCCGAAGTCTGATTACCAAAAAGATCTCGCGAAACACGAGGGTAATATTTCCGCCGCAACCACATCAAACAAACCCGTCGTGATTTATTGCACGGATCTTGCTTGCCCGGATGCGGCCACAGTCGCCAAGGCTTTAGCCGAACGCGGGCACGATGTATCCATCCTCCAGGGTGGATATGAAGCATGGAAACTTGCAGCCGAATGAACACAAACACCCTCCCAAACAGACAAATCATGAACTCCTTCTCTAATGTCACGGTCGATTCCGTAGCTAACGTTTATTTCGATGGCAAAGTCGTCTCTCATTCAGTGACTTTCCCCGATGGCTCACGCAAAACACTCGGCATCATCTATCCGGGCACCTACAAGTTTAATACCGGAGCCCCGGAACTTATGGAAATCATCGATGGCTCATGCGAAGTGACGGTGAACGGCTCTGGCAGCACACGTTTCGTCCCCACGGACGAATCCTTCGAAGTTCCAGCCAACAGCGGCTTCACAATCACGGTCAATGCCGGCATCTGCCAATACATCTGCTCTTTCCTCTGAGCCTTGGTGTATTAAAAACACAAACTCAATGAGCTCCCTGCGGAATCTCATCCTCGTGCTGGCGATCGGCTTGAGCGCGTCGTGTAATTTCGTCACGCTCCCCCCTGCTCCGGAGCCATCTCAGGAGCTCATCTGGAAAAACACGGTCTCCACCTACACACCAGAGCACCCTCCAGAAGTCCAAGTCTGGCTCATCGCGGATAAGCTGCACTCGGGCATGGTCTTCGAATACGACTGGCTCATCGATTCTGGCTTTAATCCGCCAAAAAATTTCCCTGACTGCGAGTATGTTACCTTCTCTTGGGGCGATCGCATGGCTTACGTCAACAATCGGTGGTTAACCGTGCCGGAAGTCATCAAAGCCATTTTCCTCCCCTCCCGCTCGGTCATGGAATGCATTCCCATCCAGTGGAACGTCACGGAAACCTCCCCGAACCAACACATCTGGATGAAATCCATCCCGCGCGAGCAAGGCCCGTATGTCGCCGCCTTCCTTAACCACTGCACCGTGCTAAATGAAGAGGGCTACCCCACGGATGTAGGCAAAGCCAGCTGGGGCGGCGGTGTCCTACTAGAATCCCCGCACAGCTACTACTTTCCCCGTATCTGCAACGTCTGGACAGGTCAAATGCTCGAAGCCTGCGGTGCAAATATCGACCCCGTCATGTCCATCCATCGCGATCTTCTCGTCATCGAGGCAGAGCGCAACGGCTACGCTGAAATCTGGGACGGCTCTGGAAACAAGTTTGTAGAGACCCGGCGTTGAAACATCAGCTCAGCTTGTTTTTACCGCGATTTTCTCGCCCTTCAGCCACGTCCGTATCACGTCAGGCTCCAGCGTGAGACCACCAAGTAGCCTCCAATTTGAATACTGTAAGGCATGGGCTTTTTCACGGCTTTCATTCACTACACCTACCTTCCCCGCAGCGGAGGAATGGAAGAAACGCATGCCATCCACGCGATTGACGATGAAGCCTACATGCGTGTCTAGGCCTACGAGATAGATACCCGGCTCCTTTTTCTCCACCCAATCAGCATACTCATCGTAATCCTTGCCCACACGTAGCTGACAGGAATCCGCTGGAAGGAACGTTCGTAAAATATTCTCAGACGGTTGCTGCGCCAGCTTGTAACGATTCACCCGGAATCCCGCATCGCGCAAAACCGTGGAGACGAAATAACCGCAGGCAAGCTTCCCTTCCCCGGGCTTCTCAGCGGTGCCGTTGAAGTCATACGTCGTGCCAAGCCAGCAACACATCATTTCCGGCAACATCAGCTCAAGAATCAACCTCGCGTCCCGCTCCACCGCCGCTTTTTCATCCGCACTTTTTGCCTGCCGATAATCCTCCGCTAAATCCGTCTGCCACCGCTGCATCTCCGAGATCAAAGTCTCGTACCTCTCTGGATCAGGCACGGGCTTCGCTTCCCCCTTCACCAGCACCGCGATGCTATCCACCTGCCACAGCCACAACCCGCCGCAGCACAATCCTGCTATCAAGATAATCCCTAGAATCCACTTGCGCGCGCCTTTCACGTCCGCAGCATCCACTCCGCAGCCAGATTCATCAATCCCGGAAAACATCCCAAGCCCATGCTGAAAAAACAACGCGCCGAACATCTTCTCCACCGCTTGGAAGAGCTTTACCCAGAAACACCCATACCGCTCGACCACACCAGCCCCTACACCCTCCTCATCGCCGTCCTGCTCTCCGCACAATGCACCGATGTGCGTGTGAACCTTGTCACACCCGCCCTTTTCGCCCTCGCCGATACCCCAGAGAAAATGATGCAAGTGCCCGTAGAGGAAATCCGCGCGATCATCCGACCCTGCGGCCTCTCTCCACGAAAATCCTCAGCCATTTCCGAGCTCAGCCGCATCCTTGTAGAGCAACATGGTGGGCAAGTGCCACAGGATTTCGATGCACTAGAAGCCCTCCCTGGTGTCGGCCACAAGACTGCCTCAGTCGTCATGGCGCAGTCCTTCGGCGTGCCCGCCTTTCCCGTGGACACCCACATCCACCGCTTAGCAAAACGCTGGAAGCTCACCCCCGGAAAAAACGTCGTTCAAACCGAGCGCGACCTCAAAAAACTCTTCCCACGTGAGTCGTGGAACAAACTACACCTCCAGATCATCTTCTACGGGCGCGAATATTGCACCGCCCGTGGCTGCGACGGGAAATCCTGCCTCCTATGCAAGGAACTCTTCAAATAGTTACCCATTTACAGCCAGATACCCGCCTCTCCTGGGAAATCACGCGTGACATCTCCAGATAATACACGTATTCTTTCAAGCCGCTTAACAATCACCTTCATCATGGATCATTCACCTGAACAGATCGGCAGCAGCTCCGCCGACAATAGACCCTCATTGGGAAAACTCACGCGCCGGGGCTTCATCGCAGCATCCGCCGCAACCATAGCGAGCTGTAAAGCGGCCAGTTCAACGACTTCCACAGGCCCCAACGCACCCATCAAATCCACCGCCAACAAAGATTACCGCACCCCTTCCGTGGATGGCCCATCATTGCGTAATAATGCAGGTAACCCCTCTGCCAACTTCTCCAAAGACGCCGGAACCACCTTCTCCCGCGTTCTCGTCTCCGGAAACTACATCGCCATCACCTTTGATGACGGCCCGCACCCGCAGAATACCCCGCGCCTGCTCGACATGCTCGCCCAGCGCAACATCAAGGCCACATTCTACGTCATCGGCCGCAGTGTAGATCTCCACCCTGGAGTCCTCCGCCGCACCGTCGCGGAAGGCCACGAAATCGGCAACCACTCACACACCCACCGCCTGCTCTCGAAACTCGGAGACAGCGAAGTCCGCCAGGAAATGAAGCTCTGCCAAGATGCCATCGGACGTGCTGCGGGTGTCCGCCCACGCACCATGCGCCCGCCATACGGAGGTCTCCTCCAGCGCCAGCGCGAGCTTATCCAAAACGAATTCGGATACCCCACCATCCTCTGGTCTGTCGATCCGCTCGATTGGAAGCGCCCCGGCCCATCCGTCGTAGCATCCCGTATCCTTACCAATACGACCGCAGGCGGCATCGTCCTTGCCCACGATCTCCATTCTCAAACTGTCGATGCCATGCCAGCAACGCTGGATGGACTGCTGAAAAAAGGTTTCAAATTTGTTACCGTTTCCCAGCTCATTGCCATGAAGATCGATGCCGGTGACGCTCAAGCATCGGTAAAACCAACCTCCTGAGCCAACCCGCTCCCCCCACTAGGAAAACGTGAGCCAGCCCAGATTCGGCGAGCGCTACTTCTCCATCCGCAGACGTATTGCGGATGTCGTGGGAGGTATTCTCGAACTTGCGCGAGACACCGGAACAGATCTCGGCAACGCTCTCTCTCACACCGCTTTCGAGAAGGATCTCGGCTCTCCGTTCCTCTTCGTCGTCTGCGGAGAAGTGAATGCTGGAAAATCCTCCCTCATCAACGGCCTCTTCGGCCGTGAACTCTGCAAAGTCAATATCCTCCCAGAGACAGACCGCGTCATCTGGTACAGACACGGTGCTCCTCCCCGCGATGTCGAAAGCACCGACTCCCTAGAAGAACGCTATCGCCCCATCGAGTTTCTGCGCGACTTCAACCTTGTCGATACCCCTGGCACCAACTCCATCGTCAAAGGTCACCAGCAGATCACCGAGCGCTTTCTCCCAGTAGCAGACCTCATTCTATTCGTTTTTCCAGTCACCAATCCATGGGGAGCCGCCACTTGGAATCTCATCTCCAGCCTCCCAGTAGAATGCCTCAACCATGTTGCCTTCATCGTTCAGCAGGCGGATCAGCGCGATGATGCCGATATCAAGGTAATCCTCGAACACATGGCGGATCTATCCATCAAGCGTATCGGCGTCAGCCCCCGGATCTTCCCTGTATCGGGAAAAATGGCTTTCGAAGCGAAACGCGCCGGAGCATTCGGAGAAAAGGACTACCTCCGCAGCGGCTTTCCTAAACTTGAAGAATTTATCGGCCAGCGAGTCTGCGATTCTCCAGAACGCCGTGCAGCCCTCCAGACCTGGCGCAACAACGCCTCATTGTCTCTCAGGAAAATCGAAGACCAAATCGAAGACCAGACACGCGTCCTCGGAGGCCAGAACCACTTCCTAGCATCGCTTGAAGAGGAAATCGACGAAATGCGCGAGCGCCTCGTCCTCCGCCTGCCAAAACATCTCACTGGAGTCGCAGAAGTCTTCGAGACCGAGGCCGTCTGGGTCACCGGCTCCCTCAAGAAATGGCTAGGTCTCCTGCGCTCGGTGTTCCGCGTTTTCGCCGGAGATAAGACCGGCAGCGAAACCGAACGCCTCTTCATCGAGCGACTCCGTAGCGCCGTAGAGGAAGTCGCCGAATCCGACGGAAAAGACGTCGTAACCGCCTGCAAAGCGCACTGGGAAGACCTCGGAAAACGCGTCGAAGAAGCAATAGGCACGGTCATTGACGAGCAAGAACCCGTGGATTCAAAACTTGAACAGGCGCGCCAGCGCTTTGTGCAGCGCATTGGACGCGCGGCTCATCAAGGCATTGGCAACCTTCATGTCCGCAAGGAACTTGAGCGCGAATTGCGACGCAGGAATATCGCCCTGAAATCATTCACAGCCACCACACTCCTTGTTCTCATCGCCGGAGCCATTTGCGGTATCTTCGGTTTCCCCTGGCTCCCATGGATTTTCTGTGGAGTAGCACTCCTCTTCGCATTCACAGGAGCGATCATTGCGGTCATCACCCGTATCCGCATCACCCGTGATTTCCAGAACTCACTGCTAGATACATGCGGAGCTTTCGCCGAAGCCCTCCGCACCGATTACGAAAACGCTCTCCGTATTTTCTTCCAAGACTACACCACCTGTCTGAATTCCATACGCAGCCACCTCGCCAAAGAAAAACTCGCCATCGAACCGAAACTCAACCGCTGGCACGACCTTTTCCTAACGCTTAAAACCATCGAGCAGGATATTTAAGCAGCTACTCCGGCTTCCGTGGAAACCAGAGAGCGTGAAATCCCCGGGAGGACTTGCGGCCTAGCGGCGACGGCGTGCGCAAAGGCCTAGCACACCGAGGCCTAGCAGAGCAAAAGCGCTGGGCTCAGGAACAGCGGTGACGGTGACAAAATTACTGTATAGCTCGCCGGTGTTATTGCCGGCCACAGTGTCATTGTAGTTGATCTGCCAGATGCCACCCGCAGCGGTGAATGTGGTGTCATCCGCAAGGGTAACGAGCGAGCCGTCCGTGAATTCCCCGCTAAGCGTACCGAAATAGGAGAGCAGCGTAAACTTGTCTCCGACGTTGTATGAGCCGAGTTGGACGAGATCGAGTATGCCACCGAGGGTCAGATCCCCTCCGACGTTGCCGAGATCCGCGGATGATGTGCCGCCGTTCAATTCGAATTCATAGGTGCCGGTGACCGTCAGGT
>JANRFH010000009.1:0-7400 GCA_030725745.1 Akkermansiaceae bacterium
TCTTTTCCTAACCTCTTCGTTTAGAATTTAGAATTTAAGATTTCGTGCTTAAAACCAGCGGCATGTTCCTCATCTCCGCAGCAGCGCTGAAGCACAATACCGCCATCCTCAGGGAAACGGCGGATGCCGCAGGCTGTAAAGTCGTCCTCGCGCTCAAAGGTTTTTCGTGCTGGAAAGCATTTCCCCAGATCTCGCCGGATCTCGATGGCTGCTGCGCCTCTGGGCTATGGGAGGCGGAGCTTGCGCGTGAGCATTTCCAAAAACACGTCATCACTTACTCCCCCGCCTACGATGAAGCGGATATCGAGGCTCTGCTAGAATTCACCCACCACTTGGATTTTAATTCACTCTCTCAGTGGTTCCGCTTTCGTGAAACGATCTTCGCTCACCCACGTTTTATCTCCGGCGAGCTGCAATGCGGCCTACGTATCAACCCCGAACACTCCACCGGCAGCACACCCATCTACGATCCCTGCGTACCGGGTTCCCGGCTAGGAATCACCGCCGATCAACTGGATGGTGCCGATCTCATCGGCATCTCTGGCCTGCATTTCCACACCCTTTGCGAGCAGGATTCTCCAGATCTGGAAAGCACCCTGAAAGCGGTGGATCAGAAATTCGGCTATCTCTTGCGTAATCCCCAGTTCACCTACCTCAACATGGGCGGTGGCCACTGGATCACGAAACCATTTTACGACCGCGAACTCCTCATACGCCTAGTGAAGGAAGCCCGCGAAAAATACAAGGTCGAGGTCTGGCTGGAACCCGGCGAGGCCGTCGCGATCCACACCGGAGTCCTGCGCGCCACCGTCATGGATGTATTCGAATCCGCTGGCCACAGGCTCGCCATTCTCGATATCTCTGCCACCGCCCACATGCCGGATGTCATCGAAATGCCTTACCGCCCGGATGTTTTCCTAGTCGATTCCTTTCCAGCAGATAACTGCCCGGATCCCGCCGTTCGGCTGGAAGGGGAAAACTACCACCTGGCTGGCGATTCCGACGGCCCGGGATACGTTTTCCGGCTCGGTGGCCCCACTTGCCTAGCCGGAGATGTCGTCGGTGATTACCGTTTCCCCCGCGAACTCGTGCAGGGAGACATCCTTGTTTTCGACGATATGGCGCACTACACAATGGTGAAAACCACCACTTTCAACGGCGTAAAACACCCGCCCATCAAGCTTTTGCACGAAGACGGAACTATCGAGACACTGCGTGAATTCTCCTACGCAGACTTCCGAGATAGGCTTTCCTGAGGCCATTCTTGTCTCTTGCACACCGAAGGCACCCGACGTAGGTTCTTGACATGCACCACTTGCCACTAGCCTTTGGTCCCCTAGGCGGACCAGAAATGATTTGGATATTTATCATCATCCTTCTGCTTTTCGGGGCCAAGAAACTTCCAGAACTCGCACGCGGTGTCGGCAAAAGCATGGGCGAATTTAAGAAGGCACGTGAAGAGTTTGAGCGCGAAATCACACGCTCTGAGGATGAAGTCGTTCGCGATGATTCCAAAAAAGAAACCCGCGTGAAAGCAGCCTCGGACAGCGAATCTCGCGACGCCTGAGACCGCGCCTGAAAGCCTACAATATAGACCATCATGAAACTCGGACATATCGCGGGTTTCATGCTGCTGTCAGTTCTTGGCGGATTGGCAGTTCTTGGTGCCGTACGGCTGAAAAAAGCTGAAACACCTCCTTGGAGACAGGATACGACTGAAAGACCTTCCGCTCAGGTAATCCCTGCGGAAGAACCTTCACCCGAAGACCCATCGTTCCCCGCATTTTCCTTCGTTACCTACAACGTCAAGAACTGGCTAATCTCCAAACAGTCACCCGAGAAATCTCCCGAAGCAAAAGCCGCCGTGATCCGCATCCTAGCGGACGCCTCGCCCGATATCATCGGGCTTTGTGAGATCGGCGACATGGATGATGTCACTGAAATCCAATTCATGCTCAAGGCAGAAGGTATCGATCTACCCCACATTCATCTTACTGGGGGCGAAGATTCCGTTCGTCACCTTGCTTTGCTCTCACGTTTACCTTTCGCATCCATCGGCAAGCCAGACACATCTATACCAGGCAGCGATCAATCCATGCAGCGCGGAATGCTGGATGTCACCGTGGACACCGGGGGTAGGCAAGTTCGCCTCCTCGGCCTGCATTTAAAATCGAAACGCACCGTTCAGGAGTTCGACCAAGCAGCGCTACGACTGGCAGAGGCGGCACATGCAAGGAAGTATGCGGACACCATCCTTGCCGCCGATCCCGAGGCGCTCCTTATCATTTACGGCGACTTCAACGACACCACCCGCAGCCTAAGCACCAGAACCATCTACGGCACTTACCGTACCCCCGGTTACATGAACCCTATCCACGTGAAGGACAGTAGGGGCGAAAGCTGGACTCACTGCTACGCTGTCGAAGACACCTACTCACGTATTGATTTTGTGACAGTTTCCAAAGCTCTGAAAAGCCATGTGGACAGAAAGGACTCTTACGTGATCGATGATCCGCTTTGGGATACGGCATCGGATCACAGAGCGGTGGTCATACGTTTCCGCTGATCACAGATCTTCGTTGTAGCCATCATCCGGCCCTTCATCGATAGGTACAGCCCTGAGGACATTTTCTTCCTCGACTTCAGACTCTTCCATCGGTGCTTCTTCCTCTAGGTCGAATTCATCGATTGGGATGGCTTTCAGCACATCGTCGTCTTCGTCGTCCGTATCCTCTTCACCTTCAGGCACCACAATCAATGCCTTCTTCGGAGGAGCAATGATCTCCTTGATTTCATCTTTTAGGGGTTCGAAGAAACTCCTCACCATCGGTGCGGACATGCGTCCTCCAGAAACTCCTTCACCAGGTTTCCCCTCATAAAGCACCGCGAATGCATAGCGCGGATTGTCATATGGTAGGAAACCAGCGAACCATGCCAGCCGTTGATTTTTGCTCGGCGGCCCCCATTGGGCGGTTCCGGTCTTACCAGCGAGGCTCGTGAAACTCAATCCGCCGCTCTTACCCGTGCCATAGCCTTTTTCCACCACGTCCCTCATGCCCTCACGGACAATCGCTACCGCCTCCTCATCAAGACCCAGCCAATTCTTTCTCTCAGGCACGCTGGCCTTGATTACACGGCCGTGCGAGTCCTGCACTTGGCTGATTAGCGAAAGCTTTGGAAGTGCCCCTCCGTTGCCGATGCCCGCCATCATCTGGGCAACCTGCAATGGTGATGCCAGCAGGCTTCCCTGCCCAATCGACATGTTCGCCGTATCACCATCGAGGATGCGGCGGCCTTCGTTCTTCATCATCCACTCGTCCGTCGGCACTAAGCCGGGAGTTTCTCCAATCAATGGCAGCCCACTCTTTTCACCCATACCGAGGCGGCGTGAAAGCCCGAGGAAAACCGACGGCCCTACGTCGATGCCAACTTGGTAGAACCAAGTGTTGCATGAGCGCGCCAGTGCCCTTTTCACATCAATTGGCCCTTCGGGAATGGTCGACCAGTTTTTGAATGTATGATTGCCGATGCGAATCGATGCAGGGGAATTCACCGTGGAATATTCGGTAACGGTTCCATTGTTCAGAGCTGCGAGCGCAACGACGGGCTTGTAGGCCGAGGCAGGTGGGTAGGCGGATTGGAAAGCTCTACCAAACAGTGGATTCCCAGGATCTTCCTGAAGTGCCGTGAATTCCTCCGTGCTAATACCTGGGATGAAAGCGTTCAAGTCAAAGCTCGGTCGTGAAGCCATCACCAGCACCTCCCCTGTCACCACATCAATCACCACAAACGCACCGCGCGAGCAGCCGTTTTTCAGCACTTTCTCCGCACGCTTTTGCCAATCCAAATTCAGCGTCGTGACCACCGTGCCGCCCGGGCGAGGACGTTTGGTCTGGTTCTCAAGGAGCTTGTTGCCATTTTCATCGAAGAGCAGCCGTTTCGTGCCATCGATGCCCGTAAGTTCCCTGTTGTAGATTTTCTCAAGCCCCGCACGCCCCTCGGATTCCTCCCAAAGCGGCTCATTAAAGTTGATCGGCCCAGTCGGCAGCCTGCCCACACTTCCCGAATAACCGATGATATGTGCCGCTAAGCTCCCCTCCGGATAAAGCCTCCGATAAACCGGATACAACACCAGATCGGAACTCAGTTTCGGCTCAAGCTCCTTGGCCTCTGACGCGCTAATCTGACCACTGACGTAAAGCGGCAACCACCGGCGATGACGGTAATGATCATAGAGCTCGTCATCCGTTTTTTCCGAATACCCGGGCAAAGTCCCCGCCAATGGCTCGAGCCTCGTTCGCGCCCAATCGATCACATAGGCACGATCCGCATCCTGAAATTGCTTATACTGGAGCGCCACCTGATAGGCCACTTCGTTCTGAGCCATCGGCTGCCCTTTGCGATCCACGATCTGCCCGCGAGGCGCCGGTATCTTGAGAGTGATAGTGCGCGCGTCCTTACGAGTGAAGATCGCCCCGTCGTTCGCAGCTCTGGCATCCGACTCACCTTCCACCGGGACAACTGAATATTCCACGCCCGGTAATTCGGTGGATGCTAGCTCCTGAGCCTGCAAGCCACCCGAGCAAACGAGGAGGCCGATCAGATTAACGATAGTTCGATGCACCCGGAAACCTATCCTCCTCATCTTCGCATGGCAACCTTTCACTACGATCCGAAATCAAGCTCGAATCCCGCACTAGAATCTCGGTTTTGCAAATTAATCAACTTTTCCTAACTAGCAAATACAACAGATATATGGCTATCCTCAAAAGATAAATACCTCCTAAGCATCTTCGTAAAATGCTTATTTTCATGATTTTAAAGAGACAAGCCAACACCCCTAACGACAGTCAACCCACCTACGCGATGACGTAATACTATCAAGAAACATTGAGTTCTAGGTAAAAAACAGTTCTAAGTAGTGCGTGCTTACGAGCACCCGTTGTCACCCACAGCGGTAAGTCTGTTCACCCCCCACCCCCCCAAACATGAAAGCATCCGTGCACACTCGTGCCGTAGGTCTGCTCACGCTCACCCTCGGCTCCCTGGCTATCTCAACCATCACAGGCCATTCACAAACTGACGTCCCGAGAGGATCGCTCAGCGTTGACAAGGATCTTGTCCGCGTCGGCACCCGCTCGAACCTCGAGTGGAATATTGAGTTCCCGACAGCCATCAAAGATATCGTCACTGTCGAAGAAACCGGGACAATCGTTCCCAAGACAAACCTTAAGATGCGCGTTCGTGTCCTTGGTGTCGCTTTCCAGTCCGGTTCTACACTTCTTCCGCTCGATGCATACTACTCCATGAACAACGGCTCATGGGAAAAGTTTTTCTACGGCACCGGCCCGACAGTAAATTCCTCCTCCGTTCTCATTGATAAAACGGTTAAAAAATCAGATCGCATCGACTTCGGCGCACGTGGATGGGGAGGCTCCTCTTGGTTGCCATTCAACCACACTAGGGCAACCACCAAATACGTGACCGTTCTCGGCAACGGCTCCTCCGCACCCTCCTATGCGCCTGCTTACAACCAAAACTCGGTCACGAGTTTCCTCCGCCCCTACATCAACAGCGCGGGTAAAATCACCATAGGTGAGCGCGATCTGATCATCCTGTGGGAATCTTCCACAGCTTCTCCCGGCTCCACCTACTTCGACATGCAGGATCTCGTTGTCCTCGTCTCATTCGAGTGAAGCCACCCTCCCCCACACCCCTAAATCCCCCCCTAACATGAAAGCATCCATCCTTTGGATCGCCCTCGCGGCGACCTCCTTTGCAGAGCCTCTCGTCGTTGTGGCACCCACCACAGCACAGGAACTCAGCGAAAAACAACAAAGTGGCTCTCTCTCAAGCCTCTCCCAGACTGTAATATCGGAAGCGCCTGTTCCCCGCGCCTCCAGCCAGTCAATCGTCGCCCAGTCAGAAATCCTCCACGACGGAGTGCACTGGACCCTAGTTCCAAAAGGTGCAGTGCTTTTCGTCCCCGAGAGGAAATCTCTCCACGTCGGAGCGCGTCCTGTTGGCACGCTTCTCCAATGGCGTGACTTCCTCGCGAAGAACCCAGCCTGGATCTCCACGCACGAGACCTCGTTCGCACAAGCTTGCGGTGACAGCCCTCTTCCGGAAGCAACCGTGGAACACTGGAAAAAACAAGACTGTGTCATCGTAGCAGTCCATCAGGGCGGCCCGATATCGGTAGCACGTTAATACCGCGATCCGACAAGAGCTAAAATCAATCAACACCATGAAGAATTTCACCAAATTCGCTGCACTTACGCTTGTCCTGTCCGCGTCTTTTGCAGAGGCCAAAAAGGACAAAACTAAAACAGAAACAACGACTACAACCAACTCAAGCGGCGGCACTACTACTACAACGACGACCACTACCTCAACCGAGGTCTCGACGGCCGGAAATTACCACAACTTCATCCGCCAGCAGCAGCAGAAAACAAATGTCATCTGGGACATGCCCGTTGATGCTGAAGGTGAAAGCGCCGCTGCTCTCGTAGCAGAGGAAGGCGGGGTGCTCTTCCAGCTATGGACTATCGCCGAAAATACCGCTGCAGATTACCTGCTCGATCAAAAACTCGTCGGAGCCTACCTCCCGAAAGGATCCATCACCATTCGCACCCAAGACTCCTACAACGGCGTGCCGCGCATACGTGTGGATCAGCCTTTCTCAGTCGATTTCCAGACCAGCAACTTAGTCACAGGTGCCGGTGTCCCCGAATCCGCAAGCCGCGTCCTCGCCGAGCACCATCTCGCACCGAATCCCGACGGATCGCTCACCATTACACCCGCCCAGGCGATCTCTGGCAAACCGCATTCAAGCGGATACATCGAGCAAAACGGCATCACTACGGTGAATTACTCAGCATCATCTATTAGCGCGGCCGACCCTACTAAGGCACGCGGCCAAGAGCACTTCGTTCTCCACGCCCTAGGCGACGGTGAATTTTCCCAAACCCAGCTTGCCACCGCCTACGTCCAAGTCTGGCCAATGACCACCGGCACCATCACCGGCGTATCTGATGGTGACATCGTGCGCGGTAACCCTCCTAAAATCACCGTCTCACTCGAAGACCTCTATCCCAACAGCGACACCTACCTGCGCATCTACAGCACAGGCACTGAAATTGGCGAAGATGGCATGGTCGTCCCCGGTTCAAGGCTCGTCCTCGATCAGGAATTTCCTGAAAACCGCACCATCAACATCGACGACTACGCGCAGCTTTTCGACAGCGATGGCCCCTATCGCATCGAGTTACATACCACCACCCCCTTCGGCACCGAACGCTTAGGCACCGCCTCCTTTACCGTCAACCGAGGCATGCGCATCAACGCCATGCAAATTGATGCTGCCACCTACACACCCTGATTTCCCCCAATAAGGAAAA
>JANRFH010000009.1:7500-41587 GCA_030725745.1 Akkermansiaceae bacterium
GCCATGCAAATTGATGCTGCCACCTACACACCCTGATTTCCCCCAATAAGGAAAACCGGAATGACCCCGGATGAGCCTAGTTCCCCCCCACAAAGGCTCACCTCCCCCCGATCCGGGGACATTCCATCCTTTCCCCATAAAGGAAAAACAAAGAAACGATCCTGGGATTGAGTTCCCCCCACTCATCCCCCCTCCCGGGATCGTTTTCTTTTTCCCTTCCATTTTATTCGTCCCAGCCTTCTTCCTCCCACTCGCTCATCGGTTTGCCGACGCTTGAGACAATCTCCGCAGGCAGGAAAATTACCTCGCGGTCATCTTTGCTCGCCGGATCTAGGGAAAATTTCACCGTCTTCCCCACGCGCCTACCGTTTGCCTGGATGGTGACATCCACCAGCACCTCCAGTGCCCCGTCTTCTTTCGGCTTCACCTCCAGCCTACCCGGGATCTCAAAAACCGCCTACACCACCCCGTCCGGGTAGCTCTGTTTTTTCGCAAAAGGGATTTTCTCACCCAGCCATTTATCCGGATAAACCTCATCCCGCTTCGTCACCGAAGTCTTCGTCCGGATGCGTGTCACGTATAGCGCCTCGTGCACGCCCTCCTTGCCTTCTGCCTCGATGCGCCAACGGAAAGGCCCATCAAGATTCGCTACACCCACGCCCACTACCATCGCACTCACTGCATAAGATCCACCACTCGTTCCCTCGGGCTTCACCTGCATCGAAACTTCCGCACCGTTCACATCCGCACCGGAACCTGAACCGCCGTAAGTACTGCGTGTCCCGTAGAAACCCATACAGCCGGATACGGCAAGTCCAATAGTAGCGACGAGAAGGCGCGCGGAGAAATTTCCTGAATTTATCATGTGCCCGGTTTAGCCATATTGTCCGCGCCGGGCAACTCGATTCACTTTACCCAATCACTGGTCACCTCTTGGATTCAAGCGGGGCAAATTCCGTTGGAGCCATCCTACGCAACTCTGTGAGTTTGTCCTTATGTTCCGTTTTTCCTGCGAGGTTGACCCACTCGAAAGGATCTTTGGCAATGTCATACAATTCTTCATCGCCACCGGCGTAGTGTATGTAGCGCCAGCCTCTTGCACTCAGTCCATAGCTTCCCGGGGTAGCCAGATGGGTGATGGAGACAAAATCCCATGCGGATTCGGGATCTTTCAGCAAAGGGAGGAGATCCGGGCCGCTGTTATCCGGTTTACCGGGGATTCCTGCGAGCCCAGCAAGTGTAGGATACAGGCTCAGCAGGTTCACCGGCTGATCGCAAACGGATCCGATGCTGGTTCCACCCGGAAGCACAGGGGAAACGGATGGCGGCACACGGATCATCAGTGGCACACGGGTGACGGCGCGCCACGCGGTGAACTTTTGCCAATGCTGTTTTTCGCCGAGTTGCCAGCCGTGGTCGCTCCAGAGAACCACGATCGTGTTGTCCTTGTTAGGCCCTTTCTCAAGCGAATCGAGAACCCGTCCGAGCATCGCATCCGCGAAATGGATCGAGGCGAGATAACCCTGGATCGCCTTCCGCCACTGGCCTAGCTTGCGGATGTGCTCGAAGTAGCGGTTTGGCCCAGCTTTCTTTCCGGCAGGAGGAAGGTCGTCGAGATCATCCTCTTTGTAACCGGGCGGGAGCTTGATGCTTTCGAGAGGAAATGGCTCAAAATACCTCGCGGGGACGAACCACGGTTCATGCGGACGGTAGATCCCGCAGGCCAGGAAAAGCGGCTGGTCGTGCTTTTTCCCGAGCTGATCGCCCACCCATTCCGAGACCAGCCAATCGCCCCCGAACTCCTCATCAGTCGCATCCAGGGCAGCCCAATCGGTCTCGACATACTGCCACTCGCCGGCACGGGGCAGGCTAACCGGGCGCTTCTCCGGATAAAGGGTACGCGGTAGAGGCATCTCGGATTCTTTTGCGGGGAAATATTCGTCCCATGACCTCGCATCGATGACGTAATGGAGGATTTTACCCGCACCGAGCGCCTTGTAGCCGTGGCTGCGGAAATGCGAGGGCATGAGCTCCGCATCGGGCAGGACTTCGCGCATGTTCTGCGAGTTTTCGTAGAGTCCGGAGACATGTGGCGAGAGGCCAGACATGACCGCCGTCCGGGAAGGATTGCAGGCCGCGCCAGGGCAGTGAGCGTTGGTGAAAAGTGTGCCGCTTGCCGCGAGCCGGTCGAGATTTGGTGTGATGGATTGCGCGTTTCCTCCCATGCACCCGATCCAGTCGTTCAGGTCGTCCATGGCGATGAACAGCACGTTTGGCCCCTTTTGCTCCGCTGCCACCGCATCCGGCAGCAGCGCATGGAGAAGGACAAGGCACTGGATGAATAGCATTGGCTTTCTCATACAATTGTATCGGCAGCCTCCAACCGCACGGAAAGCGAAAGCTCCGCCAACCCTTCCACCGAAGCCACCGAGTCCACCTGACAAAGCTTCTGGCGCAGATCTTTCGCTCCGGGAAATCCTTTGCAATACGCCATCAACCGCCCGCGCATCGCCGTCAGCGTCTGCCGCTCGTTTCCATAGCGATTGCTCTCCACCGCCATCCGGCAATGCCTCAATATCAGCTCCCACCGCTCCTCCAGCGGCACCGGATCCATCACATTCCCCGTTTCTAGGAAATACTTCGCCTCGCGGAAAACCCACGGGTTCTGCATAGCCGCACGCCCAATCATCACCCCGGACACCGCGGTCTCACGCTTCCGTTTCGCCAGATCCTCCCCACAAGAAATATCTCCGTTTCCAATCACCGGCACCTTCACCGCACGCGCCACCGCATCAATCACCTCCCAATCCGCCTCTCCCGAGTAGCCCTGCGCCCGCGTCCGCCCGTGCACCGCGATCGCCTGCATCCCGCAATCTTCCAACGTCTTCGCCACCTCAACCGCATTCACACTGTCAGCATCCCAGCCAATGCGGATCTTCGCCGTCACCGGCACATCCATCCCCACCGCCTTGTGAACCCCACCCGCCACACTCGCCAGCAACGGGCAATCTCTTAACAAGGACGAACCCCCATTTCGAGAAACCACCTTGTTCACCGGACAACCAAAATTGATATCGATGAAATCCGGAATCCTGCCCGCCAAGCCCTTGTCGATGATCTTCCGCGCTGCCTCACCCATCCGTTCCCCATCTGCACCAAAAAGCTGCACCCCCACCGGCCTCTGCCCCTCGTCAAACTCCGTGTATTTCCGAGTCCGGTCATCCGCCTGCATGATCCCCTCCGCACTGACAAACTCCGTCACCATCACATCTGCCCCCATCTCCTTGCAGATGCGGCGAAAAATGAGATCTGTCACTCCCGCCATCGGCGCGAGATACAATGGGAATTTCCCTTCTGAAAACCAGTGAAGCACGGGGAGACATTATCACCCGCGTCAATGCCAAGCCAACAGTTGAGTCATGCCACCAACCGATTCATACCAACGAGTGCAGACCGATCATGTTCCCTTCGGTATCGCCCACTAGGGAGGTGAAGCCGTATTCGCCGATGGGGGATTTACCTTTCACAACCTGTCCACCAGCAGCAGCCACGCGGGCTTCCTCTGTCGCACAATCCTCGCATGAGAAATAGACTGGCGTGCCGCCACCTCCAGATCACGGGACGGAAATTCTACATAGTTGATCGTTTCTTACTTATTCATACTTCAGCCATGCCCGGGTTTGCGCTTGTGGATGATGAGCACGTTCCCGGCGGGATCGAGCACCATCGCCATGCGGCAGACGGGAGTTTCAAAGGGCTCCATGGAAAAGGTCACACCCGCAGCCCTGAGCCCGGCGATCGTTTCATCAAAATCCTCACACTCCAGGCCACAGCTCGGGCCGTCCGGGCTCGGCTTCATTCCCTCCGTTTTGCCGATAGCGAGCACATGCGCACCGATCTCATATTCGACCCATCCGTGCTCCTCTCCCTCGGCAAAAACATCCGCCGCCTTCAGCCCAAGGACACCCTCATAGAAAGCGCGCGATTCGGCAAGATTCGTGGCGGGATAGGCGGTGAAAGCGATTTCTGTGAATTTCATCCCTAATAAATGAACAAATCCTCTCTAAAACGACAGGAAAAACCGTGTCCACTGCGTCACACGGGATTCCCGCCGCTTCCTCTTGCCAGCAAGCGACTTCTCATCTACCGAGGGCGCCCCATGAGTAGCTACCGAGTCCTCGTATCCGATCCCATTTCTGAAAAAGGTGTTGAAGCCCTGCGCTCCGCCGAAGGCATCACCGTCGATGTAAAGACCGGGATGTCTCCCGAGGAGCTTCTCGAAGTCATCGGTGAATACCACGGCCTCGTCATCCGCTCGGAAACAAAAGTCACCCCCGCCGTTTTCGCAGCAGCGAAGAACCTCAAAGCCATCGGCCGCGCCGGCGTGGGCGTGGACAACATCGATCGCGACTCTGCCACCGACCACGGAGTCGTCGTCATGAACACGCCTTCCGGAAATACCATTTCCACCGCAGAGCACGCCTTCGCCCTGATGCTCTCGCTCGCTCGCAACATCGGCCCCGCACATTGCTCGATGGTCGCTGGTCGCTGGGATCGCAAGATCTATGGAGGCGTGGAAATGTTCGGCAAGCGTCTCGCCATCCTCGGCATGGGCCGCATCGGCACAGAATTCGCGAAACGCGCCCAGGCCTTCGGCATGACCGTCGTCGCCTACGATCCTTTCCTCACCGCCGCACGCGCACAGTCGCTGAAAGTGGAGCTCGCAGAGACTGCTGAAATCGCCCTCACCGGCGCGGATGTCGTCACCCTCCACATCCCGATGACACCGGAGAGCAAGCACATCATGAATGCGAAAACCATCGCCCTCATGAACCCCGGCGCACTCATCGTAAACTGCGCACGCGGCGGACTCGTCGATGAAGCAGCTGCCAAGGCATCCATCGATGCCGGTCACCTCGCAGGCATCGCGCTCGATGTTTACGAAGTCGAGCCACCACCGGCAGACTTCCCGCTCTTTTCCGCGAAAAAGACCGTCTTCACCCCCCACCTCGGTGCATCCACGGCAGAGGCTCAGGAAAACGTCGGCATCGAGGTCGCCATCCAGATCAAAGACTTCCTCATGACCGGGGAAATCCGCAACGCGGTCAACATGCCGAACCTCGACGCGAAGACCTTGGAATCCGTAGGCCCTTACCTCGACCTCGCCTCCTCGCTCGGGAAACTCATTTCCAAGATCGCCCCCGCCCAGTGCGACTCCATCCGCGTTTCCTACCTCGGCCCCGTTTCCGAAATGGATACCGAACTCGTCACCCGCCAGATCCTCGTCGGCTATCTAGCCGCCGCCAGCAATGAGGCACAGGTAAACCTTATCAATGCGCCCGCAGTCGCCAAGGCGCTCGGAATCAAGATCACCGAGTCCACCGTTGCTCTCTCCACGAACTGCACCGAACTCATCGAGGTCACAGCCATCAAGGGAAGCGAGACGACCACCGTCGCAGGCACCTTCTACGGAAGCTCCGCACGCATCGTTCACATCGCTGGCCACTACGTGGAAACCAACCCAAGCGGACGTTTCCTTTTCGTAGAAAACGACGACCGCCCCGGCATTGTCGGTGTCATCGGCTCCGCCCTCGGCGAGGCACAGGTCAACATCGCCAACATGGCACTCTCCCGCAACAAGGAGAAAAAGACCGCTGTCACCGTCATCGAAGTAGACAACGAGCCAACCGTAGCCCTTTTGAAAACCCTCCGTGAAACCCCCGGCATCCTCAGGGTGCTATCTTTCGAACTCTAATTAAAAAACGCTGAACTTCTCCTTGCCAAGGGTCATTCCGTTTTCCTAACCTAGTCCAAGCATGAAAAAACTCCTTGTTACCGCTTCCGCGTTCATCGTTCTCGCAGGCTTTGCCGCCGGTGACATCCACGCACCTCCAGGATCCCAATACACCTCCGCTCGCAAGCTCGGACGTGGGGTCAGCAATATCCTCTACGGCTTCTTGGAAATCCCAGAGCAAATCGTCCGTAAAAATGAATCCGGCAGCAACGCTGGTTGGTCTTACGGCGCGATCGATGGCACAAGCCGTGCATTCCGCCGCCTCGGCTACGGATTCTACGAGCTCTTCACTTTCACCTGCCCTACCTATCGCGGCACCTTCAAGCCACCTTACGAAGCTTGCGGCCAAGACGGACGTATGGACATGAACGTCAATGACGGCCTTTCGGAGTTCCCACCACAGCTCGGAGCAGAATGCTACTACAGGTATTCCCGCACTCAGAGCTTCTAATCGGAATCGGTCTAAATACCTTCAAAACCCGGTGGCTTATGCCTCCGGGTTCTTTTTTGCCCACGACTTCCATTTCAGATCAAAATAACCTCAAAAAGAGCCTAAGAATTCGCTTGTCGTCCTTGGAAAATTGAAGCAACCTCCGCGCCCGCCCGAAAAGGGGCAACCCGCAACACGTCACATTATGTCAGTTTCTCTCCGTCTCAACCGCAAGGGCACCAAAGACCGCCCTTACTATAAAATCGTCGCCGTTGACTGCCGTAAGCGCCGTGACGGACGTTACATCGAACAAATCGGCACCTACGACCCCCTCGTTGAAGGCACCAACTACGAGATTGATCTCGCGAAAGCAGACAAATGGCTCTCCGTCGGCGCAAAGCCTTCCGAAACCGTGAACAGCTTCATCCGCAAGGCACGCACCGCAGCTGCGAAGTAAGCTTCCTCGCTTCTAATTTCAAAAAACCGCACGCCCGCAAGGCTGCGGTTTTTTCGTTTCACGGCATCGCGTCCATCTCGCACACTTCACCATGATGCAGGAACTCGTGAACGTGGAAACCTTCGAGCGCTTCATGCAGCGCTGCCTTCACGATCCTACCCGCGGCTACTATGCCCGGAATATCAAGAGCATTGGAACCAGAGGAGATTTCACCACCGCGCCCCAGCTATCGGAAGCTCCAGCCGCCGCCATCGCAAGATGGGCAGAAAGCGCACTCAAAAAACACAAATGCCGTGATCTCATAGAAGTAGGGCCAGGCCTCGGAACCCTCGCCTCTCAGGTTTTTCAGAAGCTGCCCCTACTCACCCGCCTACGCACCAATCTACATCTCGTCGAGTCCTCACCCGCCCTCGCGGCACAACAGAAAGAGACTTTAGGAAAAAAAGCCTTTTACCACACAAGCCTTCAAACCGCGCTCGCTGCTTGCTCCGGAAATGCCATCATCTATTCCAACGAACTTGTGGATGCCTTCCCCGTCCGCCTCTACGAGAAATCCCTCACCGACTGGCAAGAAATCGCCGTCGATTCCTCCGGGACACACCCTCGTGAGATCTTGCTCCCGCCTGCCGAACTGCCACCATCTTCCATTTTTAAAATCGATCACCTCATCGGACAACGTATCGAAATTCACGATTCCTACCGTCTCTGGCTAAAATCATGGATGCCTCTATGGCAAAAAGGAGCGATGCTAACCATCGACTATGGTGACACCGCAGATAAGCTCTATCACCGCCAACCCAAAGGCTCGTTGCGCGCCTATTTCCTCCATCAGCGCCGCGTGGGCAATGAGATATACTCAAATCCCGGCATGCAGGATATCACTGCGGATGTGAATTTCAGCGACCTCGCACACTGGACAGAGAGCGACCTACAATCCGACGAAGCGATTGATTTTTCTGATTTTATAAGGCCCCACATCCACTCAGGAGACACTCATTTCATCGAAGCAGCCGCTCATTTCCGAGTATTGAGACAAGTGCGATGAGCGCCTAACGCATTGGCCTACCAAAAACAATGCAATCCTTTCTCACGTGGCTTGTTGACACTCTAAGGCCATTTGACCATCTTCAGATCGTAGCAATGCGCCGGGTATCACCGGCAGCTGCGCCTTAATCCCTTTCAAGAAAAAATCCCCGTGTTTTCAAACGAAGATTATCTCACCGAACTACTCATCGAATCCGGCACCATTTCGGAAGAACAGATCCACCAAGCTCGTGAATCTATTCCCGGCGGCAAAGGAATCATTGAGCATCTATTGACAAGCAAGACCCTGACCGAGAAACAGGTAGCTGAAACTCTCGCCGCAAACGCCAGCATGGCATTCGTCGAGCTTGAGGACTACCCGATGGATCCGGACATCCTCGCCTCTATCCCAGAAGACATCGCCCGCCGCTACCGCGTTATCCCATTCCACGACGACGGCTTGTTACTTTCCATCGCAGTTGCAGATCCTCTCGATTTCGAAATGCTCGACAGCCTGCCACTTGTCATCGGGCGCGAACTAAACCTGACCTGCGCCGCCCTCAGCGACATCAATTCCCACCTTTCGCAGTTCTATTCTTCCGGGGAATCCGGAGACGGCCCCAAAGAACCGATTTTCTCCGTATCCACCGGAGATAGTGAAGCCGGTGCAGAAACTGGAGACGCCCCCATCATCCGGCTCGTCCAGCAAATGCTCACCGAGGCCTTTCGCCTCCGCGCATCCGACATTCACATCGAGCCGCTCGAAACCTCTGTGCGCATCCGCTACCGCATGGACGGCAAGCTCGTCCACGTCGATACACACCCGAAAAAACTGCTCCCAGCCATCATTGCCCGCCTCAAGGTCATGAGCGGCAGCATGTCCATCGCCGAGAAACGCCTCCCACAAGACGGCCGTATCCAGCTCAAAATGGGCGACAAGGAAGTCGACCTCCGGGTATCCTCCGTCCCTTCAAACCACGGCGAGTCCATCGTCATGCGTATCCTCGATAAGACCGCCCTCCTCCTCGGCCTACCCGAGCTCGGCTTCTTTTCCGATGACCAAGCTGAGTTCGAGCAACTCCTCGGCCTGCCGGACGGCATCATCCTCGTCACCGGCCCCACAGGCTCGGGTAAAACCACCACACTCTACGCCTGCCTCAACGTCATCAACAAACCCGACAAAAAGATCATCACCGTTGAGGACCCGGTCGAGTATGAGCTACCCGGCATCAACCAAGTCATGGTCAAGGCTGACATCGGCATGACCTTCGGAAACGCCCTCCGCGCCATGCTCCGCCAGGCACCGAACATCATCATGATCGGGGAAATTCGGGATGCGGAAACCGCCAACATCGCCATCAACGCATCCCTCACCGGTCACTTGGTTTTCTCCACCCTCCACACGAACGACGCTCCCTCCGCCGTCGCCCGTCTCTCGGACATCGGTGTGAAACCCTTCCTCATCGCCTCCGCTGTCCGCTCCATCCTCGCCCAGCGCCTCGTCCGCAAGCTCTGCCCAATTTGCAAGGCTCCCGCCGAGCTTACCGAAAAGGAAATGCGCGCCCTCCACCTCGATGCCTCACGCACCGCAGAAGCATCCATCTACGGCCCAGTCGGCTGCGAAAAATGCCGCGGCAACGGCTTCCGTGGCCGTATGGGCATCTTCGAACTTTTCAACATCGACGACGAAGTGCGCTCCATGATCAACGGCGAGCTAACCACCGGCCAGCTCCGCCGCCGCGCCCGCGAACTAGGCATGCGCACACTCCGCGAAGACGGCATCCGCAAAGTCCTCGCCGGCCTCACCTCCGGCGGCGAAGTCGTCCACGCCACCATGGGCGACGCCGACTAAAAAACTCTAAACTTTAAACCCTAAACCTCAAATTTAAGACAAAAACAACTACCGACATCACGGTTCAAATCAGACCTCTTCATTGAGGTTTAAAGTTTAAAACTTAAAATTTCTCTTCCGACCAAATGGACAACCGCCAACTGCTAGACCTTTTCCAATCCCGTGGCTTGATCGATGCCTCGCTCGCACAAGAAATCACCGATGAGATTGAAAACAGCGGGAAAACCGTTCCCGAACTCCTCGCAGATTTCGAGGTCATTCAATCCCGTGATGACGTCTGGCCAGTCGTCGCTTCAGAACTCGGAACCACCGTCGTAGATATCAAGGACTGGGTTCCACCTTCCGCTCTCCTCGATCTCGTCCCCGCAGGCACCGCTCGCCTCCACGGAGCATTCCCCGTCAACTTCGACGACCAAGGCCTCCACCTAGCCCTCGTCGATCCGTTAAACCCCCAGACCGTAGAAGATCTCCGCTTCGCACTCGGTCGGGAAATCGTCGTCGTCGTCGCACCAGACTACCTCGTCGAGGCCAAGATCAACGAATGCTACGGCGGCGAAGGCAGAGCGATGGATGACATCCTCTCCCAGCTCGATAACGATGCGAAGAACTTCGATCCCTCCAACGCTGAGGCAGAAGCAAACTCAGCGCCTATCATTCGTTACGTAGATCTCGTCCTCTATCAGGCAATCAAGGAAAAAGCCTCGGACATCCACTTTGAGCCATTCGAGAAAGACTTCAAGATTCGCTACCGGGTCGATGGCGCGCTCTATGAAATGGCTCCGCCGCCAATCCACCTCGCTCTTCCCATCATCTCCCGCGTGAAGGTCATGGCGAACATGAACATCGCCGAAAAACGCATCCCGCAGGACGGGCGTATCGTCAAGCAGGTCGGCGAGAAACAGGTGGACATGCGTGTATCCACCCTCCCCACCCACCACGGCGAGTCCGTCGTGCTCCGGGTTCTAGACCGCTCCTCGGTGAACCTCTCTTTGGAAAATCTCGGCCTGCCTGATGACATTTACGAATACATCGGCGAGACCATCGAGAAGCCCAACGGAATCTTCATCGTCACAGGCCCCACCGGAGCTGGTAAAACAACCACCCTCTACGCCGGCCTGCGTCGCATCAACACCATCGATGCCAAGCTCCTCACTGCAGAGGATCCCGTAGAGTATGACATCGACGGCATCATTCAGATCCCAATCAACGAAAACATCGGCCTCGATTTCCCCCGCATCCTCCGCGCCTTCCTCCGTCAGGATCCAGACCGCATCATGATCGGGGAAATGCGAGACAAGGACACCGCCACCATCGGCATCCAAGCAGCACTCACAGGCCACCTTGTCCTCTCCACCCTCCACACCAACGACGCCCCGGGTGCCGTCACTCGTCTCATCGATATGGGTTGCGAGCCATTCCTCGTCGCAGCCTCGCTGGAGGGAGTCCTAGCACAACGCCTCGTCCGGACAATCTGCAAGGAATGCAAAACCCCCTACGAGCCTTCCGAAAGCATTCTCGCCCAGCTCGGAGTCTCTCCACACGAGCTCGGTGACAAACAATTCTTCACTGGAGCCGGCTGTGACGTCTGCGGCCAATCCGGCTATAAAGGCCGTGCCGGACTTTACGAATTGCTCAACATCACAGAGCCCATCCGCGAGCTCATCACCAACCGCGCACCATCCGTTGTCCTCAAGCAAAAGGCCATCGAGCTAGGCATGCATACCCTCCGCGAAGACGGCTTGCGCAACATTTACCTCGGCAAAACCACCATTGAGGAAGTCCTGAAATACACCTAATACGCCTTTCTCAAATCCCTGACACTGAAACCTTTTCAAAGAAAAACTCTATTTTTCCAATCGCCAAACCCTTCTCTATCCATTTCTATTTGGAGATATTCTTCACTAAAATCCCATGGCCAATTTCAATTACACCGCACTAGACGCAAAAGGAGAGCAAACCGAAGGCACAGTTGCCGCAGCATCCGAAGCGGAAGCCGTTCAAAATCTCCGCTCAAAAGGCCTCTACACCACACAGATCTTTGAGGAAGGCAAAGGCAAGCCAGCCGCCGGCAAGAAAGCTGTTGCGAAGAAATCCTCTGCCAAAGGCAAAGGCCTGAATATGAGCATCGGCAAGGCTAAGACCTCGATTAAACCAAAGGTGCTCATGGTCTTCACACGCCAGCTCGCCACCCTCATCGATTCCGGCCTCCCCCTTCTCCGCTCGCTTACCGTCCTCGGCAAGCAGGAACCAAACCCGGCACTTAAAACGACCATTGATGCCCTCGCCGATTCCGTCCAAGGCGGTTCAACTTTCTCCGAGTCCCTCGCCCAGCACCCGAAGATTTTTAACAAGCTCTTCGTGAACATGGTCAAAGCCGGTGAACTAGGCGGTGTTCTTGAAGTCGTCCTCAACCGTCTCGCTGAGTATCAGGAAAAAGCCCAGAAACTGAAGAACAAGATCGTCTCCGCCATGGTCTACCCGGCCATCGTCATGTTCATCGCGGTCGCCATCATGGTATTCCTAATGGTCGTCATTGTTCCGAAATTCAAGCAGATGTTCGCAGACTCGGATTCGGAACTCCCCTTGATTTCACAAATCGTCTTCGGATTCTCAGAATTCTGCCTCGCCCTCACCTTCGGTATTCCGAACGTCGTCTGGCTCTTCATTGTCGCTGCCGTCGCTTACGCCGGTTTCAATGCCATGGGTAAATCCAAAGGTGGTCGCATGATCATCGACAAACTGAAGCTCCACCTACCCATCTTCGGTGACATCCAGCGCAAATCCGCCGTGTCCCGCTTCGCACGCACACTCGGCACCCTCGTCACCTCCGGTGTCCCCATCCTCCAGGCTCTCAACATCACTCGTGACACCGCAGGCAACGTCGTCATCTCAGAGGCCATTTCCAAAGTCCATGAGGCGGTCAAAGAAGGTGAATCCATCGTCACCCCTCTCTCTTCCAGTGGCGTTTTCCCAAACATGGTCATCTCCATGGTGGACGTGGGTGAAGAAACCGGGCAACTCCCGGAAATGCTCCTCAAAGTCGCCGATGTCTATGATGACGAGGTGGACAACGCCGTTACTGCGCTCACATCCATCCTCGAGCCCATCATGATCGTCGTCCTCGCACTCGTTGTGGGTGCCATCGTCTTCGCGCTTTTCCTTCCGCTCATCAAGATGATCACCACGATGAGCGAGGCGTAACAGGAAACTGCCTGTAAAAATGCTTTTTCTAGTGTAGATTGTATTCGTCTGGATCGGCAAACCCCATCAAAAACCATGAAAACCATTTCCCAACGACAAAACGTAAAGGGCTTTACCCTCATTGAACTGCTCGTCGTTATGGCGATCATTGCCATCCTCGCGGCCATTAGCTTCGGCGGTTTCTCATACGTCACCAAGAAACAGAGTTTCAGCACCGCAGAAATCCAGATCAAGCTGCTCGAAAAAGCCATCGAGGAATACAAACTCGATAACGGCGATTATCCGGATGTCACTACGAGCAATGGACTCTATCAAGCCCTCTACTGGGAAGGCGCAAGCAAAGATCCACAGGAGAAAATCTACCTCGCGGAACTCGACCCTTTAAACAACAAACAAGGCTGGACGCTTGGCACAGGTGCCAACGTCACCATCATTGATCCTTGGGCTCGCGAATACATCTACGTTCTTGGTTCCAACGCCTCCGCAAGGAATCCGGATTTCGACCTGATTTCGGCCGGCCCCGATGGGAGCGAAACCAAAGAAGGCGACAACGTCTCCAACTTCTGATCGGCTCTGCCCCTCCGAGCTTCAAAACATACACCTAGGCGCTCAAACTGAGCTCCTGTCCCTATTTTCTATAAATGTCTGACGATTCCATCCCTTCCCCTGAAGAAGCGCCCACCGAAGAATTCGAGAAACCTAAAGTCCGCCGTATCTCGAACAAAAATCCGCGAAAAACCGCGCAAGAAAAGAAAGCTACTCAGGAATCCGAGGCTGCTTCCAGCGAAGAACCCAGCCCTCAAAACGAAGGCTCTTCTGACGACGAAAGCGATAACAAGCCCGAGCAGAAGCGAAACAACCGCCGCCGTCGGGGCAAGAAGCCCTCCAAAGATTCATCCGACGAGGAAACCATCAATCTCGGTGACGGCGATTCCCAAAGCCAAGGAGATGACGAAAAACACTCTCGCGATCAGGGAAGAAGCCAGCAAAAGAAGAAAGCGCGTAGCAACGTCGATCCAGAAAAAGCCGCCAAAAAGGCTTGGAAGATTTATCTCGCTGAAGTCAGTGAAGAAGGCGTCGCCCTCATTGGAGACAACGATGCCCGCGATCTTGCACGCCGCTGCTTCCGCCTTGCCGAGCTTTTCCTCGAAGAAGAGGAACGCAGAGGCTGATTCGTAGCTGCCGCGTCTCGCGCGGCAGGCCGTGCAAGCCCCGTCTCGGGGTGAATAACGCTCCTACCGCTTCGGCAGGTAAAATTTGTGCCATAGCTCGTAATCTTTCGCCATTCCGGGATGCTGCTCCACGACCACCTTCTCCATATAAGGCCCTAGAATCGAAAACTGCAGCATCATCGCAGCGAAAAATCCACCGATCAATCCCATCAGTTTGAACGGATTCAGCTCAGTCGCGGTAACTTTGTGCCCGCCTAGGTAGTCCCACACCGGTTTTCCGATGCGCCTCGCCGTGAACCAACTCATCGTCTGGCAAAGCGGTGAAAGCCATCTCCATCCGAATCCAATGCCTGTCACCAGCACTCGCATTGAGCGCCAAATCGATTCCTTGAGGCTCAGCGCCGAGCCATCGTCGTTGCTCACCGATAGCCCCATAAGCCATTTCCCCGGTGTGGTGCCAAAGCGATGAATCAGCCATGCCTCTAGGACAAACCAAGGAATATACATGATAAACATCAGCCATGGATTCATCGATGCGACGCCCAGATCCCGCCCGCCGAAATAAAGTGCTAGCCACCAAAGCGCTCCATAGACGAAGAGATCCATCCACCGCGCAAAGAAACGCCGGGTCAGATGAATCTTCGTTTTTACCAGCACAGCACCCTCGCCGAGTTCTACTGGCTCTTTGGGCAACGGAGGCGGCTTCACCATCGCCTTCTTCTCGAAAATCTCTTTGAAAATCCCCACCTGATCCACCCGCACCCATTCATCGAGCCCCTCGTGCCAGACTCGTTCATCCGCTTCCATTCCACCCTGTTCGATCATCCCGCGGATCTCATAATCCGGGTAGGGCCCTGAGCGCTTACCACCAACAATTCTCCAGATATCCATATTCAGAGGTTCCTCAAAGATTTGGCCGCATCACTCCTCGCCGCGAAGAACGCCGGCACCAGAGCCGCCAGCGAGCACAACACAAAGGCGATGAAACCGATCGCCAATTGCTCAACCGGATTGTTGTAGGCGGGGATAACTCCGAAGCCGGTGAGCGAGGCGGAAAACGGATCGAAGCCCAACGCCCTCATCCCTTCCTGCACCACACCACGGAACTCGATCACCACCCGGCCCAGCCCCACGCCAAGTAGCGCACCGAGCAAGCCAAGCAGCATCCCTTGATACAGGAAAACTCGCACAATCTGCCCCGGTGCCGCACCCAACGCCTTCATCACGCCGATCTCACGTTTCTTCTGGATCGTCACCGTGAACATCACCGCCATCATCGAGAACGCAGATACAAGCACAATGAACGACAGTGCGAAATACATCATCACCCGCTGCTGATTGATCAAAAGGAAGAACGCCTCGTACTGTTCGCCCCAAGTCTCCACGTAGTTGTCGCCGCCGAATTTCTTCCGCACCTCCACCGCCACCTTGTCTGCGTCGTAAGGCTCATCCAAGCGAAGCGCAATGCCCTGCACCTGATCCCCTAGCCCCGCAAGATCCTGCGAAAGCGGCAGCGGCATGAACAGATCCGGCGTCATCACCATCTGCGAGCCTGCATAGATTCCCACCACCACTGCCTCCTTAGGCAGCACCAGCCCCTTTAATCCCTTCAAGATCTCCCCATCCAGCTTCTCCTGATCCGTTTCGGAAAGCGCCTTGAAAGCCTCATCGATATCGGCTTTCACCGCCGCAGTGTAGCGGAAGAATACGATACCCTCCGGCTCATCTTCCTCACGAATCCGCTCACCCAGCGCACTCAAAAGGTCTTCCAAAAGCTCTCTCTCCGGCTCGCGAATTTCCTCATTGTAAAGAAACTCCAGCGCCGGATAGACATCAAAAAGTTCTTCGGAAGGCGCGATGAAAATCTCACCGTCCTTCTGCCACTCACGCCCGAAGATCTTTTTCGCCAGCGCCCATTCCTCAGGATATGCCTCGCGCACCACCGGATTTTCCGTCGCCTTGTAGGCATCCATCACTCCCTCGAAATTCCGCGTCGAATAGAGCCGCATCGTGTCCCCCACCTGCAGCTGGAACTGCGCCGCGATGATCGAGGAAATCACCGCCCTGTCATCGATTCCCATATCCGCCGTGGAATCCGGGTAACCCTCCATATCCAGCATGTCCTCCACGCCCTTCACCTGCGCCGCATCCGTGGTATCGATGCCACGGAAGCTCACCGGCCTCTGCCAGGACTCCACATCCAAGATCACGTTATCGGAAACGTATGCCGTCGCCGCAGCCACGCCTTTTATTTTCGCAGCCTCCGCCGCCAGTACCTGCCAGCCCGGCGTATCCGCATCCTCCTCACCAGGAGCAATCGGCACCAGCGGCCTCACCAAAATATGCGGGGTGAATCCAAGCAGCCTATCCTTCACATCGCGCTCCAATCCCGCGAACACCGCCATCACCACTACAAGCACCAATACCCCCAGCATCACACCCACCAGTGAGATGAGAGTGAAGGAAGAAAGGACTGCACGGCGCGGGTTCAGATACCGCCTCGCCAACATGAAACTGAAAGATCGCTTTTTGATACGCAGACCTAGCCCCATCCCGCCCCCCTTATCAACTAAAACTCAGTAATCCCTCACCAACATCCATTCCGCAATCTCTCGCAGACCCGTCCCCTTCTCCCCGAAAATCGCCAAAGCATCCAGCGCCACCCCCGTCAGACGCACCGCCTCCTTCCGGGATTCCTCCAGCCCCATCACCGCCGGATAAGTCGCCTTCTCCACCGCCGCATCCTTCCCCGCCGTCTTCCCCAACTTCTCCGTCGTCTGCGTCACATCCAAAATATCGTCGATCACCTGAAACGCCAGCCCCAGCGAATTCCCGAAAACCGTCAACGCCTCCAGCTCCTCCCGCGTCGCATTTGCACTCATCCCACCAAGCCGCACCGAGCAAGCCAGCAGCGCCGCCGTCTTCGCCTCATGGATCTTCACCAGCTCTTCGAGCGAGAGCCTTTTCCCCTCACCCTCCAGATCCAGCACCTGCCCGCCGATCAACCTCCTGCTCCCCCCCGTCAACGCCAGCTCCGCCACCATCTCACCCACCCCATACCGCTCCGTCCCCTCCGCCTTCGCCAGCACCGCAAACGCCTCCGTCAGCAGCGCATCCCCGCACAGCACCGCCATCCCCTCCCCATAAACCTTATGACAAGTCGCCCGCCCCCGGCGCAAATCATCGTCATCCATGCACGGCAGATCATCGTGCACCAGCGAGTAAGTATGCATCAACTCCACCGCACAAGCCGCCGGCACCGCCAACTCTCGCGCTCCCCCACAAGCATCCGAAGCAGCAAGGCACAGCACCGGCCTCAGCATCTTCCCCCCCGCGAACACACAATACCGCATCGCCTCGTGGATCGAACCCGGCGCATCTCCCTTACCCGGCAGCCAAGCATCCAACGCCCGATCCACACGATACCTTGCGACCCTCAGATACGCTTCCAGATCAGACTTCATCTCGGAAAAATCACCCGCCGCCCGCCCGATGTGAAGCGTTTTATGTAGTCCCAATATGGAGCGCGGCTTTGCAAGCCGCCTTCTGCAGGCCGTCCCCCGCCATGCGGATGCGAAAGATCTTATCCGGAGCGCAGCAAAGCGGCTTGCAAAGCCGCGCTCCATAAAATGCCACCTTGATGCGGGACGGAAGCCGCTGCTACGTTGGACTATCATGAAGCCCATCGCCATCATCACCCTATTCGCGCTATTCTTCTGGCGGGATGTATTTACGAAGCTCCGCTTGTCAAAGAAGACACCATCCCAGTGAAACCGGAGCTGATCGGCGTATGGGAATCCGTCCCGAAGGAAGGATCAAAAAATAACAAACCTGAGCGCTTTCTGATCCTGAAATTTTCGGAAACGGAATACTTGATCCGTAATCCGCTCGAAGGTAACGGAATCTGTTATCGCGCCTATCAAATCGAGTTAGGTGGCAAGTCTTGCGTCCAGTTAAAGGCCATTGGCTCAGATGGCGGCTCTGCAGATTGGAAAGATGACACCCCGAGGCCGTACATGGTCGCCTCCTTCGAGGTCAATGACGACAAGCTCGTCATGCGCTGGCTAAATCAGAAGTTTGTCGGAGATGATCTGAATACGACGGAGGCTCTGCAGGAAGCTTTCCTGAAACACAAAGACGAAGAAGAGCTATTCAGCGATCAAAAAGAATACCGCAAGGTGGAGAATTCGAATTAATACCATTTTCCCAGTTAACTCAGCGGAATGTTTTTTGTTTTGGGTCAGAATACTTGGGTTAAAACTGCCGAAGCAGAATCCAGCGCCTCCTATTCGAAAGCAAGTTCACTCCAGCCCGAGCTTTTCCTTGAGCTCCACAAGCCATTCCAAATCTTCCGGGGATAGGTGCTTCCCGGTATCTACCATTTCCTGGAGTATGTTGTGGCTTTGCAGATAATGTTCATTGGCTTCCTCTTCCGCTCCACCTTCTCTAATGACGATCGCAAGATTGTAGTGCGCCATAGCAAGATCGAGCTGCCACTGGGCGTTCTCCCGATCACGAGCAGCCAGACTCTTCACTATCTCCAGAGAGGAAGAAGAGGCCTCAATCGCAGCCGCAAAGTCGTCTTCGGCAAATGCTATATCTCCAATATCATCGTAGCATATAGAAAGATCACGCTGCCATAGAGTATTTTCCGGATCTTGCTCAGCGAGTTTTCTGGTAATCTCCAAAGCCGCCGAAAAGGACGCTCTAGCGGCGGGAATATCCTCTTGAGCTAGGGTTGTTCTACCGACTTTAGCGAAGCTAATGGCAAGGTCGCGCTGCCACGTTGTATTCTCTGGATCCTGGGCTGCGAGTTCCTTCGCAATCTTCATCGCGAAGGAATAAGCGGCCAAGGCAGCAGGGAGATCGTCCTCATCATAGGACATATCACCGAGTTTGTTATGGCTGATAGAGAGTGCGCGCTGCCATTCCGAGTTCTCTTCGTCGAGTGTGGCGAGAGTTTCAGTAATTTCCAGTGCGGCGGTGTAGGCAGATCTTGCTGTGAGGAAATCCCCCTCATCGCGCACGATATCGCCGAGCCTGTTGTGGATGATGCAGAGATCCTGTTGCAATTGCATATTCTCGGGATTGCGAGCCGCGATGGTTTTTGTAATCTCCAAACTGGCAGTGAAGAATACTTTGGCGGAGGAGAGGTCACCCCTAGCAAGGGCAACGTCGCCCAATTTCTCGTGCCCAACGGATAGATCTCGCTGCCATTCAGTTACTTCTGGGCTTCGGGCAGCAATTCTTTCGCTTATTTCCATCCCGGCGGAGTAGGCAGCTTCGGCAGCTGAGAGGTTGCCCAGCTCGACTGCCACGTTACCAAGGTTCTGGTAACTAATTGAGAGATCCCGCTGCAATTCCGTGTCCTCATAATCGTGGACGTTCATCCTCTTGCGGATTTCGAACGCGGCAGTGTAGGCGTTTTTTGCTGCGGTAAGGTTTCCTTTGGTCAGTGCAACATCACCGCTTTCGTCGTAGCTGGCTGCAAGTTCGAGCTGCGTCATTTCAATCCCTACTTTGCGGGATTTTTCGCAGGCAGAGAAAAACAATGGGATAATAACACCGAGAAAAAGAACGGCGAGGGAGCGAATCATGGCTCAGTCCTCGTCAGTCCCACCCTTTACTCGAACCTTCCCGCGTAGCTTCGCCTCGATGAAGGCATCAATATCACCATCCATGATGTCTTGGATGTTACCGCTTTCCTCACCGGTGCGGAGGTCGAGGACTTTCTGATAGGGCTGGAAGACGTAGGAGCGGATCTGATTGCCCCAAGAGACGTCGCTTTTTTCGCCATAGGCGGCTTCGGCTTCGGCGGCGCGCTTGTCTTCCTCGATCTGGAAGAGCTTTGCCTTGAGGATCTGGTAGGCGAGTTCTTTGTTCGCGCCCTGGGTGCGGGAGGCGGTGGACTTGATGAGGATGCCTGAGGGAAGGTGGCGGAGGAGGACGCCGGTCTCGACTTTGTTGACGTTCTGGCCGCCTTTGCCGCCGGAGCGCATGGTGGAGATTTCCACGTCCTTGTCGTTGATCTCGATGTTGATCTTGTCATCGATCTCCGGGGTGGCATCGATGGAGGCGAAGGAGGTGTGCCTTTTCCCTGCGGAATCGAAGGGAGAGATGCGTACGAGGCGGTGGACGCCGCGCTCGTTTTTGAGGAAACCGAAGGCGTTTTCCCCGATAATCTTGACGGTGGCGGAACGCAGGCCTGCACCTTCGCCGTCCTCCCAATCGAGGGTCTCGACTTTGTAGCCCTTGCTCTCTGCCCAGCGTGTGAACATGCGGTGGAGCATTTGTGCCCAATCGCAGGCCTCGGTGCCACCGGCTCCGGCCTGGATGGCGAGGTAGCAGTTCGCATGGTCATTAGGGCGATTCAGGAGGGTGAGGAGCTCGAAGGAGCGGATGTCCTTTTCCAGTTTCGCCGCGCCAGTGATAGCTTCCTTGGCGAGTTCATCATCGTCGAATTCCTTTGCCAGCGCGACGCCTTCGACCACGTCTTTGTTGCGACTTTCGAGATCGAGGAAGGCCTCGAGCTTTTTCTTCATCGCCGCGGCATCTTCGGAGATCTGGCGCGCCTTGTCGGCGTTGTCCCAGAAGTCCGGGGCACCCATCGCTTCTTCGAGCGTGCGTATTTTGTTTTCGAGAGCAGGGACGTCAAAGATACCCCCTGAGTTTTGACAACCGCACAGCAATGCCGTCGGTATCAAGCGCCAGGAGGTCAGCGGTAGGGATGGTGGACATGGAGCCGCGAAGAAACCCCAAGCCCCCCGCCACCGCAAGGACAAACCCAATACTGGAGCAGCCCCGAATTCCATGGGTATTAAAATGAGGAAAGCAGGAAGGCAGGAAAAGACTCACAGCCACCGCTCTTTTCCTGCTTTCCTGCCTTCCTCATTAAAAACTCTTTCCCCTTTGGCAGTTGAAAGTTGAGCGTTGAAATTTACTGTCTCCATATCATGAGTCACAAAACCATTCCCACCATCTCCTCCGGAACCCCTGGCCCTCTCGGTGTCCTTCACCTCCCACGCCTCTGGCAGAAAATGTCGCTCGGAGCCGCCGACAAGCTCGCCGATGGCTACCGCAACTGCGGCCCCGGCTATGACATGATGGTGCTCGACGCGCTCGGCGTGGATCGCGATGCGCTTGTCGCTTTCGTCACCGAGAAAAAACCGACCTACATCGAGTTCGAGAAATTTTTCGCCGAAAACGCTACCCAGCTCAACCAAACTGCCGTCTCCCAGCTCAACGCCGCCATCGCCGGATATCAGCACAAGGACGAGACCCGCCAGGAAATCCTCTCCGCTTGCGGCCTCCCCGACGGAAAACCCACAGACGCCGTCAATCTCAACAACCTCGACGACTGGCAGGCATTTCACGCTGCGGAAATCGCCTGAGCTACATCAGCTCTGGCTATCGATCAGATCCTCGAAGGTCACCGATGAAATCTTAACCTCGCCAAGCGCGTTAAGCACATCGATGACCCTCTGTTGCTGCGATTCCCCATCCACTCGCAGCATCACCATCGGCTCGTCACCCGCGCTGCGGGCCGCCGATGCGTAGAGTTCAAGCTGTCCCATGAGCAGCGGCACCTCGCGCCCGCCCGGCCCCGCATCCAAGGGAGTCTCGCCAACGCCGATTCCTGCGAAAATAGCACCATCTGCTGCCACACGAATGATCAGCGGCGGGATTGGTGGACTATTTGTAGAATCACCCGGCCCTGGCAACATGAGCGCAAGATCCGTTTCCCTCGGCACGATCGTCATGGTTGCTAGAAAGTAGATCAGCAGGAGGAAACAGACATCGATCAGCGAGGAGATATCGAGACTGGGTTCGTCCGCTACGTTCAGGAGGGCTTTTTTGTGGCGTGCCATTCTTCATCAACGCACAGCTCACTCGTTCCCTTAGAAAGTCTTCTCACTTCTCGCTCGCCACTTTCCCACTCCCAGCCGTATCCCCTCACCCTTGTGCATCGTCTCCGCATATTCGTCCTCCGGCACGGAGTCCGCCACGATGCCCGCACCCACCTGGTATCTCAGCGTCCCTTCCTCCCGCACCAGAGTCCGTATCGCGATATTAAACTGACTCTCGCCATTGAAGCCGAGCCAGCCCATCGCCCCACAATAAATCCCTCTCGGCGCACCTTCCAACTCCGAGATGATTTCCATCGCCCGCTTCTTCGGCGCACCCGTGATGCTCCCACCCGGGAAACAAGCCGCCAGCGCACCGACCGCATCCTCTCCTTTCCGCAACGTCCCCTCCACCGTTGAGACGAGGTGATGCACCTGCGCCAAGCTCTCCAGCTGAAGCATCCGGGTCACTTCCACACTGCCAAACTCGCACACCTGCCCGAGGTCATTGCGCAGCAAATCCGTGATCATTACCAGCTCCGCCACTTCCTTCGGCGAGGTCTGTAGCTCCACCGCACTTCTCCTGTCCTCATCCGGATCTGAAAAACGCGGCCTCGTCCCCTTGATCGGACGGGTCTCCACACCTCGCCCGGAAATTTTCAGAAACATCTCCGGCGAAGTGCAGAGCACCTCTTTGCCATCCAGCGCCATCCATGCACCCATCGGAGCAGGTGTCACCTCCCGCAGGATTTCATAAAGCGGAAACAGCGACCCATCTCCCTCCACTTTCGCCACAAATCCCTGCGCGACATTCACCTGATAAATATCCCCCGCCGCGATCCATTCCTTCACCCGCCCTACCGACTCCAGAAATTTCCCCCTACCCATCTCCTCACAGAAATCCCCTACGACAACCTCACCCGTCTCAGGCTCCTTCATTTTCCCAGACAGCCCACCTTTTTCCCACCACTCTCCGCTCTCCTCATCGCGGATCAGCATCTCCTGATACTCGCCAAACACGAAATCCCCCTCGTAATCCACCCACCCACACAGCCCACCCTCGGGAAATCCCTGATCCCCCCCACCACACACATTCGCCGCCAGTCTAGCCCGCAGCACTTCCAGATCCGCCCTGCGGGAAACATTTCCCCTATATGTATCCACCGGCCGCGCCGCGATCACCGAGACCACCCTCCCACTGCTTTCCGGCACATTTCCTGCCGTATCGAAAAACACCAAGCCACCAAGCCACGCAAGCCTCCGCGCGACATCCACCGCATCGGTACCGTCCAGCTCCGCGATACGCTGCAATCCCACCGTCTCCGTCTTCACGCCGCAACCTCACACCTCCGCCGCTGTTCCTCAATACCAAATCCCGCAGGGCATCTACATAGTTACTTTTTGAACCGCAGATTTCGCAGATGGACGCAGATAAAAGAGAAGATAATGGGATCTCATGTAACAAATTGCCTAGGACTTCTCTCTGAAAGATCAAAATCCACCCTCTTCGATCTGTGTCCATCTGCGTCATCTGCGGTTAAACACCTCTTCCAACAGCGATCTAGCTTCAGTGGCAGATGGCCACCAAATCCAGAAACAAAGGTTGCAAAACCCCCAACCTCGGCTAAAAACCCGCCCCGCCGGAACACGCCGGCTCTCTTAACACGATCTACCACAGGCATGAAAGACCTCACCAAATACCGCAACATCGGCATTTTCGCCCACGTTGACGCCGGCAAAACCACCACCACCGAGCGCATTCTTAAACTTTCCGGAAAAATCCACAAGATCGGCGAGGTCCACGACGGCGCATCCACCATGGACTTCATGGACCAGGAAGCCGAGCGCGGCATCACCATCCAGTCCGCTGCTACTACCTGTTTCTGGAACGGCCATCAGTTCAACGTCATCGACACCCCAGGACACGTGGACTTCACCATCGAAGTTTACCGCTCCCTCAAAGTTCTCGACGGCGGCGTAGGCGTCTTCTGCGGATCCGGCGGCGTTGAGCCACAATCCGAGACCAACTGGCGCTACGCGAACGACTCCAAAGTCTCCCGTATCATCTACGTCAACAAACTCGACCGTATCGGCGCTGATTTCTACCGCGTCGTCGCACAGGTGAAAAAAGTCCTCGGCGCAACTCCTCTCGTCATGGTTCTGCCAATCGGCACCGAATCCGATTTCGTCGGCGTCGTCGATCTCCTCACCATGAAAGCCCACGTCTGGGATGAAACTGGACAACCGGAGAATTTCAAAATCGAGGAAATCCCAGCCGACATGCTCGAAAAGGCCAAAGAATACCGCGCTGAGATGATCGAAACCGCCGTCGAACAAGACGACGAAATCATGGAAGCCTACCTCGAAGGCAACGAGCCAACCATCGAACAAGTCAAGAAGTGCATCCGTAAGGGCACCATCGACCTCGCATTCTTCCCGACCTACTGCGGATCTTCGTTCAAAAACAAAGGTCTCCAGCTCATCCTCGACGCCGTTGTCGATTACCTCCCTTGCCCACTCGATGTCAAACCCCTCCCAGAAGTGGACGAGGAAGGCACACCGACTGGCAAATTCGCCGTCATCGACCCGACCGCCCCTCTCCGTGCGCTTGCCTTCAAGATCATGGACGACAAGTTCGGCGCACTCACCTTCACCCGCATCTACTCGGGCACCATTAAGAAAGGCGATACCATCCTGAACTCCTTCACCGGCAAGACAGAGCGCATCTCCCGCATGGTGGAAATGCACGCCGATGACCGCAACGAAGTCGATACCGCACAAGCCGGTGACATCGTCGCCCTCGTCGGCCTCAAGAACGTCCAAACGGGTCACACCCTCTGCGACGAGAAAGATCCGGCCACACTTGAGCCGATGGTTTTCCCTGATCCCGTCATCTCCATCGCCGTCGCTCCGAAGGACAAGGCAAACGCTGAAAAGCTAGCCAACGCCATCGGCAAGATGATCCAAGAAGATCCGTCCTTCCGCGTCGAGACCGACGAGGAAACCAACGAAATGATCCTTAAAGGCATGGGCGAGCTCCACCTCGACATCAAAATCGACATCCTCAAACGCACCCACAAGGTCGAGGTCACCGTCGGCGCACCACAGGTCGCCTACCGCGAAACCATCACCAAGCCAATCTCAGACAGCTACACCCACAAGAAGCAATCTGGTGGTTCCGGCCAGTTCGCCAAGATCGACTACACCATCGAGCCCGGCGAGCCAGGCTCCGGTTTCATCTTCGAATCGAAGGTCGTCGGCGGCAGCATCCCTAAAGAGTTCATTCCAGCGGTCGAAAAAGGATTCAAGACATGTGTCGATAAAGGTCCACTTGCAGGCTACCCTTGCTTGGACTTCAAGGTCACGCTCAACGAAGGTGGTTTCCACGCCGTTGACTCCAGCAACATCGCCTTCGAAATCGCTTCCAAAGCGGCTTACCGCCAGTCGATGCCGAAAGCGGCTCCGCAGATCCTTGAGCCAATGATGAAACTCGACGTCTTCGCACCTGAAGAAAAAGTCGGCGACGTCATCGGAGACCTCAACCGCCGCCGCGGCATGATCCAAGGCCAAGAGCCGACACCAGGTGGCGTCCGCGTCAAAGCCGAAGCTCCCCTCTCCGCCATGTTCGGCTATATTGGCGACCTCCGCACCATGACTTCCGGCCGTGGCCAGTTCTCCATGGAGTTCAGCCACTACGCCGCTTGCCCGAAAAACATCGCGGACGAAGTCATCGCCAAGGCCAAGGAGCGCGAAGAAGCCCTCCGCGCCTAAGTGGCGGCGGATTGCATCCGCCATGCCAAACAGCATTCCCAAGCCCCGCCCCGGTTCGTCCGGTGCGGGGTTTTTCTTTTGGTAAAATGCATGAAAACGTGAATCTCGCATGTATCCTATACCTCTCAGCATCATGAAATTCCGATTCATCCACATCCTCGCGGCAGCCATCCCTTTCCTCGCCCTCTCCTGCAATTCCGAACGCGGAGAGCCCCGCGAAGACCAGCTCGAGAAAACCGCAGCGACCCTTGAAGCCAAGGCCGAAAAAATTCTCGATCAAACCAAGGAAAGCGCCGCCCTCAAGGAAGATCAGGCATCCAAAATCCGTGAGGAGAAAGGTGACTCAAAGATCGCCGAAACCCTTGAAAAGGATGCCGAAGTCACCCTCGAAGTCGGGAAACTGCGCGCCGATCAGCTTGAAAAGCAGGCGGAAGTGATTCGCCAGCAGAAAGAGGAAGCAAAGCAAGTCGATGCCGAACTCAAGGAGCCAGCGGAAAAGGAAACTGATGACAAGAAGGAAGAATAATCCGCTTTTCCTAGCATAGCTGCACGCCAAACGTATACCGGTGCCTTGACTCCGGATTTTCCACAGCCACGATTACCTCATGTCGAAAAGCCTGTCCCTGAAACCCCAAATCGCCCTCGGCGTTGTTCCCACACACGTAAAATTCGTTGGCGGCCTCGTGCCCGGCGAAGATGGCAAGTTTCCCCGCGAAGCTGACGGTCGCCTCATCTCCGTAGCGGAAATGGATCGAATTTGCCAGCTGTCTCCGGTCAAACCCACTTGCACACAGATTTCCGTCTTTCCCGGTGCGGATGAAGCGGAAACCAGCGAGATGATCGTCGGCCTACAAGAACTAGGCCTAGACGTTCACCTCATCATGATGGTCGGTGGCGCAAATCCCATGGATCCCAACGACGAAGACGCCGTCGTCTCACAGCTCATGAGCTCACTCAAAGCCGCCCTCAAACACAAGGTCGCCTCCGTTTCTTCAACCTCCATCGAGGAATGGATGAACGGCCCGGAAGATGTCGATTTCGATGCCGCCGTCGCCCAGAACGTGAAAATGCATATCCGCGCCGCGAAAGAATCCGGACTCCTCGATTCGGAAATTTCCGCATGGCACATCGAGTTCCTCCGCCCCGGTGAGTTCAAAACCTTCACCAATCTCGACAAGGCATGGTCTCTCGTCAAAGCAGCGAACAAAGAACTCGGCCGCAATTTCTTCAAACTCCTCGTCGATGCCGCGCACATGGGAGACTCCGGCCTCTCCATCCCGGAAAACCAAAAACTCATCGCCGAAATCGCCGCCGCCGATCACCTAGGCATCTTCCACGCATCCGCAAAAACCACTCGCGGCTGCCTCAGCACCGACGATGGCTGGATCGGAGCCATGCTCCGCGCCGCCGCAGAAACTGGGAAACTCGAAACCGTATTCGTCGAACTCTTCCACCATGAAGACATCGCCCTCGAAGCCCTCCGCAACCTAGAGCCCGGCCACGGTGTCGATACCATGGACGGCCGCACCTATACCGAGGCAGTCGTCGATGGCCTCACTGATGTCGCTCGCCGACTGAACAATCTCCAAGCCCGCGGCATTCTTAAATAAATGAAACCCCTCGCCATACTCTTGTCCCTCACCCTCTTCTCCGTGGGTGAAACGGAAGAACCGTCGGCACCCGAAAAGCCCACCGTCGAGCAAATCGACGCCACCCGCTATCGCATCGGCGAGGTCGTCATCGACAAGAAAACCCGCGAGATACGTTTCCCGGCCGTCATCAACCTCCGCGATGGCCTGCTCGAATACCTCCTCGTCCACACCAACGGCAAAGTCCACGAATCCCTCTTCGCCACCGACGTTTCACCCACCCACCTGAACGTCGCCTTCAAGCTCCTCCGTTACGAAGCCTCGAGAGAACTCTACCGCATCCCCAAGGAACCCGGCGTCCTTTCCCCCGATTTCTACGAAGAACCAGAGAAAATCAAAGCCGCCTCCCGCATCTCCATCAGCGCGGAATTCGAAAAGGACGGCGAAACAAAAACCATCCCAGTCCACGAATGGATCCGCCACGAAACCACGGCGAAATCCATGCTCCCCACCCCATGGATCTACGGCGGCGGGGAAATCTACGATAACCAATTCGTCCCCGAACAAACCGGCGACATCGCCGCCATCTACATCACCAACGGCTCCCTCATCAACTACCCCGGCGAAGACAATTTCAACGACGACGTCTGGACTTCTCTCACGGAACGCATTCCCGAAGAAGGGACAAAAGTCACCCTCGTCTTCGCTCCATATAAAGAACCATGAAAACCATCATCCCCGCCCTCCTCTCCCTCGCGCTTATTTTGCCGACCCAAGCAAAAGAAGAATACACCTCCATCAAGGAGGAAATCCGCCAAGCCATCGCACGAGGAAATGCTTGGCTGGTGAGCCAGCAGAAGGAAGACGGCCACTGGGACGATGACGGCCTCCCCGCCTTCACCGGCCTCGCCCTCACCGCTATCGCTCGTGATCCAAACCTTGATCCCGCCGCTGAAACACCGGAGCACATGCAGAAAGGCTACGAATGGCTCACCGCCCAGCAGAAGGAAGACGGCGGCATCTACAATCGTGGCCTCTCCGTTTACAACACCGCCACCTCGCTCACCGCCCTCGCCAGCGCCCCGAAAGGCAGCTTCGACGTCGCCATCGTCAACGCACGCCGCCACCTCATCGAGAACCAATGGGACATCGGCGAACCCGGTGAAAACGACAACAAAAACGACGGCGGTATCGGCTACGGATCCAGTAACGACCACACCGACATGTCGAACACCTACCTAGCCCTCGAAGCTCTCTCCCTCTCCGACAATGTCATCGAGGACGGCCAGTTCGGCGACCAGCCGGATCTCGATTGGGACGCCGCCCTGACTTTCCTCTCCCGCAGCCAAAACCTCACCGAAACCAATGACCAAGACTGGGCATCCGATGACCCAAACAACAAAGGCGGCTTCATCTACACCCCTGGCGACTCAAAAGCCGGCACCGAAGAAACCGCCGACGGCAAAGTCGCCCTCCGCTCCTACGGCTCCATCTCCTACGCCGGCCTGCTCTCCCTCGTTTACGCAAAACTCTCGCCAGACGATCCACGCGTCGTCGCAGTGAAGGAATGGCTCGGGAAAAACTACACCATGGAGGAAAATCCCAACATGGGCGCAGAAGGTCTCTACTACTACTACCAGGCGATGGCGAAAGCCCTCAACGCATCAGGCATCGACAAACTTCCTCTTGAAGACGGCACCACAGCCGACTGGCGCAAAGACCTCGGCGGCAAGCTCCTCTCCATCCAGCGCAGTGATGGCTCATGGGTGAATGACAACGGCCGCTGGATGGAATCAAACCCCGTCCTAGTCACCGCCTACAGCGTCATGGCGCTTGAGGAAATCTACCACTCCATCCCCTGATCCACATCGATTGATGAAATATCTATTGTCTCTGTTTACAGCGTGTTGCCTCGTCAGCATCGCCAAAGCGAACGACCAGATGCGCCAGTGGACTTTCGAGTCCGGGGGAAATCAAACGGCGGAGATCATCGCATTTGACGAAAACACCCGGATCGTGACTCTTCGCACGGAGGAACAGGAGACTCTCAAACTCGAAGAAGCCGAATTTTCCGTCCTCGACCGCGCTTGGATACTCCAGTGGATTGAACAGGACGAGGAAGCACGTGCCATGCTTGCTCGCGTCGGCGGTACGGTTACGCGCGAAACAACCACCGGAGAATTCAACGTCAACTACTACGTTTACCATCCGGCGCCCGAGAAGATTCAGGAGGGAACCTTGCCACCGATGATGATGCTTTTTCATCCGGGAGGCAACGGAGGGAGGGCCATCTATCGCTATGTTGAGGCCGCCGCCGCCACCGGCTTCACCCTCGTATCCTTCGAATATTTCAGAAATACACAGGATCATGAATCCGATCTGAGTGATGAAATGCGAAAGTCCTTCCCCGCCATCCTCCCTCAAATCGAAGCAAGCGTGCCGCACGACCCATCACGTATTTTCATGGGTGGCACCTCCGGCGGCGCGATGCGCGCCTACAAAAGCACCCTGCTAGCTGAACGCCCCTGGGCAGGTATCTTCGCTGGCGGTGGATGGCTCGGCTCCAGCGATTATTACCGCCAAGACTATCCCCCAATGCTCGTCGCCATGGTTAACGGGGACAAGGACAGGGGAGCGAACCAATACATCGATCGTGATACGCAACACCTCCAGTCCAGAGGCGGTATCGTAAGTGTTCACGCATTCGAGGGAGGCCACCAGATGCCGCCCCCTTCCGTGATATCTAAGGCATTCCGCTGGCTTTTGGAGACTAAGCTCCCGGATCAACCCGCACCTTAGGGTTTGCAGAAGATGCCATCTGAGTTCGCGAAAAAAATCGCCGTCATCGGTGGCGGCGCAGCAGGATTTTTCGCCGCCATCACCGCCGCAGAAGCCGATCCCAAAGCGGAAGTCACCGTTTATGAAAAGGGCAACAGCTTCCTCACCAAAGTGAAAATCTCCGGTGGCGGACGCTGCAATGTCACCCACTCCTGCTTCGATCCCGCGATCCTCGCTAAGCACTACCCGCGTGGCTCCCGCGAGCTGCGCGGAGCCTTCCACCGCTTCCAGCCACACGACACCATAGCTTGGTTCGCCCAGCGCGGCGTCACCCTCAAGACCGAGCCGGATGGCCGGATGTTTCCCGATACCGATAGCTCCCAGACCATCATCGACTGCTTCATGAAAGCCGCCAGCGATGCCGGAGTCACCCTCCGCACCGGCATGGCCGTGAAGGAAATCACCCGTTCGGAAAACACCTTCCAACTCACCTTCGGCGACGCTTCACAAACCACCGCCGACAAGCTCTGCATCACCTCCGGCTCGCTCAAAGCCTCCCCCCTCACCACCGCCATCGAAGCCCTCGGCCACACCGTCGAGCCCCTCGCCCCATCCCTATTCTCCTTCAACGTCACCGACCCGCGCACCGAAGGACTCGCCGGCCTCTCCGTCCAGACCGCCTCCGTCCGCGCCCTTCCGAAAAGCCAGCCCCAGCACGGCCCCATCCTCATCACCCACCGCGGCTTCAGCGGCCCCGCCATCCTCCGACTCTCCGCATGGGAGGCACGCACCCTTCAGACACAAGACTACCGTTTCGAAATCTCTATCAACTGGCTCGGCACCACCCGTCCCGAGCAACTCCGCGCCACCCTCGCCACCCTCCGCGCCGATTCCGGGAAAGCCCTCGTCAAAAACCGCATCCCCGGCGACATCCCCCGCCGCCTCTGGGAGCGCCTCGTCGAAGTCTCCGGCATTGGCTCGGAAACCCAATGGTCACAACTCACCAAAGACAAGGAAACTGCCCTCATCCGCGAGCTCACCGAAGGCACCTACAAGGTCACCGGGAAAACCACCAACAAAGACGAATTCGTCACCTGCGGCGGCGTCCGCCTCAAGGAAATCGACTTCCGCACCATGGAAAGCCGCCTCGTCCCCGGCCTCCACTTCGCCGGCGAATGCCTAGACATCGACGGCATCACCGGCGGCTTCAACTTCCAAGCCGCATGGACAGGTGGTCACATCGCCGGGCTGGCATTGGTCGAACCATAGCGCCGCAGGCTCTGGACTGCTGGGATCTTTCCCAGCTCTCACGCCGCGCTCCACTTCCCCGATAGAATTTGAATTAGGAAAGCAGGAAGTCAGGAAGGGATGATCCTCCACACTCTTTTCCTGATTTCCTGCCTTCCTCATTCAATAAATCTTCGGTCAACATGCCTCACCAGATTCTTGAATCCCCCGATCTCAAGGAACCCACCTTCCTCTTCAATCAGAAACGCGTCCAGATCCTCCCTCTCCACCCAGCCGTCCCGGTCGCGTTTCAACCCAATAACTCCCGGATCATCACGAAGAATTAGAGTGAGAAACGTCCGCCGTTTCTGCCGGATCGTAAATATAGGATCAGGAATCGTTCTCGAAGGTATTTTTACCTGCTCCCGAACCGGTGGCTCCTCCCATTTCTTAAGACCGCAGTGGCGACATTCCTTAGCCCAGGGATTATAGGGAAAAATATGGAAAATTTTGTAAAAGAAGACGCTTTTGCAGCGTGGGCAACTCCAAAATTGCGAGTATCCACCCATCAAAACCATCACCACCCAAAACGGGAAGAACCAGACAAAAAATTTGGTGCTATCTCGCCAATAATAATTGAGGCGAAGAAAAATGGCAAAATCACCCACCGCAGCCTTTGCCACCGCCGATACCCATCCCACGCCGAAATTTTCTTATTCGCGCCCATCAGCGTCCATTCGCGGTTACCTCTTCCCCACCCTAGCCGCCGCAATCTCCGCAATCAGCCGGTGCAGCACCAGCCGATGGTCCAGCCCCGTCGTCACCAGCGCCTGATCCGCTTTCTGCGTCTGCTCCATCACATGCTGAAGCCCGGCCAAATCAAAATTCCGCGCATTCTGCACTGCTAAGAAAATTGGAAAAACATTCACGCCCGATCCATCCTTCTTCTGCGGCAACCAAGCACGATCCGCCGCAGGCAGCTTGTTAAGCGCACCCGCGAAAGCCCCGTAATTCCCCGCCGGAGCTTTGAATTTGTCCAGAATCAACCGCGCCATGTAGAGATTCCGCACCGTATTGATGATCGACGCCCGCATGATCCCGATCGCCGATTCCTCCGCCTCCAGCTGCTCGTCCACGAGCTGAATCGCCCGCGCCACATTCCCCATCTGGATCGCTTTTCCCGTCTCAAAAACCACCGCCGCCCGACTCAGCGGAACCAGCGCCCGCACATCCTCTTCCGTTACCGTCCGGCGCTCCGTTCCGAGATAGAGATCCAGCTTCTCCAGCTCGTTGGCGATCTGCTTCGATTGCTCCCCGGCCAGCATCACGAAAAGCTCCATCGCATCGTGCTCGAAGCCCAAGCCCAACTCTTTCGCGCGCCCCTCCACCACATGCGCCACCTGATCCTGCCAGCCGTCTCTGCTTACATCGATCTTGTCGTGGCTGCTCACGCTCGCATTCGCGGTGAGGAATTTCCAAAACGCCCGCCGCTTGTCCACCTTGTCGGCGGATAGCAGAAACTTGATCCCATCCGGCAGGCCTTTTTCCAAAGTCCCGCGCAGCAACTCCACCCCCGCCTCCGTCCGCTGCGCCCGCCCGGTCACATCGTCGCCGAGGAAATTCACGTTGCGCAGCCACACCACCTTGTCCCCGCCGAACATTGGCATCGTCATCAGCGACTGCACCGCACTTGAGCAAAGCTGATACGCGCTCTCGGAGTTATCCGCATTGCCGTCGATGGTCTCGTGCGTGAAACCATCGTCATTCCCGCCCGTCAGCTCATTGTAAAGCGTCAGCGCCTCCTCACGCACCAGCCCATCATCACTGCCCACGACAACATGGACGTTCGTGTTTCCTGATAAAACCTTCTTCTTCGCAGCCACGTCGGAGCATGAAAATTCCAACCCGAAACTTCAAACCATTATTCCAGAACAAGCCAATATGGAGCGCGGCTTTGCAAGTTGCTGTCTATACTGCCGAGCATAAGGATTCGTGGGATTAGAAACGGGAACGGAGCGCTGCCTTTAGGCGGCGAGTCTTGAATCAAGTGGTTTTACACGCCAGCTAAAGCAAGCGCTCCACTAGACGGAAATCCCAAATCTTAATGCGCTTCAGTCTAACGCGCCGCCCATGGAACAGACCCCGCACAAAAAAACCGCCTTCAATCGCCGAGCAACCAGTCCTTCACCGCCCCAACATTTTCAAATTCCGGAATCCAGGCAAGCTCCTCAGGGAGATCGGAGGTAAATTCGCAGCGCAAACGAACAGGATGAGCACCAGACTCGATGGCCGCATACTGATTGTAGATGCGATCATCGACCAGAATGGTTTCCTCAGGCTTCAGCTCATATTTCTGATAACACTCCCTCAACCGATCAATCTTTGCCGTGTCGTGCATGAACTCGCCATGTTTCACACACTCAATCGTGAGAAAATCAGTCACCGGGGCAAGGATGTCATTCAGATAAGCGGTCTTCGCCTCGACATCAAAGGTCGCTGACATGGTGAACTGACGGTAACCCCTCTCATTTAGGTCTTTGAGGACTTCGATCACATTCGGATAAAGCGGTCGATTCCTGAAAAATTCTTGGTCAGCACAGAAATCCTTATCCATTTGATTACCCAGCTCCGGATGAGTCTTCAATTCCAGCGCTCCATACTCAGGGAGTATCGGAAGCACTTCGGAGAGCTGTTCCCATTTCAGATCCTTGTATTGATCCCGATAATTCGGATGCCCGGTCAGGAAATGGTAGTAAGCGTAGTTCAGATCCGCCAAGACCCCATCGACATCCCAGAAGATATTTTTGACTTTCGTTTTATCCATTTCGAGAAAGAGGCACTGAAATAAAACCCGTCTGCTCAGTAAAGTTTTCCGCCGATTCTGGCCACTGCGAACTCAGAAATACTTCAGAAAAATCGAAACCTCCTGCCCTGCCTTCACCTCGATGA
>JANRFH010000010.1:0-2922 GCA_030725745.1 Akkermansiaceae bacterium
AAAACCTCAAATATCACACGCTTCAGCTACGCCTCCAGCGACATGGCCGGGCAGTTGGTTTTCTGCGTCGTCTCATTTTACATCCTCAAGTTCTACACCGACGTAGTGGGCCTCTCCGCTGGCGTGGCAGGAACGATTTTATTGATCGCCCGGTTCGAAGACGCTTTGGACACACCGATCTGGGGAATCTTTCTCGACAAGACCAAAAGCCGACATGGCAAGAGCCGTCCTTGGTTCCTCTGGCTTTGTTTCCCGTTCGGGCTTTTCGGTGTGCTGACCTTTCTATCACCCGACCTCGATTCCACAGCCAAAGCCATTTACGCTGGGGCGACGTATATCATCCTCGGGTCGCTATACACCGGCATCAATACACCGGTCACTTCCATTCTTTCCTCCCTGACTTCAGATCCGAAGGAAAGGGTCACCCTGACCGTCTTCCGGATGTTTGGCTCGAAGGCCGGGGTTCTTCTTGTGAACGCGACCTTCCTACCCTTGGTGGCATGGTTCGGTAAGGGCGACGACAAGCTCGGATACATGGTGGTTATGCCTATCTTCGCGGTGGTCTCGATAATTCTCTATCTCTTCGCTTTCCGTAATCTGAAGGAGACTATCCCGGTGGAGTACGCACCTATGCCAGTGAAACGAGCCTTTCAGGCCTTCAAGGGAAACTGGCCGTGGATCATCATCTTCATCTCCTGCCTGTTCTTTTGGGTCGCCTTCATCGCGCGCATCACGATGGTTCCTTACTTCTTTGAGTATGTCTGGGATCGCAAAGATCTCGTTCCGCTCGCCAACAGCATGGATGTCCTCTCGTTGGGTTCGATCTTCCTAATTCCGTGGTTCTGCAAGTGGGCTCGAAAAGGAACGATCTGGGCGTGGTCCCTGGCTGGTTCGGTGATCGCACAGTTTTTCCTGTATGCAGGATTGGTGACGCAATCTCTACCCTTGCTGATGGTGGGCTGGGTGTTCGGCATCCTGACCAGCGGTGTCGCCCTGGCATTGCCTTTCTCCATGCTTGCGGAAACCGTGGACTACGGTGAATGGAAAACCGGCATTCGTTCTGCAGGATTGCTCACCGCCATTGGCACCGGATTCTGTTTGAAGGCTGGAAGCGGGCTAGGAGGCGCTCTGCCCGCGTGGACTCTCGGAGCGACGGGTTATGTCGCGAATGTCGAACAAACTTCCGAAGCCATTCGAGGAATTGAAATTGGCTTTATCTGGTTGCCTGCCATCTTCTACGCGCTGGCACTGGTGCCAGTGTTTTTCTACCGAAAATTTGAAATCCTGGAGCCGCGTATTCAGGAGGAATTGAGTCAACGCCGTAGTGCAGCATTAAATGTTTAGATTGGAGAAGAATAAGCATTCGTGCGAATTCATAAATGGAGCGGAGCGGCTCCGAATTAGCTTCGTCACCGCGGAGATCGTTCGTGTGTCATACATCGAAGGCGATTCATTTAAAGATGCAACCAGCCGCGTGGTGGGCAAATTACCGGATTTTTCCAATTTCCAATTTGAGGAAAGCGAAGAATCGGTGATCATCAAAACGGGAGCGATACAATTGCGTATTTCTAAAGAAAGCGGAGCCATCTGCTTCATGGACGTTCATGAAAACGTCCTCCTTCAGGAATCACTAAACGGCGGCAAGAGGCTGACCCGCAAGGAGGTCTACCGGAACGTCTACGCAAGGGACGGCAAAGTCTCAACCGGACAGAGTATCGATGGTGCTCGCGCCGAGGGCGAAGCCAGTGAACGGGTCTTCGATCGCCATGCCTTCGAAGCAAAACTAGAGTTCTCGTTCGCGGATGATGAAGCGATTTTCGGTCTGGGTTCACACGAGGAAGGCTACTGCAACTTGCGCGGAAAAATGCAACGCCTCTACCAGCAGAACATGAAGATGGTCGTACCATGCCTTACCTCTTCAAAAATCTACGGACTGCTCTGGGATTGCTCCTCTTCAATGATTTTTGATGACACCTCCGGAATCTGCTCATGGTGGGCGGAATGCGTTGATCAAGTGGATTACTATTTCTACACAGGCGCCGATGCATCCGCAGTTGCCAAGAATTATTACACACTCACTGGCACCCCACCCATGCTACCCCGCTGGGCCTTCGGCTACGTGCAGTCGAAAGAACGCTATGTAAATGCCGAGGAAATCCTAGAGGTCGCCCGGGAATACCGCCGCCGCAACATCCCGCTCGATATGTTGGTGCTCGACTGGAAATCATGGCCGGACGGAAATGGCTGGGGTCAGAAATCATTCGACCCCGCACGTTTCCCCGATCCGAAAGCCTTTCTAGACGAACTGCACGCCATGGATGTGAAACTGATGGTTTCCATCTGGCCCATCATGTCTGGTGGATGCCCCAACCAGATTGAATTACGTGAGCGTGGTTTGATGTTGGGAAATCAATCCACCTACAACGCCTTCGATCCTACCGGACGTGAGACATACTGGCAGCAGGCACGCGACGGGCTCTTCGCACATGGTGTCGATGCATGGTGGTGCGATTGCACCGAGCCCTTTGAAGCGGACTGGTTTGGCGAGGTGAAACCCGAGCCTGAGCCTCGTATGGCCATGAACACCGATCAGGCGAAACGCTATATCGATGAGGGTGAAACCATCGCTTATTCACTGCTGCATTCACAAGGCATCTACGACGGCCAACGCAGTGTCACAGATGAAAAGCGGGTCGTGAACCTGACCCGTTCCTCTCACGCCGGACAACACCGCTACAGCACCGTCAGTTGGTCGGGTGACATCTGCGCCACTTGGGATGTGCTGCGCTCATCGATCCCGGAAGGCGTCAATTTCTGCGCAACGGGCGAGCCTTACTGGACGGTGGATATCGGGGCCTTCTTCGTAGGCGGCGATTCCGAAAACCGCTGGTTCTGGAAAGGAGACTACGACGCCGGTTGCCG
>JANRFH010000010.1:3022-8861 GCA_030725745.1 Akkermansiaceae bacterium
TTCTATACGCCACAATTTTCCTAACAGGATCTGCCAGTGTCTATTCACAGCAAGAATTTTTCGTCTCCCCCTCCGGAGCGGACACTAATCCAGGCACCAAAGAAGAACCCTTTCAGACAATCATACGCGCCAGAGACGCCGTCAGGCTCGTCAACAAGCAGATGACCGCCGACATCCACGTCAATTTGGACGGCGGTAATTACCCTTTGGAAAATACCATCGAATTCACTGCGGCAGATTCTGGAATGAACGGGCACCGTGTCATCTATCGTGCGCTCGAAGGCAATATCCCGATCTTAGACGGTGCGGTTCCCGTAACTGGGTGGACAAAATACGAAGGCAATATTTATCAGGCGAAATTGGACTTCACCACTAAGCTTCGAACACTCGTCGTCAATGATGAGAGAGCCTACATGGCGAATCAGAAGGCAAATGCCAAAGGTGGATGGGGCTCTTTTGACGTTAAAGAAGGCCAGGCCGACTGGGCTTGGATCGATGGTTCCACCGCCGATGGCGTAAAGTTCGATCCGAACCAAGTGCCGAACCTCAGCAACCCGGAAGACATCGAAGTCCTGCGAAACACGAAATTCAACTCACACATCATCGGCATCCGGGAAGTGACGGAGGAAGGCAAAGACCGTGTCTTGAAATTTCAACAGCCTTACGCAGCAATAGCGCTCAACGTAAAATACGGACCATACAGCCCAAAAGGCGATCAAGTAATCTACAACGCTTTCGAGTTTCTCGACGAACCCGGCGAATTCTATTTTGACCGCAAAAAACAAATACTCTTCTACATCCCTCGTGACGGCCAAGACATGTCGACGGCCGAGGTCTACGCTCCACGAACTGGAAGCCTGATCACGATTCAAGGCTCATCAAAAACAGAACGCGTCAATAACCTCAGCTTCATCGGCTTCACCTTCGCCAATACCGAAGCAGTCTTACCTGAAGTTGCCGGATCAGTCGGTAAGTCCACCGTGCAGGCAGCAACCTTCGTCCGAGCCTTCGATGAGCCGGATTGGCATATCACCGCATATCGCGCCTACGACACCATGCCTGGTGCCGTAAACGTCTCCAGCGCGCAGTCGATTCAGTTCTCCGGAAACACCTTCAAGCACATTGGCAACGAAGGAATCTGCTTTATCAACGACGTCAACGATTCCGAGTTCACCGGAAACATCTGCACCGACATAGGCGGCGGTGCAATCCAAGTCGGACACCCACAGCACGTCTATGAAGGAGACACGCACGAGCATGCAATTTATCCTCCGGAGACCGAAGCCGTATGCCGAAACATCCTCATTGAAAACAATGTCCTCTACGACACTACCACCCTCTTCTACGGCCACGCTCCGATCACTGCCTATTTCGTCGAGGGGCTCAACATCGTTAGAAACCACATCCAGAAGTGCAATTACACCGCTGTCAGCCTCGGCTGGGGATGGAACAATTTTGACGAAATTTCCATCCCAGAAAATCCCACAAAGACAGCAAGGAATAACAGCTTCAATTATAACCGAGTCTATGACTGCATGCGGATGCTGCACGATGGTGGCGCGTTTTACACCCTAGGCAGCCAACCCGATTCAGAAGCTAGCGGCAACTATGTGAAAGCTTCGACCACCCACTTCCAAGGCGTTTATCACCCCGACGAAGGGACGGCGTGGTATACCGGCAAAGACCTCGTCTTTGAAATCCGACCAGACCAGGACAACTTCGAACTCAACAAGTGGCGCAACAAGCACGACAACCACTACGCTAACGTTTACACGACCTCCAAGGAACTGAAACTAGGAGCTCCCAACTGCACCGTTGAGGACATGCATGTCATTCCAGATGCTAACTGGCCTGAGGAAGCCTTGAAAATTATCCGCGCCGCTGGGCCAAGCGCAGACCATCACGACCTTCTCAAAGTGATTCCCGATATTTCCTTCAAAGAAGATAAACGCTACGACAACAGTGAAGTGATCGTCAGCAAAGAGATGGTAACCAAAGCCACTCAGCCAACAGAATCCGAAGGCGGGCGCTATGAAGCAGAGGAAGCCAAGCTTTCTAACGGAGCTAAAACCGCCAAAAAACACAAAGACTATAGCGGCAACGGGTATGTCGAGGGCTTTTACGACAGCGCGACTGCCGAAGTGACCTTCGGTGTTGAATCCGATGAGCTGGGTACTTACGATTTTAACCTGCGCTACGCAGCCGGACATAACGCATGCAAAAATCTCGGCCTTTATGTAAACGGAGAGAAGAGCGAAGTGCTCGATCTGAAGTCAACTGGCGACTGGAACAAATGGGAGACCCACTCAGTATCAGTCTTCCTGAAGGAAGGACTGAACTCGATCGCCCTTAAGCCGGATTCCCAGTCCACTGACTGCATCAATCTCGATTACATCCAAATCGCGGAATAGCCCTGAAATACCGACCTGAGGGCATCAGGAAACGTCTCGTTAAAGCGCTTCTTCAAGGTTGAGCGAACTGCATTTCCAGTGCATATTTGCCCCCATGCCCCGCACCGCCGACCCGGACGAGCCGAAGATTTTCTTCCTCCCCAACCTCATGACCGCATGCAATCTCGCTTGCGGCTTCTTTGCTGTGCTGATGATCTTCAAGGGTCAGATCGAGGTTCAGAAGGCCTCCGGCGACGGCATTCTCGCCGCCAAACAATACTACGCAATCTCCCGCGAATACTACCAATACGCCATCCTGCTCATCTTCGGCTCTTGTCTTTTCGATCTACTCGATGGCCGTCTTGCACGACTCGGCGGCCAGGAGTCCCCCTTTGGTCAGGAATTTGATTCGCTTGCGGACATCATCTCCTTCGGCATGGCACCCGCAATGCTCATGTCCCGCGCCGTCCTTTTCCCTCTTGAAAATATCGGCTGGGGTATCGCGCTGATTTACCTCGTCTGCGGAGCCATGCGCCTCGCCCGCTTCAATTGCCTCGCCATGATGCCGAAAAAGCCCGGCTCCAGCAGTGACTTCCGCGGCATCCCCATCCCCATGGCAGCAGGCTTCATCGCATCGGTCACCTTTCTCATCATCGACCTCTATAAGAATGACCACGAAGTCGGCGTTTGGAAATATGTGCTCGGAGCAGTCATGCTATTCATCTCTTGGCTCATGGTCAGCAATGTCCGTTATCCGTCCTTCAAAACCGTTGACTGGAAAACGCGTGGCTCGCTCACCGCCGTTGTCATCGGCGTTGTCGTCGTCATCGCCACGATCCAGTTCCGCTACGTCATGCCCGTCGTGCTATTCAGCTCCTACCTCCTCTACGGCTTCGTCCGTCCCCTAATCTCCCTGCGCTGGCGCAAAGGCATCGAGGATTTCTCCGAAAACGGCGATAACCCGCCAGTAGCTGACTCACCGGATGAAGCGGAATCACCCTGACATCTCATGACCGACCGGAAAAAATTCCCACTCGTCCCCATACTCCTTGTCGTCCTACCACTCTGGCTCATCGCCTCGGCTGGTTTCGCATTGGTAAAGTATTTCAAGGACGAGAAAAATGCCGCTACCGAAGAGACTCAGCGCTTTTCCAGATCCGTCTCCACCCAGTCAATCGAGGACGATCTGCGTAAAATCATACTCCTAATCGGCGAGCGCAACACCGCCACACCCGACAAACTATCAGCCACATCATCCATGATCCGCGGCATCCTAGGCCCAGCGAACACAGGCTTCCAAGTCACCACCACCAAGGGTCCTGCGGACTTCCCGCTTATCTCGGTCACTGTTACTTCGGAAAAATCCGCAGCAGCACCCATCTGGATCATCACCTCCTACGACTCCCCGCCCGGCTCATCAGGAGCGGAAAAAAACGCCACCGGCCTAGCCTCCACCCTTGCCGCAGCTCAAACCCTAGCCAATGCCTCCCCCACCCGTCCCGTCCATTTTCTTTTCCTGCCACATGTAAACGACAGCGATTCTCCAATTCTCGAAACAGCACTAACTGCTAAAGAGCTAATCAAACAAGCTCCCACACCGCACGCTATCCTCTGCATCGAGGCCATGGGCGATGCCGAAGAGCTCATCCTCTCCTCTCGCGATACCGAGGCTCTCCCCACCACAGAACTCGACGGGCTCGGAAAAATTCTCGGTGCCGAAGTCATTTGCCTTGGAGATGACTTCGACCTCGCTTCCACCCTCTTCGAGATGAACCTCTCTGCCATCCGTGTCTCAACCCGCCCTACCCTACTTCCTGACGAAAATGACGACAAACTCCCTTTTGCCCCGACTCTAGCCGCTTCCACCGGTCGCCTCATCGAACTCGTCAACAGACTGGCGAAATAGTGCCTACTTGTTAAAGTGCGGTATCGTTAACGGCCGAATATGCGACGAATCCGCCCTTGACCACCCACTCTTCCTGCCCGACCGATCTCTCATAATAAGAAGCGAATGACCTCCTCAAGCGACCTCGAAACCACTTTCCGATCCCACACTCCCGGCTACTGGCCTGACTCCGTCATGGAGAAATGGGACGATCACAAATGGCAACTACGCAACCGCATCGACTCCCTTGCCGATCTCGAAGCACATATCAACCTTTCCGATGAAGAACGCGCCGGTGTCCTTCTTGCTGGCACCAAACTAGCAATGGCTATCACCCCCCATTTCTTCAATCTAATCGATAAAGATGATCCTAACTGCCCCATACGCCGTCAGGTCATACCACGTATCGAAGAAGGCTGGACTGCTCCCGAGGAGCTCTCCGATCCATGCGGTGAGGATACCCACATGCCCGTCCCCGGCCTCGTTCATCGCTATCCAGATCGCGTTCTATTCCTCGTCACCGACCGTTGCGCTTCATACTGCCGCTACTGCACCCGCTCACGCGTCGTCTCCGGAGTAGGTGAGCAACAACTCGAAACCCAGTGGGAAATGGCCTTCAAATATCTGGAGGAACATACCGAAGTCCGCGATGTCCTCCTCTCTGGTGGAGATCCTCTCCTCTTTTCCGATGCCAAACTGGATAAAATCCTCACCCGTCTCCGCACCATCCCGCACATCCAGTTCATACGGATCGGTTCACGAATCCCCATCTTTCTCCCACAGCGCATCACGCCTGAACTCTGCACTATGCTGAAAAAGCATCACCCGCTATTCATCTCCATCCATACGAACCATCCAAAGGAACTCACCACCGAAGTCCGAGATGGCCTCGTCCGCCTAGCAGAAGCTGGTATCCCTCTCGGCAACCAATCCGTCCTCCTGCGCGGAGTCAATGACACACCTGAGATCCAGAAAGCTCTCGTTCATAAACTTCTCATGTGTCGCGTGCGCCCATACTATCTCTATCAGTGCGATCTCATCACAGGCTCCTCACACCTGCGCACTTCCGTCTCCGAAGGAGTCAATATCATCGAGAACCTACGTGGCCACACCACTGGTTACGCCATCCCGCAATACGTAATCGACGGCCCCGGAGGCGGCGGAAAAATCCCAGTTAACCCAAACTACGTCGTCGATTCTGACCAATCCAAAGTCACCCTTCGTAATTACGAAGGAGAGATTTTCGACTACCCGAATCCCTCCCCGATTTCCGAAAAGGATTTGCAAGCCCTCCAAGAGAAGGCCATGTGCGGTCAGTAACGAGTGGTACGGGATTAAGCACTATAAGGCAGGAATGGATTTCCAAGCCGTCCGGTAAAGGGTTAGGCACGATCACGGGAAAAGTGGAACCCTCACGCCTTCCATGCCCTATGCATACAAGCCATGGAATGGTGTGAATCCGGTTGAAGAATCCTATCCACAGAACGGACGGCTCGGAGCTGACCGTTCCCGCCTCAACAATCTGTTAGATTCGCATTATCATGGCAAAAAAAGAGCCCGGCTC
>JANRFH010000011.1:0-19319 GCA_030725745.1 Akkermansiaceae bacterium
TGGTTTTGCTCACCCCGGGACGGGGTTTGCACGGCCTGCCCCGAGACGGGGCAGCTACGCGGGGGTTTCTAGGGATTTGAAGGCGGCGTAGATTTTTAGGGTTTCGTAGGGGATTTCTCCGTTGAGGGTGGCGTGGATGGGGCCGAGTTTTGCGAAGCCGTCTTCGGCGGTGGCTAGGGCGGCGTCGATGCGGGTTTCGTCTTCTGCGGAGAAGAACTGGCGGGGATCGGGGGTGATGAGGCCGAGGGTGATGGCGGAGGCGAGGTGTCCGGCGATGGTGGAGGTGACCATGTCGCGGGTTTTGGCGATTTGCTGGATGCTTTGACCGGATTTGAATTTTTCTAGGGTGTCGAGCTGGGTGCCGTTGAGACCGTTCTCGGATTTCATTTTCGGCGGGGGAGGTGTGGCGAGCTGGTCGAAGGTTTGTTTCTCGTGGGAGGCGAGGTGAGTTTTGATTTCGGCCATGAAGGCCTGGCCGTAGTCGTCGAGCTTCTGTGAGCCGACACCTGGGATGTTGAGGAAATCCGCTTTGGTCTGCGGGTAGCGGCGAGCCATGTGGCGGAGGGGGAGGTCTCCGAAGATGACGTAGGGCGGGACGGATTTTTCGTCGGCGATGGTTTTGCGGAGGGTGCGGAGGGATTGGAATAGGACTTCGTCGCAGGGGATGGAGCCGGAGCGGGAGAGTTTTGCGGAGGCGTTTGTGCCCTGGGTGAAGGGGAGGCGGGTGAGGAGGATTTTCTCGCGGGATTTCAGGGCTTCGGAGCCTTTTTTCGAGACGTTGAGGGTTTGGAAGTTGTCTTGGGAGACATCGATGTAACCGAGGCCGATGAGCTGGCGGGCGAGGGCTGCCCATTCTTCACGGGGGGTGTCCGAGCCGATGGCGTAGGTGGTGATTTTGTCGTGGCCGTAATCGCGGACTTTGGCGGTGTTGGCTCCGGCGAGGACTTGGGCGATGTGGTTGGCGCCGGTGGAGAAGCCGCAGGCTTGCTTAGCGCGGATGATGCAGGAGAGGAGTTTCTTGACTTGGAGGGTGGCGTCGTATTCTTCGAGTGGATTGAGGCAGGAATCGCAACCGCCGCAGTTTTCATCAGGCCATGTTTCGCCAAAGTAGGCGAGGAGGGCGGTGCGGCGGCAGGTGGTGGTTTCAGCGAAATCGGCCATCTGTTTCATCTGAGCTTCGGCGATTTTTGCGGCTTCTGGGTCGGTGCCTTCGAGGAAGCGGAGGTTGCGGATAAGGTCTCCGCGGGAGAAGAGGAGGAGGCACTCTGAGGGGAGGCCATCACGGCCGGCGCGGCCGGTTTCCTGGTAGTAGCCTTCGATGTTTTTCGGGAGGTCTGCGTGGATGACGTAGCGGACGTCGGGTTTGTTGATGCCCATGCCGAAGGCGACGGTGGCGCAGACGATGCGGGCTTCGTCTCGGATGAAGGCTTCTTGGTTTTTCGCGCGGGTGGCGGGGTCTAGGCCGGCGTGGTAGGCGATGGCGTTGATGCCCTCGGCGCGGAGGGTGGCGGCCATGGCTTCGGTGGCTTTGCGTGACTGGAGGTAGATGATGCCGGATTCCTCGCGGCGGGTGTGGACGAATTCGAAGACCTGGCGGGCGGGTTTCGATTTCGGCAGGATGGAGTAGGAGAGGTTCGGGCGGTTGAAGGAGGCTAGGAATTTCTCCGGTTTCTCCATCTGAAGCTGGCGGGCGATATCTTCGCGAACCTTCGGCGTGGCGGTGGCGGTGAGGGCGAGGAAAGGGATGCCGGGGAGGTGCTTTCTTAGCTGGGCGAGCTGGCGGTATTCCGGGCGGAAGTCGTGGCCCCATTCGGAGATGCAGTGGGCTTCATCTACGGCGATGCGCTTGATGTTCCAGCGTTTGAGATCGGCGATGAAGCCGGGGGTCATGACGCGCTCCGGGGCGGCGTAGAGAAGTTTGTATTCGCCGTTGGAGAGGGCTTCGGAGCGGTCGCGTGCTTCGGCGGGGTCTAGGGAGGAGTTGAGAAACGTGGCGGGGATGCCTGAGGCGGTGAGGGAATCGACCTGATCTTTCATTAGGGCGATGAGGGGGGAGACAACGAGGGTGACCCCATTTTCCGCTAGGGCGGGGAGCTGGAAGGTGAGGGATTTTCCGGCTCCGGTGGGGAGAATGGCGACGACGTCTTTGCCGGCCATGGTGGCGGCGATGATTTCCTGCTGGAGGGGGCGGAAGGTATCGTAACCGAAGTATTGTTTAAGGAGGGGGGCAAGCTGGTTATGCATTTCCCCTAGATAAGAAGATTTTTTAGGCGATCAAGCAAAAAGTGTTTTTATGAACAGTTATTTGGCGGCAGTATCTTCGTGTTGGACGTTTGGCGGGTGCTGGTATTGATTCGCGCCGCATGACTTTAGCTATTGTTTTCCTTATCGTAGGTTTCGTTCTACTCGTTTTCGCGGCGGATTATCTCGTGAAAGGCGCGGCAAGTATTGCCTCGGCGGTGGGGATTTCTCCGCTGGTGGTGGGGCTGACGGTGGTTGCGTTTGGGACGAGTGCGCCAGAGTTGGCAGTTTCGGTTGCATCGGCTTTCAAGGGGCAGGCGGATCTCGCGGTGGGAAATGTGGTGGGGAGTAATATTTTCAACATCCTCGTGGTGGTCGGGGTTTCGGCGTTGATCATCCCGCTGGTGGTGCACCGCCAGTTGATACGGCTGGATGTTCCGGTGATGATTTTTCTCTCAGGGCTAGTATATTTTCTCTCGATGGATGGGCTGATCTCACGGTTGGATGGGGCGATTTTGTTTTCCATGGCGATAGGGTATGTGGGGTTGCTGCTTTGGAAATCGAAGCACGGTGGTAAGGCTCCGGGGCTGGATGAGCTGGATGGTCTGGTGGATGGAGGGAACGATCCGAAGTGGGCGAAAAATATTTTTCTGATCGTGATCGGCATCGCGGGACTGACTGGTGGCTCGCATCTTTTGGTAAAAGGCGCGGTTGAGATTGCGACCTATTTTGGGGTTTCTGAGTTGGTCATCGGCCTGACGATTATTTCGGTGGGGACATCGCTGCCTGAAGTGGCGACTTCTGTGATGGCGGCGATCAAGGGGGAGCGTGATATTGCGATAGGAAACGTGGTGGGGAGCAATATTTTCAACATCGTCACGGTGCTGGGGCTGTCTTCGATTGTGGCGCCAAATGGGATCGGGGTGGCGCAGGCTGCTTTGGATTTCGACATGCTCTTCATGATTGCGATCGCGTTGGCGGCGTTTCCTGTATTTTTCCTAGGCTATCGGGTGGGGCGTATCAGCGGGTTTTTCTTCGTTTCATTCTATGTCGCGTATGTGGTTTACCTGCTTCTAGGATCCACGGAGAACGTTGCTTTTCCGGCTTATCGGGAGGTGGTTTTGCACTGGGCGGCGCCGATCACAGCGGGCGTCCTGGCGATCATGCTCGTGAGAGCATTGTTGCAGGGGAAAAACCCCGCCTAGACATTCGCGCCAAGCCGTTTAGTTTTTCCCACCCGGCAAGAGATTACCGGTTGAGAAAGTCATGTCAGATTCCCCAAATAACACTCCGCAAGCCCCGAAATCGAACCGTCCCTCCGGCGAATCCGGTGGCGGCTTCAATTGGCGCGTCCTTGCGCTTTTCGGCGTAGCCATCCTCATCCTCGGGGTAGGTATCTTCGCGGACGATATGAGCGCCAAGGCTACCAAGATCAGCTATTCCCAGTTTCGCACCGCTTTTGACCAAGGGCGCGTGTTGATGGACAATCCCAAAAAGCCGCTTTCCGTGGTCACGAGCGATACGGCTTTTGATGCGAAAATCACTGGCTGGATGGAGCCAGAGCTGGAAAAGCCAAAGGCTGGCACCGAGTCGATAAGAGAAACGGATTTCCAGGTTCCGGTAAACATCGAGCTACGTCGAGACGATGTGCGCGAACTGCTCGGCGAAGACATTCGCACCGTTGAAATCGAAGATCCTTCCAACCTGCCCTTGGAGGCCGAAGTGAAGCCAATGACTCTAGGCGAGCTCCGCAAAGCTCTCGCTCTGGGTGAGGTAAATGCCAAAGATGAAGTCAACCCTCTGCGCATTCTGTTCCTCAAAGGAAGTGACAATGCGGTCATTACTGGCAGACGCGTCGAGATCACAAACATGATCACGCCGAAGAACGACAAAGGCGAACCGAGGACTGCGGAGCAGTTTGAGGTAACCGTCTCCACTGCGATTCTTGGCGACGAACTTCGATCGCTCATCACCGATGAGGCTGGTTACGAACGCACCTCCGACTATCTCAGTAAAGCGCTCTTCACCTTCCTGCCGTTCTTACTGATCATTCTTCTCCTGTTCTTCCTTTTCCGCCAGCAGATGAAATCCGCCGGGCGCGGGGCGATGTCCTTCGGGAAATCCAAGGCGCGTCTCCTCACGATGGATCGCAACAAAGTGACCTTCAAGGACGTCGCTGGTATCCAGGAAGCGAAGGAAGAGCTCTTCGAGATCGTCGATTTCCTCCGCGATCCGAAGAAATTCCAGAAGCTAGGTGGCTCCATCCCGAAAGGCGTGCTCATGGTAGGCTCTCCGGGAACTGGCAAGACCCTTCTCGCCCGCGCCATCGCCGGTGAGGCGGATGTGCCGTTCTTCTCCATCTCAGGATCGGATTTCGTGGAAATGTTCGTCGGTGTCGGCGCATCCCGTGTGCGCGACATGTTCGAGCAGGGGAAAAAGAACGCACCGTGCCTTATTTTCATCGATGAGATTGATGCCGTCGGTCGCCACCGTGGCCACGGCATGGGCGGCGGACACGACGAGCGCGAGCAGACACTTAACCAGCTTCTCGTGGAAATGGATGGCTTCGACACTCAGGAGGGCGTCATCATCATCGCCGCAACAAACCGCCCGGACGTTCTCGATCCCGCGCTACTTCGCCCAGGTCGTTTCGACCGCCAGGTCACCGTTTCCCTGCCGGATGTGAATGGCCGTGAGGAAATCCTCCGCGTGCACGTCAAGAAGATCAAACTCGCTGCGAACACTGAACTCGCGACCATCGCCCGAGGCACCCCCGGTTTCTCCGGAGCTGAACTGGCGAATCTCGTCAACGAAGCCGCTCTCCTCGCCGCCCGCAAAGGCCTCACCGCCGTCACCCTTGCGGAAATGGAAGAGGCTCGCGACAAGGTGCGCTGGGGTCGTGAGCGTCGCTCGCTCGCCATGTCCGACAAGGAAAAGATCGGCACCGCATGGCATGAGGCCGGTCACGCCTACCTGAACATGGTGCTGCCGCACACTCACCCGCTCCACAAGGTGACGATCATCCCTCGCGGGCCGTTCCTTGGTGCGACGATGTTCCTTCCTGACGGTGATAAATATTCCACCTCGAAAAAAGAATCCCTAGCGAACTTGGTCGTGACGATGGGTGGCCGCATCGCCGAGGCATTTCATTCCGATGACATGTCAAACGGTGCATCTGGCGATATCCGCCAAGCCACTTCGTTAGCGCGAAACATGGTCTGTGAATGGGGCATGTCCGATGCGCTTGGCATGGTCGAATACGGAGAAGGTGACAGCCCTGTCTTCCTCGCCCGCGACATGAACAAGAGCCGTAACTATTCCGAGGAAACGGCTCGTGTGATCGATGGTGAAATCAAGAAGTTCATCGACGATGCCTTCAACGAAGCAACACGCATCCTCACCGAAAATAGGGATGCTGTCGAAAAGATCGCCCTTGCGCTGCTTGAGTATGAAACGCTCGATGCGAAGCACCTTCAGGACATCATCGACTTCGGAGAAATGAAGAATCCGCCAACCGCTCCAAAGCCCCCTCCGATCCCCGAAGATATGGAGAAAAAATCTGCTCCTAAGAAAGCGGAAGAAGATAAGCCGGAAGATGACGGCCCGCTTCCCGGCGTAGTAGGTGCTCCTGCGTAATCAATAGCTTTAAAAAGCCGTCCCTTCATCGGGGGCGGCTTTTTTTATAGCCACTCCGCAACACGCTCCGCCGCGCGGCGGTGGGTGCCGGGATCGCCAAGCTTTGCGCTGACTTCGCCGAGCTGCTGCATCAGGGCTTCGCGGGCTGTATCATCGGAAAGGATTTCCTTCACCCACGCTCCAACCTTTTCCGGGGAAGCATCTGCTTGGATGAATTCCTCCACGACTTTTTCACCGGCGAGAATGTTCACAAGGCCGATGTAGTCGATTTTCACGAGCAGTTTCCCGAGGAAATAGGTCGTATCTGCCATGCGGTAAACGAGGCAGTAGGGCAGACCGAAGCTGGCTGCTTCCAGAGTGGCGGTGCCGCTCGCGATGATGCCGCAGGTGGCGCGCTGCATGAGTGCGTGGCTACCACCGTCTGTCAGGGTGATCCAATCCTTAGCACCGGACTCGGAAATCATTTCACGCATGATGCGGGCGAGCATAGGAGTGGCTGCGGGTACCTCGAAGCGCAGATCTGTGCGCCATTCGCGAAGCAGGGTAGCTGTTCCGAGCATCATGGGGAAAAGCTGCGCAATCTCCCTCTCTCGGCTGCCGGGGAAAAGGCCGACGAGTTTTTTCTCACGCGCCACATCGATTTTTTCTTCGGCTAGCTCATCCACAAGCGGATGTCCCACATGGGTAGTTTTCAGCCCGGCGTTTTCGAAAATGGGTTTCTCGAAAGGGAAGAGGCAGAGCATTTCATCGAGCAGTGTGGCCATCTTAGGGATACGCCGTTTGTTCCACGCCCAGACCTGTGGGCTGATGTAGTAGATGAGCCGGGTGTTGGGGTGTTCTTTTCTGATCGCGTTGGCGAAACGCAGGTTGAAGCCCGGATAATCGACGAGAAGCAGGACGTCAGGAGCAAATTTTTCGGCCTCGATAAGCATTTCAGCAAAGCGCTCTTTGAACCAGTCGTAGCGCTTTAAAACCTCGATGATACCCATCACGGCAGCAGCTTCGACCCAGTCTTTGGTAAGGCCACCGCTGACTTCTTTCATCTCCGGGCCGCCTGCTCCACGTATTTCTAAATCGGGAACCATCGCCCTGAGTTCGCGCAACAGTCCTGCGGCGTGGGCATCGCCGCTCATTTCCCCGGCTACCACATAGATCCGCTTCACTGAAAAAATCCTACCCAATCCTGCCCGCACGCTTCAACCTCCAATCCGGGTGCAATAGCAGCTCCCTCAAAATTAGTTTTAATAAATCCAGATCCATTCACGTATAACACTGCATGAAAGTCTTTCTTTTCCTCATCGGCATCGCCGCCGCAGGCCTTCTCGGCTATTCCTTCGAACCCAGCATGCGATATTCTCTGACGGGAAAAGAATCGCTTAAGGGGAAAGATTCAGAGCCAACAATCGTGATTGCGGAGCCTGAAGCTAAACCCCGCAACATTGATCCGTCGAAATTCCCCCAAGAGCGCCTGCCAAAGAAGGTGACGCTGAAAGGTGATGTCGAGTTTTCCGATAAAAAATCCGAACTCACGATGAAAGTTACTGCCGGCAGCAAGGTGAATCTTGTGAGAGTCGAAGGCTTCAACGTCGTGATCAACCCAGGTGTGGGGAACTTCGAGGGCAGCGTGCCGATCGCAGCAACAGATCTCCGTGAACTCCTTGCCGCGCTCCCCGACGGCCCGATGGAATCTGAGCCCGAAACTGAAACAAAAACGGAACCAAAAACGGAACCGACTGCGGAACCCGAGCCGGAGACAATGCCAGAGCCAGAGGTAATGCCGGAACCCGAGCCTGAGCCAGAACCCGAAGTTCCTGCGGGCCCTGTTGATGTAGTTGCGGTGATGAAATCCAGTATTCAGGCCGGCGAGATTAAGGAGTTTAGCTTTGACCAAGTGATGGATTGGGAAGCTGTGGAGGAGGAAGAGACTTTCGATGGTGAGTCCTACAAAATCGGCCTGCTGACTTATAAGGCGGAAACCTTTGTCGGTGTCAGGACGATCCAGGCCAAGGCACTCGTCAAGGGCAACAAGGTCGCCCGCTGGCTCTGGCCCAAGAGCGGTATGGAGATCAAGTAACGGTTTTCGTTTCGCATAGCTAAATCCCCGTGTCTCCTCGCGAAGCCATACTCGCCCTGAACCTGCTGCCCAGCATCGGGCCGGTGCGTATTTCTAGGCTCATCGAGTCGTTTGGCGATGCAGAGGGTGTCCTGCGGGCATCTGCGGATAGGCTCAAGAGGGTGGATGGCATCGGCCCCGAGACCGCGAAGATCATTTCCGCATGGGAGGATCACGCAGATCCCACCAAGGAACTAGCCGAGGCTGAGGAGCGTGGCATTTCCATCATCACACGTGAGGATGCGTCCTACCCGAAGCATCTCCTACAGGCCTACGATTCTCCGATACTGCTTTATGTATGGGGTGAAATCCTACCCCGCGACAAACATGCGATCAGCGTCGTCGGCTCCCGTCGGACGACCACCTACGGGGTAAACGCGACGAAAAAACTCACCTACCAGCTAGCCCATGCAGGCTTCACCATCGTCTCCGGCCTAGCGCGTGGAATAGACACCGCCGCCCATGAATCCGCGCTTGCCGCGAAGGGGCGCACCATCGCGGTGGTGGGATCTGGGCTTGCGCGGCTCTACCCTCCGGAAAATCTCGCCCTCGCGGAAAAAATCGCCGACGGAAATGGGGCGGTTATTTCCGAGTTTCCCCTCCACAAGGCTCCCGATAAGCAGACTTTCCCCATGCGGAACCGCATCGTCGCCGCATGGTCGCAGGCGGTTCTTGTGACAGAATGCCCTGCTTGGTCTGGATCGCTCATCACCGCGAACCTCGCCTCGGAGTATGGGAAACCCATTTTCGCCGTTCCCGGCCCCATCGATAAACCCTCCTCCGCAGGCTGCCACCAGCTCATCCGCGATGGGGCGACTCTTGTCTCCGATGCCTCCCACATCATCGACGACATGGGCGAGCTGCCATTTTCTTATAACAATACTGAAAGTTTCGCGGAAAAAACCGAAGCCACTCCCGAGCTTCCCCCTGAGGAGGCAGCAGTTCTGGATGCCATGGAACAAGGCAGCGAATACGCCGTGGACAGCCTCATCCAGGCGAGTGGCTTGCCCTCGTCAGCCGTCACCGCCGCCCTTTTCAAACTTGAGTTGCGTCGCTTGGTTCGCCCCCTCCCAGGCTTCCGTTTCATCAGGCGATGATCCGTTTGCAATCCTGTTTTCCCAGGCTTTCTGTGGGGACTCTTAACCACATGGAATTCGTTTCCTACTTGCATCTGCCGAATTTCCCTGCCTAGTCCCCTCCAAGCATTTACTTCTCCTGAAAACCGAACTCCATGGGTAAAACACTGATTATCGCAGAAAAACCGTCCGTCATGACCGATCTCTCCAAGGCGCTTACCAAAGCCCTCGGGAAATTTGAAAAGGTCGGCGCCGGGCGTGACATCCATTACGAGAATGACACTGCGATCATCACCTCTGCCGTCGGACACCTCGTCGAGCTGCGCATGCCGATGGGCCCTAATGGCAAGAAACTGCCTTGGAAATTCGATGTGCTACCAGCCATTCCGGAGACTTTCACTCTCGATCCCATCGAGCAATCCGAAGCGAAGCTCAAGAAGGTGCTGAAATTCGCGAAACGCAAGGATGTCGATCTCATCATCAATGCTTGCGATGCTGGCCGGGAGGGGGAGCTCATTTTCCGCTACATCATGGAAATCGGCAAAATTGACAAGCCGAGCAAGCGCATGTGGATGCAGTCGATGACCACCGGAGCCATCGTGGAGGCTTGGGAAAATCTGCGCACCGATGAGCAGATGAAGCCCCTTGCCGATGCCGCGAAGTGCCGTTCCGAGTCCGATTGGCTCGTTGGCCTCAATGCAACCCGCGCCCTGACCTGTTTCAACTCACGCCACGGCGGCTTCAACATCACCGCCGCAGGCCGCGTGCAGACGCCGACTCTTGCCATCCTCGCTGCGCGTGAAGAAGAGATCCAAGCCTTCGAGCCCGAGCCATACTTCGAAGTCCACGGCACGATGAACGTTGCCACCGGGGAGTATCTCGGAAAATGGATTGATACCGCTTTCAAGAAATCCTCAGACAAGCCCCATGGCCGCGCCGAGCGCATCTGGGATCAGGAAAAAGCCAAGGCCATCGTCGAGCGCTGTGCCGGAAAGACGGCGACGATTTCCGATGAGAAAAAATCCAGTAAGCAGATCCCTCCGCAGCTTTACGATCTCACCACCCTTCAGCGCGAGGCTCCGTTTTCCGCGAAGGGAACCCTGCAGATCGCCCAGGCGCTTTATGAAAAGCATAAAGTCCTGACCTATCCCCGGACGGACTCGCGTTACCTCCCGGAGGACTACGTGCAGAATGTTCGCGAGACCATGCAACAGATCGGTAACAGCGACATGCTTGAGGCGAAATATGCCAAGGCAGTGCTCGCCGGGAAAAATAAGGACGGCCCGCACCTCCACGAGTCGAAGCGCATTTTCAACACCGCGAAAGTCTCAGACCACTTTGCCATCATCCCGACCGGAAACACCGCGAAGCTCTCCGACACCGAGCAGAAGGTCTACGACATGGTGGTGAAACGTTTCATCGCCGTCTTCTATCCGCACGCAGAATTTGAGCAGACCACGCGTCTCTCCACCATTACAGAAGGTGGGAATGAGGATGTCTTCAAAACCGAAGGCCGCGTGCTGGTCGTTCCCGGCTGGCTGGAGGTTTATGGCCGCAAGCCCGGAGTCGCCGCTGGCAAGGACGATCTCGTCGGCATCAAAGCCGGGGAAACCGCCAAGGCAGATCCGATCGAACTCATCCACGAGCAAACGCGCCCGCCTGCACGTTTCACGGAATCCACCCTGCTTTCTGCGATGGAAGGTGCCGGCAAACTGCTGGTGAACGACGAGGAACTCCGCGAAGCAATGTCCGAGCGTGGCCTCGGCACACCCGCCACTCGCGCGGCGACTATTGAGGGTCTTATTTCACAAAAATACCTCATCCGCGATGGCCGTGATCTTCATGTCACTCCTTCCGGCCTGCGCCTGATCCGTCTCGTGAAGCAGATGGACATCGAAGGCCTCTACTCGCCCAAGCTTACCGGTGACTGGGAATACAAACTCCGCCAGATGGAACAAGGAGGCCTGAAGCGCCCCGAGTTCATGAAGGAGATCATCGACTATACGAACGAGATCGTCGCGAAAGCCCACGGCCTCGCCGAGGAAGCGAAGAGCCGGAAATTCCCGGATGTGGAAGTCGAGCACCCGATTCATGGCACGCTCGTCCTCAGGCAGACCGATGCCACATACGAGTCGCGTGATCCCGAGCTACCGATCAAGATCAAGAAATACATCGCTGGCCGCGAGCTGACCGAGACCGAAGTGAAGACTCTACTGAACAAGGGAATTGTCGGCCCGCTCCAAGGCTTCAAGTCGCGCTTCAACAAGCCCTTCGATGCTTCGATCCAGATGGATGAGAAATTCAAAACCACATTCCTCTTCGAGGGCGACGATAACACCGCTCCGGAGCTCAATGAGGACATGGTCATCGGCACTGCCAAGACTGCCGAGGGTAAAGAGCACAAAGTCTACGGCACCGACAAAGCCTACTATGTGCCGGACATCGTCACGAAGAAAGATCCGCACGGCGTCCGCATCGGCAAGGTGATCCTCCAACGCGAGATACCAGACGATCAGGCACTGAAGCTGATCTCCGAAGGCAAAACTGATCTTCTGCGCGGCTTCATCTCGAACCGCACCAAGCGCAAGTTCGACGCCCACCTCACCTTCGATTTAGAGTCCGCGAAAATCGGTTTCGATTTCCCACCCCGCCCTGCGAAAAAGGCGGCCAAGAAAGCGGCGAAGAAGACCGAGGAGTAATTTTTAGCGTCCAACCGGATACCGGAGTGGCTGCGTAGAAATGGACAGGAAATGCGGAGCTAAGTGGCGTTGGATTCGTTAGTGTAGGGCATTAGATGGGCGGGTGTTTCCGCATCATCCTTATGCCCGACATGACTACAGACAACGAACAGACCGGAGTTGATAGAAGGACGCGTCTGAAGCGCGAGCTTGCGGCGCAGGGCAATCACCGCTGCCGCATCGTAGTGACGGGCGGCCCGGGTGGCGGCAAGACCACGGCGGCGGATCTTTTCCGAAGGGAGATCGGTGAGCGTGTGGTGATCGTGCCGGAATCCGCGACTTTGCTTTTTTCCGGCGGCTTTCCTCGCTGCGACGAAGCGCCTGGATTACTCGCGGCGCAGCATGCGATCTTCCATGTGCAGCGCAACCTTGAGGATGTACAATCGGCTCAGTATCCGGGGCGCATCCTATTGTGCGACCGGGGAACGGTAGACGGTGCGGCCTATTGGCCGGGGGAGCATGGGGAGTTTTTCACGGAGCTGGGCACGACCCTCGAACAGGAGCTGGCGCGCTACGACGGTGTGATTTTTTTCGAGAGCGCAGCGGTGGGTGGCATGGGAATCGAGGGTGGAAATCCGGAGCGCAAGGAATCGCTGGAGGAGGCGGTTGTGCTGGACTGGAAACTGCACAAGCTATGGGAGCATCATCCTCGTTTCGTGGTGGTGCGGCATCAGGCGTCCTTTTTTAAGAAGATCAGCTTCGGACTTGCTGAGCTGGAATCGATGGTGGCGGAGCTGGATGCGCGGAAGTCCGCCGAGCACCCTTCCTAGGTTTTCTCCAACTAAGGGGTCAGCCGGATCACCGTGGCACCGGCGCTCTCGCGTCCATCAGCTCGCACGGCGGTGACCTTGAGAGTCATTTGCCCGGCCTGTTTGAGGTCATTGGCTTCATAGACAAAATCTGTACCTGCGATTTTTGAAGCGACCAGTTCGTAGTCCGGTGCGTTGCCCACGGCGCGGTAGAGATTGTATGATGCGGCATCTGCGCTGCCAGTCCATGAGAGATCAATCTGATTTCCTTTATCGTCGTTATCGATTTTTAGGTTCGAGGGAGCGGCTACTGGAACGTAGGGCGGAATTTCAGCAACCAAGTATGTCTGCCCCTTGGTAGTCTCGATGCTAACCTCATCAGTGCCCTTGGCGGTGAAGTCTACCGCCTTGCCATCCGTGGTTTTGATCACAGCGCTGGCGACGTTGGGGTATCTTAGATCCAGAGTCCCGCCTGATTTCGACAAGATCTCAAGCCTGTTTGCCTGACCATCAGACCACCGAGCTGAAACCTCGAAGTTACCTCGTGCTAGTATGCCTCTATAGCTGCCGTCTGACCACGCCTTGGGCATTGCTTTCAATGGAGATACTACATGATCTTGGCTTTGCATGAGCATTTCTGCGACACCGGCAGTGGCACCGTAATTCGCGTCGGCCTGGAATAATGGGCCGCCACGGTGATCGTTGAACAAATTGTGCAGGTAGTTTTCGCCCAACAAATCCTTGAAGTAATTGTAAGCCTCTTCTCCGTCGTGGACTCTGGCCAACATGGCGATCCGCTCGGCTCGCGCCCATCCGATGTTGGATTTGCGGGTGCGCAGAGTCAGGGTTGTCTTGGCTGCATCGAGCCAGGCTGGCGTTTTGTCGTTGATCAATTGACCGGGATACAAACCGAGCAGCATAGACGCGTGGCGGTGGGTGGGGTCGAGCACCTTGCTGGCATCGCAGTAGTATTCTTCTTGTCGGAATTCTTTGATCTGGCCTGATTTACCAATTTGAACCGGATCCAGAAGTGGGAGCTGCGTTTCGTAGATGTCCAATCGGCTGTCGGTGCGATTCAAGATCTTCGCCGCCGTTAGAGTGTTGTGGTGGTTTTCGTAGAACATCTGCTGGTCGAATGTGGTGCCGACAGTGTTGCGAAGTTTTTGCTCCGGCGAGGATGAGGGGTCTGCCAACAGGACGCCATCAACGTCTTTTACGAAACGGGAGACAAAATTCGCCTGACCATACATCACTGGATAAACCGTCTCCGCGAGAAGGGTTTCATCGCGGGTGTAGTCGTAGTAGTCCCAGAACATCTGAGCGATCCAAGCGCCTGTGCCGAAGCCGGCAATAGGTGTCTTTCCTGGGACATTGTATGGATTAGCCCAGAAGGGACCAGACCAGCCGTTGTCTCCGTCTGGATCGAGCTGTGAGGGATTATACTCTTTGATGTATTGATCGGCATACACCTCCTGTCTGGGCTCGAAGGCATTGAAAAAGGCGGCATATGAATCGAACAGCTCGGGGAGGTTCGCGCAGAAGGCAGGCGCATAAGCGAGCTGCACATTTGTGTCGTGCAAATATTGGGAAGACCATGGCGGCCTTTCATAAACGTTCCAGATCCCTTGGAGATGGGGAGGGAGCGTGCCTGCTCTGGAGGAGCAAATGAGCATGTAGCGTCCATACTGGAAAGCGAGTTCCTCAAGATAGCGGCTCGAGGCACCATCAGGATATTGATCGACCAGTTTATCGGTCGTGATCGTCGGTTCGGTTGCTCCGAGGTCGAGGCTCACCCTGTCGTATAGCTCGGAGTAGTCGGCTTGGTGGTTTGCCAGCAACTGCTCGTAGGACTTCGCTGCCGCAGCTGCTAGATAGCCGCTGACCTTTTCGCGGGGATCGGGAAATCCTGCGAGCTTCTCGGCGGGCTCATTGGTCAGAAATACTTTGGGGTCGAATTTGTAGTTGGTTCCTACAGCGATGAGAATTAGAGCGCTATCAGCATCTGAAACGGTGATGGTACCCTTTGAATCGCTTTTGGTTGTGCCGCCCTGAGGAATAACTTTGAACTGCCCTTCAAACTTTATTTTGTAGTAGTTCATGACGCCGGAGAGCGTGATCGTGTCGCCCTCAGCCGAAACGGAACCGGATTTTCCTTCACCTAAAAACGGGATGGTGGGACGCAGCGTAAACGACAACTTGCCTGATTCGGATGCACTCAGGCGGATCGCCATCACCTTGTCAGGGTAGCTGGTGAAATACTCTCGAGTGTATTTCACACCGTCCTGCTCGTAATTCACATACGAGACACCTTCGTTGAGGCTGAGGCTCTGCTCGTAGTTGGTGGGGTTCGCGTGGCCGAAATCAATGTAGACTTCGGCAAAGTTGTTCAGTCCTCTGCGCTTCATTCCTTTATCTTGGCCCCAGTCATAGAGGCTGTTCTCGGTGATCTGGATTCGCTCGGTCGCTGTGCCGCCGAAGATGTTGACGCCCATGTAGCCATTGCCCATCGGAATCGAACGATTCACCCAACCGGCATCGCTGTTCGGAGCTGGCTTATCATACTTGAGCCGTAGCGCCTTGCCCGGCATTTCAGAAATTAAACCGGAGTCTTGCTCGGCAAATAAATTTCCAGCTAGCCCTGTGAGGCATAGCCCAATACACAAAATAGATTTCACAACTTTCATACTACGTTTTAGGTAAATTTCTTTCTTATTGCGCTTCAGTATTTTCTCCAAAGCTGGGGAACGAAGAGCACCAGCAGGGCGAAAAGCTCGAGGCGACCGAGGATCATAATCCAGCCGAGGAAGACCTTGGTCGGATCACGCAGCTCAGCGAAATTCTGGGTGGGGCCGACCGCGCCGAAGCCGGGGCCAATGCTCGATATTGTCGCAAGGACAGTTCCGGCACAGCTTTCTAGGCTGATACCTGTGCCCGCTTCTAAGAAACCGACAACCGCTGTCGCCGCGATACAGATCATCAGGTAGAGAGTGAGGAAAAACATGATGCGCGCGCGCGAGCTGTCGTCGATGGGGTTGCCATTGACGATGACTCGGAAGACCTGACTCGGGCGGAAGGTCTTGATGATTTCGTTTCGAGCAGATTTTGCGAAGACGATGAGACGACCGACCTTGAACCCGCCGGCGGTGGATCCCGCGCATCCTCCCATCAGCATGAGGCAGGCGATGAGCACCTTCGACCACGTCGGCCATTGGTCATAATCCACCGTTCCGAATCCCGTGGTGGAGGCGATACTGACAACGGTGAAAGCAGCTTCACGAAAGCTAGTGACGATGGAAATGCCGTCGTTGTAGCTACGCCCCGAGGCGATGAGGACGATGGTGAGCGCGCATATTCCAATAAACCACCGTGCATCCTCCTCGCGCAGCACACGCTTCCAGTTATTACGGAGTATGACGATGAAGAGCAGGAAATTCAGGCTGCCTATTGTCATGAAAACGATCAACCACAGTTCGATGAGCCACGAGTTTCCCCACTCTGCGTAGTAGCCGATGCTCTGACTGTGGGGGCTGAGACCTCCAGTCGAAATAGTTGTGAAGGCGTGGCAACTTGCGTTGAACCATGTCATGCCCATCGCTTTGAGGCCGACGAGGCAGAGCAACACGAGTCCAGCATAGATGCGTAGCAGGAGTGTGGCAGTGTCCTGAATGCGTGCCATGCCGAGATCACCACTTCGGAAAGACGATTCGTTGTGGAAGAGGGATTTCGAGGAAACTCCGATGTATGAGAGTAATGCTACGAAAAGCACGAGGATACCAATGCCACCAAGCAATTGGGTCGTGGCGCGCCAGAGCAGGATGCCGCGAGGCCATTCTTCGATGACAGTCATCACTGAAGAACCCGTGGTGGTGAAGCCTGAGGCGGACTCGAAGAACGCTTCCGCAGGATTCATGAACGGCGAACATAGTAGATAGGGGAGTCCTCCGAACACGCTCACCAGTAACCAGCCAATGCCCACGATGACGATAGCCTCACGTTTTGGAATGGTATCGTGTTTCGTCTTCGTGATGAAGGGCACGATCATGAGAAGGCCGATCCCACCGGTGATGGCCGCCGATAGCATTAGCATTGTGGCCGCTTCGATGTCGCCAGCGACGATATCGTATTTCGCAAACAGGCCGCAAAGCACCATGGTCGCTGCCTCGAGGACAAGCAGAAGCCCGAGGATGCGGGAGATGAGATAAAAATTCATACGCCTTATGCGGGGTGGGGGATATCAGGCGGCGAGGAGCTTAAGGAAGGCCTTGCGCGCATCCTTGGAGACCATGGCGTAGAGGTGATCGCCGCCGAGCAGGACTTCATCGGGGCCGGGCACTTCTGCGTGCAACCCACGCAGCTTGCCGACGAGCACCGTTCCGGGCGGCCACTGGATTTCTTTCACCATGTGGCCTGCGGCGAGAGAGCCTTTTCCTACGCGTAACTCCATCAGATCCACTCCGTCGAATTTCTTCAAGATATGATAGGAGTCCGTGGTGATGAAACGCTGGATCTCCCGGCGTGTCGCCTCGCGCGGGCTGATGGCTGCGCGTATGCCGAAGTGGTGTCCGCTGGCGGAGATCGCTGCTGCGTAATCTGCGCGGTGGATGATTGTTAGGCAGTTTTTCACTCCGAGTGTATGCGCTTGAAGGCAGGACATCACGTTGTCTTCGTCATCCGTGCTGGTGCTGATGAAGAAATCCGCTTCGCCGATCTGCTCTTCCTCTAGCTCGGTGGAAACGGTGGCGTCTGCATTAATGATAGTCGCATTGGTGAGGCGGTCGGCGAGGCCTTTGCAAATCTCTGGATCGCGCTCGAAGACGCGTACCGTGCAATCGATACTCTCCAGCATCTGCGCGAGAGAAAATCCGTATTCATTTCCCCCGAAAATCACAACCCGTAGCTTATTGGTGCTCTTGCGTTTCCCCTGCAAGTCCTTTGCAAAATCACGCAGCTTTCTGGGTTCTCCGAAAATAGTCACCACATCGCCCTCCTCGATTACCGAGTCCGCGATAGGAACATAAGTGGTGGCTCCGCGTGAGACCATTGCCACACGAACGCCCTCCGGTGCTCCGAGATCGCGGATTTTTTTTCCCTTTGATTTGGAACTTTCACCTACGGAAACCTGCTGGAGCTCAATGCGACCCCGAGCTAACTCCTCTACGACGAGTGAATCCGGATTGCGGACAAATTTCGCGAGCTCGATGGCAGTCAAGCGCTCCGAGCTGAAAATATGGTCGACGCCGAAGTGTCCTCGGAAGTCGAAAAGCCATTCCTCACGCTGGAGTGAGGGATGCACGCGGCTGATTACTTTGTTTACACCCATGCTCTTCGCCATAGAGGCTGCCATCATGTTTGTCGTGTTCGAGGAGGACATGGCGAGGAAAAGCTCGCACTCTCCCACATCAGCATCAGCGAGATGCGTCACGCTGGTGCCGTCCCCGTGGATGACTTTGGCGTCTAGTGTGGCCTCAAGCTCCTCGGCTAGGCTCTTGTCAGCCTCAATCAGGGAGATCCGGTGGGCTTCTTTCGCAAGAGAGGCTGCAAGGTGTCTGCCGATCTCTCCGGCTCCTACGATGATGATATTCATGAAGATACAAAGTCAGGCCGAAGCCTTACTGTTCGTATAGGCATTGCCCGGAACTCGCAATCCCAACATTTCTCCTAACTTGTTTTGAGCTTCAGCGAGAAATAGGCGCCGTTCAAAACGGATGTTTGATCGTAACGCCTTTTCAGGGATTGTGCTTTGCTGTGCGGGGCACATGGGTACACTTGGCATCACGAAGTTGAAAAAGAAGTACACCGAAGATAAAAATTCTCATAATTTTGCCAAATTTACCTAAAGTTTTTCAATAAATCGTGCCGGAAACTACCGATTTTCCAATAATTCCACCTGCAAAATGAGGCTTAAGTAGCTTAAAATGAGCGAGTTATGACTTTAGTTTAAAATCCTTCACTTTATGCTTGTTGCTCAAGTGTACTGAAGTGTATTGTGTGGCCGTTGACGCAAGTCCTCCTACGCAATGATTCCTCAGTTCCAGCAATACAAGGGTTCCTTCCCTTACAAGACAGACGCGAAATGCCGCGTTAATGTCGTGCCGGCCTGGCGTCCCGTTCCGGGAGAAGCTCTCAACATCATGCCTTCCATCTCGGAGGGTGTGAAAGTCCTCAAGGTTCTCACGAACGAGGCTTTCGAATACCGCGTCCAGCGCATCAAGGATCACGCCACTTCCCCGAAAGAGGAATCGCAACTGAAGACCAAGCTCGTCCGTATGCTTCGTGAAGTGGGCGTGAACGACCAAGGAAAAATGCTCATCCCCAAAGACCTGGCTGAATACGCAGGTATCGGTGCTGACTCCGAAGTGATGCTCTCCGCTGGTGACAGCCATTTCGAGATCTGGAACCGCACAAGCTTCGAAGAGATCTTCGGACTCTCCGCCGTGCCGGAAGAAGAGGACACTCTCGCGATTTTCTAAACCAAACACTTTCCCTTACCCACACCCCAACTGACAGCATGCTGTTCAACCCACCAACCCTTGCGAACGAAACGGTCCACCTCACGGCGGCTTCCGGCGTGTTCGTTCGCTCGCAGGGGTTGGGTTCATTTTCCAAACACTCACAAAGCCGTGCGCTCGGGACAGCACACGGTTTTGAAACTACGAACGCCTCCGCTGCTCCTGGCTGGTTGTCAGCGGAGCGTTCGTTTTCCTTTTCTCCAAGCTTTCTGGCTGGGCGTATGAAGTCTCTCGGGACAGAACTTCATTCGCTATTT
>JANRFH010000011.1:19419-40979 GCA_030725745.1 Akkermansiaceae bacterium
AAGCTTTCTGGCTGGGCGTATGAAGTCTCTCGGGACAGAACTTCATTCGCTATTTGAACCCGTGCGCTGCGCTGCTCCTGGCTGGTTGTCAGTGTGCGCACGGGTTTCCCTTTTTTCCAAACACTCACAACTCCGTGCGCTCGGGACAGCACACGGTTTTGAAACTACGGACGCATCCGTTGCTCCTGGCTGGTTGTCAGCGGAGCGTCCGTTTCCCTTTTCTCCAAGCTTTCTGGCTGGGCGTATGAAGTCTCTCGGGACAGAACTTCATTCGCTATTTAAACCTGTGCGCAGTGCCGCTCCTGGCTGGTTGTCGGCACGCGCACGGTTTTCCCCCTTTTTTTCTAAAATTTCACAAAGCCACGCGCTCGGGACAGCACGTGGTTTTGGCTTATCGGACGCCGTAGCCGCTCCTGGCTGGTTGTCGGCTTCGGCGTCCGAAGACTTTTCCCCGAAAGGGTATCACCTACCCGTCCTCCCGGATGAGGTGGTGAAATACATGGAGGCTGGCTCCGGTAAGTTCATCATCGATGGCACATTGGGCGGTGGAGGCCATTCCGAACTCCTTCTAAACACTGGTGCAAATGTCCTCGGTGTGGATCGCGATCCCGAGGCACTTGCACATGCTGGCGAGCGCCTGTCAGATTTCGGCTCACTTTTTTCCACCTTTCAGGCAAATTTTTCGGAAATACCCACCTACAAAGGAATAACCGAAGGCAATCTCGCCGACGGTCTTCTCCTTGATCTCGGCGTCTCATCACGGCAGCTCGATTCCGCAGTCCGCGGTTTTTCTTTCATGCGCGAGGGGCCGCTCGACATGCGCATGGGGCCGAATGCAACCATGACCGCCGCCGAGCTGGTGAACAGCTGGCCTGAAAGTGAGATCGCGCGCATACTATATACCTTCGGTGAAGAGCCTCGCTCACGCCGCATCGCAGCCGCTATCGTAAGTTATCGCGCTACCAAGCCTTTCACGACCACGACAGAACTTGCCGAGTGCATCGAAAAAGCAGTAGGCCGCAACAGCAAGATTCACCCAGCCACCCGCACCTTCCAAGCGATCCGCATGGCGATCAACGAAGAGCTCGAGTCGCTGTCTTCCATCCTTTCCTCTGCTTCTCAGATTCTGAAACCAGGAGGTCGCCTGCTGATCATTACCTTTCATAGCCTTGAGGACAGGATGGTGAAACGCTTTCTCCGCCATCATTCACAACCTTACATCGACGATCCAACTTGGCCAGAGGCCAGACCAAATCCGGACTTCCGCTTCCGGCTCATTTCGAGAAAAGCGATAGCACCAACCGTCCAGGAAACCAAGACGAACCCACGAGCCCGAAGCGCCAAGCTTCGGGTTGCTCAGCTTTTAGGAGTAGAGGCTGAAAACCGCTAATCGCCTGAACATTAAAACCGCCCGCACCCGATGAACCGCCGCCGCAACGAACCACACACCCGTATCTCACCTATCGTGATTTTTTCCCTGATCCTCGCTGGAGCGATCGGAGCCGTGGGAGGCGTTTCGTTTGTTTACTTCCGCAACTGCCAGATCCAGACAGTCCGCGAAATCGACAAGATCGAGCAGCGCATCGAGCAGCACAAGCTGGACATCCGCACCGTGCAAATGCGCAGCGACCAGATCCTCAATCTATTCGCCATCCGGAAAACCCTTGATGAAGTCGGCACCGATCTCGTGCCGATTCCACCCGGTGTTTCCGAAGATATCATCCCCGCCGAGCCGCAGGAAGCGGCGACAGCCTCCGCTAGCCTGTGAACCGAGCCTTCCAGAACCGCTGCATTATCCTCTGCCTCGTCTTGGTTTCCTTGCTGAGTGCTCTTTCTGCGCGCCTTGTCCAAATCCAGCTCGTCGAGCGTCAAAGGTACGCCGCTTCCTCTGCGAAAGCCTATCATCGCACGGAAATCATCCCCGCTATACGGGGAATGATCGTTGACCGTAATGGTGAACCCATCGCGAAAAGCATTCCGGTTTCCTCGATCTTCGTGGACAAAAACCACTTGATGGATCCGAAGATCGCCTCCTACGGCCTCGCTTATCTTGAAGCCTCGGAAGCTGAGGATTGGGCGAGGGCATCTGTAGAGGATCGAGTCCGCCGGATTCATTCCCAGCGTGGTGTCATTCTCGAGCGTGAAACTCCCGATGCAATCGTGCAGAAGCACCTTGCGCAAGCAATCTCGCTTCTAGCCCGCCCGCTCGGCATGCGCCGCGATGAATTACGCGCCGAAATTGAGGATAACAAAGGTAAGTGGTTTCCTGTGGCAAAAGAAATCCCGGATGACATCGCCGAGCGAATCCGCGACATCGTCGATGACAATTATCTCCAAGGCTTCGAATTCAAAAATTCTCTTAAGCGCTGGTATACGAATCCGGATATCGCGACCCATCTTACCGGATTCACCGGGGAAATCTCAGAGAAACTCGCGGATGGCACATCCGTCCACCGTACGGCAGGGCGTTTCGGCATCGAATCTGCCATTGAGGAATATCTCGCTGGCCGTGATGGACGCCGCGAGCATCACCGGGATTCACGAGGTCTGGTTGTCCCAGGAAAAGAGAATAGCCTACTTCCACCCCGCGCCGGGCTGAATGCGAAGCTTACGATCGACATCGGCATCCAGTCCATCGTTGCCGAGGAACTTGAACGTGGCCTTGCTGAGTTCAAGGCTACCACCGGCTCGGTCATCGTCATGGATCCCAAAACAGGAGAGATCCTTGCCATGGCCTCGCGCCCGCATTTTAACCTCAACGACAAGAAGGATCTCGCCAAAAATTCCTTTAACTACGCGATCCAGGCCAAGTATGAACCGGGCTCCACGATCAAGATTCTCGCAATTTCCGGGGCACTCGACCAAGGGCTTGTAACGCTAGATACCGTCATCAACTGCCCGAGTTTCCTTCAGGAAAACAAGTTCACGGTGACCGATGAGCACTCCAGTGGATCGTTGCCAGTTTGGAAAATTCTTCAAAAATCGAACAACGTAGGCTGCTGGAAGCTTGCAAAACAGCTCGGCGTGAAGCGCTTTTACGAATACGTCCATGGCTTCGGATTTGGTGAAGAAAGTGGCATCCAACTCAGCGGCGAAAATTCCGGCACCGCCGCCGTCCCCAAGCTCCCTATCGATTTCTCCCGCGCCTCATACGGTTACTACATCGGGGTTACACCTATCCAGATGGCCACCGCGTATTCTGTGATCGCGGGAGACGGCAATCTTTTGAGACCTCATATCGTCAAGTCGTTAATTGCCAACGACGGCACGGTTGTTGAGGACTACACCCGTGAAATTCGCAACAGAGTAATTTCTGAGGCCACTGCAAAAAAAATGCGCGGAGCCCTGCACAAAGTCACGCTCCTAGGAGGCACAGCAACCAATGCCTGTGTTCCCGGGCACAAGGTCGCAGGCAAAACCGGAACCGCCATCAAACACGACCCTGCACGCGGTGGCTACGTCCACGGAGCCTACGTAGTTTCCTTCGCAGGATTTATGCCCGCAGATGATCCAGCTTTCGTTTGCTATGTGGTCATAGATGAGCCTAAGACCACCGAAGTTCCCCATTACGGCGGAACCATTGCGGCGCCGATCTTCGCGAGGATCGCCACCCGCCTTGCCGCTCACATGAATATCCAGCCCACGGAGCAGATCGAAGATCCGATCGCCAACCGCTAGGACTCCCAGAATTTACGATGCTTCTCCGCACCCTCATCACCCACCTAGATAAAGTCACCACATCCGGCTCACTTGATGCCGAAATCGTGGAGTTGACGGCAGATTCACGTGCCGCAGCTTCAGGAAAACTCTTCGCCGCGATTCGTGGCACGAGCATCGACGGCCACAAATTCATCAGCGATGTCATCGCGAAAGGTGTTAGCGCCATCCTCGCAGAGACCGCTCCGCCATCCGATCTTCCCGATAGTATCGCATGGCTGCACGTTCCTGATAGCCGTGCTGCTCTGGCGGTTCTCGCGTCAGCATTTCACGAAGATCCGTCCGGAAATCTCCACCTTGCCGGTGTGACTGGCACCAACGGCAAGACCACCATCGCCGTCCTCCTTCACCACATCATGAAGACGGAGTGGCACCGCGCAGGTCTGCTGGGCACTATTCTCGTCGATGATGGAGAAACTCAGACCGTCGCGAAACACACAACTCCCGGATCCATTGAGCTAAACGGCATCCTCGCGAATTTCCGCGACAACGCCTGCCGAGGAGCCGTCATGGAAGTGTCATCGCACGGCATCCACCAGAAGCGCGTGCACCACATCGCCTTCGATGCCGCCATTTTCACAAACCTCACCCAGGATCACCTCGATTACCACGGCACCATGGAGAAATACATGGAGGCGAAGGCTTCATGGTTCCATGATCTCGCGGCGAATCCTCAGGGGAAAAAGCCCACCGCCGTCATCAACACCGATGACGCGCACGGCAACGACCTCGCCAAGGAACTCGACGGCAAGATGCCCGTCATCCGCTACGGCTTTAATGTGAACTGCGACTTCCGCGGCAACAACTTCCAGCAAAAGCGCGATGGCATGTCCTTCGAACTCGCCGCGAAAGGGAAAACCTTCCTCGTCCGCGCACCACTCATCGGTCGTTTCAATGCCTACAACCTCCTCGCTGCCATCGCCGCCGCCGCCGCGTGCGGAATCAAGCCGCGCCAGGCCATCGCTGCACTTGCGGATTCCCCACAGGTTCCGGGTCGCATGGAAAACGTCGGAAACACTGGCGGCACCACGGTCTTCGTCGATTACGCTCACACACCGGATGCACTTGAAAATGCCTGCCGCACCCTTCGCGAGCTAGATCCTCGTCGCCTCATCACGGTCTTCGGCTGCGGTGGAGATCGCGACAAGGCAAAGCGCCCGCTTATGGCCGCCGCCGCTGCACGTTTCAGCGATGGGCTTGTTATCACCTCTGATAACCCACGCTCTGAAGATCCGCTCGCGATCATGCGCGACATCGAAAAAGGCCTGCCGAAAAAATGCTCTTTCGTTTCTGTTCCCGACCGCGCAGAGGCCATTGAAACCGCGATGAAGAACTCGCTTTCGGGCGATATCGTCCTCATCGCCGGCAAAGGTCACGAAACCTACCAGCAGTTCGCCGATCACACGATCGACTTCGACGATCGTAAGAAAGCCGATCTCGCCCTGCGCAACCGCGCGATAGAAATCGCCGAGTTGCGAAACAACCCGCCACCACGCTTCTGAATCAATTTCCCGTTTGATCCGTCCTATCGACTGCAACACCAGCCAGCGACCGCCATGAAATCTACAGCACAACAGATCCTAGAAATCCTCGACGGCAAAATCCTCGACGGCAAAATCGTCGCAGGCTCCGGCTCTGTGGCGGTGGACGGAGTGTTTACCGATACTCGAAAGCCCGTGCAAGGCGGCCTATTCTTCGCCCTGAGGGGTGAACACTTCAATGCAGACGCCTTCGCGGCGAAAGCACTCGAAAGCGGAGCCTCCGTCGCAGTGGTTGCTGAATGGACGGGCGGCGATGTTGCCGAAGGGAAAGCCGTCATCGAGGTCGCAGATACACTTTTCGCCCTCCAGCGCCTCGCCCATTGGTGGCGTAGCCAGCTAGATATCCCGGTTGTCTGCATCACTGGATCGAACGGCAAAACCTCGACCAAGGATTTTACCAAGGCGATCCTCTCGCAGAAATTCAACGTCAACGCCACCAAGGGCAACTTGAATAACCACATCGGCCTGCCGCTGACGGTGCTTTCCACCACGCAGGAGCACACCGCCGCGATCTATGAGATCGGGATGAATCACAGCGGCGAGCTTTCCCCGCTCTGCGAAATCTCTCGTCCGCAATACGGTATCATCACCAACATCGGCACCGCGCACATCGAGTTCCTTGGCTCACGCGAGGCCATCGCGGAGGAAAAAGGAACTCTCGCACGCTACCTGCCGGACAATGGTTTGCTGTTTACTCCCGCCGCTTGCGACTTCAACGATTACTTTCGCGCCCGCACCCGTGCCCGCATGATCCCGGTCGGAAACGGCCGTGGCCTTGTCCGTGCGGAAAATCTCCGTCCACAGTCGGACGGCACCCATTTCACTCTAGTCATCGAAGGCGAGGAACCCGCCGAGGTTTTCCTTCCCGTCCCAGGGAAACACATGATTACCAATGCGCTTCTCGCTGCAGCCCTCGGCTGGAATCTGGGTATTTCCACCGAGCAAATCGCTGCCGGCCTCTCATCTGTTGAGCTTACCACCGGACGCATGCGCCGCATCGATTTGGACGGCATTACCTTGCTCGACGATACCTACAACGCGAACCCGGAATCCATGGAAGCAGCCATCGAGACACTCGCTGAAATGCCCGTGGCCGATGGTAGCAAGCGCATCATCGTGCTTGGTAAAATGGGCGAGCTTGGCGTTTTTTCGGATGAAGCTCACCTACGCATCGGCAAGCTCGCCACATCCAAAGGCCTTACCCTCATCGCTGTTGGTGAAGGAGCCGAAGGCATTGCCACAGGTGGCGATGCACCACATTTCCAAGATATGAATCAAGCCGCCGAATGGCTGCTCGAAACCTCACGCCCCGGCGATGTTGTCCTCTTCAAGGGCAGCCGTACCGCCGCCATCGAAAAAGTCCTACAAACCGCTTTCCCGACTGCATGTTAACCGCCATTTACGACTACTGGTACGCTGCCCTCCAAGCTGAAATCCTCGCCGGAGATAAAAATGGATGGGCACACACCTTCTCTTTCCTGAATCTTTTCGGATACGTCACATTCCGCGCAGCGACCGCCGGACTGCTCTCATTCAGCCTGTCGATCCTGCTCGGGCCCCGGATCATCCGGAAACTGATTTCCCTAAAAGTCGGTCAGCCAATACGTACAGCAGAAGAGGTTCACAAGCTCGCCGAACTGCACGGCGGAAAGCTCGGCACCCCTACGATGGGCGGCGTCCTCATCCTCGCCACAGTACTCATCTCTACCTTGATTTGCGCGCGGGTTTTTAATCCCTTCGTCGCTGTATGTGCCTGCACCATGTGCGCCTGCGGGTTGCTTGGTTTCGTGGATGACTACACCAAGGTGAAAAAGAAAAACTCTGATGGTGTCTCCAGCCGCACGAAGCTCTTCTGGCAGTTCGTCATCGCACTCATCGCCTCATGCTTCATCTATTTTAAAACGGAAATCTCCGGCTTCGGAGCAACTGCCCAGCAGATCCAAGAGGGAGCCGCTGGCTTCCGTCTCGGCGACCAACGCATTGGTATCGACGCGATCTGCTTTCCCCTGATCAAGATTCCAATCATTGACGTAGGCATCTTCATCATCCCGTTTTTCATCCTGATCATCATTGGCTGCTCGAATGCTGTAAACCTTACCGATGGCCTCGATGGCCTCGCGACAGGTTGCACGATCTCGGTGGCGTTGAGCTATGCGATGCTTGCCTACCTCGCCGGTCACTTTTTCATGTCCACCGAATACCTCGTCATTCCGCACAACCGTTACATCGCGGAGCTTGCTGTATTCCTTATGGCACTTGCAGGGGCAGCCTTCGGCTTCCTTTGGTTCAACTGCCACCCGGCTAAGGTTTTTATGGGCGATACCGGATCGCTCGCCATCGGCGGAGCGCTTGGCACCGCCGCCATCTGCACGAAGCAGGAGCTCCTCCTCGTCATCATCGGCGGAGTATTCGTCATGGAGGCAGCTTCAGTCATGCTTCAGGTCGGCTCCTTCAAACTCCGTAAAAAACGCATATTCAAGATGGCTCCGATCCACCATCACTTCGAACTGCTCGGCTGGCACGAATCACAGGTCATCATTCGCTTCTGGATCCTTTCCATCATGCTAGCCCTCTTCGGGATGGCGCTTCTCAAAATTGTATAACCCACAGTGGTCGAAATTCTATCCATATCAAACAAGCATGTCGCGGTCTTCGGAGCGGGGCGTTCTGGCCGTGCTGCGGCTGCGCTCGCGCTGCGTGAAGGAGCCGTCGTTTCGATGTGGGATCAGGGAGGGCAAAAATCTTTCGAAGGCCTTGACGAAAGGATCGAGAAGCATCCCAGCTTCACCGAGGCGGACGCGGTAAATTTCTCAGCGGATCTGATCGTCATCAGTCCTGGTATCGACACCTATTGCCCTCTCGTCCAGGCGTTTGCGGCGAAGGCTAGAATGATCGGTGAGACCGAATTCGCTGCCAGCTACTACGAAGGTGGTATCATCGGCATTACCGGAACCAACGGCAAGACCACCACCACAGAGCTGGTTTTCCGCATCTTGCATCATGCGGGCTTCGGTGGCACTCCCTGCGGAAACTACGGTGCATCGCTCTCCGAAATTGTGCTTTCTGACGATGTCCCCGCCGCCGTCGCGCTCGAGCTCTCTTCCTTCCAGCTAGAGACCATCGATGACCTCCGCCCCAAGGTTTCCATCTGGCTGAATTTCGCCCCCGATCACATGGATCGCTACCCGACGGTGGAAGCCTACAAGGCGGCGAAGATGAGGATTTTCGAAAATCAAACCGCCGAAGACACCGTCGTCATGCGTGCAGGTGAAGATCTCGGCAAACTCGTTCCGCAGGTGATCACCTTCTCGACTGAAACGCGTGATGCGGATTTCTTTTCCGATGGCATTACTATTACTCAGGGCGGACGCATTCTCCTCGATCTCGAAACGGAAACCTCTCTCCGCGGACTTCACAATGCCGAGAATGCAATGGCGGCGATGGCTGCTTGCATGGCCTACGGCATCGATCCCTCAATCATTCCTGACGCACTTCAGGGCTACGCCCCGCCACCTCACCGCTGCGAACTCATCCGCACTCTCGATGGTGTCGAGTATCTCAACGACTCGAAAGCAACAAACCTTCACGCTCTGCAATGCGCTTTAAGATCTCAGAATCGTCCCGTGGTGCTCATTGCCGGAGGAAAGGACAAAGGCCTTGATTACGCGCCGCTCTTAACGATGTTGGCGAAGCAGGCAATTTCCGCAGTTACTTTCGGACAGATTGCGCGCCCACTTGCGGAGCTTTTTAACACAGCAGTCCCTACAACTGCCGTCGTGACCCTCGAAGAGGCCGTGCACTCCGCGCGTTCCCTTGCTCCCAGGGGATCGACCATCCTGCTTTCACCAGGAACATCTTCATTCGACCAATTCACCGGATATGAAAAACGCGGCGATACCTTCCGCGACATCGTCCACCAACTCAACTGACACCCGCACACTCCTACTATGAAATACGAACGCATCCCCACACGACGCAAGCCCGTCCGTAAGACCTTCTACGCCCGCCTTTTCAATAAGACGAAGACCAAGAAGCAGCGTGCGGCTGCGGCCACCGCAGATGCCGAGGATATGGAAGAAGGCGGGATCAATATCTCGCGCTCGCTCACGATCATTTTTGCCATTCATATCCTCGCGATCGGCATGATTTTCATCCACAATCAATACCTCTCCGGTAGAACTCCAGCTCCGGATTCATCGGCTTCTTCCGAGCCAGCCGTAGCCGAAGTGACAACGACTACTCGTAACAATGACCTGCCGATGCTTAGTAGCGGAGACAAGCCCTACATGGTCAGGAAAGGCGACAACTATGCGATCATCGCCGCGAAGTTCAGTGTCGATGAGAGCGAGCTTCGTGAAATGAATCGTGATGCCGACATCCGTGCAGGTGCGGTGCTTCGCATCCCACAGAGCAGACGCATCGTTGCTGAAACTCCTCCGGAAGTGGCAGCAATCCGTGATCAAGAGCGCCCAAGCGACTCGGAGCTTGGCCTAGTCGAGATTGTGCCAGATATCAGGGATCCACAGGTGGTTCGTCCTGTTGATCAAGATACCGCTCCGCCCGTCGCTACTTCCGGACGTACCCACACAATCGTATCCGGCGATAATATCTGGCGCATCTCTAACAAGTATAAGGTCGATCAAAATGAGCTCATGGCTCTAAACAACATCACCGACCCGACCAAACTCCGTATTGGGCAGGTAATTAAGCTTCCTTAAGTTTCTGCTGTTTTTCCCCGTAACAATCGGGTAATATCGCTGCCAGTGCTACGCCACAGTTCCACGATCCTGATCACCGCCGTCGCGCTCCTCTGTGGGCTAGGCCTCGTCATGCTGGCGAGCACCGGCGTCTGGGTGAGGGATTTTGAAGGCGCTCCATATCACTTTGTCATCAGGCAGTCGATGATGGTCGTTGCTGGCCTTGTCGCTGCATTTTGCATGGCGAAACTGCCGCCCGAATGGATACGAAAGCTGATTCCCTTCGCCTATCTTGCGGCGGTTGTGTTGCTCGCGCTTTGCTTTGTGCCTGGTATCAGCAAAGAGATCTACGGCTCGAAGCGCTGGATCGTATTGCCGTTGATGGGGCAGTTCCAGCCATCCGAAGCGGCGAAGATGGTCATCGTCATCGCCATTGCGTCTTGGTTCACCCGCTGGCAGACGGCAACGGGTAGTTTCTGGAGGGGGTTCGTGATTCCGGGTATTATCGTCGCCATCCCTCTAGGCCTGATCGCTGCGGAAACGGATGTGGGGACAGCACTTGCACTCGCCGTTACCGCCGGGGCGATGATGTTCTGCGTCGGCACGCGTCTGCGGTATATGATTCCTGCAGCCATCGCCGCGATGACCGGAGCTGGGTGGTATATTTATAACAACCCGAACCGCTGGGGTCGCATTGAGGCATGGTTGGATCTTGAAAACCCCATACACCAGCTGGATCGCGGCATGCAGCAATGGCGCGCACTCCTCGCCCTCGGCAACGGCGGCCCATGGGGTGTAGGCCTCGGCAATGGTGTGGAGAAATTCGGCACGCTTACCTTCGCACACATCGATTTCATCTTTCCTGTCATCGGAGAGGAGTTAGGGCTTCCCGCTACACTTGGAGTGATCATTTGCTACGTCGCGATCTGCATTGGCGGTTTCGGCATTGCGCTTCAGGCGAAAAATATTTTTGAGCGTTGTATCGCGCTCGGCCTAACCTGCGTGATCGTGGTTCCGGCCATGGTGAATATCGGTGTCACAACAGCAGTTCTTCCGAACGACGGTCTGCCGCTCCCATTCGTGAGTTATGGTGGCACGAGCCTCGTCTTCAGCCTTGCGGCAGTCGGCCTTTTGGTCGGCATACATCGCCGTTCACAGGTCGCCATGGAAAAAGCCTTCCCGCTTGGCAAGGAAGTCAGGCTGGCTGTCAGGCTCTAGGCTTGATCGTGATGTGGTCGATAAGGCGCACCTCGCCGTAGAATACCGCACAGGCGAGAACGCGTTTCGAGGAGAGATCATCTGCCGGAGCGAGAGTTTCTGCATCGACGAGAGAGAGGTAGTCAATTTTTGCGAAAGGCGATTCTTCGATGAAGTTGCGGGCGGTGGAGAGGATGTCATCCACAGAGCTTTTTTCGGCAGCAATGGTCAGAGCTTGCCTGATGCGAGGAGCGCTTACGCGTTGTTCGGGCGTAAGCCGGCCATTGCGTGATGACATGGCGAGGCCATCATTTTCCCGGACGGTGGGGTGGGGGATGATTTCGGTGCCGAGATCAAGGTCGCGCAACATGCGGCGGATGATAGCGAGTTGCTGGAAGTCCTTTTCCCCAAATACCGCCGCGTCGCAGCGGGTCAGGTTGAAAAGCTTGAGGACGACGGTGCACACGCCATCAAAATGTCCGGGACGGGTTGCTCCACAAAGATGCTTCGATAGCGATGACTCAATCACAGTGACGGAGCGATCGGTGAAATACATTTCCCCGTCCTCCGGGATAAAAACGCCGTCGGCACCATTTTTTCGGCAAACCGTAAGGTCGGCATCTAAGCAGCGCGGGTATTTTTCCAGATCGCTCGGTCTATCGAACTGGATTGGATTGACGAAGATGGAAACAATCACCGTTCCATTTTCTCCTGCGCGCTTGCGGGCGAGCTCGATGAGTGAAGCGTGGCCGGGATGCAGGGCACCCATGGTCGGGACAAGGATGACAGGGCGCGGCAGTCCGGGAAGTTTTGACCGTAGATCTTGTTTAGTGGTGGCAGTCCACATGGGTTAGTCAGGTTTGGGGTTTTCTGGTGGGTGCGTCAGGATTTTCACTCCCTGACGAATGTATTCCAGCATCGACCACAGGAGAAATACCACCGCAATCGCACAGGGATAGGCGGGTGAAAATGGCACGACTTTCAGCATAACCCAGCCGAGCGCGAAGAAGAGGCTGACGGTGCAGACTTTTCCCGTCCAGTGAGGGCGGATGGCTACCTTGCGCTTCGCAGAATAGAGGATGCGGATACCACCGAGTATCACCGAATCTCGGAGTAGGACAATGATCGTGAACCAGAGTGGAAGGCTCCATCCGCTCTCTCCCCAATCGAAGATGGTGAGGACGATCACTGCGGTGAGGACGAGGAATTTGTCAGCGATGGGATCGAGATAGGCGCCGAGATCAGAGCGTTGGTTGAAGCGGCGCGCGATCCATCCGTCGATTCCGTCGCTCGCGGCAGCTAGAATAAATACGGAGAGTGCAGCTATACGCAGGTTCTCGTCGGGTAAATGGTTCGTGACGCTTCTGCCGTAGGCGATGGCCAGAAAAGCAAAAACCGGCACCAGGAACATCCGGGCGACGGTGACTTTTGTGGCGTGGGTCATGCCACGAATCTATCAGGAGGACGGCGGAAAAGAAACGTGAATCCGTTTCTTACCAGTTCACGTTCTGCCCACGTGTGTCGATGTGCGTGAAGCTGGAATAACTGCCAACACCACCCTTATAGAGACCGCGGTCGCGAAGGTTGCGCGCAGTTGCAGTGACGTTGCGCGCGGAGGTGTAGAACTGGACGTCTACAGCGACATTTGCCTGATGGTAGGAGTGAGACTTTGCACCGCTGCAGCGAGCGTTATACTCAGGGCAACGGTAGGCGGAAACAATTTCCTTCACTCCGACCTTCATGGAAGTAGAAACGGCATCCACCACACGGAGGGTGTAGCCCATGCGCGTCCACCATTGCTTCGGAGGGAGGCAGTTCCAGGTGGATCCGCGTTTCTTAGCATGTGCTGAAATCACCTGCTGTGCACTGATGTTCTTAAGTTTGAGGGAGTTGATGTACTTCGCGTAGGCTTGGACGTTTCCGCCTTCACGCTCAAGCCACTCGGGTGGGAAGCCTCCGACGGTTTCTACATATTTTCCCGCTTCCGTCCTTACCTTCACCTTCGGAAGGGGATCCTTTTTTCCGAACCAGCCGGCATTTGCTGTAACGGAGGATGCACAGAGAGCTGTGGTGGCGAGGCCTAGTTTACCAATGACTGATCGTCTGGTGACCATGGAATCAAGAGCTGCAAGGCCTTCTTCAGTTTCCATAGGTAAATGGATCAAATCATTGGAGAAATTCATAAAAGCATTTTTGGGTTGCACGTTTTTCAACCGGAGGAGTGCGTTTATTGACCAACTTCTATTACCCCCCGGTAGACAAAGCTGGGTAATCCAAGCAGCGCGTATGCCGTCATCAAGGAAAAAGGCTGATTTTGCTCTAACAATCACCATTGCGAATGGGGGGACAACGGTGCATTGCCACAAAAAGGTTCGTAAAACCATGGATTTCCTGCGGATATTACTTAGATGGAAGAAAGTGATGCTACAGCCGCAAGGAGGCCTTTGAAATCACGGGCTTCGGCTTGGGCGGGTATGCTTTCGGGTGTGCTGGTGCGTTGCAACATCAGTGCCAACATGATTTCCGTGCTTAGTGTGGTTTTCTCACTCGCTGCTAGCACCGTGCTAATCTGCGTGGGGCGGGGACACCTCACTCATTGGTGGTATTTCGCTGCGGCGGCACTCATCCAGCTGCGCCTGATCTGCAATCTGATGGATGGCATGGTGGCGATCGAAGGTGGCAAGAAAAGCGCGGTGGGGGATCTGTACAACGAAGTGCCGGATCGTATCGCGGATGTCGCCATCCTCGCAGGGTTCGGGTTTTGTGCAATTTGCCAGCCATGGGGCACGCATCTCGGCTGGCTAGCAGCCTCTCTTGCGGTGATGACCGCATACATCCGCATGCAGGGTGCTACGCTTACAGGGAAACAGGATTTCCGCGGCCCAATGGCGAAGCCGCATCGCATGGCACTCGTCACTGGGACTTGTGTGGCCGCCGCATTTTTCCAGTCCGGTATCGACTGGGTTTTCTGGGTGCTCTTGGTGATGATCTTCGGCGAGGTTGTGACAGCCTGCCGGAGGCTGTCTGGAATTTCCGCGATCCTGAGGAGGAAGTGGCGGCCATGATGGCGGATCTTTTGGCAATGCTGGTGCGGCTAGCCACGGGAGTGAGTATTGGCCGGGTCGATAGCTGGACGGGAAAGCCCTGTGTATTTTTTGCGAACCACGGGAGTAATCTCGATGCGCTGGTGATTTGGTCGGCTCTGCCCGGTGAGATACGCAGGGAGACATCCCCCGTGGCGGCGATGGATTACTGGACGAAAAACTGGCTGCGGCGTTGGATCTCTGGGGAAATTTTCCACGCCATTTTGCTACAAAGAAAAGGCAGGCCGGACGACAGATCGCATCCCTTGCAGGCGGTATATGATATGCTGGAAACGGGGCGATCCATCATCATTTTCCCGGAAGGCACACGCAGCCCGGATGGATCGCTAAATCCCTTCAAGCCCGGTATTTTCCACCTGAAGGAAAAGTTCCCGGAGCTGGTGATGATCCCCGTGAGCCTGCAGAACCTCAACCGCATCCTGCCAAAAGGTCAGCGGCTGCCGCTACCTCTTATCGGGCGAATCACTGTGCATCCTCCGCTTTCCCACGTGGAGGGAGAGGGGCGGGAAGACTTTTTGAAAAGGGCGAGGAATACGGTCGCCTCTGGGCTACAGAAAACACTCTGCGATGAATAAGGAAATGATCTGGATGATGGCTGGCGTGCTCGCGCTGCTGGTGACCGCAAGCGTGGCCGGATGGATCATGGCGCGGAGGGCTAGTTCTGAGAAGAAAGCCAGCGTTGAAAATTTTAACGCGCGCACGCGTTCCTGGTGGGTGATGGTTGGAGTCTTCGCCGTTACGCTGTGGTTCGGGCACTGGACGACTGTCGTGCTCTTCTGCCTGATCTCCTTCCTTGCACTGCGCGAGTTTATCACGCTGAACGAGACCAAAGGCTGTGACCACAAGGTGCTCTGCTGGTGCTTCTTTGTTCTACTGCCTTTGCAGTATTTCTTGGTGGGTATCCAATGGTATGGCATGGCCAGTATTTTCATCCCGGTCTATGGCTTTATTTTCATTCCCATCCGCAAGGTGCTGACCGGTGAGACCAGGGACTTCCTCTCCACCACCGCGAAGATCCAATGGGGCATGCTGACCTGTGTCTATTTCGTGAGCCACATGCCCATGATCATGACTCTGCCAATCAAGGGATGGAGCGGTGGAAACGGTGCCCTGCTTTTTTTCTTCGTTGCCACCGTGCAGTCTAGCGATGTCTTCCAGTATTGCTGGGGAAAAATGACTGGTAAGCACAAGATCGCCCCGAAGCTGAGCCCAAACAAAACTGTCGAGGGCACGGTTGGCGGTATCGCGACGACCATTTTGCTCGCCGTCGGCATGAGCTACGTCACTCCCTTCAATCCATGGCAGGCCGCACTGATGGCGCTGGTGATCTGTGTTGCTGGATTCTTCGGTGGCCTAGTCATGTCCGCCATCAAGCGCGACCTCGGTGCGAAGGATTGGGGGAATACCATCGCCGGGCATGGCGGGGTGATGGACAGGATCGACTCGCTATGCTTCGCCGCGCCGCTGTTCTTCCACCTCACCGGATTCTACTTCGGGACAGGGATGGATCCGACTCCGCCGGACTGGGTGTTTGGCCTTTTCGGCAAATGACGGAGCGCTGCCTTTAGGCGGCGTGTCCTTATTCCCGAAGGAACATCGCCATTAAATTCTCAAGGGCCACGTCAGCTCACCCAAGGTGATTTGCGAAGATACGGCGCTCCAAAATTGCGGCTAGGAAACCGATCACGAAGAGGGAAATGATGCCCCAGTCTCCGATCAGGGCGTAGAGTGAGAAGCTTGGGTGGATGGGGATGTTCACCTCGGCGAGCATGCTGTCGCGGAGAAAGGTGCTGCCGTTCTTGTCGCGGATTTCCTGAATTTTTCCGGTGTTTGGATTTGAGGTGGAGCCGATGGTGTCGATGGCGGCGGTGACTCCGGTATTGGCGCAGCGGATCATGGGGCGGCGCAGCTCGATAGCGCGGAAACGGGCGTTAGCGAAGTGCTGGGCGGCGGCTTGTGATTCTGCGAACCAGCCGTCATTGGTGAGGTTTACAATGATCTGTGGCGCGTCGCGGACGAACTTCCGCGTCAGGCGCGGAACGGTATCTTCGAAGCAGACCGAGGGAATGACCTGGATTTCCCTGCCCTTGAGCTGCACAGGAATGGGATCTGTCGAGGGACCAGGAGTGAACGACCCGCTGTATTCCGCTCCAGCTTGCTGCTCGTAGATTTTTTTCAGGAATGGGATGGATTCCACGAAAGGGATGGTCTCTCCGAAGATGACGAGGTGGCGTTTCCTGAATGTCCTGAGGTCATTTTCAGGATTCTGGAAGGCGATGGAATTGTAGAAATTGGGTTTCTCCTTCTGAAAAATATCTCCGTTACGCAGTTCGCCGTCGATTTCGACAGCTCCGTAGATTAGTTCGAAATTTCCCGCCTCACGGACGCGGTTGATGGTGTCGATGTTTTGCATCCATGCTCCCCATTCACCATCGTCGGTGCGGAGTATGCGACCGGTCAGCGCAGTCTCAGGCCAGATGACCCAGTCGGGGCTGCTGAGTTCGATGCTGCCTTCGCTGTTTTCGCCGATGGCGGCCTGGAGTGCTTTTTCGTCTTTTTCGTTGAGAGCTTCGAGGGCAGAAATCGTTTCGTCCTCGTAGGCGATGTGGACACGTTCGCCCTCCCATACCACCTGCCCGGCATCTTGCGGGATATTGATCTGGACGAGCAATGCCTTGAGCGGGATGGATTCGCGACCGCTTTCTCCGGCAATTCGCAGGATGCCATAGGAGAGAACGAGACCTACGAGAAGTGCGGCGACGGCGAAATCCCAGCGTGGGCGTCGGGTGCCTTCCCTGCTTGCTTTCCACAAGCGGTGGCCGGCCTGGACGAGGACACATTGGAAAAATACGACTAAGAGAGTGAGGCCGGTCACACCCAGCAGATCGGCGGCTTGTGAGATGACGAGGGTGTCGTGAAATGCGACTCCGAGGCCGTTCCAACCGAAGCCAGTGAACAGCCAGCCACGTAGCCACTCTAGTCCGGCGAAGATTGAGGCGTGGGTAAACGCGGTAAAAAGGCTGCGTAGGGGTGTTTCCGAGAGGCTGGCGTTTTTCTCATGCCATGGGTTTCCAATAGTGGCGGCGAAGGCTCCGAAGGCACCCCAGAAGAGCGCGAGGTAGGCGGCTAACACGATGGGGCCGAGCCATGAGACGGTGGAAAGCCATGAGACTTGGATGCCAAAGCTAATTGCTCCGGCGATGTAGCCAAAGAGGAAACCTTTCTTAGCCCGGTGCCTGCCATTTAGGCTCCAGACCGCAGCGAGCAGCGGGACAACGCATATCCACGCCAGCGTGGCGTAACTGAACGGTGGGAAAAGCATCGCGGCCATAAGGCCGGAGGCGATGACGGCAACGAGCCGGATGAAGAAAGCGCGGTTCGGCATGGCTCAGAGCTTGGCGGGATTTTCACCGATGGCAAATAGCAGAAGCAGGACACGCCAGCTCTTCTCGAATGAGGATTTCCATGGGCGCTGAGGGCGGATGATCGTCCAGCCGTTGGTTTCAGCGAGGGCGGTGAGGGTCGGCTTCGGGTTGACGACGGTGTTCTCCTTACAGGCGGCAAGCAAGGGGAGATCAGCTATGCTATCGGTATAGCCGTGCGATCCGACGAGCTTAGAACCCTTGAAATACGAGGGAGGTAGTAATTCATGGAGGCGGTGGATTTTCTCCGCACCCTTGTGATTGATGAGATCTGGAAAGAGGTTGTCGTTTTCTAGAATGGTGCCGAGCGAGAGATCGAAGCCGAGCAGGCCGCCAACTTCGCGTGCGTAGCACTCCGGGCTGGCGGAGGAGAGGATGGTTAGGTGGCCTTTCGCCTTGTGGTCGGCGAGGGCGTTCTTGGGCTCTTTATAGACCGAATTCATGAGCTTTTCCGCGAAGCTGCGGGAGAGTTCGGTGAGTCGTTTGGGAGGCATTTTCCAAAGGAAGCAATGGAAGATACGCTTCATGTTTTCCGTGCCGAGAAGTTTGGCAAATGGGAGGAAGGCAAGGAACAGGGGGACTGAAAAATAGCGCCAAGGCTCGGCCTTGAGCACGTGGTGACGGAAGAGGAGCTGGCAGTCCCACGCGAGGAGGGTGCCGTCCATGTCATAGAGGGCGATGCCGGGGGGGGGTGTTTCCGGCAATGACATGTTGTATATGTGCTCGGTGGATTTGATCCGCGCCGCAGCCTTACACGTAGTGGAGTGCTTTCGCGCGGTCGTTGATCGCTGAGTCGTTGTCGATGAGTTCCTGGATGGGATCCCAACGGCCGGAGACGAGGGCTTCGCGAGCGGACTCGGGCATGCTCACGGAGAACTCAAGGTCGCAACAGGTGCTGACTTTAAGATTCTCGACGTCGATAGTGATGATCGTATCTGGCTTGGCTTCCACGGCTTCGCGGAGCCTGCCGATGTTTTCCGCGGAGGCCATCACGCAGGGCATGGCGAGCGTGGTGGAGTTTCCGTAGAAAATTTCAGCAAAGGACTCGGCGATGACGGCGTTAAAGCCGTATTTTTTGAGTGACTGCGGGGCGTGCTCACGCGAGGAGCCGCAGCCGAAGTTCACACCAGCGATGAGGACGGAGGCTTCGGCGAAGCGTTCGTCGTTAAGGGGGTGGTTGGTTTTTTCACCGGTTTCGGAATCGAAGCGAACGTCGTAAAATGCGAATTCTCCGAGGCCATCAAAGGTAACGCATTTCATGAAACGCGCGGGGATGATGCGGTCGGTATCGATGTCCGCGCCGGGGATGAATACGCCCTTTCCGGAGACGGTGATTACTGGATCTAGTGCCATTTTTTTGAGTAGCTGAAATTATTAATACTGAAAAGCTGAACTGGGTTACTCGCTTGGGGCGGGTGCTGGAGCTGGCTGGTATTTCATTATGATAGCCTGCATCTCAGCTTGGAACTCGGGTTGAATTTTCGCGGCGTATTTCTGAAAAATCACACCACTTTCTTGCATGATCTGAGGCGTGCTCTGGAGTGATTTTTTGCCTACGGGTGTTTCGTAGAACTTGAGGAGTTCTTCCATTTCCTCATTGGTAAAGCTTTTCTCATAGATCTTGGCGAGTTCGCCTGCGATCTCCGGGTCTCCGAATGCCTTGTTGAAGAGGCGGTTCGCTGTGGTCTTGATCTCGACGACGGCTTCGTCCGGTAGCCCTTGGGCTCTCATCTGGTCAACGACAGGCGCGAAAGATGCATCTGCGGAGGCACGTGCGTTTGCGGCGAAGTCGATGACTTCAAGCAAACGGATGGCCGGGCTTTTTTCTTCCTGGGCGGTCGCGGCGAGGGCTCCGGCGCAGACCATGAGGGAAGCTGCGATGAGGAGCGTTTTGATGGAGGATTTCATGAGATCGATGGTTCTGTAGTTAATTTTACGCGACGGCGGAAGTTTCCGAGAGGTCGAAGAGTTCGCGAGCATCGGTAATGCTGCCCTTGATAGCAGCAGCTGCGACCATGACGGGTGACATCAGGACGGTGCGTCCGGTCGGGGAGCCCTGGCGGCCTTTGAAGTTGCGGTTCGAGGAGGAGGCGCAGAGCTGGTCTCCGATGAGTTTGTCAGGGTTCATGGCGAGGCACATGGAGCAGCCAGCGGCGCGCCATTCGAATCCTGCCTCACGGAATATCTCAGGTAAACCTTCTTGCTCGCACTGGATCGCGACGATCTGTGAGCCGGGGACGGCGATGGCTTTCACGCCTGCAGCGACCTTGTGGCCTTTGATGTATTTCGCGACCTCGCGGAAGTCGGAGATACGCCCGTTGGTGCAAGAGCCGAGGAAGGCGACGTCGATCTTGATGCCTTGGATCGGCGCACCGGCGGGCAGCTTCATGTAGGCGAGGGCTTCCTCGATGGAGGCTTTTTCCTCAGGGGATTTCGCGGTGAGCGGGTCAGGGATGTTTTCCGTGATGGCGATGCCTGCGTCCGGGGAAATACCCCAGGTGACGGTGGGCTCGATGTCTGCGGCATTGATTTTCACGATGTCGTCGAAGTGTGCGTCGGCATCGGAGGCGAAGGACAGCCAGCGGGTGGCGGTTTCCTCGAAATTGTCGTTGTCCACGTAGGGACGGCCTTGGAGATAGGCGATGGTCTTGGCGTCCGGGTTGACGTAGCCGCAGCGCGCGCCGCCTTCGATGGACATGTTGCAGACGGTCATGCGCTCTTCCATGGACATGCGGTCGAAGACATCGCCCGCGTATTCATAAGCGTAGCCGATGCCACCGTTGGCACCGAGCTGGCGGATGATGTGGAGGATCACGTCCTTCGCATAAACGCCCGGGCGGAGGTCGCCGTTGACTTCAATGCGGCGGACTTTCATTTCCTGGAGGGCGATGGTCTGGGTGGCGAGCACGTCGCGCACCTGGCTGGTGCCGATGCCGAAAGCGATGGCTCCGAAGGCTCCGTGGGTGGCGGTGTGCGAATCGCCGCAAGCGATCGTGGTGCCCGGCTGGGTGATGCCCTGCTCGGGGCCGACGACGTGGACAATGCCCTGTTTGCCGGATTTGAGGTCGAAATAGGTGACGCCGAAGTCATCGCAGTTCTTGCGGATGGCATCGATCATTTCAGCAGCCAAGGGATCTGCTGGCTCGTCTTGGTTGATGGTCGGTACGATGTGGTCGATGGTAGCGAAGGTGCGCTGAGGAAATTTTACTTTCAGGCCGAGATCGCGCAACATGCCGAAGGCTTGCGGGGATGTGACCTCGTGGATGAGGTGCGTGCCGATGAACAGCTGTGTGCGGCCGTCACCCAAGGTGCCGACGCGATGTGAATCCCAGACTTTTTGAAACAGACTTTTTCCCATGACTAATAGCCGCCGTGGTTCGCGGCGGGGCGGGAATGTGGGGAGGGGGACGGGAAATTTCAACTCTCAACTTTCAAGTTTCAATGGCTGGGAATTCCCGGTAAAACCAACTCCATGCGTGCATTTCTATTATTTCTAGCCCTTGCAGTGACGGTGATGGCGGAGCCGGTGAAGGTTACGATCACGGGAATACGCAACGATAAGGGGCAGGTGGCGGCGCTGGTTTACAAGGCGGAGAAAGGTTTCCCGGATCAGCGGGGGGATGCATACAAGGTGGTGTCGCTACCGGCGAAGAAGGGCTCGGTGACGCTGACCATGAAGGGGCTGGAGCCGGGAAAATATGCGATTGCGGTGATCCATGACGAGAATTCCGATGGGGCGATGGAAACGAATTTCATTGGCCTGCCGAAGGAGGGCGTGGGCGTGACGGGTGGGATGGGCTACTCGAAGCCGAAGTTTCACAAATCCGTCATCGAGGTGAAGGCAGGGCAGGAGGTTTCGATTTTTCTGAAGTATTTCTGAGT
>JANRFH010000012.1:0-105990 GCA_030725745.1 Akkermansiaceae bacterium
CCCTCCGTATCCACACACATCGCCAGATGCAGCGGATCCTCCTCCGTATCATTCGGCTCTGCCGTCAGATCACCGCCACACTCTTTCAACCGGGAAATCCCCTCCCGCAGATCATCCACCTGAAATGACAGCCCCGTCCAAGTCCGTTTCCCCTCACCACCCCCGTGCACCCCAATCGTTGCCCCAGCCACCACAATCTCACTCCACACCTCCATCTTAAAACTCACCACCCCACCGAAAAGATCTTCATAAAACTTCAAACACCGCTCCCAGTCCGCCGCCCAAAGAACATACTTCACTTTTTCCACCTTCATCCCCGCATCTTCCACCCCCACCCAAAACAATCAACCCAAACCCAAGTCTTCCACTGATCACTGATCACTGATCACTCGGCACTCCCACCCCGAACCAAAAAATCCAAAGTTCAATGTTGGACGTTCGCCGTTCGCCGTTAAGAGTCCCCCCGCACCAACCTCTTCCTTCGAGTTTAGAGTTTAAAATTTAAAGTTTCATGATCCCCGGTCAACGCTACATCACCACCTCAGAACCCTCCCTCGGCCTCGGCCACGTCCTCTCCGAAGACAACGGCCACATCGAAATCTGCTTCCCCGCCGCCGAGGACACCCGCACCTACGCCGCAGCCTCCGCCCCGCTCATCCGCGTTCGCTTCGCCCCCGGCGATGAAATCTCCGACCACGCCGGCCTCAAGATCACCGTCGAATCCGTCACCGAGGAAAACGACCTCCTCACCTACCACGGCCAGGGAAAAACCATCCACGAGTCCGATCTCCTCGACTCCCTCTCCTTCATCCGCCCGGAAAAACGCCTCCTCGCCGGCCTCACCGACTCCCCACGCGATTTCGACCGCCGCCTCGAAGCCCTGCGCTGGAATGCCGCCATGCGCCGCTCCCCCGCCCGTGGCTACACCGGCGCCCGCATCGATCTCATCCCCCACCAGCTCTCCATCGTCGCGGAAGCCGCAAACCGCCTCCACCCCCGCGTCCTCCTCGCAGACGAAGTCGGCCTTGGCAAGACCATCGAGGCCTGCCTCATCCTCCACCGACTCCACCTCACCGGCCGCGCCGATCGCATCCTCATCCTCGTGCCCGAGCCACTCGTCCACCAATGGTTCGTCGAGCTCCTCCGCCGCTTCAATCTCCTCTTCGCCATCTTCGATGAAGATCGCTGCATCGCCCTCAGCACCCCGCAGGATCCCGAAAGCCTCCTCTCCGAAGAACCCGAGACCAACCCATTCTCCGACTCCCAGCTCATCCTAGCCTCCACCGATTTCCTCGCGGAAAACAAAAAACGCGCCGCCCAGGCACGCGAAGCAGGCTTCGACCTCCTCATCGTCGATGAAGCCCACCACCTCGAGTGGAACGAAGACGAATCCTCCCCCGCCTACGACGCCATCGAGGCACTCGCCAAGGAAATCCCCTCCCTCCTCCTCCTCACCGCCACCCCGCAGCAGCTCGGCCCCGAAGGTCACTTCGCCCGCCTCCGCCTGCTCGATCCCGACCGCTACTCAGATCTCGACGACTTCCTCGCAGAGACCGAATCCTACACCCCCCTCGCCCAAGCCGTCGAAGCCCTCTCCACAGGAAAAATCCCCAAGAACATCACCGACTTCACCCTCGACTCCCCCGAGGCCGAAAAGCACCTCCTTTCCCTGAAAAAAGGCGACGAATCCGCCCGCCAGCCGCTCATCACCGCCCTCATCGACTCCTTCGGCACCGGCCGCGTCCTCTTCCGCAACACCCGCGAACGCCTCACCGGATTCCCGAAACGCCTGCCCATCCTCCACGCCATGGAGAAAGGCACCTCCCCCTACACCTGGCTCGCCGGACTCATCAAGGAACTCCCGGAAACCGAAAAAATCCTCCTCATCACGAACTCCCCGGACGCCGCGATCACCATCCAGGAGAAATTGTTAGAAATCATCAACACCGAGACCTCCCTCTTCCACGAGGAACTCTCCATGCTGGAGCGCGACCGCAACGCCGCCTACTTCCAGGAGCCCGAAGGCGCACGCATCCTCATCTGCTCGGAAATCGGCTCCGAAGGACGGAATTTCCAGTTCGCCCGCCACCTCGTCCTCTTCGGCCTCCCCCGCGATCCCGAAGTCCTCGAGCAACGCATCGGCCGCCTCGACCGCATCGGCCAGACCGGCGACATCCACATCCACATCCCCTACGGGAAAGACAGCAGATCAGAGCTCCAAGCCCTCTGGCTCCACGAAGCCCTCGACGTCTTCTCCGAGCCTCTCAAAGGAGCCACCACCCTCGCCACCACCCTCCTCCCCGAGCTAGACGCCCTCGGCGAAGAACTCTACGGCGAAGACGCAGCACCCGCCGATCCAGCAGCCTCCACCGCCGCCTTCTTCACCCGCTCCGCCGACCTCAAGTCCCAGGTCACCCACTCCTTAGCCACCGGCCACGACCGCCTGTTAGAGCTGGGAGCACCCCCGGCCTCCCAATCCGAAGACCTCCTCGAAGCCATCGAAACCGTCGATGAAGACGCGAAGTTCCAGAAATTCACCCTCTGCCTCTTCGACCACCTCGGCCTCGACATCGCCGACCTCTCCGAGCGTTCCTTCATCTTCAAGCACGGCCAACGCATGTCCGACTCCCTCTCGGACGTCCCCGAAGAAGGCCTCTCCGTCACCTTCGACCGCACCACCGCCCTCTCCCGCGAAGACCTAGGATTCCTCACCTTCGATCACCCCCTCTTCCGCGACGCCCTCAGCCAACTCCTCGACGGCTTCTCCGGAAACGCCGCCTTCGCCACCTGGGACACCGGAAAAGGCACCTCCGTCCTCCTGGAATGCGCCTTCGTCCTCGAAACGCTCGCCCCCTCTCGCCTCCAGCTCGACCGCTTCCTCCCCCCCACCCTCATGCGCGTCATCGTCGACCACACCGGCAAAGCCCAAACCAAAGCCCCCCCGGCCAAGCTCCTCCAACCCGGCGACGCCCGCCGCGTCGTCGCCCAGGAAGCCTTCAAAACCGACCTCTTCCCGAAAATGGTCAAAGCCGCCAAAGCCGTCGCCGACCGCGCCTCAGCAAAGCCAACCGCCGCAGCCCAAGCCCTCGCCACCGATACGATCTCAAAACAGATCGCCCGTCTCAAAGACCTCGCCAGCCGCAACCCCGCTGTCTCCGATCAGGAACTCAAAGCCCTAGAGCACACCCTCACGGAAACCACCGAAGCCCTAGCCAACTCCCGCGTCCGCCTAGACTCCGTCCGTCTGATCCTCTGCCGCTAGCACAAGGAGAGGCGTCTCTCCAGAGCGCCTGCACATCCCCGGGAACAATTAACCTCCAGACCTCGACCCAAGGAGGGGCTTTTTACGGCTGCACAAGAACCCCAAGCTCTCCCGATACTTGGCGTGCTTCGGTCTGCCGATCGGATATTTCAAGACCCTATCCAGCACAGCGCATCATATTTCTCCCCGAAACTAACCCGTCAAAATTTTAGCAAACAAAGAACCACCGAGATCGAGCAGTCGTTGGCTTCGCTGATCCCTAGATGCCCAGAAGCTGCGATATCCGAGAAAACTCTCGTTTAATGTTAGGCTCTTCGGAATCGGTCTCTCCAATAAGTTGCCGAAATCCGGAAACCAGATCGCGCCTGTCGTTCAGCGGGGCGAGACAGGCGGATTCGCAGGCACTAATCAAACGTTCTTCGACAGCATGGCTCATTGTTGGGGTCAGGAGTGAATATTACGAGTTTAAGCTAAAGGGGCAGGGACTTTTATCCCTAAAAGTCCATATCTGACGCCAATAACCATCCCAGCGATCCCTTTTCGTGTAAAGCGCCGCGAGATATGGACGACAAGGATTGTCGTCCCTGCCTATTTCACGAAATACGACTTAATCCCGTGCCATTCGGATCAGGAGCTGCGTTTTAACATTTTTGCAAGCTTCGCCAGTTCTCTTGTGCCAGACCTAGATCTCATAAAATCCCCCAACAACCGACTTACCGATGCGGTATGCCCAATCACAAATCTCTCGCTCAACCACCCATTGCCCACCGAAGTCCTCTGCCTCAGAAGGCATGCGATCAAGACCTTCTTTTTATCCCCTTTCCTCAGTTTCGATAGTTGGGAAATTTTCACCGGTAGATCGATCAAGGTAGCTGCCTTCTTGAGGATTCGTTCCGCCTCCAGTTCATCATGGCGCCGGCCTACAGGATCTCTTCCAATCTTTTTCGCCTCCGGCTTCACCAACGCCCGCAGCTTGTCGGCGAACCCCGGCTCGCCCAGATACCAACCCCGCTTCAGGGCTTTCGTCGCCTCATCAGAGATCACCTCCCCACCCTCCTCGGCGCGCGCCTCTAACCACGCAATATAGGCCTTACGACCACGGCCATCCTTTGACAGTTGAAATGCATCCAACAGTCTATCCATGACCAACCAATCAGCGCCAGATCCGCGATTGTAATCAGGAAGACTACTCCACTTGTATTTGGTCAATTTACCCGCCTTTCCACCGACCAGACCTGCACGCATTGAATGCCTTTTTCGCAGTAGCGAAACATCTTCCTCAATCCATTTCCGGAGGAGGAAATGGCTTACCGCATGGCATGAGCGGAGCGAGGGCAATTGAGGTGGATGTAGTCTGCCACGATACGAAAATAATAAGGACTGTCCGCAGCAGCACTCACCGGCACCGATTTGTAGCGACCCTGGAATACATGACCCCGCCGCATCCGCTGCCGGTTCCATGCCTGGCTATATGGCCCGAGCAGCCCCTTCATCCCGCTAACCAAATTCGCCTCCGGTGTTTCTAGTAACAGATGAATACGCCCGAAGGCTTGTAGGGCGGATGGACAGGCGAAGGCCGTGGGCGTAGCCCTAAATTGCCGGGCGGGGCAATTTAGTTAAAATGGTTGTTCATCAGAACCCACGCATGAACCTTCCACCCGTGGCTCTCACAAACCTTCCCAAGCCGATACAAGAACAGCTTCCGATCATCGTCGGTCTCAAAGATCGTCTTGCCCCCGTCCCCCCGAGCCATCACGTGATAGACTGCTCCCGGATACTGATGTCGAAGCGCGCGTGGCATTCTTTGAGTAAATCAGAGAGAACGTGATCAAACAAATGTTAAAATGCAGCACCTGACCCCTTCTAGAAGAAGCCGCCCCTGTCGCCAAAAACGACGAAAAAGCCGCCCCTGCGGACGACACCGAAAGCTACAGCGGTGACGTCGTCAAAGTTGAGAACCCACAAGTCCTGAACTGGACGAGTTCGAAAGGCACATCCCTGAAAGCCCAGCTCACCGCTGTCGAAGACGGCAAGGTCTTCGTGTTCAAAACCACCGCCGGACGCATCGTCCGCGTTCCCGGAGACCAACTCTCAGCGACCTCCCTCGCCGACGCCCGCCTCATCGCGGGACTCGAGTAATCCCTCTCCGGCCCGCAATTTCCAAAGCCCGTTCGCCCTCCCGGCGGACGGGCTTTTCCTCTTCTTGCCAACTCACCTCCTTTTCATTACCTGTCTGACAAATCAATGACCTCACCACTCACCTTCTTCCTCGCCACTCTCCTCATCTCCACTTCCCTCGCCGCTCCCAAAATCACCGGCGAACAAAAAGTCTGGCACAAGATCACCCTCAGCTTCGACGGCCCCGCCACCTCGGAAAACGCCACCCCCAACCCCTTCACCGACTACCGGCTCGACGTCACCTTCACCCACGCCGATCAATCCTTCACCATCCCCGGATACTTCGCCGCCGATGGCCGGGCCGCCCACACCTCCGCTGAATCCGGAAACCAGTGGCACGTCCACTTCGCCCCCAATCGCAGCGGAGACTGGACCTGGAAAGCCCGCTTCCGCAAAGGCAAGGACGTCGCCGTCGCGCCCAACTCCACCGCCGGTGAAAGCGCCGGATTCTTCGATTGCGAAAGCGGCAGCCTCACCATCGCCGCCAGCGATAAATCCGCGCCGGATACCCGCGCCCTCGGAACCGTGCAAGCCGTCGGCCACCGCTACCCCGTCTGCGCCGGCACCGGCGACATCTTCTGGAAAGTCGGCGCCGACTCCCCCGAAAACCTCCTCTCCTATGCCGACTTCGATGGCGATTTCAAAAGCGACGGCAAAAAAGACGACCTCGTCAAAACCTGGCAAGCCCACGTCCGCGACTGGAAACAAGGCGACCCCACCTGGCAGGACGGCAAGGGCAAAGGCATGATCGGCGCCATCAACTACCTCGCGTCCAAAGGCCTCAACGCCATGTCCTTCCTCACCTTCAATGTCGAAGGCGACGACCAGAACGTCTTCCCTTACCTCGACTACCACGAACGCGAACGCTTCGACATCTCCCGCCTCGCCCAATGGGAAATCGTCTTCGAACACGCCACCTCCAAAGGCCTCTTCCTCCACTTCAAAACCCAGGAAAGCGAAAACGAAACCCTCCTCGATCAAGGCGACACCGGACGCCAGCGCAAGCTCTACTACCGCGAACTCCTCGCCCGCTTCAGCCACCACCCCGCCCTCAACTGGAACCTCGGCGAAGAAAACGGCCAGTGGAAAGCCCACCACAACAAAACCCACTTCCAAACCACCGCCCAACGCCTCGCCATGGGCGACTACTTCCACGCCCACGACCCCTACGACCACCCCGTCGTCATCCACAACGGACAATGGCCCGCCGACCTCTACGGCAAAAACACCTCCATCGATGGCGCCTCCCTGCAAACCGCCAACCCCACCTTCGCCAACGTTCACAATGCCACCCTCAACATCATCAACGCCTCCCAAGCCCAAGGCAAAGCCTGGATCGTCGCTTGCGATGAACCCGGCGACGCAGAACACGCCCTCGTCCCCGACGCCGCAGACCCCACCCACGATAACGCCCGCATGAACGCCCTCTGGGGCAACCTCCTCGCCGGCGGCTGGGGACTCGAATTCTACTTCGGCTACAAGCACGAACACTCCGACCTCACCTGCCAGGACTGGCGCTCCCGCGACAAATTTTGGGACCAATGCCGACACGCCCTCGACTTCTTCCGCACCCAAAAGCTCCCCGCCACCGAAATGAAATGCCTTGATGACCTCCTCCTCGACGCCCCAGGCTTCTGCTTCGCCAAACCCGGCCACACCTACCTCCTCCTCGTCAAAAATTCCGCAAAACCCGCCCGCCTCAAGCTCGGCGACAGCGACGCCTCCTTCACCATCTCCTGGTTCAACCCCCGCGACGGCGGCGCGCTTCAAAGCGGCTCCATCACCACCCTCCAGGGCCCCGGCACCCACCCCCTCGGACTCCCCCCCACCGACCCCGACAAGGACTGGGTCGCCCTCATCAAAAAGAACTGATTCCCAAAGCAAGATCAGGGAGCGCGGGCGTCCCGCCCGTTTCTCAATTCAAGTCTCCTCAGGCATCACTCCTAGGCTTCGGAGCCAGACAAAGTGCTTCAGCGTTGGAGTGCACTCATTTGATGTGCAAACTGTTAGGCCTTTGGCTTCTTACAGGCGAGCTCGCTGATTTCATTGCATAGAGTTCTCCAGCGATTATGGTCGAGACTCACTGGACTGTTTAGCGCGATGTAAAGCCCGTTAATGCTAGGAATTTGCTTTTTCACCTAGAACGTGAAATACCCTGAAGGGGTGAACCGAGCAAGGGGAAAAGGGGGTTGCGGGGGAAAAGGGGAGGTTTTTCGGCAAAAGCTGTAAAAGGGGTCAGGTGCTGCATTTTAACATTCTTACAGCGCAACCTGTCAAAGAGTCTGCCGCCTAAAGGCGGCGCTCCAAAGATCCATCCCCACAAGTCACAGCTCGTCTGTTTTGAACGTGGTGTATCCCTCGTAGTAGTAGCTGACGTCGATGCCTTTGAGGTAAACCTCCCGGTCATCGATCCGTGAGGTGAGTGCGTTTTTGAGCAGGTGCTTGATCTCGATGTCTTTGACCACGCTGCGCTGCATCGCCATGAGGTAGTCTTCCTTATCGACCAGGTTCCAGTCCACCACTTGCTTGAGCTCCTGCCTGAAGATGAGGTCGAGCCAGATTCGAGTCGCCCTTCCATTGCCATCCCGGAAGGGGTGGGCGACGTTCATTTCCACGTATTTCTCAATGATCTGCTCAAAGGTGCTCTGGGGCATGTTGTCGATATGCTCCAGACTGGGCTTGAGGAACATGACGGAGGCGAAGCGGAAGTTTCCTTTTGCCATGTTCACTTCCCTCAACTCCCCGGCGAAGGGGTAGATCTCCTCAAAGAGATACCGGTGGATGAAGGCAAGCCCCGCGTAGGTGCCAACCTCGGCCTTGCGGATGTCTCCCGAATCAAAGAGCTGCTTGGCCTTCCGCTTGCTGATCTCTTCCTCCGCTCTGGCGAGGGCTGCTTGGTCAGTGATATTGAGCTTGTTTGGTAAAATCATCGATTCCTAGATGCCTCTTCGATTTTCGCCCCAATGGTGACGGAGGTTTTGCTTCCCATTTCTATCCCAGTGGAACGGTGCGGGAAAGAAAAAGTCAGGAAAATCACTACCCAGATCAGAGCTAAGAATCACGCTACAATATGCAGTGGTTTCCATATACTCTTTTCCTGCTTTCCTGCCTTCCTCATTGGAATTTCCAGATGAACGGATCAATTCGAAATAGAATAAGGAAGGCAGGAAAGCAGGAATGGATTTAGCCATAAAAGCTCACCTGCCCCTTTGGGATCCTTGCTCCATATTTCTTATTTTGCGATCAATCATCCTCAGCCTCGTCGCTTAACAGCTGATAGACCTTGAAGTTGTCGATGCGCAGGTGATTCCGCACGGTGCGGAAACCGTCGACGGGGTCAGGAGTTGCATTGAAACATTTTTACAGAAGAAACCTGTCAAAGAGTCCGCCGCCTAAAGTCAGCGCTCCAATAGCTCCTTGCGTTTCTGATGAACGCGCTGGCGGCTGACGCCAAGTTCCCGGGCTAGTGCGGCACTTGGTTCCTTGATGATCCGCGCCATCACAGCGGGAGTCCAGATACCGGTGGAAGCCGCCCGCTTGCGGAAAGGGGCGATGCCCAACGAGAGGCGTTTGAGGCGCACTGCGCTAGGTGATAGATTGAGGCGTGCGGCTAGATCCTTGTCTGTCATTGTCCCGAGCAGGGCGGTTTCCTTTGCCTTCCAGTCGGAAAGATAGCGGCGCGGGCGGATCACGGCCTTGCGCTTTAGGAAACTTCGGATGCCTAGCTGTCGGCGTTTGAGAGATACGGATCTGGTGGAGATGCCGATTTTCTCTGCAACTGCCGGGTCGTGATCCGTGCCAAGCATGGCGATTTCCTCATCCGTCCAGGTATGCCAGGAATTGGAGGATATCGCGTAAGATTCGATGCCGAGTGAAAGTCGTTTGATCGTTACCCTTCCGGGGGAGGCATTCATGATTTCCGCCACCTCCCTATCCGTCCGCGTTCCCAGCAGGGCGAGGTTCTCTTTCGTCCAGTTCAGCCTCTGTGATGTGCTTAAAGGTTCGATTTCCATGGAAGAGCGTTTTCGTGAGACCACGGCAGTCCGGATACCGATGCGGCGGGCGAGCTCCGCATCCGGGATTTTACCCAGTTTCGATAACTCTTTGCGGAGCCACTTATGCTTGCTCTTGGTTTTTTTAGGCTGCTTTTTCATGATGCTGGAGGAAGAAACGCTTGGGGAAACGTTGTGGAGATAGAAAGGAACGATGAACTTCCCTTGACAACAATGAAATGGCAGAAATTATCATTTTTTCACCCTACCAGCAGCTCGCTTATCATCGGGGCGTTGAGCTTGCCATTCGGGTCAGATACACATCATAAGATTTTACAGCCGAAATCTGTCAAAGAGTCCGCTTCATGCTCTGCCGATCACGCTGCTCAATCGCCCGAGAGCCTATAGACCTTGAAGTTATCGATGCGTAGGTGATTCCGCACCGTCCGGAAGCCAAACCAGCCTTCGGTGTAGGGCTCCTTGTCCTCGAAATCAAAGACCACCTCGCCATCGCGCAGGTATTGGATCTTCCCGCCATCCGAGATGATCTGGATCGTGAGGGTCTTGTTCGGGGCGTGCAGGAACTTCTTGTCCCGCAAATCATGCTCGGGAAGAACGGGACGCTCCCCACCGCCCTCATATCGGCGAAACCGGGTGGTCGTGTTTTTATTCGCCCCATACCCCACGTAATACAATCGCAACGGATCGTAGTTCTTGAATAAGCCACCGCGCTTCTTGTCCGCGAAAAGGGCATCCGGATGCTTCGGATCGGTCGCCATCCAGAAGCAGTTCAAATCACTCACCCGGTCGTGTTTTCCGCCTTCCAAAATCATCGTGGCTTCAAATTCGATCATGATCGCCCCCGAGAGCTTCTGCTTGAACCATACCGTGCATCCTTCCGCATCGTTGATGTCCAGTTCGCCGCCTTCCAGACGCGTCGTTCCGCCGGGCATCTGCTCCACGACCCATTTTGAAAGATCCCCGTCGAAATTGTCCTGGTGAATCAGCTGTTTGTCCCCAATTTCGGACAAAGGCGCCGTCGATGCCGGCTCCGAATCCTCCGCAGGCAATAGCGGTGTCATCAAGGCACTGGCGCAGAGGAAAACATAGAATTTCATGCCCATGAAATACCCTCTCCACCCTTGAAAAAACAGGCTAAAGCACATTCAAGGATTCATCTGCTTCTGCATTCACCCAGCCTGCAACGACAGGCTCCAATCCCGCCGCAAGATCACGCGCAACGGCCTTGGCGGACGCCCGTTTCAAGGCTGCTTCCGCTCCGATGAAGTCGGGATCGTTCAGAGGTTTTACGGCAATCGTTTGGCCAGCGGATGCTTGGTAGGTGACGGGGTCTTCCATGAGTTGAGTAGGAGGGCGGTTATCTCCGGATTCTACCAGTTGCGGCGGGTCTTGGCTACCATCGTAGATCGACCACTCATCGACCACTTCGACATAGTCATTCCGTAAATTCTCCATACCTCGCGCGAACCTCCGGTTGATCGTGTCTGCGGGGATGTCATGCCCCCCGAATCGAACCCGGCGTTCCACCCGGCGAATCGCAAACCCGGCATCAGGAAGGGAGAGAAAACAAAGCTTCACCGTATAGCCCTCCGCTTTCCACCGAGGGATGAGCCGCAGGTAGCAGCGGGTGGCGAGGGTGGTCTCCAGCGCGAAGCTTTTGCCGGACGCGACCAACTGATCAATGCGCTCCAGCATCAGGCGAGCGGCGGTGAAGGCGACCTGATCCGGCTGAAAAGGACTCAGCCCTGCTGCTATGAGATCCGCATTCACGAATTCCGGGCAATCGGCCTCATTTGGCAAAAACTCCCCGGCAAAAGTCGTTTTCCCCGCCCCATTGGGGCCTGCGATGATGATGATCTTCTTCATGCTGCCATCCCTCCCTTCATCCACGGATCATGAATCCAAGAACCGAGGAGCCAAGGGCATTCTTTTCCGCTCACAGTCATTGCAAAATATTTACACACCCTATCTGGAATATGTGCTACTCTAGGGTATGAAAACGTTGTCCGCAATTTATCGCGGCGGCCTTGCAATCTCGGCCACCGTTATCGCCTCCCTCCTGCTCATGGTTCAGGTGTCCACCGCAGACATCCCGGATCGGCACAGTTCCCACCTCTCCGGCATGTATGAGGTCTCCCAAAGCTCCGACCCCGCCTTCCCCCTTGGGCAAGGCCGGGAGTGGTTCCTCGACTTTGGGGAGGGCACGACCACCGGCAATCTCAGCGGAACCGTCGCCGTCTCGCTCCGCGAAAACCCCAATGTCAAAGTCCGCATCATGGTCTGGCAGTATTACCCCGACCGCCGCATCCTCGTGATCGGAAATCAGACCGCCCAAGGTGCCCCCGCTGCTGTCGCAAGTGCCATCTGGTCAGTGCAGTCGCAATCCTCGGATCTCCACCTCGCCCGCAACAACCAGACCATCGTCCTCCAGCCTGCGAGCCGGAACGACTATTGAAATCCGCTAGTCCAGCAGCGCGACGAGGCCGGTGCAGCGCTCGCCGGGCATGACGTTGAGTTCCATTTGGTTCATCACGTAGGCGAAAGACACGCCCGATGCGGGATCGCCGAAGCCATGGCTTCCTCCCGCGCCCGGATGCCCGAAGGCCGCCTGCGATTTCCCGTAGAGGTGGCGTTTTTTCTCTCCATCCGCATCCACGGGATCTTTCTGGCAGCCGCAGGTGAAAGCTGTTTCACGCAGCAGAACCTTGTCCTCGCCGCTGATCTGGAGAGTGCCCAGTGCCTCTCGGACGGATGATGAAAACGGGCTGTCGAGTGCGCCGATGGCAGCTTGGTAAAACTTCGCCAAACCGTGCGCAGTGCCGACCCCGCCCATCGCCGGAAGCCCGGCCAACCATGCGCCCGGTGCATTCATTTCTGCGATGGCATGCAGCCCACGCGGTGAGGTAAAAGCGCGCCTCGTGGGGCTGTCGGGATTATTGAAAGCACCGTAAAAACCTTTCTCCAGCTCGGAGGGCTTCGTCCTGCCGGGGATGAGTTCCGCGACCCTGCCGTGCATTTCCTCGGGCAGGCCGATCCAGAAATCGATGTCGAGCGGTGCGGCGATTTCATCGTTCCAAACCTGGCCGAGAGTTTTCCCCTCCAGTTTCCTCACGCATTCATCGAGCATGAACCCCAAGGTGCGCGGATGATAACCGTGCCCCTGCCCCGGCACCCATTCCGGCTCCTGATTCTCGATGGACGCGATCACCCCCGCGTGATCGAACACATCCGCCGACTTCACCAATGCCGCGAGGCCGCATTGATGTGAGAGCATTTCTCCGAAAGTCGCCGCATCCAGCGGGAAACCTGTCCACACCTCGGAAACGAGGCTTTCCTCATCGAGCCCGCGCTTGGAAAGGACGTGCAGCAGAGTTGCGGCCGCCGGTGCCTTGGTGGCGGAATAAACGGGAATGAGCGTGTCGTGATCCCATGGGCGGGTTTTCCCGCGATCGCACCAGCCATCTGCGAGGCCGAGGATTTCCTGCCCGTCTTTCCAGATGCTCAGGGAGGCACCGATCTCGCCGCGCTCGGTGAAATTCGCCGCGAAATAGTCTTTGAGGCCTTGGAGATCCATCGTTCAGCCCTCTGCCAGCCAGCCCGCGACGTCTTTGGCGAAATAGGTGAGGATCATGTCCGCACCCGCCCGCTTGATGCCGAGCAGACTCTCCATGACCACGGCCTTTTCATCCAGCCATCCGCCTGCGCAGGCGGACTTGATCATCAGATACTCGCCGCTCACCTGATAGGCGGCGATGGGTAAAGTCGTTTCATCGCGCAGCCTTGCGATGACATCAAGGTAGGGGCCGGCGGGTTTCACCATCACGACATCCGCACCTTCTTCCTCGTCCATGAGAAGCTCGCGCACGGCCTCGCGGACATTTCCCGGATCCATCTGATAGGTCTTCTTGTCGCCCTCCTTCGGCGCGGAGTCCAGCGCACCACGGAATGGCCCGTAGAAGGCAGAGGCATACTTCGCCGTGTAGGCCATGATGCCGGTTTCCGTGAAATCCGCTTCGTCCAGCGCCATGCGGATCGCGCCGATGCGGCCATCCATCATGTCCGAGGGAGCGACGATGTCCGCCCCTGCCTGCGCGTGGCAGAGCGCCTGCCTGCACAGCACTTCCACAGTCTCGTCGTTGAGGATTTTCAGATCGTCTCCGTCGCGTACGACGATGCCGTCGTGGCCATCGGAGTTGTAGGGATCGAGCGCGACATCGGTGATCACGCACATGCCGGGGCAGGCGGACTTGATGGCGCGGATCACGTTCGGGACGAGGCCGTTGGGGTTCGCGCACTCCATCGCATTTTGGCTTTTCAGGGATTCCTCGATTTTCGGGAAAAGCACCACCGCACGGATGCCAGCCGCCCAAGCGGATTCCACCTCGGCAACGAGGCTTTTCACCGACCAGCGCGTGCAGCCGGGCATGGAGGCGATTTCTACATCCGTTTCATCCTCATGGAAGAAAACCGGTAGGATGAGATCCTCCGCATGCAGTCTCGTCTCGCGCACCAGCCCACGAATCGCAGGCGTTCTTCTGTTCCGTCGTCCGCGGATCATCATTTCCATACCGGGAGAGTCAGATATGGAGCGCGGCTTTGCAAGCCGCTGTCTGCGTCTCCGTTATCACCATTCCACGCCGAATGAGGTAAACATCCGTCCCCAAGCGGCTTGCAAAGCCGCGCTCCATATTCAGGCAGGATGCCTTAGAGCCACCGCGTTCGCAGCTGCGTATTCCTTGGCGTGGCTCAGGCTCACCTGCACCGCCGCGATGCCTTCTGATTCGAGAAACGCCGCTGCATTGCCGGAAAAGATCATGGTCGGAGCGCCGGACTCGCCGCGCAGGACTTCCATATCCAGCCAGCCCGCGTTTTTCCCGATCCCCGTGCCGAGGGCTTTGGAAACCGCCTCCTTCGCCGCAAACCGCGCCGCGTAGTGCAGTGCCGGACGCTTCTGGCGACAGCAATACTCACGCTCACGCGGGGTGAAAAGCCGGTCGAGGAAATGATCTCCCTGCCGCTCGATGGCCGCCTCAATGCGATCCACCTCCACGACGTCGATGCCGATACCGTAAATAATCATGCGTAGGATTTCATTCCCTCCACCATTTCCGCAACCGCTTGGCGCATGCCCACGGTCACCGCACGTGAGACGATGCTGTGGCCGATGTTCAGCTCCGTCAGATACGGGACTTTCAGCAGTTCGGAGAGATTCCGGTAGTTGATGCCGTGCCCGGCGTTCACTTGGAGGCCGCGACCGTGGCCACGCTCCGCCGCAGCAATGAGCCGCTCCATTTCCGCTGAGGGATCCTCCGCATTCGCGAAAGCCCCGGTGTGCAGCTCGATCATTTCCGCACCCGTGCGCGCCGCTTCGTCGATGTGCTCCGGGATGGGATCGATGAAAAGACTGACCCTGATCCCAGCGCCCTGTAGCCGGGAAACCGCCTCGCGCACCGTGCCGAAGAGAGCGACGACATCCAGCCCGCCCTCGGTCGTGACCTCTTCGCGTGTTTCCGGGACGAGGCAGGCAAATTCCGGTTTGAGGCGGAAGGCGAGATCCATCATTTCCTCGGTGATGCCGAGTTCTAGGTTAATCGGCAGGCCGCAGGCCTCTTTCACGCGAAAGACATCCGCATCCTGCATGTGTCGTCTATCGCCGCGCACGTGCATCGTGATCGAGTCCGCGCCTCCGGCCTTCGCCTCAAGAGCCGCCTCAACCACGGAGGGCTCGGCATTCGGCGAATCCGGTAAAAGTGCGTAGCGCGCCTGTCGCAGCGTTGCCACGTGATCGATGTTCATTCCAAGAAGGAGACTCATGCATGAAAGCTAGACCTGCCTTCAGCGACCCGCAATGCAAGACTACAAGCACTCAACGCATGATCGCCACACGCTTTTTCCGATCACGGATCTGGATGACCAACAGCGCGAGGAAACTGATCATGAAAAGCCCGAACGAAAGAATCAATCCTTGAAGCACCGTGGTAAAGAAGACCTCACGAAAGAGATGGAATCCATCTTGAAGAACCGATCCGCCACCAATGTTGCTTGATCCAATAAGGCCTACCTTAAAGCCCAAAAAATCGAAGACGTAATCAATAAGCCCCGAAGCTAAAATTCCACACCAGACGTCGGGCGTGAACAACAGTGTCTGCTCATCCGTAGCCATAATGACGGTCAGAAACGAAACAACGATACGCACCACGAGCCCTACTTTTAGCGCCCGCGCAAAGATGGTTTTCCCATCAGAGAGAAAACGGAAGAAAGCCGTGACGAAGGCGTAGCCGAAAATGAAGACGACGACCGCGCAAAGCATGGCGAGTTGGGCGTGCGGCTTCTCCCAGAGTTTCAGCCATTTCACCGCAATGACGTAGCTAGGAAGCGCATTGAAAAGGCAGTGCCAAAACCAGAAGTTCAGCTTTCTTGGGAAATTACTTCTGAAGTCCTGCCATCTGCTTATTTCCATTCGTGGTAGCCTCCTTGAAACACCCTTCTCAGTCAACTTTCACCCCTTCGCTTGCAATCCGCTTTTGATGCGCCATTTTCCTCGCATGTCTTTCACAGCAAAGCCGAATAGCGCCCTTCTCATCGTCGGCCATGGATCCACGGAAAACCCGGATTCCTCGACCCCTTATTTCGAACACGCGGCGGAGATCCGTAAGCGGAACCTATTTTCTGAAGTCCATGTCTGCTTCTGGAAAGAGGAGCCATCGATGCGCGAGGCCTTATTCATGATCGATGCACCCGAGGTTTACATCGTTCCAGATTTCATCAGCGAAGGCTATTTCACCCAAGACGTCATCCCGCGCGAGCTTCAGCTCGATGGCCCAACGACGCAGCGAGATGGAAAAACCCTCCACTATTGCCTGCCAGTCGGCATCCACCCCTCGATGACCGGCCTGATCATGAAAAGGGCGAAGGAAGTCGCCGCCGGAGCGGATCCTGCGGACACCACACTCATCATCACCGGCCACGGCACCGGGCTAAACACGAACTCCACCAAGGCGATCCGCGATCAGGCGGATCTCATCGCCGCCTCGGGCGCGGGTTACGCGAAGGTCACCGACGCCTACATGGAGGAAGCGCCTTTCATCGCGGATTGGGACAAAATGGCGGAAACCACTAACGTCGTAGTCGTGCCTTTCTTCATCGCCGACGGCCTGCATTCCTTCCAAGACATCCCTGTCTTACTCGGATTGGAAAAGGAAGTCGGCCCCGCCGCGAGCCAGACGGATGTCTTCCGCCACAATCCAAACCACCTGCGCGGGAAAAACCTCTACTACACCTCCGCCATCGGCACCGAGCCGCTCATGGCAGATGTCATCCTCGATCAGATCGCCGATTTCGATGCGAAATACTCGCCCGCCGCCGTGGCGGAAATGGAAGGAACCACACTTGCCTCCCATCTTAAATCCCTCATCCGCTCGGGTGTGCGCCATATCGGCCAGATCGAGATCCACCCGGAGCTCTGCGAATATGCCTACGGTATTTTCCACACGGAGGACGAGGATCTAGCCACCCAGCCGGCCTTCGGAGGGCTCGATCATTTCACAGATCCCGAGAAAGCCCGCGACCTCTCCACCTACGCCGAGGATGGCGATTACCGTTTCACCAAGGGAAAAGTGAACCTGCGCCGGGGCTGGATTCTCACGCTCGACAGCGAGGAAGAACTCCTGCGAGCGCTGGATCTTTTTTATCCCGCATGCACCGCCATGTTTGTCCGCCACCGCGATGGTAATCTGCCCATCGAGGATCTCCGCGAAAAACTCGGCCGCCAGACGGGAATGTATCGCTACGCGGGATCGATCAGCGACGAAGGCGCCCAGAAACTCATCCAAAAGGTCTGCGGCCCCGCGCACAACTGCGCGAAGAAAATCCTCTGGAAACTCGATCCTGAAACCCCGCTCGACGACAGCGAGGCATCTCGTTTCAACGGTATCCCCGTAGCCGTCTCGGAGGAAAAAGCCATTCCTCTCGTTTGCCGAGAGGCGTGCAACCACTTCGTCGCGGAGTGCAGGAAAGCAGCAAAGGCCGAGTTTGATGCGAAGGCAGCTGCCACAGCCGAGTGATTTCTCTCGCCCAAAGCGTCCAGTTGACTGAAATTGGATCAGCTTATGGAAGATATCGATCAGCTCATCAGGAACAACGCCATCTGGGCGGAAAAGATGCGCGCTAACGACCCTGACTTTTTCACGCGTCTCGCAAAACAACAGCATCCGAAATATCTCTGGATCGGCTGCGCTGATTCACGTGTCCCGGCGAACCAGATCACTGGGCTACCGCCGGGCGAAGTCTTCGTCCACCGCAACGTGGCGAACGTCGTTCAGGAAACGGATTTCAACGTCCTCGCGGTTCTCCAATATGCCGTCGATGTTCTCAAAGTCACCAACATCATCGTCTGCGGCCACTACGGCTGCGGGGGAGTTCAGGCAGCTCTGGACAACTATCGCCACGGCCTCATCGACAATTGGCTAGCCCCAATCCGCGCTCTGACCCGAGGGCACAGCGAAGAACTGGCGAAGCTCGAAGGCGAAAAGAAAACCGACCGGCTCTGCGAACTCAACGTCCTTTCGCAAACACGCCACGTCGCACGCACCACCATTATCGAGGACGCTTGGGAGCGTGGGCAGGAGATCGCCATCCACTCATGGATTTACCGTCTGGACGAAGGAATCCTCACACCGCTGCGTGATCCAATCCGCTGCCCTAAGGATATCGGCGCGGGATCAGGAGTTATTTCCATCTAAAACAGGGCTATCTCGTTTTGGAACATTAGCCGTGAATGCAGCGAAGAAGTTTGAACCGCAAAGGCGCGAAGGCGCAAAGTTTGAACTCTGTGGTTTCTTTATAGGATCTTAAAAAACTTCAACTCGCTAGCTTAGCGTCTTTGCGCCTTTGCGGTGAAAAAACTCAAAGGATCTGGTTTGTCAGCATTCATTCAAAATGAAGTAATCCTGGATCAAAAAAGGCTTGCCATACTCGACCCATACCATACCATGTATGGCATGAAGATGACAATGCACATAGACGAAGTTTTGTTGGAGCGAGTGATCGCTGCCTACGATTTCGAAAGCAAAACCGAAGCCGTGGACATGGCCTTGCGAGAAATGGATCGCAAGGTTCGGTACCGCGAATTCGTGAAAAATGGCTTGGGGTTCACTCCTGAGGAATTGGGAGATGCGGTGGAGCCAGGATACGATCCAAAGGCACTTCGCGTTGCAGAAACACCCAAAGATTATGGCTGCTGAAATCCTCGTGGACAGCAATGTCTATATCGACCTTCTGAAACACCGCAAAGATCCGGCGAGCATCATCGGAGAATGGGCGGGACAGCGGGATCTGGTCACCTGTGGAATGGTGCGTGTGGAGGTATTGCGTGGCCTGAAAAGCCCCGCCTTTTACGATAGGATTTCCTCTTTCATGGACGTTATGATCAACGTCTCCACTCCAGCTGCGTTCTGGTCGGCAGCCTCTGCTCTCGCTTGGAAGCTCGATAGAAAAGGCAAGGTCATCCCCGGAACGGATGTGATCATCGCCGCCTGCGCCCTCAGCCTAAACTGCGCGATCCTCACCTCGGACAAACATTTCACCGGTATCGAAGGACTGGAAGTCATCACGCCTCCGGATGAGTGGTGGAGCTGAAACACCCACCCTTCCCTTTACAACGCTTGTAAATGGGCAAGAACCAGTGAAACACTGACAGCCATGCAGTTCATCGGTATTGAGATCGGATCAAGCGGCACCCATGCCGTTATCCTAGATCTTGATTCTGCGGAGGTTCTGGCAGAATCCCACGTCACCCACTCATGGATCGAAGGCCTCCCGCCGGGCTACCGCGAGCAGGAACCGACTCAATGGATCGAGGCCACCGACAAGGCGGTGCGCGATTGCCTTTCCCAACCAAACGTCGACAAGAAACAAATCGCCGCACTGGGTGTCGCGGGGCCGCAGCGTGGATTGGTGATGCTGGATGAGGAAAATCGCATCGTCCGCCCGACCAAGCTCGCCGGTGACGTTTCCGTGACGCGGCAGGCGGATGAGATCGCCCGCGCCTTCGGAGGAGCACCCGGCATGCTGGAGCTCATCGGCCAATCCCCTTCGATTGGCTCCGCCGCTTCCGAATGCCTCTGGCTGAAACAACACGAGCCCTATCATTTCCAACGAGTCACGACCCTGCTGACCATCCAGGATTTCATCGCCTACTGGCTCACCGGCGAGCGCGCCACCGAGCCGGGCAGCGCCTCCACCACCGGCTTACTCGATCTCCGCCAGCGGAAATGGTCGTCGGAACTCATCGATTTCATCGACGCGGATCTAGGACGCCTGCTCCCACCCATCGGCGCATCCGATCAACCGCGCGGACTGCTCCGCTCCGCACTCGCGAAGTCCTGGGGGCTTTCCGAGCTGGTGCAGGTCGGCGCCGGTAGCTCCGCCCCGCTCCTTTCAGCTCTCGCCTCCGGGTGTGTGGCGGATGGCTCGGTCGGGGTAGAACTCGGATCAAACGGCAGCGTCTTCGGTGTCGCCTCTAGGCCTACGATTGATCTGCGTGATGAAATGTTTCCCCTGTGCAGCGCCACCGGATCTTGGATCGCCATGGCGGGTAGCCAGAACACCTCTCTCGCTCCTGAGGTGATGCGCCGCCACTACGGCTGGTCTACCGCCGAGTATGAAAAAATGATATCCGCCGTCTCCCCAGGAGCCGATGGGCTACTATTGCTACCGTACTTCGGGGCGGAAGCGATTCCCCGCCTCACGGACTCCTGCGGAGTGCTCCACGGCATGACTCCTAACAATTTCACCCCCGCCCACCTCGCCCGAGCCACTGCGGAAGGAGTCGTGCTCAGCCTCAGCTACGCGATGAGCCGACTGCGTGAAATGGGATTCAATCCGGATGAAATACGCCTCACCGGTGCCGGAGCGGCAAGTCCCGCGATGCGCCAGTTGCTCGCCGATTCGCTTGGCACACCGGTCGTCCCCCTCGCCTCGCGCCACGGAGCAGCCTTCGGTGCAGCGATGCAGGCAGCTGTCGCGTTTTTCCAACAATGCGGGGAGTCCCTCGGGTTTGGCGAGATCTGCACCTACCTCGTTTCCACCGACGAAGCCTCCCGCTGCATGCCAGACGCAGGTAACCACGAGCTCTATCAGGAACTCATGGGCAGGCAGCAATACCTCGTCGACACACTCCACCCCGCAGGATTTCTCTAAACATGGCAGACGATCCGAAACACCAGATCCGCGGCAACCGCATGTCGTTATTGCTCGGCTACCTCGCGTGGGCGGCCATGAAGCTCTGGAGCATCACCCTCCGTTATGAGGTAAACGGGCAGAAAGGAATCGTCGCCCCCGAGGTAGGAAAAGACCCCGTCATTTTCGCGCTCTGGCACAACAGGATCTTCACCATGCCACCCATCTGGCGACGCACCGGAGGAAAAAACCGCTCCACCGTCGTCCTCACAAGTGCCAGCAAGGACGGCACCACCCTCGCCACCGCCATGAAAATGTTTGGCCTCGGCGCAATACGTGGCTCATCCTCACGCCGCGCGGTCTCCGCACTCATCGGCATGAAAAAAGCGCTCAAGGAAGGATACGATGTTTGCGTGACACCTGATGGCCCCAAGGGCCCCCGTTACGAAGTCCAGCCAGGCGTGATCAAGATCGCCCAAACATGTGGTGTAGAGATCATCCCCATCCACGTCCGCTACTCCTCTGCATGGCGCATGAAAAGCTGGGATCGCTTCGTCATCCCGAAGCCGTTCTCACGCGTCACCGTGGTATTTTCCGAACCCCATAGAATCGAAAAAGGAATTTCCGAAGAAGCCTTCGAGCAAGCCCGCACAGAACTGGAGGCCTGCCTCATCGACGGCAGCGACGATTCCTGACTTCCCTGTTGGCATCAGCCACAGCTTGCGTTAGTTACTTTCGCTGAATCGGGAAAAGCCCGTCGTTCAATCTAACTAAAAAATACTATGTCATACGTACTCAAGCAATCCACCAGCGGAAAATACATGTTCAACCTGAAGGCCGCCAACCACCAGGTCATCCTCACCAGCGAACTCTACGAGAGCAAAAAAAGCCGCTGAAAACGGCATCGCCTCTGTTCAGAAAAACGGCTCAGCCGATAAAAATTTCGAACTGAAGACTGCCAAGTCGGATCAACCATACTTCGTGCTCAAGGCCTCCAACGGCCAGACGATCGGCAAAAGCGAAATGTACAACAGCATGGCCGCCGCAAAGAACGGTATCGAATCAGTGAAAAAGAACTCACCTTCCACCGTCATCAAGGAAGCCTGATCTAGCTAAATCTGAGTTTTTTACAAACGGCCAATCCTCTCCACCGAGGATTGGTCGTTTTCGTATCAGTAAACCACTTAAGTTTTAAAAATATCACGGAAATCTTAAATTATTATTGCCGATTGAATAAAATTATGCAGAATCCCGTCATCATGAAGATGAAAACACACCTCGCATCTCTTCTTGTCGTTCTCGCTAGCACCGGATCACTTCTCTCCGCCACCGAGTTGGAAAATCTTCGCGCCCTCTGCCAAGAGCAGAAAATGCAAATCGAGCAGCTCGAACTGAAAATTTCCCGCCTCACGGATACACCACCTCCCTCTAGGCAAGCTCCTACTCAGGAAGAACCCCGAAACTTCGAACCAGTTTCCGAAGAAGCTACCTACACCGTGGTATCCGGCGACACCATTGAGCGCATCTCACGGAAGACGGGCTTCACCGTTTCCCAAATCACCAAGCTCAACGGCATCAAGCCTGAATCGATCATCCGCCCCGGCCAGAAGCTGAAACTCCCCGGCTCCACCAGCTACGCTGAAAACGCTCCAGAGAAGCCCTCATCCGCCCGCAGCCACAAAGTTGTATCCGGCGAGACCTATTACCGCATCGCCCTGAAATACGGTGTCTCTGTGGACGACCTCATCACCGCCAACCCCGGCGTCAACCACCGCTCACTGCGCGTTGGTCAATCGATCACAATCCCCTCAGACCATATTGCCAAAGCTCCCGAGCCGAAGCCAACTCCTTCCCTGAACTCATCCCCATCGATCCCAATCAGCAACACCCCTGCTCCGATCCAAAAGCCACGCGCATCGAACAAACCCGTCCGCATCGACAAAGAGATCACCTACGGGGATTTTGCCACAAAACACGGCACCAACACCAAGCGCCTCGACGAACTCAACGGCCTTGAGCTCGATCCGAAAACCGTTCTCGCCACCGGCTCCGAACTCTATATCCCCGCCCAGCCATAACGGGACATAGAATCGGTCGCCAACCGGCAAACCAAGTAAATCCGCCGGGCGCCACGTGCTCCCGGCGGATTTCTGTTTCCTCCCCACTCTCTGCGAAAAAGGTTGGGATTTTCGCGCACCTCGCACATCCTTCCGCAGGTGAAATCAGGTTTCTTAGAAAAACTCGTCGCCCGCCTCGATAAGGTGGAGCCGGGCGAAATCCAACAAATCGTCACCCGCCTGATTCAGGAAAAGGGCTTCCTTGAGAACGTCTTCGAGGCACTTCAGGAAGGCCTCATCATCCTAGATCCCGATGGCAAAATCATGTTCATCAACCGCGCTGCCTGCAGCTTCTTCGGGCTAGATGCTTCCGACGCCCTCGGGGACAACATCGCCTCGAAAATCCGTGGCATCGAAAGCGTCACCGCTGCCGACACGCGCCAAGCGGTTTCACGCGATATCGAGATCTTCTACCCTGAGCACCGCCACCTCAATTTCTACCTCTCCCCCATCGACGACCCGAAGAATCACGAAATCCCCCTCGGACACGTGATGATCATCCGCGATCTGACCGTTTCCCACACCGAAACCCAGGAAAACCTCGAGTCCGAGCGACTCAACGCCCTCACCCTGCTCGCCGCCGGAGTCGCCCATGAGATCGGCAACCCGCTGAACTCCCTCGACATCCATCTCCAGCTCATGGAGAGGAAATTGCGAAAACTCTCACCGACCGACCGGAAATCACTCAGCGGACACATGCACACCGCCCGACAGGAAATCCAGCGGCTCGATACCATCCTCAAACAGTTTCTCCACGCCGTCCGCCCCACCACCCCGCGCCGCGAGCCGCACGATCTGAACAATCTTCTCAGCGACACTCTCAGACTGCTCGAACCAGAAATCGTATCACGCGGGATCACCGTCGATCTGAATCTTTCCGATAAACTCCCCGCCGCTCTCATCGATCCCGGCCAGTTCCAACAAGTTTTCTACAACCTCCTCCGCAACGCCTACCAAGCCATCGGCGGAGGAGACGGCGTTATCGGCATCCGCACCGGCTCCACCGAAACAGATTTCATCATCTCCATTTCCGACAACGGCACCGGTATCCCTCCAGAGCAGATGGGCAGCCTCTTCGAGCCCTACCACACCACAAAATCCTCTGGCACCGGCCTCGGCCTCCTCATCGTCCGACGCATCATCCGCGAACACGGCGGCGAAATCGAAATCCAGTCCCGCCCCGACGAAGGAACCCTCATCCTCATCCGTCTCCCCCACACCGCCCCCACACCCCGGCTGCTCCCCTCACCCACCATCGACACTTGAGGTTTAAAGTTTAAAATTTAAAGTTTCCCACCACATGCTCCCCAACCTCCTCATCGTCGATGACGAACTCGCCACCCGCGAGGGGCTGCGCAGTGCCCTTGAAGAGGATTTCGAGGTCTACACCGCCTCGGACAATACCGAGGCGATGACCATCCTTAGAAGCGGCGGAATCGAGCTTATGCTCACCGACCTACGCCTCGGAGGCGACTCGGGCATGGATCTCATCGACTCCGCTTCCAAGCTCGCCTCCCCTCCCGTCATCCTCATGATGACCGCCTACGGCTCGGTCGATACCGCCGTCGAGGCCATGCGGCGCGGCGCTTTCCACTTCGTCACCAAGCCGCTCAACCTCGACGAAGTAGAGATGCTTCTCAAGCGCGCCCTCCGCTCAAGAACACTCGAAACGGAGAACATACAGCTCACCAAACAGGTCAAAAAGGGCGGTAGTCTCTCGCGCATCATCGGAAAATCTCCGGAGATCAAGCGCGTCACCGAGCTCATCGAACAAGTCGCACCCACCCGTGCCACCGTGCTCATCGAAGGAGAATCCGGCACCGGTAAAGAGATCGTCGCCAACGCCATCCACCAACTCTCCGGCAGACCCGCTGCGAAGCTGGTGACCGTCAATTGCGCCGCGCTCTCCTCACAGCTCCTCGAATCCGAGCTCTTCGGCCACGAAAAAGGCTCTTTCACCGGCGCAGCGGCGAAACGCATCGGCCGCTTCGAACAGGCCGACGGCGGCACACTTTTCCTCGATGAAATCGGTGAAATCGACCCCGCCACCCAGGTAAAACTCCTGCGCGTCCTATCCGAGCGATCCATCGAGCGCGTCGGCTCAAACTCTCCGATCAAGGTCGATGTCCGCCTCATCGCCGCCACGAATCGCGACCTTCGCAGCATGGTGGACGAAGGAACTTTCCGCGAAGACCTGTTTTTCCGCCTCAATGTCATCTCACTGAAGATGCCGACTCTCCGCGACCGCCCGGAGGACATCATCCTACTCGCAAATGCCTTCCTCAGGGAATTCGCAGTAGAAAACGAGCGCCCAGTAAAACCTCTCAGCGACGCTGCGATCCGCCAGCTCCTAGCCTACAACTGGCCAGGAAACGTCCGCGAACTGCGCACTGCTATCGAACACGGCGTGGTTATGTCGAACGACCCAATCATTGATGTAGGTCATTTGCCCAACTCATTGAATGATAAGCGCGAACCTCGTGAAACCACAGTCAGCCTCACATCCGCTCCTACCGAATTCAACCTGCATTCCTTGGAAAGCGGTGCAATCCGTCGTGCTTTGGCCGAAACTTCGGACAATCGAACCCAAGCTGCAGAGCTTCTTGGAATCAGCCGCCGGACGCTCCAGAGGAAAATCAAGGAACTAGGGCTTTAAGTTTCCCTCCCAATACTCTATCCAGACCCCCCGCATGAATAAAAACCGAGCCCAATTCGACACCGGTATCCTGATCCGCAGGAGCCTGTTCTTCGCTGTCCTCATAGCACTCACACTTGGAAATCTGTTCATCTTTTTCCGAGGCCTTAACACTCCGCAAGCGATGGATCAGGCGCAGATCGCCCGGGAGATCGCTCGTGGTAACGGCTTCACCACCAAATTCATCCGACCCATCGCCTATGAGCAGGCAAAAGAAACCCAGCAGGGCGCGGCGATTCCTTTCACTAATTTCCAAGACACCTACCACTCTCCCCTCAACCCCCTGCTCAATGCAGCAGTGCTAAAACTGATCGGTGCCGACAATGCCGATCAGTGGAAAATGGGTGAAAACGAGATGGTTTTCCCGCTCGACCGAGTCATCGCTACGGTATCGACCCTCTGCTTCCTGATGTCCATCGGTGTCAGCTACCTGCTAGTTTCCCGGATCTTCGATCCCAAAATCGCCGGGGTAACCGCCATCCTGATGCTGTTCTGCGAAACATTCTGGGATTACTCGCTCAGTGGCCTCCCGCAGATGCTCATGCTACTGCTCTTCTCCTGCGCGATTTACTTCACCTACCGCGCTGTCGAGGACAGCGCAGAAGGCCGCGTACCCTTCGCTCCCGCAATCACCGCAGGGGTATTCTTCACCCTGCTCTCACTCACCCATTATCTCGGGATCTGGATCGCCCTCGGCTACATCATCTTTGCCGCAGTCGCCTTCAGGCCACGCGGACTTCTCGGTGTCATCGTCCTTGTCACCATACTCATCCCGATGACTTTCGTGATGCTTCGCAACTCCTCGATCTCCGGCACCCCTTTCGGCACGGCGTTCCTAGAACTCTACAAGGGTATCGGTGGCAACAGTGAGGAAATCGTCATGCGCGGTCGTGATCTCGAGTCATCTCCCCTGCGAAACGACGGCACCCTCTCTAGCATCGTGCGCACCACCTTGCTTCAGACAAACAGCATCGTCCCATTCCTCGGAGGAATCATCGTCGCGCCGCTCTTCCTCATATCCCTGCTCCATCCCTTCAAAAGGACTTCCATCGCGAATTTCCGCTGGGCCATCCTCCTGATGTTCACCGTATCCGCCCTTGGCCTAGCGATCTACGGCATCAGCGACAAGAATCTGGAGCCAAACCAGACCCACATGCTCTTCGCCCCGATCATGACGGCCTACGGGCTAGCATTCCTATCCATCCTCTGGAGCAGGATTCCCTCAGTAACAACAACTCCAGCACTCCACAACCTTCACCATATCATTGTCATCATAATCTGTGCACTTCCACTCATCATCTCCATGCCGATGAAAGTGCGCATCGGCATGAGCCGAAACGACAGAGGTGGTATCCCCCACTGGCCGCCCTACTATGCTCCCGCTCTTAACCTTGGACTAAGCAAATGGCTCACGGATAAACAGATCTGTTTCTCTGACCAGCCGTGGGCTGTGGCATGGTATGCAGACCGCACCTCCGTCTGGCTTCCGCCGAGCCGCTTGGATTTCGCAGCAATCGAAAGCATGGCAGCGGATCTCGACACCCCCGTCGCCGGCATCCTAATTTCACCCTCATCCCATGGATCCGGCAACGTATCTGAGGTCGCTGGTAAATATAAGGACTTCACCTCCCTCGTCCTCGATGGCCGCGTCGTCCTTGCTACCTACCCCCCAGGATTCTCCATCTACGACAAAGACCCAAAGATCCAGGAAATCACACGCCGCTACCCTTACCGCGCCACCCTCGTAGGAATGGATATGGTCTATTATTCCGATCGCGCACTCCGCAGCTCCGACGAAGAATAATCCTCCCTCCGCCCCGGAAACCTGCATCCTTTACCATGCCCTCCAAGAAAAAGACCGCGCCAGACGCCGAAACGGAAATCCTTCCGTTTGAGGTAGCGATGGCGCAGTTGGAGGACGTCGTCGATGCCATGGAGGCGGAAGAATTACCACTCGAAGACTTAGTATCTTATTACGAAAAAGGATCTTCCCTTCTGAAACACTGCGAAAAATCACTCTCCTCCGCCAAGAAGAGGATCGAACTTATCACCCTTGCAAACAAAGAGGAAATTCCTTCCGAGAATTCCTCTGACGAACCTTCCGGATCAACCAACGAGCTTAGCTCAGAGGAGACCGACGACCAAAATGACATCAGCCTCTTCTGAATTTCCCGAACCTGTCGGCGAAGCCTCTTCCATCCCGTCTGACTCAAAGTCCATCCTGTCCTCCATCAGGACTCCGGACGATCTCGGACATCTGTCCGACATGCAGCTTGAGACCCTGGCTTCCGAAATCCGTGCCAAGCTCATCAGCTGCCTTTCGAAAACCGGGGGGCACCTAGGGCCCAATCTTGGAGTCGTTGAGCTAACCATCGCCATGCACCGGGTGTTCTCGACACCGAAGGACAAATTTGTCTTCGATGTCTCCCACCAAGGCTACGTTCACAAAATGCTCACCGGCAGAGCGGAGCAGATCGAAACAATCCGCACCTACAAAGGCCTCAACGGTTTCCTCCTCCGCACAGAATCCGAGCACGATGCCTACGGCGCAGGCCACGCAGGCACCGCACTCTCCGCAGCACTGGGCATGGCCGCTGCAAGAGATCTAGAAGGTGGTGACAATCACGTCGTCGCCGTCGCCGGGGATGCAGCCTTCACCTGCGGCCCCACCCTAGAGGCTCTCAACAACATTGCAGAGACCACCAAGAAATTCATCGTCGTCCTCAATGACAATGAATGGTCAATCGATCGTAACGTCGGCGCAATCGCCCGCTATTTCAACGCCCTGCAAACCCACTCCACCTACTCCGCCGTCCGCACCTCTGCAGCGGATTTCGTCGAGAAAGTCCTCGGCAAGGCCGTCCGCAAGATCGCCCACCGTGTCGAGGAGGGTGCGAAAAACCTAATCTTCCCAAACGTCCTCTTCGAGAAATTCGGCCTGCGCTACTTTGGCCCCATCGACGGTCACAACCTCCCCCTCCTCGTCAAAACCTTCGAGCACCTCAAAACGCTCAACGAACCCGTCGTCCTACACATCATCACGGAAAAAGGTCGCGGCTACCAGCCAGCCCTCGATAATCCCGGAAAATTCCACGGCCTCGGTGCCTACAGCATTGAAGACGGCTCCACTGACACCGTCTCCACTCCCACCTGCTCGGAAATCTTTGGGCGCACCGTCACGGATCTCGCCATCGACGACTCCAAGATCGTCGCCATCACCGCCGCCATGCCCGGCGGCACCAAGCTGGAGACATTCAAGAAAGAACTGCCCGACCGCTACTTCGATGTCGGCATCGCAGAGGAACATGCCGCCCTTTTCGCCTGCGGCCTCGCAGCGGAGGGACATCGCCCTTTCCTCGCCATCTACTCCACCTTCATGCAGCGCGCCTATGACATGATCATTCATGACATGGCATTGCAGAACCTCCCAGTCCGCCTCTGCATGGATCGCGGTGGACTCTCCGGCGATGATGGCCCCACCCACCACGGCCTCTTCGACATCGGCTACCTCCGCCACATACCGAACATCATCCACATGCAGCCCAAGGATGAGGCGGAATTCGTCGCCATGCTGAAATGGATGGCAAAATACGACGACGGCCCAACGGCCATCCGCTACCCACGCGGAGTCATCGCAGGTAGCCCTGTTTCAGAAAAAACCGCCGCCATCGAGCTAGGCAAAGGCGAACTTATTCAAGAAGGCACTGATGTCGCTCTCATCGGCCTCGGCACATGCTTTGAAATGGCAGTGAAGACCAAGGAACTCCTCGAAGCGAAAGGCCTATCAGTCTCGCTTGTGAACCCACGTTTCATCAAGCCCATGGACACTGCGCTCCTCGAAAAAGTCGCCAGCAACTGTAAGGTCGTCTGCACCTTCGAGGATCATGTCCTTTCAAACGGCTTCGGAGCCGCCTGCATCGAACACCTCCACGACGCAGACATTTCCACACATGTCGAACGCATCGGCTGGCCGGACGAATTCATCGAGCACGGCAAGCCCGACACCCTCATGGCACTCCATGGCCTGACGGCTGAAGCTGCGCTCGACAAAATCCTCAGGCACTTCAAGATCTAGCCTTCTCTCACGCCATGGAACTCAATCTCATCGATACCCCCTTCGACCTCCGCGCCATCAAGCCGGGTGAGCTTGAGGAAATTCTCGAAGACCCTTTTGCCGTCCGTTTCCTTCCAGACAACGACCGCGAAGATGGTGCTTCCCGCTACTACGCGCTCGGCCGCACCGTCGCCGACCGCCACCTTTTTATCGCCTTCACCACGGACGGCAAAGTCGCCCGCGTCATCTCCGCCCGCGAAATGACCGATGCCGAGCGCCGCTTCTACGACAGGAATTACAACGAGATCCGCTAACACCATGAAGACCATTTCAGACTGGGAGCAACTCCCCGATTTTTCCGATGCTGCGGAGGAAAATGACTTTTGGCAGCAACACGAACTCTCCCCGAAGCTCATGCAAGACTCCGTCCACGAGGCAGACTCGCGCGAATCCACCACCATCACCCTGCGTTTCGATCCCCGCATGCTTTCCCGCATCAAGCGCATCGCTCGCGGCCGCTTCCTCAACTACCAATCGATGCTCAAGCAATGGCTCGCCGAGCGCATCGAAGAGGAAATGAAAAATCCCTAACGGAGCGAGGGAATCCTGCCCACGCAATTCATCGGAAATGAGACTCACCACCTCCCCCCGCCTCTGGCTCACCGCATTCTTCTTCTGGGCAGCCACCCTCTACATCCTCTCCTCCTTCTCGAAAACTATGCCCGAGGGCGGCCCGGAGATCCCCCACATCGACAAGGTACTTCACTTTGGCTACTTCCTAGGCGGCGGCATCATGCTGGCCACTCACATCCTCTTAAAAAAAGGAACCACAGCCCCCTTTTTCGTCCGCATAATCATCCCAATAGCATTACTAGCCATCATCGGAGCGCTAGATGAATACCACCAGACTTTCACACCTGGCCGATCCGGAAACGACCCATTCGATTGGTTAGCAGATGTCCTCGGAGCAGCCACCGGAGTCGCCCTCGCGCATGCGCTTCATCCCCGGCTCTTGAAATTTTCATCCAAAAATCCGCACTTCACATAAAAATAGCGTTCATTCCTCCACTTTCATTGCTAGAAACCACTTTATTATGAATCAACTCGACCAACTCAAAAAGCTCACCACCGTCGTCGCAGATACCGGCGACTTCGAAGCCATGAAGGAATTCATGCCGCAGGACGCCACCACCAACCCGTCCCTCATCCTCCAGGCTGCCACCAAGGACGAATACCGCCCGCTCATCGACCAGGCCATTTCCGAGTTCAAAGGCGGCTCCCTCTCCGGCCAAGCCCTCACGGATGCCGTTCTCGACCGCATCATCATCCTCTTCGGCCTTGAAATCCTCAAGATCGTTCCAGGCCGAGTCTCAACCGAGGTCGACGCACGCCTCTCCTTCGACACCGAAGGCAGCGTCGCCAAAGCCAAGGAACTCATCGCCGCATACGCCAGCGAAGGCATCTCCAAAGACCGCGTCCTCATCAAGATCGCCTCCACATGGGAAGGCATCAAGGCCGCAGAGATCCTTGAAAAAGAAGGCATCCACTGCAACCTCACCCTCCTCTTCTCCTTCGCCCAGGCAGTCGCTTGCGCCGAGGCGAAAGTCCAGCTCATCTCCCCATTCGTCGGCCGTATCCTCGATTGGCACAAGGCAAACACACCAGACGCAAACTTCGAAGGCGACAATGACCCCGGCGTCATCTCGGTGAAAGCCATCTACAACTACTACAAGAAATTCGGCTACAAAACCGAAGTCATGGGCGCATCATTCCGCAACAAAGGTGAAATCACCGCCCTTGCAGGCTGCGATCTCCTCACCATCGCACCGAAGCTCCTCGCTGAGCTCGCCGCCTCCGATGACTCCCTCGAAGCTAAGCTCACAGAGGAAATCGCTGCACAAGATCCCGTTGAGAAAATCTCTCTCGATGAGAAATCCTTCCGCCTCGCTTTCAATGAAGACGCCATGGCCACGGAAAAGACCGCCCACGGCATCCGTGGCTTCGCAGCAGACATCGTGAAACTTGAGAAACTCGTCAACGAGTCGCTCTAATCACACCCACTTCACTAACGCCCCGCTGCCCTCACAGGTTGCGGGGCGTTTTTTTGTGCATCGGTCTGTTCTTGAACTTCCATCTGCCTGCCGTTACCCCATCCCCGTGCTAACGATTAAGAAACTGACCAAGACCCTCGGCGGACGAACCCTTCTCCGCGAGGCCGAGATGTCCATCAACTGGGGCGAACGTGTCGCCCTCGTCGGCCCCAATGGAGCTGGCAAGTCCACCCTCTTCCGAATGATCCTCGATGAAGACCAGCCCGACGAAGGTACCATCGACCGCGATGAATACGCCATCACCGGCTACCTCGCCCAGGAAGCTGGTGAACCGTCCGACGAAACGATCATCGAAATCGCCATGGGCATCACCCCGGAAATGATCGATCTCCTCCGCATCATCCGTGAAGGTGAAAAATCCGGCGACCTAGGTTCCGAGAAATTCGGCAAAGCACAGGATCAGTTCACCGCGCTCAACGGCTACCAACTCGAACCGAAAGCCAAAAAGATCCTCGCCGGCCTCGGCTTCAAGCAGGAGGACTTCAACAAACCCGCCCGCGAATACTCCGGCGGCTGGGTCATGCGCGCCCACCTCGCACAGCTCCTCGTCATGGAGCCGGATCTGCTCATGCTCGACGAGCCAACCAACCACCTCGACCTCCTATCCCTCCTTTGGCTCCAGCGCTACCTGCTCAACTACTCCGGCGCCATCCTCATGATCTCCCATGACCGCGACTTCATGGACACCATGATCGAGACCGTTATCGAGATCGACCCAGATGCGATGGAACTCATTTCCTACACCGGAAACTACACGAAATATCTCGAAGAACGCGATAAGACGTATGAGCGCAAAGTCCAAGCCTACCGAAATCAAAACAAGGAAATCGAAGCTCACATGGAGTTCATTGAGCGATTTCGCCAGGTCGGCTCGAAGGCAGCCCAAGTTCAGTCGCGCATCAAGCTAGTGGATAAGATCGAGAAAATCCCAAAACCACGTACCCCACGCAAACCCTTCAAATTCGCCTTCCCTCAGCCACCGCGTTCCAACCAAAAGGTCATCGAGATGAAGAAGGTCGGCCAGTCCTACCCTGGAAAGCGCATCTACAAAGACCTCGATCTCACCATCGAGCGAGGCGACAAGATCGTCCTCGTCGGACCCAACGGCGCAGGTAAGACCACCCTCCTCAAACTCCTCGCCGGTGAACTCGAGATCGACCAAGGCGAAAAGGAAACCGGATACCTCACAAAAATCGGCTACTACTCCCAGCACCGCGCCGAAGCCCTCGACGAATACAACACCGTGCTCGATGAGGTCATGGGAGCCTGCGACACCCTCCGCGAAGAAGACGCCCGAGCCATCCTCGGCACCTTCCTCTTCCGCCGCGCCGATGTGGAAAAACGCTGTGGCGTTCTTTCCGGAGGTGAAAAATCACGACTCAACCTCGTGAAATTCCTCGTCGATCCTCCGAACCTCCTCCTTATGGACGAGCCGACGACTCACCTCGACATCCTCTCCATCGACTCCTTGGTCAACGCCCTCAAATCCTACGAAGGCACCCTCGTTTTCATCTCCCATGATGTGCACTTCATCCGCACACTCGCAGAAACCACCCTACACGTCACTCGTAACGAAAAAGACCCCGAGGGTGGAGCAGTCGTCACCCGCTACACCGGAGGCTACGACTACTTCCTCGAGAAATCCGGCATCAGCGACGATCGTGGTGCCGTCACCTCCTGAGCCATCCCCTTGATGAAAAATAAATGGATTCTGATCACCCTATTGGTGATCGCTGTAGCCGCCGCCTACTGGTTCGGAAAACCCGGCGGCTCGGGAAATAAGGAGCTCGGTATCGCAGCCGATGAACTTACATCGGAGATCCTCGCCTACGGCCCGCGCCCTCCTGGCAGCGATGAACTCACCAAGGTAAAGAGTCACCTCGCTAAAGAACTAGAGGCAAACGGTTGGATCACACAGCTCCAGGAATTCGAACGAGACACGCCCATCGGCAAGGTGAAGTTTTCCAACCTCCGCGCCCGCATCGCTGTGGAAACCACAGACACTTGGGAACTTGATGTTAAGGGCATTCTCTGCGCCCACATCGACTCGAAATATTTCAAAGATAAGGAATTCCTCGGTGCCGATGATGCCGCCTCCGCATGCGCCGCCGTGGTGGTGATCGCAAATTATTTAGCCCTACATGACCGCGAACAGGCGGAACAGTTAGAACTCGTATTCTTCGACGGTGAAGAAGCCTTCGCAAGGGACATGACCATCCTCGACGGCCTCTACGGCAGCCGGCACTACGCAAACCAATGGCGCACCTTACCGAACAAACCTAAGTTTGGCATTCTGCTGGATATGATCGGCCACAAGGATCTCTCGATACGAATTCCAGCAGATTCTCCGGAAGACTTATCGAAGCGAATGTTTGAAGCAGCAAAAAAAGAAGGAGTATCCCGCCGCTTCGGCACCGCACCTGGCTCGATCATGGACGATCATGTTCCACTCAATCTCGTTGGCATCCCCACCTTGGATATTATCGGTGATTTCAGCAACAAGCCATGGTGGCACACACCGGGAGACAACGAGGCGATCATCTCCGCCGAGTCACTCGGCATCTCCATCGGCGTCGTCCTGCGTATGCTCGACGGGCTTTTGGAAGACTAATTTTTCTGCTTCAGGAACTCCCCAAAGAGCAGCCGTAAGGTAGGCGAGAAATCACCCGGGCAGGCAGCCATCCACACCTCTATTTCCTCCAGAGGAAACGGCATCACAGCATCAATCTCTGACGCAGGAAACGTGATCCCACCCTTGTGATGAGTCGTGAAAAGCCGGACATGTTCCCAGCCCGTTTCAGCACTCGGTTTTACCGAAAGGACATGCTCCAGATCTTCTGCGGTTTTGCCCTCGATACCGATCTCTTCGTCTACCTCTCGCAAAGCGGCACTGAGGTAGTCCTCACCCGCATCGAGGTGTCCCGATACACTGGAGTCCCACACACCGGGATTTTTATCTTTCAGCATCGAACGCTTCTGAAGAAAGAGGTCACCCTTTTTATTAAAAACGAAGATATGGATCGCGCGGTGGATGAGGTCTTTCGCATGCACCTCTTTCCTCGTCGCCGTCCCGGTCGGCACGTCGTTTTCATCGACTACATCGAACAACTCATCGTCCTTCTGTGCATTGTCTTTCAGCGGATGGTTGTCATAGGCACGCGTCAACTCGATCCATTTCGCGAGATCAAGTTGCTCACCCCTAACAGTCGGAGCCAAGCCGAGCGCTTCCGAAACTTCGCTCCATGGAGGTGAGGCCGGCAGGTGTTTGCCAAGCTGTTTCCTCCTCTGTGCGAAGCCACGACGAATGAGTTCATCGAACAGCACCGCATCGAAAGCCGGGAATTCGTCCGCTTGCCGTGGCGTCAGCACCGCTACAGCTGAGTCGATGTGCGGCTTGGGGAAAAACGCATCTGGAGGCACTACTCGGAGTGAGCGGATCGTCCAGTTCACTTGCATGCGCAGGCTGAGTATCCCGTAATCCTTAACACCCGGCTGTGCACCTAGGCGGTCGATCACCTCCTTTTGCAGCATGATCACCGCCAAAGTAAACGGATGTGGCCTGCTGAGCATATTTTTCATGATCGCCCCACCGGAAGAGTAAGGAAGATTTCCAAGGAATTTCACTGGTCCGTGTTTAAAAAGGAAACGCCTATCGAACTTCGCCCCATCGGCGATGTGCACCTCGACATCATCCCTGTCCTTGTAACGCTCCCTTAGCGCATTTGCCAACCGCACGTCGAACTCGATGAGCACCACACGTTTCGCCTTTCCCAAGACATGCTCAGTGAGCGATCCCGTCCCCGGCCCCACCTCGACCACGGTATCTTCCGGAGTTATAGCGAGTTGCGCTACAATCCAGCGCGCCATGTTTGGATCGGTCAGGAAATTCTGCCCGAGCTGCTTGCTCGGCAGCACTCTTGCGTTGTCGAGATGTTCACGTATTTCTCTGCCTGTCATTCGCCCTCAGGCTGCTCGGCTGCAACATACTTGGCGAGCGCATTCACCTCACTCGGCGGTAAACACGCGCCCCTTGCCATCTATCCACGCTTTCCTCGCGCTGGCGTAGAGACCGGCCAACTGAGACTCGGACAGCACACGGTATTCAATAGTCTTCGCATGCGTGGTATCGGGATAAGTCTTTACCACCATGTCTTCGACTCCACCAGTCACCCGATTCGCAGCCTTATCAAGAAGCTCCCTTGTTCTATCAGCAGCCTTAGTCACGGCATTGCCATCCATTTCGTCTGTGACCGGCTTGATGAAATAGAAACGTGCCAGTGCCACACCAACTGTATCGATTGTCACCTCGTCCACGACAAGGTTACCGTTGAGGATATACTTGTGACGGCTCACTGATGAAATCCGGTTCAATGCCACCAAGTAGTTCCCGCCTTGAAGGTTCGCTTCCCAAAATCCTTTGAGCCCCAGCTCATCGACCTGCTCCGATTCGGCGTCATCAGCGGTGTCTTGGGCATAAACAAGCGGGCAACAAGCAAGGAAACCGATCAGAAGATGTGTGGGTATTTTCATGATTCGGAAATCTACCCAACACCGCTCAGAACGCCAGCTTCCATTGTATTTCGGAAAAGTTGAACATTGATCAAGGCATCCCATTCATGCATACTCTCGCCATGGAGAAATACCGCCCGAACGTGGCAGCACTCGTGATCAACAGAGCAGGCAACCTGCTGATCTGTGAGCGTTCCAATTTCCCGGGTGCCTGGCAATTCCCACAGGGTGGCGTGGACAAAGGCGAATCCGTTGAAGAAGCACTTTACCGTGAAGTGCGAGAAGAGATCGGCCTCAAAAAGAATCATTATGAGATCCTCGGATTCAGAAGCGGCTACCGCTACCTATACCCGGAGGATGTCCGGGCGAAAAAGGTGAAAAAACATGGTAACCATGGCCAAGAGCAAACCTATTTCCTATGTAGCCTTAAAGACAACGCCCCACCGGTCAATGTGCACCAGAACCCTCCGGAATTCGGAGCTTACCGCTGGATCTTACCGGAAGAATTCGATCTGGACTGGCTTCCGGCATTCAAACACGAAGTATATTGCTCAGTGATGTATGACTTTTTTGATGTGGAATTGCAGCCTGCATCACCTATCGAAAGCCATTCTTCGACGGACTAGCGCAAAGAAAATCAGGCTTACACCGCAAAAATTCTGTGGTTTTTCCTGCAATTCTTACAAATAGGCTCTTTTTTCTTCCGAAAACACTGAAATCGGTCAATTATTTAATGTAACTTATTGATCAACCTTGGTTGAAAGATAAGTTACGACATTTCCAATATGCCGCAGCTAGTTTGCCGCGATACCACATCTCCGGGGGGAAGTGTGGTGCTGCCGAATAAACTGCGGTGTGCTTTGGGGGGAATGTGCAAACTTGGGCGCAGGTCGGTTTACCGATCTGCGCCCGATTTATTTGAAGCCAATCCTGATGATCAAGAAAGCGGCGAAGGATAGGTGCCTTCGTCAATAAGGCTTCCAATCGAGCTGACCACGTGCGGCTTGTCCTCCGGATAGGTGACACCAAACCACGAAGCGGTCGTTTCAAGCACTTCGCAGGAGATTTTACTATCGCGAATGAGAGAGTCTACCACCGTCGGCAGGTAACATTCGCCAGTTTCACTTCCACCGTGTTTTTCGAGGAATTTAAGGAATTCAGACTCGATGCCATCCATAAACTCGGCGGGATATGCCCAGAAATTCATCGAAGAAAGGGCACCTGGATCGAGTTCACGTATTCCACCGTCGAGCCCCGTTCCATTAACCTTACCGGACTCCTCACGCCCGATTTTCACGAATTCCTCCACGCTGGCCAACTTACCATCAGCATCCACGGCGCAGATGCCACGGTTCACCCTGCCGTGCTCGGAGAGGGTATTTTCCAGCGGATAGGCGACCATCGCGCATTCGTTAGCAGCACATTGGTTCAGGAAACCGGCGGCACGGACATAGGCATCCGCCCCGTAGAAATCGTCGGCATTAATCACGGCGAATGGAGAATCGACGAGATCACGCGCAGCGCGCACTGCATGCACTGTGCCCCATGGTTTCGTCCTACCTGCCGGTGGCTGGTATGGCTCGGGCAGATCGGTCAGTTCCTGGAAGGCATAGTCAACTTGGATCCTGCCAGAAAAACGTGCACCAATCCCTTCGCGAAATGCATCAGCAAAATCTTTACGGATCACGAAAATCACGCGGTCAAACCCCGCGCGGATCGCATCGAAGACTGAATAATCAAGGACAGTTTCCCCGTTAGGCCCCATGGGGTCGAGTTGTTTGAGGCCGCCGTAGCGACTACCCATTCCGGCAGCGAGAACGATGAGTGAAGGCATCCCCGATGCAGTCATATGCAAGCGGCGAATGCAAGCACTTGGAATTAAAGCCCCTTAGCAATGCTACGCGAAAGCTGCGCAAGAGCCTCATTCATGGCGACGATCCTCCCGGCCATCGGATTTCCCAGCGATTCCTGTTCTGTCACCTGCACTTTGGTACGGAAAGCCTTGGGAGCCGCATCTCCGCCACCTATCGGCTGCACCTTCCACGTGCATTCGAGCAGCAGAGATCCGTCAGGCTCAGGATCGAAACGCTCGATGCGAATCTCCACCAGCGAAGTGTATTCCCGTGCCACGAAGTTCGAGGATGGCTGGATGTTCGTCGAGCCGGTGAGCCGACGCAGATTGTCCGCCACCACCCGGGTAATGCCCGCATCGAGTGGCTCAGACCATAGGTTTTTCTCATGCACCTCCAGCCGCCCGTCGCCAGTGCGAGTGATGAGTTCCACCCTTTCCAGATAGGGCGGTAACGATGGCTTGGCCACCGCCACTGAGGGGCTGGCGGCAGTCGGTGTCCGGTTCGACAGAGGTGAATCCAACAGGTGGCGCACTGGATCATCCTCCACGGGCACAAGCAAGCTGCAGGACGATAAGAGTGCGGCTGTGGCTGCCATGGCAAAATTCTTCATTCGGATTCCTTTCCTCGGAGGAGCGTGTTTGGGTTTCTTTTCAGATCGTTCGTTAGCTCACGCAGGGCACGGGAGGCGATCTCCGTCTCATGCATGAGGTTTTGGAAGTTCAAGAGCAAGGGTGAGCGCGGATCGGTTACTTTGGACAACTCCTCAGAAGACTTATCGATTTTTTCGAGACTCTCTTTTGCTGTCTTCGTCAACTCCTCCACATCGGCGAGGAGAGGGTCTATGTTTTCGTTAGCCTTTGCACTCAGCGCCCGGATCTCTGCGAGAGATTTTTCAAGATCCGTCAATGCCCTCGAAAGCCTTCCGTCAGAGGTTAGCACCCTGATATCACGGCTGATAACTGTTAGATTCTCGTTAATCTCCTTAAGTTCGAGACCGTCGATCTGGTTTTTCGCCCCACGCAGCACATCGCGCATTTCGGTCATCAACCCCGCCAGATCCAGATCGTTGATTTTCTTAAGACCATCGGTAATTCCTGAAATCAGCTCATCGATTTCTGTCGGTATCGTCGGCACTACGGGATACGGGCGATCGATTTGCCCATCGTAAGTAAAGCCCTCTGCATCTGGCACAATATCGAACTCCACGTATAGCTGCCCGGTGACAAGACTCTCTTGTTTCATACCGGCGCGAAGCCCACGTTTCACCGCCCTATCAACACCCTCGTAGCTCGAAAAATCCAGCATCCCCTCCCCACTTCCCGACACACTCTGTAGATCCTTGTCTGCCAACTCCAGAACCACGGGGATGATCTTGCGGTTCTTCACGGTGTCCACGATGACGCTGATCGAAGAGACACGCCCGATGCGGACACCGCCGAACCTGACATCAGAACCCACCTGTAGACCATAGACACTCTTGTCGAAGTAGAGCTGAACCTTGTGCTTCTTCTCAAAAAATTTTCCCGCACCCAGCGACACTAACGCGACTCCCACGATCAGCAGACCGAGGAGTGTGAAGAGGCCGATCATTGTCGGGCTGGCTTTCTTGCTCATAATAATTCTTCAGTTTTCTGGTGCTCCCCCCGGCTGAGGAAATTTCTCACCGAAGGGTTCGTTGCATCTTCGCGTAGTACCTTTGGATCTCCGGTTGCTCCCTGAGTCCTTGTCTCTGTATCGAGGAAAACGGAATTATTAGCGATGGCAAAAATGCTGGCGAGTTCGTGCGTGACGATGACAAACGTAGATCCTAGGGAATCGCGTAACCTCAGAATAAGTTCATCGAGGCGTTGCGAGCTGAGCGGATCCAGCCCTGCGCCAGGTTCATCGAGAAAGAGAATCTCTGGATCGAGCGCCATTGCCCGCGCGATGCCAGCCCTTTTACTCATCCCCCCACTGACCTGTGCAGGGTAGTAGTCTTCATAGCCGGAAAGCCCGACTAGTGCGAGTTTGTAACGGGCGAGATCAAGAACTTCGCTTTGTTTTAAATCCGTGTATTCCTCAATTGGCATAGCAATATTCTCCGCAAGTGTCATCGAAGACCACAGTGCACCCGACTGATACATCACACCGAAACGCCGCATAAAACTGTGCCTCTCATCCTTCCCAGCAGATATGAAGTCCTCCCCCTGATAGTGAATACTGCCCGCCGCTGGCTCCTTCAAACCCACAAGATGCCGCAGCAAGGTGCTCTTTCCGCAACCACTCCCACCCATGATAACAAAAATATCTTTCTCCTGAATATCGAAATTTAGATCACTCATCACCACGAAAGAACCAAACGCCATCTCAAGCCCCCTCACCGAAATCTTCGCATTTGGATCGGGTTCTTTCATATCTCAAGAATAGTGAAAATGACTGCGAAGGCCGAATCTAATACGATGATCGCAGTGATCGAGGCCACTACCGCACGTGTCGTCGCTTCGCCCACAGCCGCAGAGGAATTGCCAGAGTTCATCCCTTGGAGGCAGCCGCAAATGGCTATAGCAACCCCGAAGAAAACGCTTTTAAAAACACCGAGGGAGGCTTGGGTGAGATCTACGATGGTCAGCATCTCCGCCCAGAAAAGTTTCGGGGGAATGCCTACACCCGCCCCCACCAGCATGCCGCCAAGAATGCCGATTACATTCGAATAAACCGTCAGCAAAGGCATCATCAGCACAAGTGCGAACAACCGTGGAAGCACTAGGAAATCGAAAGGATTGAAGCCGAAGGTCTTAAGCGCATCGATCTCTTGGTTCGCCTTCATGCTGCCGATGCTTGCTGCAAAAGCCGCGCCCGTTCTTCCACTCATGATGATCGCCGTCATCATCACACCCATTTCACGCACCATCGCCAATCCCACGAGATCGGCGACATATAGGCTCGCACCGAAATTCGCTAACTGAACGTTTCCTACAAAGGCTAGAATCATGCCGATCAGGAAGCTAATCAGCGCGACGATAGGCAAAGCTCCCACTCCGCATTCCTGGATCGATAACCAAAAATCCCGAGCCCGAAAGTTCGCTTTGCCTCTGAAAAATCTGCCCAATGCCAGCACCGTTTCACCGGTGAAATCCAACACTGACTCCGCCGACCTCCATGCAGCTGTCGATCTCAGACCAAGTAATTTCAGTCCGTGCGGCTCATCTTGCTCGGATCTAGCATCGCTCCTCTCCGGAACTTTCAACGCCAATTCCATGAGCGCCCGCAGATCATCGGGCAGCCCCTCGATATCAGCATCATCTCCGGCCTCCCGCAGTTTACCCAAAAGATAGGAGGGCAAGGTGGAATCGTAGGCTCCGAGTTCGGAGGTCGCGAACTCATCCGGCCACCCCTGGCTCTCGTCACCGATGATTTCAGGCCTTTTGCCTATCAACCAATCACCTGAGAGCTCTAGCACACATCGCGAACCACCCCCGCTCCAGATGGCCTTGGGAGTGTGTGCAGCGCTCGTGGGCTTTGGCTTCATTTCTGTTAGTTCAAGAAGAGGAAAATCTGCACTACGCAGCTCCTCTCCTTCCCTTTCAGATTAGCCTTACCAAGAATTCATTCCAGCGGGAAATCTGGCGGAATCACTCTTTGACCGAATCCATCAGGCTTCCACCCTCTTCGACGGATTGGAACTTTTCGCGAAGGAGTTTGTCACGTTCTGCTGTTGTTGGGCCGCCTTCTTCTCCCATCATTTCTCGCATCTCCTTATCGAAGCCTTGGTCTTCCATGTGATCTGCGGAGCGAGGATCCACGCCCATAGATTCTGTTGCAGCATCAATCTGTTCACTTCGGACGGCGACCTTGTCCAAGGCCTTCTGATATTTTGCAACCATGCCCTGAATGTCACTGGCGGATTTGATGTCGGTAATGACCTGTTTCATTGCCTGATAGCGCTCAGGATTCGTGACCACCCATCCGGCGGAGCCGCCAGTGATTCCGAAGAGTATGAGAAGCGCCATGATACGACCCCGCCGTTTCTTGCGCTTTTCCTTTGCGACTTTTGCATCCAATATAGCTCCAAGCTCTGCGCTAAGGTCGGAGTCCATTGATTTTACCGCCTGGTTCGCAAATTGGTCATCTACGGCAGTGATATCAATCAAGCCTGAATTCTTTTGAGCCTGTGGCTGCTCTGCATATTGAGGAGGTGCGTATTGCTGCGGAGGAGCAGCTTGAAAGTGTTGGGGCGCTGGCTGGTATTGCTGCGGTTGTGTCGCATAAGCCTGCGGAGCTTGTTGCTGCTTCTGGTCAAACTGCTGTGGCGATGCGTAGCCGTGGGCTTGGGGTGGAGCTGCTTGGAAAGCGTTCGGCTGCGCCGCAGGAGCTGCCGGTTGTCTTGTAAACGCCGCAGGTGCAGCCTTCACCTGCGATTCAGGGGTTCCGAAACGGCTTGGTGCAGACTTCTCATGAAGAGCAGCCTCGAACAACTTATCCAAATCTTCACGACTCGTCATGGCAGATAAAAAACAACAAATTAGTTAACATTTGTCAAATATCTTTCCAGCTTAACTAAATTGGATTGGAAACAAGAACCATTCGAAAGCATGAATTTACATGCCTCTCACCTCACAGAAGTGCGATAACTTGTTGATTCTCCATGAGCGAATCACGAGTCACCGGATAGAATCCGGAATCTGCGAGACCACAAAATACCTCGCTCCTAGTCAGGACAGGGTCACCGAAAATGGTGCAAACGGCGGCGTCTGCGGCATCCCGTCCTGTGGCGATCCTAATGAGACCATTGAGTGGAGCTAGACGCGTTGGATCGAAGATATACCACCATCCCCCGATCAAGACTTCGAAGCATGCGTGAAAGTCTGGAGGATTGAGCTGGTACGCATACACAGTCGCATAACGAGCTGGGACATCGAGCGCACGGCAGAACGCAATGCCCAGGTGCGCAAAATCCCTACAGACACCCTGTCGTGTCTCCATTGTGTCGACAGCAGATGAAGTCTCGCCCGAGCTTCCGCTTACATAGGCAATGTTTTCGAAAATCCAATCGCTCACTACGGAAGCGATTTCGTAAGGCGTTCTCAAATGACCAAACATGGCATTCGCCTGCTGGCGTATCCTATCGGATTGGCAATAACGGCTGGGAAAGAGGAAAGGTATTGCTTCTGGAGTCAATTCTCCAGAGCCACCTGTAGAGAGGTCTTGTGCGCTATCGATGCGGTAAGACACATCAACCAGAGCCCTATAACTGACCGAGAGAGTTCCCTGATAGAATGTCTCAATCCGGGAAAATCGGTTCATTCCACTCTCAATGTGGAACTCCTCCATGTGTACCTCCGGCTCAGTGAACACATATTCCTCCAGAACATTCTGACCACCCGTTTGAATGCATTTCAAGGCGAAGAGAAACGTAGCAGCGCTATTTAGGTTATATTCAAGCTCGCAGCTGACATTAAATCTCATGGGTCTTCTGGTGGTGAGGCCGGTATTTCAAAGAAAGACATGGCAGCTCGCGTGCCATAGTAGGCAGCAAACTCACTTCGGCAAAGTCAAGATCTTAGGAATGCCTCACCCCACATCTGGTTAATGACTCATTTTCTTGCCAAGGCACGTCCTGCGGCGGAACCTCAACCAATCTCTCAAAACCATGAAAATCCAAGCATCTATCTTATCAATCGCCCTAGTCCCGTGCCTAGCCATCGCACAGCCAGTTTTTTTAGGAACCAATGCCGACGGTATCTATCTCGCTGAATTCGATCCGGAGGAAGGCACGCTCTCGAAGCCAGAACTCGCGGCGGAGATAACTGCTCCCGGCTTCCTAGCCATTCATCCAGAAAAACCTATCCTCTACGCTGTCAGCAGGGGAAACACTCTTACTGCATTTTCCATCGGCGATAAAAACTCACTCACCGCATTAGGAGAAGTGAACACCGGCGGAAAAAACCCAACACACCTTTCGATTGATGCCACGGGAGGCACTGCTGGAATCGCGAATTACAGCAATGGATCAATCACAACCATCAGCCTTGATGCCGATGGAAAACCTAAAGAAGTCATCTCTTATTTAGAGATTAAAGGCTCAGGGCCGCATCCCAAACGCCAAAACGAACCACATGCACATGGAGCTTATTTCGATTCTAATAACCAGTTCATGTTCGTTCCCGATCTAGGGATCGATAAAACACTCATCTATCGATTCGACGCTTCCACTTCGGAAATCAAGGATCATGGCTTCATCGCCAGCGCTCCCGGTGCTGGCCCACGACACATGACTTTTTCCCCCGACGGGAAGCACGCATACATCAACAACGAGCTCGATAACACCCTCCTCGCTGCCGTCTACGATCCTGAAAAAGGCGCACTCACCGCCATAGGCACATACCCCACCCTGCCAGCGGATTACAAAGGAGAAAGCACGACCGCAGAAGTCGAAGTGCACCCAAACGGACGCTTTGTTTACGTTTCAAACCGTGGCCACGACTCTATCGCAGTGTTCTCACGCGATACGACTTCCGGTGAGCTCACACCACTTCAACACGCACCTTGCGGCACAAATATTCCACGCCATTTCAAAATCGATCCATCTGGAAAATGGCTACTCTGCGGAGGTCAAAACTCGAACAATATTGCCATACTCCCCCTAGATCCGGAGACCGGACTTCTTGGTGAACCAAAATCTATCGTAGAGACAGTCGCCCCGATTTGTATCTTGTTCCCGTAGCCCTCAGCGTAGGAATTTGAGCACCACGATCCCACCGATCAGCAGAAGAGTCCCAGCGATGAAGCACAACTCTAGGTGTCTCTCGATGAAAGGGCGGACACGGTTACCGAAGATGCGGATCAATCCGGCAACGAGGAAAAACCGGAAGCCTCTACCAATCACCGATGCGCCGATGAGCAGCGGAAGACTGTAATTCGCCATCCCGGAAAAGATCGTGAAGACCTTGTAGGGAATCGGCGTGATGGCAGCGATGAGGATACCCCAGAAGCCATACGCATCATACCAGCCTTGGATCTTCTCTTGGGTGTGCCCGCTTGCATCGAAAAGATTGAGGATAGGGATCGCGACCGTATCTCGCAAACCATAGCCAATTCCCCATCCGGCGATACCGCCCAGAACCGAACCAGCGGTACAAACCAAGGCATACTTGAGCCATTTCTCCCGTGCACCGAAGCATAGCGCCAGCAACAAGATATCTGGAGGTATCGGGAAAAAAGAAGACTCTATGAAAGCGATAAAAAATAAGGCCCACGTCCCAGCCGGATGATCCGCCCATGAGACAGTCCATGCATATAGGCGGCGGATGATGTTTGGCTTCTTGGCCACTGCTTCAGTTGTCATTTATTGAAATTCATTCGCTTTCCATCCGTGTATCGCGAGAAAGGAGTTCCATCATCGCCTCAGCGGCGGGTTTGTTTTCATAGAGCATGCTGAAGGCAGCATCGATGATCGGAGTCCTCACCCCAGCCTTGCGCGCGGCCTCATGGATGGAGAGCGTATTCGGCACACCCTCAGCCACCATGCCTAGAGCATCGGTCGCTTCAGCAAGAGTCTTGCCTCTTCCAAGTGCCAGCCCGACCTTGTGGTTACGAGAATGCTCGGAGAAACAGGTCACCAAAAGATCGCCCACCCCCGAGAGACCAGAAAAAGTTTCCTGCCGCCCACCGAGGGCGACTCCAAGCCGCGTCATCTCCGCCAGCGCTCGGGTGACAAGCGCTGCGGTGGCATTGTCCCCAAGACCTAGCCCGTGAGCGATACCAGCAGCAATCGCATAGACATTCTTAATCGCACCTCCCAGCTCGATACCCGCCAGATCCGTGCTCGTGTAAGGACGGAAATGCGGCAGGGTAAATAGATCCTGCAACGCCATTGCCACCCCAGCGTCCGTGCAGCCGATTACCGCACACGCAGCCTGGCCTCTCGCGATTTCCTCCGCGTGGTTAGGCCCCGAAAGCGCGGCGACTTCATTATCAGGAAGAAGCTCTTTCAGGATTTCACTCATCCTCTCACCAGAGCTGCGCTCGATTCCTTTCGCGCAGGAAAGCAAGACCGCATCCGGCGAGACTCCAGCTGCTACCAGCTCCTTAGCGCATTGGCGGGTGGCCGCCGTCGGCACCGCAAAAATAATAAGTGGATGCTTTGACGCTGCGGCTATCTCCGTGCCCGCCACCACGCACTCTGGTAAAATAATATCCGCAAGATACTGGGGGTTGCGGTGCTCAGTATTGATCGTGGCGGCGACTTGTGCGTCGCGCCCGATGATCACGATCCTTTCGAGCTTCGGGGAAAGGAGCTTGGCGATCGCCGTCCCGAAGGAACCCGATCCGAGGATGGCTGCGCTTTTAAAATTCATGGATCGAGCTTTTCCTGTTTCGCTTTTCCACCCCAGACGAAACGCGATTCCGTGCCGTCACACAGGCGGCGGATATTCGTGCGGTGTTTCCATATCGCCATGATGCCGATGAGTAGACTGAGGGCAAATAGCGGTTTATTCCAATCTCCTGCCTCCCACAGGCTGATGCCGTCAGCATTTTTGTGAAACCTCGCCCCAAGATGGGTAAGGATAGGGAGTGAAGCCGCACCTACCATGCTTGCAACCGCAACGTATCGGGTCACCAACAGCGTGAGGATGAAAATGATGAGAAGTATCACAACAGCGGCAGGCATCAGCCCGATCAAGACACCAGCGGAGGTAGCAATCCCCTTCCCACCTTTGAAGCCGATCCAAGGCGAATAGTTATGACCTAACACAGCAGCAAGAGCCGTGATGACATGGACAAGCTGCCCCTTGAGCTGCTCGGCAGCGCTCAATTTCAGCGCGAAGGCCTCAGGGAATGGTAGAGGAATGGGAATTCCCCGCCCTGTGATTTGCACAAGGTTCACGGCAATCACCACGGGAATGAAGCCTTTCAGCAGATCCAAAAACAAACAGCTCAATCCAAACTTCTTACCAACAACTCTGAACACATTTGTCGCGCCAATATTTCCCGAACCATGCTGCCGAATATCGATCCCCTTAGCCTTCGCGATGAAAAGACCGAACGGAATGGAGCCGAGGAGAAATGCCAGCAGAGGACAGAACCAGAGTTGCATGTGTGTAGTGGTGAAAATCCCTTACTCGACGGTGATGCTTTTGATGAGCACCGGCTCAGTCGGAATGTCATCAGAGGGAAGCTCCATCTTCTCTCCAGTCTCCGGATGAAGCATCACGATACTGTCGGACTTGGTTTCGACTTCCTTGATCTTGTTCACTACATCCATACCCTCGACCACTTTGCCGAAGACCGCATAGCCACCATTATTTGGGAAATCCAACATCTTGTTATCCCCCACATTAATGAAAAACTGCGCAGTCGCGCTATCTGGATCCGCTGTCCTAGCCATTGCAATACTTCCGATCTCATTCGACAGGCCATTGCGGCCTTCGTTTTTGATTCCATCTCCAGTCGGCTTTTCAACAAGAGCATTTTCCTTTAGCGCAAAGCCACCGCCCTGGATCATGAATCCGTTAATCACTCTGTGGAAAACTGTCCCGGAGTAGTGGCCATCCTTCACGTATTTGAGGAAATTTCCCACAGTGACCGGCGCTTTCTCCGCATTCAACTCGATCACAACATCACCCATGCTCGTCACCATCTTGACGCGAACTGGTGCTGCGGCCTCAGCATCGCTGGAGGCCTCTTCGGATTTGCAGGCACTAATAAGTGCGAGACCAAGCATTGCGATTGTTGTGAAATATTTTTTCATCGGGACGGCAGGATTAGGTGGCTAGCCGCGTATTGCAAGCGGACTCCGACTTCCGAAAAAATTCATCTGGTGGCGTGATGCAAGTCAGCACACGCACCTTCATAGATCCCGGCATGTCACCTCAGTAAACAGGCGCCCCATACTCATATTCTTGGTCAGCGGTGTCTCCGCCACCAGAATTGGCCTCTTGGATTTTACGCACTGACCAACTGGACAAAGCCTTGGTATCACGCCAGACACCGATGGTGGTATTGCATGAAACCAAGCCAAAAACCGTAGCCAGCAAAAGAAGCTTTTTCATGGGAAGTAGTGTAAACCATGAAAATAAGTTAAGCAACCTTGATTTTCAAGGTTGCCTTTTTCTTGATAAGCCAGGCTTACCAGCTCTTGACCAAGGTACTGACCGTCGCACTACTCGGCTCATCAACATCGACGCCAAGGCTGTAAACAGCACATTTTTTACCGTTAAGTTTTACTGCTGTGCCTGTTTGCTTGGTGGTGAAGTCAAGCCTGTCGTCATAGTTGTAATCCATCCAGATATAGAAGGCTCCTCCCCACGAATCATACATTCCTAGGACTGCGTCACCGTTGGATGAATAGATGATGCCACCTCTATCTCTTTTGCCTTCTTTATTATTCAGAAAACGAATCTTGCGGGGATTCTGCACATCATCGCTAGTGCTATCCTCGATCGCTGCCAGAATCTCCAATAAGCCGACTCCGTCTCCAGTCGAATCCAGGTCAACATCTTTATCGTTAGTGCCTGGATCAGGGAGCGCCGAATATTCGGCATAGAACTGCTCTACAGCTGTAGTGATCGATACTGCACCAGCCTGAGAGGAAACTTTTTTCGCTTTATTCAGTGCGGCGTTTCCACCGGCAAATCCTGCTGCAGCAAGAATCGCGATGATAGTGATGACGACGAGCAGCTCGACGAGAGTGAAGCCGTTGGTGGTATTTTTATTTTGTGGAGTTTTCATTGAGTTGGAAAATGGGGATTTGAGCTATGGATGAGAAGCACAAAAAGCATGGACAACGTATTTACCTAAACTTTCATCACGCCGATTGCAAATCATTTCGGGGGCGGGTCATTTGGATTGCTCAAGCATCCTCAGAAGCGGCAGTTCAGCCCTTTTTCGGATCTCTTCGTCCATTTCCACGCGGGGCTCGAGATCGCGCAGGCAGTTGCGGAGCTTCTCAAGGGTATTCATTTTCATGTAACGGCAGTCCGCGCATGCGCAACGGTCGGTGGGGCCGGGTATGAGATTCTTGTCAGGTGCCTCCTTGCGCAGGCGGTTTAGCATGCCGCTCTCCGTCACTACAATGATGTCCTTGACCGGTGCGTTCTTGCAGAAATCCACCATCTTTTCGGTAGAGCAGACCTCATCAGCAAGCAATCTGACCGCCTGCGTGCACTCGGGGTGCGCCACCACTAGAGCATCCGGATACTCCTGCTTAATCTTGTTGATCGAGTCCCGCGTAAATTCCACGTGGACATAGCAGTTGCCTTTCCAGAGATCCATCTTGCGCCCGGTTTGCTCCATCACCCAGGCACCGAGGTTTTCATCTGGCACGAAAAGGATGGGGCGATCCGCGGGAGCAAGGTTGACGATTTTCACGGCATTCCCCGAGGTGCAGATCACGTCGCAAAGCGCCTTCACCCCGCCCGAGCAATTGATGTAGGCGATGACGTAGTAGTTCTTCTCCGCATTTTCCTTGATAAATGCTTCAAGCTGATCCGCTGGGCAGGATTGCTCCAGCGAGCAGCCAGCATCCTTGTCAGGCAATACCACAATTTTCGAAGGATTCACGATCTTCGCCGTCTCCGCCATGAAATGCACACCGCAGAACACGATGACTTCGGCGTCCGTCGCTTTCGCCTGATAAGCGAGGCCTAGCGAGTCCCCCACGTAGTCGGCGATATCTTGGATATCTCCGGTCTGATAGTTGTGGGCGAGAATGATCGCGTTTCGAGTACGCTTGAGTTCGAGGATTTCCTCATTCAGATCCAGTGCGGCTTGCATGTTGGCAATCTTCCCGTCTAACGGCGTCGTTGCAAGAGCCAATCGGTTCTTAGCCCGCAATCTGTGGCTGAACGACTTCCATCAGCCCGGTATGCTTCGCCCCGGCTTTGACGATGAGCCCTCCGGCACGCGCAAGTCCCTGAAGGTGCGCCTTCTTTTCGAGGGTGATTGTGCCCGAGCAAGTCAGCTGCGCTTTCACATGTCCATCAAGATAGGCTCTTTCGGCATAAACCTCGCCTTGGAATTCCACTTCAGCCCCGCGTTCAACGCGCAATTCGCGGCAGCGCATATTTCCGATAATTTTCCCGTGACTCCTAATCCTTAAGACGCCGGAGCAATCTACCGCAGCTGCAAGCTTTCCTAGGATCGTCAAGTCATGGCACTGCACGTGCACACCGATGATTGATCCAGTCTTCCCTACGTTTACGTTCCCGCGAGTCTGGATGCGCCTGCGCCAAGCCTGATTGATTTCATAATCCCTCAGGCTGATGTGTCCCCCACATTTTCTGCACTGGGTGGACTGCGCTTCTGAAGAAACCTCGAAGGGAAACTTGCAGTGATAGCAGTTGATGCCGCGCATCACTGGTGCCTTTTCAAAAAGCCTCCTCAAGAATCCCCTTCCGGAGGCATCACGCGAATCAGTTTTCTTCGGTGCCCGCGATCCGGTCGAAGCATGCTGAAGCGGTGGCTTCGAGGCGCTGGAAAGACGGGTCGCGTGTTTCGGGCGCACCACTGGCTTACCGTCCCGAATGTTCATGTGATTCCCACAAGAACGACAGAGCGTTGATACGACCAGCGACGGTTCGTATTGTTGGTTCTGGCATTTCGGGCAAATAAGCTCGATCTGCCGCCCTTTCGGTTCGGCTCCCATGATATCAGTGATTTAGGGAAAAAGAGACCCTCGGAGAGACCTCATTGACCGGACATCGCCGGCTTAGAAGCGCTCTCGCCCGGCTTAGTGTCGGAAGCCGATCCCTGTGAAGGGGTGCCAACCGTGGATTTACCAACGAATATGGCTCCTGCTTCGATAGTGAGTGTTTTAGCCTTGATGTCGCCAACAACTTCAGCACTGGACTTAAGCTCAGCGCGATCAGTTGCGATCATGTTGCCATGCACCTTGCCGTAAATGATGATTGTGCCAGTCTTGATCTCTGCCTTGATGCGAGCGTTTTCACCGACAGTTAGGTTCCCAGAGGATTGGATTTCTCCTTCGATCTTACCGTCAACGATAAGGTCGTGCTGAAATTTCACGATACCCTTAATCTCCACATCAGAAGAAAGGACGTTGCGGGTGTTGCCGCCGGAAGATGGCTTCTGTGAGCTTGGAGAACTCGACGGACTCGGAGATGACGATGACGAGGGCGCTGATTCTCTAGCCGGGGTAGAGGATGACTGAGATGCACGCTCTTCTGAATCCGTCAGCGATGGCTTCTGCGATTCACTTCCTTCTTGGCCGATGACTTTCTTAAACACAGGAAAAAACTAAGGTTCGGGGTTGTAGTATGTCAATGCGATTTGGACTTATTCCTCAGTAGGCGCTTCTTCAGGAAGCAAAGGATTGTCCCCGGCTGCACCGCCAAGACCGTTCACTGCATCGATCAGATCATCCATCGTTGCATCCCCTTCGGGCACTACGATTTCTTCATCGCCACCGAAGTTAGTCTCCGGCACCACAATTTTCTCAGCAATCTCCTTCGGAGCTTCCGCCTTCATCAGCAGCAAACGCATCGTCGCGATCTGGATGAAAGGGCTGCCTGGATAATCCCGCTCGACAGCCGAATAGGCGACCTTCGCAGCCTCCTCGTCCTCTTTAGCCAGCGCGATATCACCGAGAGAAACCCATGCATACGGAGCGATGTATGTAGCCTCAGGGTTCTCCGTGATCGCTTCGAAAATAGCCTTCGCTTCGTCCGTTTTCCCTTGTGCCAGAAGCTTCGCGCCGAGGCTCGCCTGCGCACTAGGCTTTGCAGGGCTATCGGAATCCGAGTCAACCAGTGACTTCAATGTAGCGATCGCATCATCCTGCTGACCGTCTTCCCACTGCTTTTCCGCTACAAGAATCTTCGCGCTGTCAGCAGCCGCCGTCCCTTCATGCTCAGCCAAGACTTTTTGCAGTTCGGATAGCTCATCCCCATCTGTCAAAAGAGCTCCCGCCGTCTCCTCAGCGCTCTGATTGATGCCATCCACGATGACATAAGCCACCGCTCCAAGCGCCAAGATCACCGCCAGAAAGATCAGTTTCATCTGGTGCTTATCGAGGAATACCTCCAGTGCCGGGGGTTCTTGAGAAATTTCTCCGAGCGGCCCTGCGCCCGGGGTTTTGAGTGATTGATCTTCTGCCATGACTTTTTTCGCCCTCGGGCGGACGCACATGCAAGCCACCCCCGCACACTAAATCAACCGCTTTCTTCCATTCACCCCCCGATTCCCTCCTCTGCCCTCTCGACATCCCCCGCCCGCCCATCAAGAATCACCCCGCCGCATGTCAGACTCCTTCGTCCACCTCCACCTCCACACCGCCTACTCCCTTCTCGACGGAATGATCCGCACCAAGGAGCTCGCCGCCCGCGCTGCTGAGCTTGGCATGCCCGCCGTCGCCATGACTGACCATGGCAATCTCTACGGCGCCATCGACTTCTACCAGAAATGCAAGAAAGCCGGAGTGAAGCCCATCCTCGGCTGCGAAATCTACCTCGCCCCTTTTGGCGCACGCGGCGCGGACGATAAAAAGAAAATCCCCAACCGCAAAAACGCCACCCACCTCACCCTCCTCGCGGAGACCAACGAAGGTTGGCAAAACCTCTCCAAGCTCACCTCCATCGGCCACCTCGAGGGCATGTATAATGGGAAACCCCGCGTCGACCGGGAAACCCTCCGCGCCCATTCCAAAGGCATCATCTGCCTCTCCGGCTGCATCTCCGGCCCCGTCAATGAATGGCTCCGCCAAGACGATCAGATAAAAGCCCTCGAAACCCTCACCGAGCTGCGCGACATCTACGGCAAGGACAACCTCTTCGTCGAGCTCCACAACCACGGCCTGGAAATGCAGCTCAAAGTCCTCCCCCAGCTCGTCTCCCTTGCGGAAAAACTCGACCTCCCCGTCGTTGCCGCAAACGACGTCCATTTCCTCCACCGCACCGATCACGAGGCGCACGATGTCATGATCTGCATCGGCACCGGCTCCATGGTCATCGATGAAAATCGCATGCGCTACACCCCGGAAGTCCATTTCAAGACCGCCGAGGAAATGCGCGAGATTTTCAAAGACATCCCCCACGCCTGCGACAACACCCTCGTCATCGCCGACCGCTGCAACGTCGAAATCAAACTCGACTCCACCTCTTCGGAAAAATACCCGCAGTTCCCCACCCCGGACGGCTCCCCGCGCGAGGAATACATCATGAAGCTCTGCCAAGAAGGTGTGCTCAAACACTACGGCGCGGAAAAAGCCGCCTCCGCCGAAGTCCAGGATAGACTCAAATACGAAGTCGACACCATCAACTCCCTCGGCTTCGCCTCCTACTTCCTCATCACCGCCGACTTCATCCAGTGGGCGCGCGACAACGACATCCCCGTCGGCCCCGGCCGTGGCTCCGCCGCCGGCTCGCTCGCCTCCTACGCCATGGGTATCACCAATATCTGCCCCCTCCAGTTCGGCCTCCTCTTCGAGCGATTCCTCAACCCCGAGCGCGTCTCCCCTCCCGACGTCGATATCGACTTCTGCCAGTCACGCCGCGCCGAAGTCATCCAATACGTCCGCGAAAAATACGGCGAGAAATCCGTTTCCCACATCATCACCTACGGAAAAATGGCGGCGAAATCCGTCATCCGCGATGTCTCCCGCGTCATGGGCGTCTCCTACGGCGAGGCCGATAAAATTGCCAAAATGATCGAGGCGAAACCCGGCGTCACCCTCAAGTCCGAGTGGGATTCCAAGGAAGAACTCCGCGAACTCATCGAATCCTCCTCCACCTACAAGGAACTCTGGAGCTACGCCCTCCGCCTCGAAGGCATCAACCGCAACGTCGGCATCCACGCCGCCGGAGTCGTCATCGGAGACCGCCCGCTCGATGAACACGTCCCCCTCACACGCGGCAACGAAGGCGAAGTCGTCACCCAATACGACATGGGAGCTATCACCGAAGTCGGCCTCCTGAAAATGGATTTCCTCGGACTGAAAAACCTCACCGTCATTCACGACGCCGTCGGCCACATCCGCAAGCACACCCCGGACTTCGATATCGAAAAAGTCCCCCTCCACGATCAGCCCACCTTCGACATGCTCAACCGTGGCGATACCATGGGCGTCTTCCAGCTGGAGTCCGGCGGCATGGTCGAGACCTGCAAGAAGTACGAGATCCGTAGTATTGATGACATCATCGACCTTATCGCCGTCTATCGCCCCGGAGCCATGCAGTTCATCGACCAGATGCTCGATGTAAAGAAAGGCAAGAAAGCCTTCTACGAGCACCCCCTCATGGAGCAGATCTGCGGCAACACCTACGGCGTCATGATCTACCAGGAGCAGGTGCAGAACGCCGCCAAAGTCCTCGCCGGATACACCCTCGGCGGCGCCGACCTCCTGCGCCGCGCCATGGGTAAAAAGGACGTCGAGAAGATGGCCAAGGAACGCATCAAGTTCATCGAGGGAGCCAAGAAGCACAACGACATCGGCGAAAAACTCGCCAACACCATCTTCGACAAGATCAACGCCTTCGCCGGCTACGGATTCAACAAATCCCACTCCGCCTGCTACGGCCACATCTCCTACTGGACTGCCTACCTCAAGGCAAACCACCCCGTCGAGTTCCTCGCCGCCCTCCTTTCCAATGAGGTCAACAACACCGACAAGATCACCGTCTTCGTCGCCGAGTGCCACAAGATGCACATCGAGATCCTCCCGCCGAACCTCAACAAATCCCAGCTCCGCTTCGTCCCCGAGAAACTCGAATCCGGTGCCATGGCCGTGCGCTACGGCCTCGCCGCCATCAAGAACTGCGGGGAAGCCGCCATGGCCACCGCCATCAGAGAGCGCACCGAAAACGGAAACTACACCTCCCTAGAAGACTTCTCCTCCCGCCTCGATTCCAAAGTCATCAACAAACGAATCCTCGAGAACCTCGTCAAAGCCGGTGCCCTCGATTGGACAGGGGAAAACCGCGCCTCCATGTTCATCCGCCTTGAGCAAGTCGTCGCCTCCGCCTCATCTGCCCAGCGCGACAAAGCCTCCGGCCAGTCCTCCCTCTTCGATGCCATGGACTTCGCCCCCCCAGCCGCCACCAAAGACTCACCTACCATAAACGCCGTAGAAGAATGGTCAAAGGACGAACGCCTCGCCCACGAGAAGGAACTGCTCGGCTTCTACGTCACCGGCCACCCGCTCGATAAATACCGGGGCATCCTCGACAGCGACAAATACAATCGCATCGGCCTCATCGAGGAAATCGAACTCACCGACCCCCGCGCCCGCTACCCCATCGCCGGCATGGTGCGCTCACTTGAGACACGCATGACCAAGGCAGGCAAACCCTTCGGCATCCTCACCGTCGAGGACTTCACCGGCTCCTGCGAGATCATGCTCTGGAGCGAAAGCTTCATCCCCGCTCGCGATTCCGGCATCCTAGCCCCCGGCAACATCATCAAACTCAAAATCGCCATCCAAGTCGATGACCGCACCGGCGGCCGCCGCCTCACCGGAGGCTCCCTCAGCGAGCTAAAAACCCGCAAAGCCTCCGCCAACGCGAACGCCCCCCTAGAGCTCCTCCTCTGGACTCACCGCCACACAGAGAAAGACCTCGAGAAAATCCGCTACCACATCACCGGCCACCCCGGTACCACCCCCGTCATCCTCCATTTCCAAAACTCCGCCGGAAAACGCCTCTCCATCGAGCCATCCGGCACCTACCACATCAAGCGCTCCGAAGAACTCCTCAACGCCCTCGACCGCTTCATGGAGTAACCCTCCTCCAGCAACTCTTCCACTGATTTGATCTCGCCCCCCGGCGATCCCCTTCGGGCACGGCGCGAATAGCGCCTGTCCATGTCGTTCCACTCCATTCTTCTCACTTCTCATTAGCCACTTTAGTCCCATACAAAGAGCCATGAGCATCCAACGCCAAGAAACCCAGCAACGCATGAGCCGCATCGTCATTCACAACGACACGGTGTATTTGTGCGGCCAAGTCTGCAAAGACGCCACAAAAGACATCTCCGAGCAGACCGCCACCATGCTGGCGAAAGTCGATGACCTCCTCCTCCAATCCGGCTCCGACCGCGAGCACATGCTCTCCGCCACCGTCTACGTCAGAGACATGAAAGACTTCGCCGCCATGAATGAAGTCTGGGACGCCTGGGTTCCAGAAGGCCACGCCCCCGCCCGAGCATGTGTCGAAGCCCGCATGGCACGCCCTGAACTCCTCGTGGAGATCTCTGTCATCGCTGCGGTGAGGAGGAAGTAGAGACGTATTCACCTGCCTTTACATCAATCCTCTCCGAGATTTAGAATCTTTGTCCTATGAGCAAAGTTAAAGGCCGATTCTATTTCCGCCAGACAGTGAACGGAAACTTAGTAGGGGGATTTCCGGGAAAAATTCAGGCAATCGAGGCCGACATTCAGGGAATCTACCCCGGCATTCAGGCAATCTAGCCCGACATTCCCGCAATCTAGCCCGGCATTCAGGCAATCGAGGCCGACATTGAGGCAATCTAGGCCGGCATTCAGGGAATCTACCCCGACATTCAGGCAATCTACCCCGGCATTTCCGGGAAAAACGCCAACCACAAGTGGAATTCCCCGGGGAGCGACCCTGTGATGATGGTGGTGGTCGCCTGTCAGGCATCCCTCAAACGCCGCTCCTTGGGTGAAGGCTCCTAATCCTGCAAATAGCTCTTCGGGCGGTAGAGGATAGCGAAGGGGATGAAGATGAGGGCGGTGGCTCCCATCAGGGCACTGAAGAACCAGAAATACTCTGCGCCTTGCAGACGGACTTGACCACCTGAGAAGGTCATTTGAGAAATGGACTCCCCTGCCCCGCCTTCGGACTTATCTTTGAATCCGATTTCCTTTTTCCGCAGGGAGAGCCATGTCTCGGCGGGGCGGAGGGAGTCGATCCATGAGGGCTTGGCTTCGGTTTCTGTCTCGGCCTTTTCGAGGATGATGCCTTGATCCCACTCAGTGTTCCATTTGCCATCAGCCCCGGGGCTCCAGAGGCGGGCGGTGGTGGAGTTGAGGACGAGGTATTCGATGGGCTTGCCCCAGGGATCTGTGAAGGCGGAGGCGATGCGGTTGCCCTCGGCCTCGGTGGGGAGTTTGTTAGACTCAGCGGAGGCAGCGATGATGGCGGCGGCGGCTTGATCGAAGGTTTTCTGGCCGGGGATTTCTAAGGGGACTTTCGCGTCTTTGTTAAGACGGCGGATGAAATCGTCTTCCGTGCCGGTGGTGCGGTCATAGCCGGGAAGGACAACGGTGCGCGGGCTTTCCTGCCAATCTTTGGGCAAGATCCCGATAGATTCCTCAAGCTGAATCTCGGCGGCGCTGGGGATTTGGATGAAGTGGTTCACGCCGACGACGAGGAGATTCCCCACAGCGACGGCGGCGAGGTAGAAGCACATGATGAAGGATTTCATGGTCTTCGGTGCCTGAGTGTAGGCGAACTCAAGGGCGACGATGGAAACGAGGATCTCGGAGGCGGTGAGGAGGGCGAAGGCGCCGATCTGCCAGATGATGTTCGGCCTTTCCCCGGCATCGATGCGCACTTGGATGAGGCTAACGAGGACGAAGGCTCCCGTCATGAGCAGGAGGCCGACTCCCATTTTCCGCAGGGGGCTGAGCGGCCAGAATTTCTCCACCACCGGGTAGATGAGGTAGCTGAAGAGCGGGATGAAGCTGAGGACAAAGACGGAATTGAGCGATTGGATCTGGGAGGGCAGCCACTCGAAGCCGAGAAAATTCCTGTCCATGTCTTGGGACTGGAAGATCCAGGTGGAGCCGGTCTGATCAAAGAGCGCCCAGAACATGGCGACGAAGAGGTAGACGGGCGCGAGCTTGAACATGGCGATGAGGCCGTGCTTTCCGAAAGCCTCGCGGAGGAAATGCATGCCGCCTGCAGGGACGTGGGCGAAGCGTTTCCTCCCGAGCCAGAAGATGAAGGTGGCGATCGCCATCAGCCCGCCGGGCACGCCGAATGCCCAGTGTGGCCCATACCATTCCAGCAGCCACGGAGTGAGGAGCATGGAGGCGAAGGCGCCGAGATTGATGGAGAAGTAGAACCAGTTAAAAACGCGCGGCAGGAGGTGTCGGTTCTTCGCGCCGAATTGATCGCCAACATGGGCGGAGACGCAGGGCTTGATGCCGCCCGCACCGAGTGCGATGAGAACCATGCCCGCCATCATCCAGTGCTCGGAATTCCCAAAGGTGCCCATGAGGGCGAGCGCGGCGTGCCCAGCACAATAGACGAGCGAGAGGAGGATGATGACACGGTATTTCCCAAGGAATACATCGGCGAGCAATGCACCGAGAATGGGTGTAAAATAGAAGGCGACATTGAAAAGGTGGACAAGCTCGGTGGCGCGCGTTTTCTCCATGGGAGTGCGCAGCGCATCGTCCATGAGAAAGAGGTATTGGCTGAGGAAGACGGCGAGAATGGCCTTCATGCCGTAGAAGGAAAAACGCTCGGCGGCTTCGTTCCCGATGATGTGGGGGATGCCGCGCGGCATTCCAGCGGTCTCCTCGGGGCGCGTGCGGTATTCCATGGGCGGGAGGTTCTGCTCTGGGGCGGGAAACTTCAAGCCAAGTTGCGGGGGGTCGGTGCAACTGAAAGTGGCGGGCAGATTGCACAAGGATAAGGAGCAGGTGCGTCTCCGCGCCTTGAGTTCGGGGTGGCGTCTCCGCCGCCCGTGGAAAAGCGACTTTTTTACTGCGGGTGAAGACACCCGCTTGAACTCAAGGCGCGAAGACGCACCTACTCCTCAGGGAGATGCACTGACCACTACATTAAGCTACAACCGCAGGCTGCCTGTTGTCTTGCGCTTCTTCCGGTATGCGCGAGGCTTCATTCCATGGAAGTCACCGACAACACCGCCGAGAACCGTTTCGAACTCGTGGAGAACGGCCTACTTGCCTACGCCGATTATGAAATCGATGGCAAGGTGCTCGTCCTTCCCCATGTAGAGGCACACCCGGATCTACGTGGCACAGGGGCGGCGGGGCGGCTGATGAAAGGCGTGCTGGAAGCCGCCGATGAGCGGGGTCTAGAAGTCAGGCCAGTGTGTGGCTACGCCGTCGCCTACATGCGCAAGCACGGGCGCTAGAGGGAACTATTGCTACTCGGGCAAGCCCTTCGACAGGTTCTCCCAGCGTTTCTTGAAGGTTTTGCTCTCTTCGGAAAGGCGCACTGCAGCGAGTAGCGCTCGCTCCCTATCTCCGGCGAGCCAATCGAAAGAGATAGCAGTCTCGTGACGACGAAGACGCTCCATCTCGTTGGGAGGATTTTTCACCAACTCGCGGTGGATGGCGATCATGGCATCCGCAGGCAGATCGATCCATTCGATATCGCGCACCTCCCCGCCGCTGGTCTGCACGACTAGCTGACCCTCTGCGTTGATAGCGATGCCGGTGGCCGAGGTATCATCAGCAAGCGATAGCTCCACGCTGAGCGCCTGTTTCTTGAGATCCGATTTGATCTTCGAAAGGAAGATCACGGCGGACTCCGCGACGCTGAGCAAGGATGACTTTTTGGTGCCGGAAGGGCTGCTCTTCATCCCTTTGATGTATTGGACAAGCTTGATGAATTCGTAGGACTTCGCGAGCTTCTCTATCTCCTCAAGATCGTCGCGTTGTGGTTGTTGCTGAGGCTTCCGACCCGCCATGAGCTCCTTGCCGATATGTGGAAGCAGCGCGAGGCGCGCCTTTACGTTGAACTTCGCACGGCCTTTCGTCTCAAGGAGCGTGAGGATCTTATTGAGTTCGTCGGTCATGTTCCGGCACTCGACCACGGAGGTAGGATCCTCATTGAGTGCCTGCGAGGAAAGGAGTTCGTAATCGTTCAGGTAGGACTGAGCGACATCGTAAAAGATGCCCATGACACCATCATCGGCTAAGGATTTCTCACCCGCGACCTTCTGAAAAAACGGCACCGCCTGATCGAGCCCTCCCTGTTCCCAGTTTTTCAAACCGGCGATGAGATAGCTCATGAAGCGCTCGTTTCCGCCGCCATCCCCGGCCATTTCCTCCGCATCGAAAAACGGTGCACTGGAGAAACCATCTAGCACTGGAAGGACTGCAGTCAGAAACTCCGAGGGAATATTGGGATCTCCAGACTTGAGATGCTCGCGAGCCTTCCGAGCCTTATCACGGGCATCGTCCATGCGCCCATCCATCATGGGAGCTACCACAGCTTGAAGACCCGACCACGTGCGGGTTGGCTCCTCTACATTGTCATCCTTGAGCAACTGGGAAAAGGCAAACTCAGCCTTCTTCAGATCGCCGGACTCCATCGCCTTTCGAGCGTTGAAATAGCGTTTCGCGATGTCGCCGGGGCTGGAGCCATTGCCTTCATTTTCTGGATCGTTATTGACCACCACTGCGGGCTTATTCCCCAGCGGGTCGTTCGCCTTGCTGCTGGCGAGGGCGATCAGAGTGCCGGTGGCCGCTAGAATAAACACCGCCGCACCCGCTAAGATCACGATGTTGCGTTTCTTCCTGCGGCGCAGGATGGCACGACGCTCTGTGCGGGTGATCCCTTGCTCGTCGGTTTCCGCTTCGCCTTTTGCTGCTTTCAGGGCGGTCTTGAGCCCAGCGATCATATCATCGTAGCTGGAAAAACGGTTTTCAGGCGCGTAGGCCATCGCGCGGTCGACCACGGCGCAGGTTTCATCCAGCAGATCCGGCGCGACCTGCTGGAGCGGGAGGATGTGCTTTTTCGCCTCGCGCAGGACGTTGGTGACCATAGTCTCCTCGTCGCAGGGCGGTTTCCCAGCGAGGGCATGGTAGAGCGTGGCGCCAAAGGCGTAAATATCCGCGCGGAAATCCTCGGCTCCTCCCTCGATAGCCTCAGGCGGCACGTAGTAAGGAGTTGCCCAGATCTCGGTCGCTGTCGCCTGTCCGCCTTGAGTGACGAGGGCGAGGCCGAAATCGACGATCTTCACGTGTCCATCTGAGTCTAGCAGGATATTTCCTGGCTTCACATCGCGGTGGATCAGTCCGGCGGCCTGCGCGCCCTTGAGCCCCTCGGCGATCTGGATGGCAAGCGGCAGCATTTCCAGCTCGGGGATCTGTGTCTGCTTGCGGATCATCCCTTCGAGGTGGCCGCCCTGCACCAACTCCATCGCGATGTAGAAACGCCCGAAGGCCTTTCCTGTGGTCAGCACGCGCACGACGCTCGGGTGGCTAAAGGATGCCGTGAGCCGCGCCTCTTGCTCGAAGGCGGCGATGCGTGTTTCGTCCTCGGAATACTCCTCGCTGAGAATTTTCAACGCCACCTCGCGATCCAAGGTCTCATCAATGGCAACGAAAACCGAACTCATGCCGCCGATGGCATGACGGCGCGTCACGGTGTAATGCCCGAAATGTTTCTTGACCCGGTTTTCCACCCCGCAGCCCGGACAAACCACCCGCGTATAAGGCGCAACGCTGCTAATATCCATTGGCGAGGCGCAGGCGTAGCAAACGATAATGTTATCTTCTTCCCCGGTGGGCATGTCTGATGATGAATACGGCAAGCCGATCTGGAAACTTCGAACTTTCGCCTTTTTCAACACCGCAGGAGGACAATCGTTGCTTACCACTTGCATCCCCCGCCATTTCCCCCGAATGCTGGAGCCGTGATCGCAAGACTCCGGGGCAAAATTATCGAAGCTTTTCCAAATCGACTCGTCGTGGACTGCCACGGCGTCGGCTACGAGGCGATCATCCCCCTATCTACCTACGACAAGCTCCACCCCACCGAGGGCGCAGATGTCGACCTCCGCACTCACCTCCAGATCCGGGAAAACGCCCACACGCTCTATGGATTCGCCACCGAGGAGGAACGCGATGTATTCCACCTCCTCATCGACCGCGTCTCCGGCATCGGCCCCGCCATCGCCATCTCCATCCTCAGCGGCATGCCGGTGAACAGCTTCAAGACTGCCGTCGTCGCCGGAGATTCCGTCCTGCTCTCCAAGTGCAAAGGCATCGGCAAAAAGACCGCCGAACGCATCATCCTAGAACTAAAAGACAAGGTCGGCGTCACCGACACCTGGCAAGACGCCGCCTCCGGCCAAGTCAGCAGCCAAGCCGCCGACGCCGAACTCGCCCTCATCGCCCTCGGCTACAAACAAGTCGACTCCCGAAAAGCCGTGCGCGCCATCCTCGACAAAACCCCCGCCTCCACCACAGAAGAACTCATCCGAGGCGCCCTCCGCTCCCTACAATCCTGAGTCTTCCTTGAGGTTTATAGTTTAAAATTTAAAGTTTATGACCGTCCGCACCCGCTTCGCCCCATCCCCCACCGGCTACCTCCACGTCGGTGGTGCCCGCACTGCCCTTTTCAACTGGCTCTACGCCCGCAAACACAACGGCAAATTTATCCTGCGTGTCGAGGACACCGATGCCGCACGCAACACCGAAGAAGCACGCCAAGCGATCTTCGACGGCATGAACTGGCTCGGCCTCGATTGGGATGAAGGTCCACAAGTCGGCGGCGAATACGGCCCCTACCAGCAATCCCAGCGCAACGATATCTACGACGAGTATTTCGAAAAAATCCTCTCCGCTGGCCGTGTCTACGAAGACGACGGCGCATGGCGTTTCCGCTTCGACCGCAAGCCTGTCACCATGAACGACCTCGTATGCGGCGAGGTCACCATCGACTACCGCGATGCCTCGAACACCCCGGACATGGTGGTGAAACGCAGCGACGGCTCCTACGTCTTCCATTTCGTCAACGTCGTCGATGACCTCACCATGAAGATGTCCCACGTGATCCGTGGCGAAGACCATCTCATGAACACGCCCAAGCACCTCCAGCTCTTCGAAGCCCTCGGTGCCGAGCCTCCCCAATACGCCCACATCCCCCTCATCCTCAATCCCAACGGCTCGAAGATGTCCAAGCGCGACGAAGGTGCCGCCGTCGGCGACTACCCGCGCCAGGGCTTCCTCTCCGAGGCCGTCGTGAACTTCATCACCCTGCTCGGCTGGTCTTCGAAAACCGACGAGGAAATCTTCTCCCTCACCGAGCTCATCGACCGCTTCTCTCTCGAAGCCGTCAATCGCGCCCCCGCCCGTTTCGACCTCGAAAAGTGCAAGTGGGTCAACCAGCAGCACATCGCGAGAATCTCCACCGAGGCATTCACCGAACTCGCGAAGCCTTTCGTCGATGACGCCGGACTGCCCTTCGCAGACAGCGCCCCCGCCATCGCCGCAGTGAAGGAAAAAGTCCGCCTCCTCTCCGAAGTCCCGGCAGCCATCGACTTCCTCGTCACCGACACCGCAGAGCCAGACCCGGAAGCCGTCGAAAAAGCGAAAGCCAACCCGAACTCCGCCCACCTCGCAGCCCTCGCAGACCACCTCGCCACCCTCACCGATTGGTCGGCCGACATCGCCAAGGAAGCCATCGGAGTAGTAGCCCAAGCAAACGGCGCGAAGCCCGGCCAGCTCATGTTCCCCACCCGCGTCGCCCTCTCAGGCCGCGCCCACGGCCCAGATCTCGGGGACATCTTCACGATCCTAGGGAAAGAGAAAACCGTCGCGAGGCTGAAAGCCTTCTGATCGTGGTGGCGGATACAATCCGCCGCCACTCACTCACGCATACCCCAGCCACGGCCCAAGCCACTTCTCAACTTCCTCGACAGACATACCTTTGCGTTTCGCATAGTCTTCGATTTGGTCTTTCTGCAGCTCGGAGAGCGCGAAGTAGTGGCTGTCAGGGTGCGAGAAATAGATCCCGCTCACCGCAGCGCCGGGGTGCATCGCGCAGCTTTCGGTCAGGGTTACGCCGGTTGCCTCCGATGCTCCTAGTAGTTCGAAAAGAATGGGCTTCTCCGTGTGGTCTGGCTGAGCTGGATACCCTGGAGCCGGACGGATGCCTTGATAGTTTTCATGAATGAGCGCATCTTTCGTCAACTCACCCTCAGCTTCATAACCCCAGTCGATACGTGCTCGGTGGTGCAGCATTTCTGCACACGCCTCCGCGAGCCTGTCGGCGATGGCTTTCACCATGATGGAGCCGTAAGGATCATGTGCATCATCGAGTTCCTTCGCGTATTCGTCCGCTCCGTGGATGCCGACCACGAAGCCGCCGATGTAGTCCGTGGCGGCGGATTGTATCCGCCCAGCCAAGCCACCCTCACCCACAAACTCCCACCTATCTAGCCCAGCCGCTTCAGGATTCCCCAAAACATATGCCGTCTGTTTCCCGAACTCCTGCTCGGAACGGATGATATGGTCATAGGACTCCTTCTGCCAAAAAGCACCTTCCCTGCCTAACTGCTTATTGGCCTCCTTCGCGCTGAAACGCTTCATACTATGGAGAATCTCCGAAAGCGACTCGCCATCTTTCGGAGCGAGAATCATGTGGACATGATTTGGCATCACGCACCACGCGCCGAGATCGTATCTTTCTCCTGCGAAATGCTGGATCGCGCCCGCCACAATTGCGGCAATTTCGCCATCCTTCATCCAACACTCACCAAAGCCCTGATCTAGCACCCCCTCGATCCGATCCCGATATAGCTTCCCAAGAGCCTTCCGCAAATCTTTCGCAAGTCCTTCATCACCTTCTTTCTCAGCGAGAGCGAGGTGTTGGTTTAACTCCTTTTTCTCCTTCGCGTAGCTGACAAGAGTGCTTTTTGGAAATGAGTTCTCGAGGCGGAAGGTAACAGCGTAGGTAGCCCCTTCCCGATACCAGTGTGGGAGACTGCCCCATTTTTCTTTCTTAATGGGTGGGTTGGGCTTGGCAGGGCGGATGCAATCCGCCGCCACGGGCTTCACCCAATCTGACAACGCCACGTTCGGCTTTCCGGAAGTCTTTTTGAGTTGCTGGCGGATCGTGTGGAAGCGCGTGCGCTCGCTGCCGTCTTCATTGAAAACGGCGATGTCGTCACCCACGGAGTTCGCCGGGAAAAACCCGTAGATCCCCCGTGCCTGAAGCCGGTTTTCTGCAACAAGCTTTTCAAGATACTCGCAGGCCTCTGAGTAAAGTTTCTTCGCCTCTGCAGCACCTCCTTCATTCTTTGTCTTGAGCTCCTTCTTCTCGCGATCCCACACACCGCGCAGCTCCCACGCATGGAAAAACGGCGTCCAGTCGATGTATTCCACCAACTCGGAAATCTCGGGCTCCAGCGTTTTCGTGCCGGTGAAAGAGGGAACCGGTGCCTCATAGGAATCCCAATCGATCTTCGGCCCCGCCGCACGGGCTTCCTCGATGCTGATCGTCTCCTTCTTGGGGCCGCCGAGGAAATTCTGGCGCGCCTTCTCCTGCTTCTCCCGTAGTTCCTTCACGAAACCTTCCCTCTGATCCTTCGAAAGCAGCGAGGTCGTCACCGGCACCGAACGCGAAGCATCTAGCACGTGCACCACCGGTCCCGAATAATGTTCCGCGATCTTGATCGCCGTGTGCGCGGCGGAAGTCGTCGCTCCACCGATGAGCAAGGGCACGGTGAACCCACGCCGTTCCATTTCCTTCGCCACGTGAACCATTTCATCAAGCGAAGGTGTGATCAAACCCGAGAGCCCGATCACATCACTGCCCATCTCCACCGCGCGATCAAGGATCTTGTCGCAAGAAACCATCACGCCCATATCGGTGACTTCAAATCCATTACAAGACAGCACCACGCCCACGATATTCTTACCGATGTCGTGCACATCGCCCTTCACGGTCGCGATGAGGAAACGCCCTGCGGAGTTGCCGCGCTCTGCGATTTTCAATGCTTCATCGTAGGACATCCCAGGGTTCTTTTCCTGAATCGCCTCGATATCTCCCGCGAGGTTTTCCGCCTTCTCCGCCTCCATGTAGGGGAAAAGCCACGCTACCGCCTTCTTCATCACGCGGGCGGATTTCACCACCTGCGGCAGGAACATTTTCCCGGCACCAAAGAGGTCGCCGACCACCCCCATGCCATCCATCAGCGGCCCCTCGATGACCTTGAGCGGCCTGCCATACTTGACCCGTGCCTCTTCCGTATCCTCATCAATGAAACGGTCAATGCCTTTCAACAGCGCGTGCTCCAAGCGTTTCTCCACGGACTCTTCGCGCCATGTGAGATCCTCCTCCAGCTTCTTCCCGCCGACTCCCTTGTAGCTTTCCGCAAGATCCAGCAGGCGCTCGGTCGAGTCTTCCCGCTTGTTCAGCAACACGTCCTCCACGTGCTCCAAAAGGTCTTTCGGAATCTCATCGTAAACCTCCAACATCCCCGCATTCACGATACCCATGTCCATCCCCGCCTTGGTCGCGTGATAGAGGAAAGCCGAGTGCATCGCCTCGCGCACCTTGTTGTTTCCACGGAAAGAGAACGAGATGTTAGAGACACCACCCGAGACCTTCGCACCCGGCAGGTTTTCTTTGATCCAGCGCGTCGCGTTAATGAAATCCAACGCGTAGTTGTTGTGCTCCTCGATGCCTGTTGCAACAGTCAGGATGTTTGGATCGAAAATGATGTCGTTCGCGTTGAAGCCCACCTCATCGACAAGGATACGGTAGGCTCTTTCGCAGATGCGGATCTTCTCCTCATAGGTCGCCGCCTGGCCGTTTTCATCGAAAGCCATCACCACGACCGCCGCACCATATTTCATGATGTGTTTCGCGCTCTTTTTGAAAATCTCTTCCCCCTCCTTGAGCGAGATCGAGTTCACGATCCCCTTCCCTTGCAGGTGCTTCAAGCCCTCCTCAAGGATCTCCCATTTTGAGGAGTCCACCATGATCGGCACTTTAGCCACATCCGGCTCACCTTGGAGAAGATCGAGATACCTCGACATCATCGCCTTACCGTCGATGAGCCCATCATCGAAACAGATGTCGATCACGTTCGCCCCGTTTTCCACCTGTTGGCGCGCCACCTCGACCGCCGCCTCCAGATCACCAGCCCTCACCAGCTTCGCAAACTGCGGTGAACCCGCCACGTTTGTCCGCTCACCAATCATGAGGAAACCTTTGCCCTCGTCGTGGTTATACGCGTCGGTGCCGGAGAGTCTCAGTGCTATGTCAGATAATTTCATGAAAATGTTGTAAAAGAATTAACCACGGAGACGCAGAGATCACAGAGGTTTTGTTTCGGGGTAGTCGATGATTTTACGGGTGATCCCTTCTTTCAAGAGAGGGACGAAAAAATTGATCATCAGACCCACTCGCTTCCTCTTGAGGCGCATGTAGCTCATTAGCTGTGCGTGGTGAACCGGCAGCACCGATGTCACAGCTTTCAATTCAACGACAATCTCTGATCCAACAAGCAGATCCATTCGATAAGCTTCCTCATTGATAACCTTACCCTTGTAGCTGACATAGATAGGAAGTTGTTGGTCTACCGTGAGGCCGCGTAGGCGTAACTCATGCACTAGAGCCACCTCATAAATCTTCTCGAACAATCCTGGCCCAAGCTCCCTGTGAACTTCCATAGCCGCATCCACAACCGCTCCTGAAAGTTTGTTTAGTTCATCAAGTTCCATAAAAAGCCTCTGTGTTCTCTGCGCCTCTGTGGTAAAAAAACATCATCTCCCAGCAACTTTCCTCGGTGCAACTCCTTTAACTCCCTCTGCGATCGCCCGCACATGCTCTGGAGTATTTCCGCAGCACCCACCCGCAAAGTTGATCAAGCCACTCTCCGCGAAGCTTTTCATGAACTCCTTCATGTGCGGCGGCTCCAGATCGAAGCCGGTCGGTGCCAAAGGATTCGGCAACCCGGCATTCGGGTAAGCTGAAACATAAGTCCCAGCCACATCAGAGAGCTCTTCTAAAAAAGGCCTCATCAGATCCGGCCCCAGCGAGCAATTCAGCCCTATCGCCAGTGGTTTCGTGTGAGCAAAGGCATTCCACAAGGCCTCAACCTTCTGCGCTGAAATCATTGTCTCACCACCGAGTCCCACAGCTGCGGAAATGATCACCGGCAGCTTCACCTTATCTTCATCGAAGACATCCTGCACCGCCACTGCTGCAGCCTTCGCATTGAGCGAATCGAAAATCGTCTCGATCATGAGGATATCGCATCCACCCTCAATCAATCCCCTCACTTGCATCTTATAAGCCTCCAAGACCTGATCGAATGTCACCACGCGGAACGCCGCATCCTCAGCATCAGGCGAGTTACTCAGAGAAACCGTCAACGGCCCAATCGCTCCCGCCACGTAGCGCTTAACTCCGGTATCGGTGCCCACATCATCCGCCATTTTCCGGCAGAGCTGACTGCCCTTCACATTCATCTCCCATGCCAGCTCGTTAAGGAAATCATTTTCGAGGATCTTCTGGAAAAACTCCGGATCTTTCCTCCCACCCTTCTCGCGCGGATCTTCTACAAAGAACTCACTCTGCGCGATACCCGTCGCTGAAAACGTATTCGTCTCACAAATATCCGACCCCGCCTCGTAGAAGCGCTTGTGAATATCACCGATCACATCCGGCTGCGTGATCGAAAGAAGATCCCCGTTGTTCAACAGATCCTTTTCGTTTTTCGCAAACCTCTCACCCCGCGCACCCGCCTCATCTAGGCCGTAAGTCCGGATCGTCGTCCCCATTGCTCCGTCCAGAACCAGAATCCTCTCTCCGAGACTCTTTTCCAGTTCAGCTGTCATGTCCGCCTGTGCCATGCTCCGAAACTAGCCCCAGAAGTCGCCGCTTCAAGTTTCAAATCATCAAATCAAGATATGATGATTCGAACAGATCCCACAGTCAGTTTCGCTCTCTCCAAGACAAAATCAGGGAAATACGCAGAAATTCCGTGTAACACCCGTAAAAAAACGCATCAATATTCCAGAGAGCACCCCGCCATGTCAGCCATCCAAGTCCTACACCCAGATCGAATCCCTAAGACCGGCTTCCTAGCCATACCCGGACGCCTCGATTTTGATCAACTCGACCAGATAGAGAAACACCTTGGAAATAGGAAAATCACCTACCTCATCGAGGAAAAAGATCACCACAATGCTGATATCCTAGCCCACATGGAGAAATCCGGCTCTGGAGCCATGTTCAGCATCGCCGACAAGAACCCTGCCTCAGCTGGCAAGGAACTCGGCAAACTCCTCGGCACCGATGGTGTCCTCATTTTCGTTCCTGGGAAATCCACCGCGCGCCCGGCGACCCCAATCCGCACTCCCTCCTCCCACCTCAAGACCCTCACCGCCTTCGGCTTGCCGCTGTGCCCGATCGCCATCGACTGCCCACACGAGTCCTGCCTTTCCATTGAAAACATGAACAGCCTTCCTCAGGCTGTCATTTCATTTGGAAAATCGATCCCGGCAAAGGACTCATCCATCTCCGCATTTCAAGAAAGCCTGCTTGGCGCGTTCGAAGAAGCCTACTCCTCCCGCGCAATCCTCAAAGGCTCACTCGCAACAGCCCTCTTCAAAGGATTAAAGAACAATCCCGGCGACAAACTCGTCGATGGCTCAGACGACGTAGTCTTACCTTTCTCGAAAATCCTACCAGTCGCCATCGCCCTCTCGAAGCACATCCGCAAGGAAACCGATAAGCTTCGTGTCGCCATCGTCCTCCCGCCTGGCAAGGGCGGCATGATCGCGAACCTCGCAGTGCTCTTCGCCGGAAAAATCCCGGTGAACCTAAACTTCACCGCCTCCCACAATGCAATCCGCTCCTCAATCCGCCAAGCCGATGTCGACCGTTTCATCACCGCAGACCCATTTGTCCGCAAGGTATCCAGCTTCCCTTGGCCGCCGAACCGCGATCTCATTTTCATCGAACGCACCATCCCGGAGCTGAAGAAAGACATCGTAAAATGGGCTTTGATCACAAAGTTCCTCCCCTCCTCCGTCGTTATCGGCATGCTCGGCCTGAACAAACGCCGCGACGCCGATGAAGCCATCCTCCTTTTCACCTCCGGCTCATCCGGCGAGCCGAAAGGTGTGCCCCTCAGCCATCGAAACGTCCTCGCCAACGTCACCCAGTTTGCCTCCCGGCTGAACATCGGACGCGATTCATCCCTCCTCGGCTGCCTCCCGCTCTTCCATTCATTCGGCTGCACCGTCACCCTTTGGTATCCGATTATTGAGGGTGTCAATCTCATCACCTACCCCTCTCCGCTGGAGACAAAACGCCTCGCCGAGCTCATCTCTCTCCACCAGGTCAATGTCCTGCTCGCCACGCCGACTTTCCTGCGCGGCTACATGAAACGCATCGACCCCGCCCATCTCGAATCGCTCAAACTCGTCGTCACCGGAGCAGAAAAACTGCCGCAGAATCTCGCAGATGCCTTCGAGGAAAAATTCGGCGTCCGCCCCATGGAGGGCTACGGCCTCACCGAGACATCACCCGCCACCAACGTCAACCTGCCGTCCCCCGACGCCGAACCCGAATCTCACACCATTGCCGCAAGGATGAACGGCTCCGTGGGCCACCTCCTACCGGGCATCGCAATCAAGCTCATCGATCCAGCCACGGAAAAAAGCGTCCCGCTAGGCAAACCCGGCATCATCATCCTCAAGGGCGCGAACATCTTCCCCGGCTACCTCCGCGACGAAAAACGCACCAAGGAAGTCCTTTGCGAAAACGGCTGGTTCAAGACCGGAGACGTCGGCTACCTAGATGAGGACAGCTTCCTCCACATCCAAGGACGCATCTCCCGTTTCTCCAAAATCGCCGGTGAAATGGTGCCACACGAAACCATCGAAGCAGCCATCAACAAAGTCCTCGGCCTCGACGGAGAAACCGAACGCAAAATCGCCATCGTCGGCGTCCCGGATGACAAAAAAGGCGAAGCCATCATCCTCCTCTCCACCATCGCCGGCCCCGCCCTGGAGCAGGAATGCATCGACCTACGTTACAAGCTCCTCGACGAAGGCCTCACCTCCCTCTGGTGCCCCAAGCTCATCATCCCCGTAGCAGAAATCCCACTCCTCGCTTCCGGCAAGCTCGACATCAAGTCCTGCCAAGAGCTGGCGGGGTGAAATTCACACTGCTCCTGTGAAATAGCTGCGCCACCAGCGCAGTATCCTTAACTTATGACCAACCCCCTAAAGCGCGCCTTTTTCTGGCTCTCTGGAGCAGGAACCGAAACGCTTGAGCGCTGCCCCGCCTGGGAGCAGCGCAAATACGTCGCCTTCGGAGCCACCGTGCTCGTTCCCTGCGCATTCGCCTTCATCGCCTGCGCTTACGCACTCTCTACCATCACCGACAAGCCCGGCGTCATCTACCCCGTCGCCGGTGTCTGGGCATTCATCATCCTCACCATCGACCGCGCCCTGCTCGCCGGATACCGCCCGTACCTCTCCATTTTCCGGAAAATGGCGCAGTTTTCCCTCCGCCTTGTCGTCGCCGTGCTCATGGGCATCACCATCGCCCACCCTCTCGTCTTACTGCTTTTCCGCGACACGATCTCTTCGGTCATCGAGAGCGACCGTGCTGCGGAGATCGAAATCGTCCGGACAGGATTTGATGAGGAAAAGGAAAAGGTGCGTGGACGCATCGGCGGATTGGAAAACGCCTTGGAAAAACAACGTGAGCGCTGGAACGAATCCTTCCAGGCGAAATTCATCATTCAGGAAAACCAAACCGCAGACTCGGCCATCCCCGGCCTCACCGCCGAACAGCAGGCCGAGCTGAAAGCCGCCACCGACGAGGCCACCGCTCCGTTCCGCGCTAGGCTAGATGTCGTCCAGGCACAAACCGACGAACTCACCCCACAATATGCCAAGCTCCAAACAGAGCTCTCCTTCTGGCAGTCAGAATTCGAAAACGAACTCAACGGCCAGCGCTCCGGCCTCGTCGGCGAGGGCCCGCGCGCACGCTCGATCCGCTCGGATCAACTCGAACCCCGCCGCGAGGAAACCCGCCGCCTCGGCGCTCTGCTCGAACACCTCACCGCAGAGAAAGCCACCCTCCAGACTCAGGCGCGCGAAGCAGAGGCAGGTTCCATTGCCCTTTTCGAAGCGAAGCTGGCCGAGATGGAACTCGCCAACAAGGCCGAGGCCGACCGCGTCGCTGCCTTGAAGCAACGGGTGGAAAACGACCAGGCCGAGCAATTCGTCACGCAGCAGAACACCCTTCGCGAGACCATCAAGCAACAGATCGACGCCCGCCTAGTCGAACTCGAAAGAACCCAAAACGAGCTCGCTGCCGTGGGCGCGGAAGAAACCGACCGCCTCGCCGCCATCCGCTCAGAGCCACGCAAGGACGTGCTCACCCAAACCCTAGCCCTCCACCGGCTCTTCGAAGCAGGCAACGAAGGCGGCAAGTTCGCTTTCTACACCTACATCATCCTCACCATGCTCTTCATGCTCGTGGATACGATCCCGCTCATCGTGAAATTTTTCACCAAACCCGGCCCCTACGACACCCTCGTTGACCGCGACGAGATCACCTTCGACTCCGAGCACCGCGCCTTCCGCGAAACGCGCTCACGCTACATGGAGCAACTCACCTCCGGTAACCTCATTGCTGTGACACGTAATAGGAACCTCGAACACGCCTTAGTGGACGGCGTGGAACACACACGCGCCGCCCGTGAGTTCCTCGATTCACTGGTGGAAATGGAGCGCTCTTTCTCCGATAAAATGCGCCTAGAAGAAGAGAACATCGGCCATCAGGACACCGACAAACGCGCCGCCATCGAAGCCATTAAAAAGCGTTTCTACGATGACCTCCACCACAGGATGGAGCTCTTCTTCAAGACGAAGCACCAAGCGCAGGCCTGATATAGGGAAGCCGGTCAGGGATTGAAGGAGCTGGACATGGGGTCATATTCACCGCCGATTTCGCTAACAACCGTCTTACCGCCAGCACCACCGCCGCCATCCGGAATACCGCGAGGGGCATCGGGGCCACGCACAATCACGCCGCTGGGTAAGAGTTCACCTCCACGCCTTTCGTTCATCTGGTCATTCACGGCTTGATTAATCAAATCAATCGCTGGGCCGTCGAGCTTCCCGAAGGTTCCATCGTCCATCAGTGCAGATGACTCGACGAGCTTCTTGAGGTTGATTTTGATCTTGCGCGGAAAGTTCGCAGCATTCGGATCCATCACAATCATTTCACCGGGTAAAACGAAGATTTCGTTGCCGTTTTCATGGATTAGCTTCGCCTTGCCTTCGATCACGATAAACTTGAACCATTGACCCGGGCTCGATTCGATCATCGTAGTCGTGCCGGTGATCGCCGCTGTGATAGTCGCCGTCCTAATCTTCGCGCCGCCTGCATTCTTCGGCACTTGAAGGAGGAAAGACCCCTTGTCGATCGCAAGATCACGGGAGCTTTCACCGAAACGGAAGATGGAGTTCGCGCCGATACGCGTCACCGTCTTGTCAGTGAAAGTGAGTTCCGCTCGCGAGTTGCGCCCGGTCAGCACTGTCGATGAGCCGGTGAGTTTCTGCCCTGTATTTGCAGTTTTGGCAGAGGAAGATTTTTCGCTGACTTTCACGTCGTTTACCACTGTAGTGATGTCCGCCGATTTAAGAGGAGCCGCAGAAGCCATTCCGGCTGAGGCTACGAATGCCAAGGTGAGGATTTGCTTTTTCATGATCTGTATTTCTGTTTGGGTAAATTAAAAAGCGATTTGGCAACCAACACCGACTCCGCCCGTCCAGCTTTGGAAATCGTTGGTTGGCGTGAAACCGAAGTTGGTGGAGGTATTGCTGTCGTTCTTGTCGTAGAAAACCGATGCACTGAGGCTGATATTCTTGGTCATTTCCCAGATCAGTTCGAGGCCGAATGGGAGCATCGCTATGGAAACGGAGCATTTTTTAAAGATAAAATTGCTCTCATCGGCCCCGCAGCCGCCCGCTTTCAAGATCACCACCGAACCCCGGTAGGCCTACTACTCGGACCTCAACTCCACCTCCAATCCATTGGTGCAGGTCTAGGAAATGATTTCGTAGAGCGTCCCTTCGGAAAACTCACCATCGCCATTTTCCTGACAGCTGTGCTCGGAGCGCTTCTCTCCTCCATCCTGATCTACTTTGTAAGTCGTCCAATGCTAGCGCTACTTGGCACAGTATTGATCATCGCTACGGCCATTTCCGGCACCTACATACTAGGTGAAAGAAATGCCATTTGGTTCGGCCCCACCTCCTTTTCCGTTGCTGTATTTCTTGGAGCAATTTGCGGGCAGTCCTACGATCTGATCAGCGAAAGGCTCGAGCGCTCACGCCTCCACGGCCAGTTCCGCCGCTTCGTCTCGCGAGACGTGGCGGACTCGCTCGTTAACGACCCCTCGATCTACCAGCAGGCCGCTGGCGGCAGGAATCGCCGGGTGGTCGTCCTTTTCTCCGACATCCGCGGCTTCACCTCCCTCTCCGAGCAAGTCACACCGGAACAGCTTTTCTCCCAGCTCAACGAATACTTCACCGCCATGGTGAGAATTATTTTCAACCACAAGGGCACCTTGGATAAATTCATCGGCGATGCCATCCTTGCCCACTGGGGCGCCCTAGAAGACGGAACTGATGAGGATTTCACCAACTCCGCCCTTGCCGCCACCGAGGCGATGATCATCGAGCTCGAACGCCTCAATGCGGACTGGAAATTGCGGAACATGCCGGTGCTAGGCATCGGCATCGGCATCCACCTCGGCCAAGTCCTCGCAGGAGAAATCGGCTCCGAGCAGCGCACCGAGTTCGGCGTCATCGGAGATGCGGTGAACCTCGCCTCCCGCCTCGAGGGCATGACCAAGGCCTTTTCCTCAAAATGGCTCGCCAGCGGCCAACTCATCGAAGCCACCGGACGCCAGGACAATCTCCGCCGCATCGCCCGCGTCCGCGTCAAGGGTCGCGAGGAACCCGTTGATCTCTGGACGATGCCGTTCTGCGAAGCCTCCCGCGCGAAATACGAAGTCGCCCTGAAACTCTTCGAAGCCGGCGACTTTGACGGAGCCCTCAAGCAGATGGAACAATACATGACGAACTACCCCGAAGACCTCGTCGCCGAGCACCTCCTCGAACACGCCAGAAACTTCCGAGAAAACCCTCCAGAAGACTGGGATGGTATCATCCGCTTCAACGAAAAATAGCGGGGAAAGGTACCTCCGGCCGGACTCGAACCGGCACGCCTGTGAGGGCAATGGATTTTAAATCCACAGTGTCTACCATTCCACCACGGAGGCTTTCCTTGGACGCCCGGATTAAGTTTCCCAGCAGCGCTCGTGGCAAGGCGATTCGCAAAAGCAATTTCAACGCAGAGGCGCAGAGGTCGCAAAGGGGACGCAGAGCTGGGGTTATGAATTAAAAATGACTAATGGAATGCTGAGCACTGGCTCTGCGCATCCTCTGCGAACTTTGCGGCTCTGCGTTGAAAATCTCATCCCGCATCATTCTCTTCCTTAGCCACCCGGTGCCCCGGCTTCGCGAGGATCTCGATATAGACCGCTTCCCAGCCACCGTGCGATGCAGCATCCACCGCCTCGATAATTTTGGATACATGCACCTCACCCGCGCTCTCAGCATCTTTGCCGGAGCGGCAGTCGAAATCCCAGAAATCCACTCCCTCAGGCAACTCCTTGCGCCTCTCGCGCTTAAGATACTTGCGGACATCCGCCTTGATGCCCTCGACCACGCGGGCGGGCTTGTGCTTCGGGTCTTCCATCGGAAACAATTTCTTCATGGCCGTGCTTGTCGCCCATAGCGCCCGCTTTGTCGCGAAAAAATGATCGACCACTGCCCACACCAGACGCCATTTCACCCATTATTGCTTTCCCTTCAGAGCCAAAATGCAATATGAGTTAGCTAACTGGGAATTATTAGATCTTAACTCTCAGTAAACTGCCCCCTCGTCATGAAAAATGTTATCAAACTTGCAGTCAGCACCATTGCCGCAACTCTCCTAGCATCCTGCGGTGATGGTGGATATGAAACAGGATTCTCCCCTCCCACCGGAGACGAAAAATACTCCGAGATCTTCCCCGACCAAGTGAGCGGCACACCCGCCGATATCCAACTTCTCGAGCTAGATGGCAAACTCTACAAGGGTGCCGTCGCAACCTACGGCACCGGCGTCAGCGTCACCGCCCTCCTCAGCAAAGATCAGGATGCTCTCGACGACTACGTAAAAACCACCGGTGTCCCGAAACTTGAAAACTACAACAACCGCTCCAGCGCCAAAGTCAACGGTGTCTGGCGCTTCCGAGGCAACGGCTCCACCGGCAGGATCTATGGCTGGCAGAACGGTGCATGGGTCTTCAGTATCGAGGCCACTGACGACACCCTCTTCGACGAAGCAGTCTCCAAATTCCCCTACATCAGCAAAAAGTAATCCGCCATGAAACGCTTACCACTCCTCTTCTCCATCGCCCTTTCCATAGCCCCTCTTCACGCCCAGACGGAGGAGCGAAAGCAGGAAATCATCACAGCCGTCGGCGAACAGGCCGGAAGCGCGCTTCTCAGCGTCCATATGGCAGTAAACTTGCTCGCCGAACGTTGGACGAAAAAAATGATAGCCGTGGACGAAGCTAAGGAGCTAGCTACAAGCTACCGTGAAAGCGCAGAACTTTGCGCCACACTCGTCCAAGGAAAATCCGCACAGATCGAGTCCACCACCGCCGCCCTCGTAAAACAGGCGACCACCCTCGAAACATGGATCACTACCGGCGACGACTCCATGGCTCCCGTTCATGCGAAATTAAAAGCTGAGACCGACGCACTCATCGCAGGAGAAGCCCCTGCCCCTTCAGCTCCATCACCCACTGCCGCACCGGACGGAACCATCGAGCTAAAAACTACGAAATCCGTAGCGCCGAATGGTAAACCGGGTCCACTCGGGATCATGCAAGTGACAAAGGTAAACCGGGAACAACCATTGGAAGTCACTTGGAAATACCCGAACGGCGATAGTGATAAAGGACTGTGCGTTTCTTTCCCCGGATCAGGAAAGATGGCTACCTTCTTTGGCCAAGGCATCAGAAGCGTCGGCATCTACAAACGTGAGGGCACGAAGGTCAGCGGCTACTGAGCACCCACTGTAGCTGGCGGTAAAATCAGCACCATCTCAATGAACCAGACTGGTGAGAAACCCGAATACGATATCGTTGGCGGCGGGAAACTCATTCTGGATTTCCAGCCCGGAATGATGGCGAAAACCACATGGAGATTCGATAAAGGAGATGTCCCAGGACTTGCCGTTGGTGATGCCGAATACCTCGCCATCGTATCCATGGAGCCGGGCTCGAAAGCCGGGGTCGCTCTCTACACCATGGCGGATGACAGCAAGTCCGCCACAGGCCGCTGGGTCGTTGCAGGCACGCCGGGAGTTGGCGAGGACGAACTCATTGTCACGAAGGTCACCGGGGTCTTTTCCTCAGCACCAGGTGCTACTGCTCCACCGGCTGCAGATGGGAAAATCGAACAAGAGGTGAAAGCCATCGCGGAAAAGCTTCGCCTAGATCTCGGCAACGCCGCCCCATTCAAGCCCACCCCCGAGCAGGTCGCCGCCATCACCGCCACTCCGGAAGATGCAGAAAAACTTCTCGCCTGGGTCACCGCCGTCTATGCCTCACTGAAGCCCGGTCAAGCCGCCGCAAAGGAAGGCCAGACCGTCATCAAAGTCACCGGCCCAGACCTCAAAGACCTTCCCGGCGGATACACCCAACAGATCGCCCATTTCAATAAATCCGGCGTCCAGATCTACGGCTTCAAATATCTCGCTCCCGGCGAGGAATTCGGCATGTCGTTTGACGGACTTTTCCGCGTCGATGGGAAATGGATCTTCATCCCCAAAGCTTGGCGCGCCTTCGCAAATTGATCCGCTGCCTATCTCAGCCAGCATTGTTCATCAGGATCACCATTTCGCCCTTGGTGCCATGTGACTTGAACCATTCCAACAACTCCGCCGCAGTGCCGCGATGATAGGTCTCGAACTTTTTCGTAAGTTCCCGTGCCACACAGACCTTCGCCTCCGGCGCGATCTCGGTTAAGATCTCTAAGGTAGAAACAATGCGGTGCGGGCTCTCAAAGAAAATCCCAGTCTCGCCGCTCTCCAATGCCGCGGACATCGCCTCCTTGCGCTTCCCCTTCTTTACCGAGAGGAAACCGCCGAAGCGGAAGGCATGGCACGGCATCCCCGATCCGATCAGCGCCATCAGCACCGCAGACGGCCCCGGCAGCACCTCGAAATCCACTTCCGCCTCTAAACATGCCTGCACCAAGCGATAGCCAGGATCTGAAATTCCCGGCATGCCCGCATCGCTGACAAAAGCAATCACCTCTCCCGCCTTCGCAGCTGCCACAAGCTCCGGAGCCTTGCGGCTCTCGTTGTGCTCGTGCAGCGAGACCAAGGGCTTCCCGGAAACGCCGTGATGCGCCAGCAGGATCCCGGAGCGCCGCGTATCCTCGCAGGCAATGCGATCCGCCGATTTCAAAACCTCCAGCGCCCTCAGCGTGATGTCGCCGAGATTGCCGATAGGAGTTGGCACCAATACGATTTTCCCACTCACGCCCTACCCTCCAGCACCGCGCGTTCCTTTTCCTCCAGCCTCGCCGGCTGGCCTTGGTTGTTCACCTTGGCAGTGACCATCTCGCCGCTCGCCGCGACTTTCCCATCGTCTTTCAAAATCTGAAAAAACCACGTGACCGAACCGGAACCGACCTTACCGACAGCAAGCTCCACCGTGATATTGTCCTGAAACGTGAGTGGTCTAGCGTAGTCACACACCACCCGCACACGTGGCCAACCGCCCTGCGAGCGATCAAATACCACCAACCCGGCATGCTCAAGGAAGTCATGCTCCGCACGTTCGGGGTATTGGAGGATTTTCGAAAAATGAACCCACCCGCTCGCATCCGTATCCGCGAAGGCGACCTCGCACTCGTAGCGATGGCGGATGTTTTCCAAAAGAGCTTAGTCCTCGAATTTCTGCACCAGCACGGAGGCATTGTGCCCGCCGAAGCCGAAGCTATTGCTAAGTGCGATCTTGATCGGAGCCTCGCGGGCAACGTTCGGAGTAACGTCCAGATCGCAATCCGGATCCTGCTCCTCGATGTTGATCGTCGGAGGCACCACGCCTTCCACGATGCCCATCACACTGGCGATCAGCTCGATGCCGCCCGCTGCGCCGAGCATGTGCCCGGTCATGGATTTCGTGGAGCTGACCATCAGGCCATTCGTCGCGTAGTCGCCGAAGGCAACCTTGATCGCCTTGGTCTCCGCGATGTCGCCCAGACCCGTGGAGGTCGCGTGCGCATTGAGGTAATCGACGTCCTCGGGATTGGTCTTGCCGTGCTTGAGCGCCATGCCGATCGCATAGGCCGGGCCGCTGCCGTCTGGTGATGGGGCACTGAGGTGATACGCATCCGCGCTCACTCCGTATCCAGTCAGTTCCGCATAAATTTTCGCACCGCGTGCCTTGGCCGTTTCCAGCTCCTCGATCATCACCACGCCAGAGCCTTCGCCCATTACGAAGCCATCACGACCTTTATCGAAGGGGCGGGATGCGCCTTCGGGATCGTCGTTTCGTGTGCTCAGTGCCTTCATGTTGTTGAAGCCACAGAGACCCATCGGCAGGATTGCTGCTTCTGCACCACCGCAGAGGAAACCATCTGCATCGCCGAATTTGATCATGCGCCATGCCTCACCGATGTTGTGGTTAGAGGTCGCACAGGCAGTTACGATCACCATGTTCGGCCCCAGTAGGCCGTGCTCCATGGAGATAATGCCGGAGGCGATGTTGGAAATCATCATCGGAATCGTGAAAGGCGATACGCGCCGCGCTCCCTTTTCAAGGTAAGTGCTGTGCTCGCGCTCAAGCGTCGAGAGTCCGCCGATGCCGCTGCCGACCATCACACCGTAACGGCGGCGATCAATCTTTTCTGTATCAAGCCCTGAGTCCTGCATCGCCATCTTCGAGGCCGCGACGGCAAACTGCACGTAACGATCCGAGCGGCGTGAGTCTTTGGGCACATTGAAATAACCGTCTGGCTCGAAGTCACGGACTTCCCCAGCGATCTTGCAATCGAAAGGTGTCGTATCGATCTGCTCGATCAACCGTATGCCGCTGCGACCGTTCTTCAGGCCGTCCCACGTCTTCTCCAAATCATTTCCCAATGGGGAAATACATCCAATTCCGGTAATAACCACCCGTCGCTCGCTCATATCGTGCAGCAAGCCTAGACAGCGAACCGATCAGCACGCAAGCACTAGAAATTCGCCTCTGGAACAGGGAGATCAAGCTTGAGAGATATCTGTCCAAATTCCTGAAGGTTCAACCGCGAATAAACGCGAATGGACGCTAATCCAATGCATGTGGCTTAGAAGAATTGTTTTTTTGCACACAAAACATTCTCAAGAAACCCAAGATTTGCGTTCATTTGCGTTCATTCGCGGTTTTTTCCTAGGCTTTATCGCCCTGACCTTTTTTCAGCCAGCCATTCGGATTACCGCATAAATCGCAGATGCCACGATCACCCCGAGGCTTGCCGTCCCTACCACACGATCCGTAAGGGTCATGCGCGGTCTCAGCACAGATCCAGACTTCGGAAAAACAATCCCCGCATAGGCCATCCCCGCCAGCAAACCTCCAAAGTGCGCCGCATTGTCGATGAAACGGTAGCCCACCAGACCGATCAGCGCGGTGATCAACACACCGCCGATGAGGCGGCGGCGTGAGCTTTTCGGAACCAGCTTCGAGTGCAGCGTTTCGAAAACCAACAGGAAACCCAGCCAGCCCATCAGCCCACCGGAGGCACCCACGGAAGGCGCCTGTGGCATGAAACGCGCCGAAGCCTCACCACCCACCATCGCGGAAAAAACGAACACCATAAACAGATGCGGCCACCGCGCGAAAACTTCGAGTCGTTTCCCCAGATAAAGTAGTCCCAGCCCGTTCATCACGAAGTGGATCACTCCGCCGTGCAGCATTGGTGCCGTAAACAGCCTCCAGTATTCGCCGCTTCGATATGCCCCTTTCACCAGCCCCGCATCATTCACGGTATCGTGGAATGAAATGATCGATTTATCGAACCACACCTGCGCCGCGAAAACCACGCCCAGCACACCGAGCAAGCCCCACGTCACCGGTGCCTTCTGCATATGCAACCATGTTTCGAAACGAATCAACGGTATCTTCGGAGCCACCGCACCACCCGCGCGCTTCATCTCCCTCGCCCGCTTCTGCGCCTGATACCAAGGAATGAAGGCGAAAACCAAAAATACCAACAGCGCGATCCCCACCGTCGTCGAGGCGGACAGTGCAGTGACGATCCATTTCACCTCTGCGAAAAATCCCTCGTCACGCCCCCTCACCTGATAGACCCGCCACGCCTGAAAAGTCATCCAGGCCAGCAGCGCAGCCAATCCACCACCACAGATTTTCATCCGGTGATTCGCATCCAGCAAGTCCTCTCTCGCCCAGCCCTCTCGCACTTTCGAGATATCTTCCGTGAAATCCTCAATCTCCTCCGGTATTCGGCAGTGCTTGCACTCCGGCGTCCACACCAGATCCAGCACGCTGTCCTTGTCCTCACGTATCACACGCGAAAGATCATCCAGCGAGTCGCACACATGCCTCCCGCCTTTGCGGTCGATCCAGCCGTAGCCATCACCGGCTGCGGGAAATGCTTTTTTTCGCGCCCATATCGGAAGATCCGATTCGGCGGCTTCCTGATCTGCGACGTTCACACCTTGCAAGCGTTGCGCTTACTCAGGTTTGTCCGCCTTGTTTTCCTCGGCGGGTGCGGATTCTTCCGTTGGAGCGGATTCCACGGGAGTCTCTAGGACTTCTTCTACGGTTTCAACGGCTTCATCCGTCGCTCCGGAGATCTCTTTCGTGATATCTTCCACAGTTAGTTCGTCCTCAAGCGAAGCAGGAATCACTTCAGCTTCTTCCTCAGCAGCCTTTTCCTCGACCACTTCTGTCTTCTTAGGATCAAGGAGCGACTTCTGCTGGGATTGCTTGCCGATCAGGATGGCCAGCGTAAGGCTGATGATGAAGAAAAGGGAACCGAGGTAAACCGTGCCCTTCTGAAGCACGTTCGTTGTCCTAGCACCAAAGACCTGGTCGGTCACACCACCACCAAAGGCAGCTCCGAGACCTTCCTGTTTTGGCCGCTGCATTAGGATCAGCAGGGACATCAGGAGACAGACGATGACGAAGACGACAAGCAGCAGGTTAATGCTGATGTCGAGCCAGTTAATTGCGGCGAAAATCATGGGCGGCGGAATATGGGAGGGTCATCCGGTCTTGTAAAGCAGGGTTTTCAGCGATTTCTGCACACTCTCAAGCCTATTTCAATTCAACCAATCTGACCCCGCCGCTTAGCTTTTCCAAGGTGAGCTGAAACGCCTCCCTTGAAGGCTTGGTCGCCTCCAATGGCTCTCCGACTGTGACAAAGCGATTATGATAAGTCGTCCGGAACCATCCATCCACCAACAACACCGAATGCCCATCTGAAGCTCCTTTCGTGACAAACTCGATGCGAACCGGATCGCATTCACAGCTTCCGGGACGCTTACGCTTGGCATCCGGCGTAAAATCGAAGGTAAGGGAGGAGTCCTCTGACCCCTCCAGCTTCACTGCCTGCTTCTCAATCTTGGTGGCAAGCTTCTCCGCTGGATCAAGACCCACAAGAATCACGCAAGAGTTCAGGCACATGCACACAAGAGCAGCGAGCAGCAGTTTCATAATGATTTCAAATAAGCCACCAACTCATCCACTTCCTTCTCCGACAGATGTGCATATGGCGGCATCGCGGCGGCGAAGCCTTTCACGACCTTCGCCTGCGGCTCGCGTATCGATTGCCGCAGATATGCCTCATCCACCTGCACGGTGGTGCCGTCTGCCAGTTCTTCCTTTTTCCCGAACACTCCCTGCAATGAGGGGCCGAGCTGCGCACTTCCCTCCTGATGGCACGCTGCGCAGCCTTGGCTGACAAAAAGTTTAGCTCCGGCCTCCACTGCCGGATCGGATGTCGCCGACGTCGATGAAGGAACAGCGAGCAATCCAGCGATCAACAGACAAGCCACGATAAAAGTGCCAAAAATCGAAACCGCCCAATACCGGAATTTGGTGCGCACGTTCATCAGGTGCTTCACACACATCAGCGCAAGGATGATCACCGCGAGAATCGGCACCTTCTGCGCAGCGCTGGTCACCTGCGGGAAATGCGCGCTCAGCATCATGAATAGCACCGGAAAAGTGATGTAATGATTATGCAGCGAGCGTGTCTTCGCCGCCTTTCCATATTTCATATCATGCGCTTTTCCCTCCGCCAGAGAAGCCATGAACTTCTTCTGATTTCGAATGATGTGGATGAAAACATTCGCCGACATCGAGGTGCCCAGCATCGCCCCGATCTGCAGATACAGGGCACGGCCATTGAACCACTGATTGAAAAGGAAAGCCGCACCCATCAACAGGATCAGCGTCAGCGGAATCGCGATTTTCGGAAGCTCCTTGAGCTTGCTACGCCAGATCGTGTCGTAAACTGCCCACCATCCAAGAATGCCCGCCACGCTCAGACCGATAGCGCCCCAGCCCTGCAAATCTTGACTATCCGCATTCAACAATGCCGCGCCGCCATGAATGTAGAAAACCGAGACCAATAGCAGAGCGCCACTGATCCAAGTCGTGTAGGATTGCCACATAAACCAATGCAGCGGCACCGGGATCTTCGCGGGGTCGATCAGGCGTTTCTCCAAATGGAAGACACCACCGCCGTGCAGCATGTCGAGATGACCGAGCTTGCCCCGTTTTTCCTCATCGGGCTGCGCGGCGATCAGATTGATTTCCATCCACGTGAAGAGCAGCGAGTTTCCGATCCACATGATCGCAGCGATCACGTGGATGAAACGAAACACCACACTCAGCCAGCCTGCGATTTCTGTTTCCATAAGTTGTCGGGATAATAGCAGGGTTCATACCGCGACAAAAAATCCACGGTAACCAACACGCCAAGGTATGGGGTCAGTGTGCGCAGCTTTTCACCCAGTCCGCCACCTTCTTATCATCATCCCCCGCCGCCCATACGCGCCTCAGGAAGTCCGCAGGGTGCAGCCCGCCGTTTTCCCTAAGGAATCTCCGGTCGCCTCCACAGCTGAACATCAGATCAGGATCCAGTTCACCACGAAGCTTCGCGCGCGCCTTCGCCAGGATGCGCGGGAAATACACAATCCCTTCCAGCTCGCTTTGCTTCGATGGGATATCGTCCCGGCACACCACTTTGTCGCTCCATTTCCCGCCTTGCTCTACGATGAAATAATCCCTCCGCACCGCCGCCACCAGCAGTGCCGTGAATTTCGAGGGATCCGCACCAGCCACCTCATCCTCCACGAAATCGTAAAACTCTCGCTTCTTGTAGCCTATGCTCTCTAGAAAAACCAACTCCTCCACAGAGTAGCCGTTCTCATAATCAAAGCCACCCGCCACTTCCTTTTCCGCGCAGCGCGCAAACAACTCCATGAATGTATCGTTCCAATGCATGCACCGAATGGAACCCTCTTCCGCCCCTTTGCCAACGGATTTTTATAGCGGCAGCCTCCAAGGCTCCTACACTACCGGCCAGAAAGAATTCCAACCACGGATTTCACAGATTTTCACGGATAAGATATCTGGATTGGCATGCCTTACGACTCTATTGAGATGATGGATCTGAAAAGACTATGTTTGAGTCCTGATTCTTAGGTCTTCATCCGTGAAAATCTGTGAAATCCGTGGTTAAATCGTTCGTTTTATTACAGCCACCTTCCCACACCCTTTTTATAAGCCCTCCCCATGATCTGGAAAACCGCCACCCGCTCCCTCGATCTCTCACGCCGAGCCCACGTCATGGGCATCCTCAATACCACCCCGGACTCCTTTTCGGATGGCGGTAGCTTCACCACCCAGAACACCGCCCTCGCCCACGCCCGGGAAATGATCGCCCACGGCGCCGCCATCATCGACATCGGCGGCGAATCCAGCCGACCCGGTGCCGCCCCCGTCAGCGCCGAGGAGGAAATCGCCCGCACTGCCCCCCTCATCCGCGCCATCCGCGCCCAGTGGGACGGACTCATCTCCATCGACACCACCAAGGCCGCTGTCGCCCGCGAAGCCCTCACCGCCGGTGCCGATATCGTCAACGACATCTCCGGCCTCACCGCCGACCCCGAAATGCCCGCCCTCTGCGCCGCCACCTCATGCGGCATCGTCGTCATGCACATGCAGGGCACCCCGGGAAACATGCAGGACAACCCCTCCTACACCGACGTCTCCGCCGAGATCCGCGCCTTTTTTCAAGAACGCCTCGCCACCCTCACCGCCGCCGGCATCGATCCCACAAGCCTCTGCTTCGATCCCGGAATCGGCTTCGGCAAAACCCTAGAGCACAATCTCACCCTCCTCCGCGACCTCCCCACCCTCGCACCCGCTGACCATCCCCTCCTGCTAGGAATTTCCCGAAAATCCTTCCTCTCAAAAATCAGCAACTCCCCCACCCCCACCGACCGCGACGCCTCCACCATCGCCCTCACCACCCTCGCCCGCCAGCAAGGCATCATGCTCCACCGCGTCCACGACACCCAATCCACCGTCCGCGCCCTCCGCACCGTCGAGGGGCTGTTGGGGATCTGAAACGGAAGATTTTTTCACCGCTAAGAACGCCAAGTCCGCCAAGCCAATCCAGATGTAAATTTTTGAAAGTGATTTCTCCTACCTGATCAAATCCACCCTACCCTCCTAGCCCCTCAACCACAGTCTCCCTTGGCGAACTTGGCGTTCTTGGCGGTTCAACTTCCCCAACTCGCAATCTCTTCCTTGTAAGTTGAAAGTTAAAAGTTGAAGTTTCCGCCCATGGAAGACCTTCGCGAACACGGCCCTCAGCCCCTCGACACCCTCATGGAAAAATGGGGACTCACCAACCACCTCCTCGTGGATACCTCCACCGAGCAACTCAATCACAAGCAAGTCCAGAAAGCCCGCAAAGGCCGCCAAATGACACTTACCATGATGCAAAAGGTCTGCCGCGCCTTCAATATAGCTATCTGGAACACCCATCTCACTAAGGAGCAGAAGGAAACCTACTTCGAATACATGCACCGCCACCTCTTCAACTACGCCAAAGGCTATGAAGCGGATTGGGTGGATCCGAACGCGGAGATCTATCCAAAGAAATAGGCGCCGCAAGCCCCTCTAGCGCAACAGTCCCAAGCCTCTGGCGGAATATTCTGAATCCATACCCTTCTGCTCTGGCTGAATGGACAGTTCGCAATGAAAAAGAAATCCTCAGACCAACCAACGCTCGGAAACACTGTACTCGCAACGATCAACGTTATCTTGCTGGTTTGCGGTTTAGCTCCGATCGGTCTATTTCAGATCGCTCGATCAAATGGAATCAGCACTTCCAAAATTGGATCTCTGCCCCTCGCGGCTCCTTTTCTCGGACTGGCTGTAGTTCTCATCCTGATCATGTCCATTTGTTCCATCTTCAGGAGTGATATGGCGATACGGGTCGGGCTATGGTCAATCTTCGGTATTGCGGTTCTGAATCTTGGTGGTTGTGCTTCCATGTGGAGCGACCTTCGCGGAGTGCACTAGCGTCAAAAGCAAATGGGCGCAAACATGAAGATGATCTTTCCGCCGAGGAAACAGCCTAACCCCGGCTATACCATTAACGCACACCTCACCCCACCTTCCCCCAAAGCCACTCCAGCGAATACGGCGATCCCTCCCCCGTCCACAGCTTGCCGTCGATGAAGCGGTGGCCTTGATCGAGCCCATCAATGCGCCCCATTTCCTCATCGGTGAGAACCAGATCCGCCGCCTCCAAGTTCTTCCTCAGGCGCTCCGCGTTGATGGATTTCGGGATGGGGTTGGTGCCGCGTTGCACCGCCCAAGCGAGGGCGATCTCCGCCGGGGAGACGTCGTGCGACTTGGCGATTTCCCCGAGCACCGGATCTGTGAAAATATCCGGGGTGTCTTCGTCCTTTTCCTTGCCAGTACCCAAAGGTGAGTAGGCTGTGAGCAATACCCCATGCTTATTACAGACTGCCAGGAGCTCATTCTGGTTAAGAAAGGGATGGCATTCCACTTGATTCACCTCAGGGGGATGGGTGGTGGTGGCAGCAATTTTCTCCAAATGCACCGGGTTCAAATTTGAAACTCCGATGTGCCTGCATAGCCCCGCTTCCAAAGCCTTTTCCATGCCCTTCCAAGTCTCAGAAAGCGGCATTTCCTCCGGGGTGAGGAAGTCCTCTGGCTTTTCCGGAAAATGTGAGCCGGGCTTTAGCGCGATTGGCCAGTGAACGAGGTAGAGATCGAGATAATCGAGCCGGAGGTCGGCAAGGGTTTGCTTCAGAGCAGGGATCACATCCTCTGGATCATGTTTGTCGCACCAGAGCTTCGAGGTGATCCACACATCTTCACGTTGCACTTGGCCACTGGCGAAAATTTCCTCAAACGCCTCACCGATTTCCTTTTCATTCTCATAGACCATCGCGCAATCGATGTGGCGGTAGCCGATGGCGATGGCGTTCTTCACCGCCTCCCCGACCTCGCCCTTGTCCGCCCGCCATGTCCCAAGCCCGAGCGCAGGTATCTCGTCGCCGTTTCTCAATGAAAGTGTGTTCCGTGACATGCCCCAAGCTTACCCATCTACCTGAGGGTGCAAGACGCTTCTGGAAACCTGGCTTGCAGCGCACCCGCCACTCACGGACAATCCGCCATCTTGCGAAGCGAAACGACATCTCCCGCGCTGCCTTGGCACATCATCGGCCAAGGGCTTGCAGGCACCTGCCTTGCTTGGGAATTTCTGCGCCGGGGCATCCCCTTCCACATCACAGATATCGGCCACGGCGGTAGCTCGCGCGTCGCCGCCGGCCTGATCAATCCCATTACCGGCAAGAACTTCGAGCCGAGCTGGCGCATCGACGAATTTCACCCGCAGGCCATCGCCTTTTTCCAGGAAATCGAAAACACCCTCGCCGCCACCATCTGGCACCCCACACCCATCCTCCGCCTCGCCTCCTCAGAAAAGGAATGGAAGAAGATCACTTCCAAGCTCGATCTCCCCCACATCCGCCCATGGATTTCAGGAAACCATCCGACCGTGCCTGCGGGCTTCATCGGGGCAGTGGAGCTCACCGGTGGTGGCCGTGTGGATACCGCAGAATTCATCAAACTATCTGCCGCTTACTTTTCTGAAAAAGGCCTGCTCACCATAGGCTCCATTTCCGAGCCCGACTCCTCCGCCATCCTCTGCCAAGGAGCCGCAGGTCTCATGGAAAACCAGCTCGGCCCCCACCGCTGCGCGAAAGGCGAGATCCTCACGGTGCGCGCGGATTGGCCGCAGAGCCACATCCGCATCGGTGCGGGCGGCTGGCTCGTCCCCATCGGTGATGGCCATTTCCGCATCGGCTCCACCTACGAGTGGAATCAACTCGACGAAGCCCCCACCGCCGCCGGACTCGAGCGCATCATCGGGATCGCCAATAAGCTCGGTGGAGAAAATTTCGATGTCACCGCCCACGTCGCCGGCATTCGCCCCATCCTCCGCCGCAGCGAGCCACTCATCGGGAAAAACACGGATGGTCAATGGATCTTCAACGCCCTAGGCTCCAAAGGCACTCTCTACGCCCCGGAAATGGCCTGCATGCTCACAGATTGGATCGCCGAAGGAATACGCCCGGAAGAAATTTTCATCTATCCCACGCACTGAACATGTCCGATTTCCCCCCGCACCCCACCGATCTCCTCCACCACCTGCTTCGGGACAGAATTTCCCACGGAGACACCGTCATCGACGCCACCGCAGGCAACGGCCACGACACCCTTTTCCTCGCCGGAGCCGTCGGCGAAACGGGAAGAGTCATCGCCATCGACATCCAGGAGCAGGCCATCACCTCCACCCGCTCGCGCCTAGATGCAGCAGGCCTCACCGCCCGCGCCACCCTGCACCACGCCTCCCACACACAGATCCGGGAAATAGCCTCCGGCACCACCCCCACCGTCATCCTATTCAACCTCGGCTACCTCCCAGGAGCCGACCGCTCCATCACCACCTGCACTGCGGACTCGCTCTCAGCCATCGCCACCTCAGTAAAAATACTCCCACCGAGAGGCATCCTCGCCATCACCTGTTACACCGGCCACGCCTCCGGCGAAGACGAATCCACCGCCGTTACTGAATTCATCACCGCTCACAACGACCTCCGCAACGCACGCTACGGCCTCATCGGCACACGCAATCCCGCACCTTTCCTCCTCCTATGCGAGAAGCGCCCGTGATGCGGCTCATCTTCAAACTTGCCCCCTCGTCCGTCAGGGGATAATTTCCCTACGAAGTTCATGAAAATTAAATCCCTTTCCCTACTGTTCCTGCTCCTCACCTTGCCCCTCCAGGCTCAGGAGGAAGAGAATCCAAACATCGATGTCGATGCGCTCCTGCCCGCCAAGAAGGAATTCCTAAATTTACCGGCGGATGATCGGAAGAAATGCATCGAACACTTCGGCAAGGCCTCACGTTTCTTCCAGCAAAAGCGCGTCTTCGAATGCCTTGATGCCCTCCACGAAGCAGAAAAGGTCTTCTCCGACAGTGCAGAACTCCTGAACCTCCGCGGCTCCTGCTACGTGGAAATGCGCGCTTTCGACAAGGCCTTGTCTGCCTTCGAGAAAGCCCTCGAATACAACCCAAAGAATACCAGCGTAAAATTCAACATCGCGGAGGTACTCTTCGTCACCAAGCAGTGGCAGGCATCTCACGATCTCTTCGAGCAGATCCTAGGCGAAGTGCCAGATACAAACATCTCCCTCACCCGCCTCGTCGAGTTCAAGATCCTGCTCTGCAAAAAGAAGCTCGATCGCAATGAGGAAGCCCTCATTCTCGCGGAAAAATACGATTACCTCGACGATTCACCTTACTACTATTACGCCAAGGCCGCTATCTCCTACGACGAGGGCGATCTCCTCGAAGCAGAGCAATGGCTCGCTCGCGCCAATCGTATTTTCCAAAATCCCGCCATCATCGCCCCATGGCAGGACACGCTCGTCGAGTTTGGCTACATCAAGAGCTTCTACGGAGAAGAAGACGCTCCCGAAGCGCCGTAGCACGAAATGGGAGGACAACCTCCATCTCTCATGCGGCAGGGATAGCTCATTTTGAAAAGCCCCTAGCTTCGTGGCAAATAGGTTAAATCGCCAAGACGTCAAGGTCGCCAAGTTTTGAAGACAGGAAAATCTTCTGGGTTTCTCTTGGCGACCTTGGCGTCTTGGCGGTTCAATTTTGATCCTCATTTTCAAGGACATCGTTAGAACCTGTGTGGATAGCAGCCAGGTTTGACAGCAACTCCCAGCTTCCCCTCTTCCGCTCCTTGGCATAGGTGTGGTGGATGAAAACCCTACTCGCGCTCTTCCTAGCGATCTCCCCCCTCGCTGCGAACCCTGACTCCTTCCGCGAGCTTTTCGCCGATCCCGCCACACGCTCCGAGGCCATCGCCACGCTCACTCCCGGCACACGCGATGCCTTTTTCTTCACCGCCCTCGACCACCAGCTTAGTGGCAGGGAAAAGGAATACGCCACCACCATCACCGCATGGAAGGCCGCAGCGGACAGGAAAAAATCCCCCGTCTCACCCCAGGGCATGGAAGTCCTGGAAAACCGCCGCATCCTCCTCACCTACGACCGCGATCCTCAGGCCGCCCTCAAAGAACTGACCCGCCGCCTCGACCTCACCTTCGACCACTCGAAGCCCGCCTCACCCACCGCCGATCTTGAGCTTCCCACCTCAGTCGATCCCGCTCTCATTTCTGACACAGCATTCCGGGAAGAGGCCGACCAAGCACAGCCATCCACCCCCTACCGCCTATACTCCCAAAAGGCATTGGCCACAGAGCTAGACTCACTCGATAAATTCAACGACGAGCGCATCCGTTGGTTTGCAGGAAATTTCGAGGGCTACGATCACCCCTCCTACACCGCTCTGATCACAAAAACACTCGCCCTAGATCCCCCATACGAAGGCAGCGAATTGCCATTCAACGAACTCACCCTCGCCCAGCTCAAGGAAATCATAAAATCCACACCCGCGCTCCTAGGAAAGAGCCGCTTCGTCAGCTCCTACCTCACCAAGCTAACCCCATCCCATCCCGCCGAGCTAGAACGCCACCCCGCCGCCCACGCAGCTTTCCTCGCAGCATGCCGGGACTTCGCCCTCACCCTCCCCCCATCGCGCAATGACCTCCGCGCCCACATCCTCTACCATCACCTCCGCCTCCAGCAAACGCTCGGCAATCACCCGCTCAACGACTTCGTCGCCTACCTCACTCTCCCACGCCGCAACCACCGAATCATCCAAGCCTTCGAGAAATCCGAAGAATTTTTCTCCCCCACCTCCGACCTTAACAACATCACCCTAAGCACCACAGTCTCCAATGATACCGAACTCATCGAGTCCTACCTCCTCCATTTCCTCGCCCTATCCGATACCGCACAGAAGCCCTTCGTCCCCTACATACAGGAAAAGGAACTCGCCGCCCTCCACGCCCGCGCCCGCCTCTTGGCCGGAGCCAGCACCGCCCGCTGGGCACCCGCCCTGGCTCCGGAAGAATACGCCTCCCTCCGCGAGGAAACCCGCATCACCTTCTCCCCCACTGTCCCATCCCTATTCAGCGCAGAGGAAAAAATCTCCCTCCCGCTAGATCTCAAAAACACCCCCACCCTCCTCATCCGCATTCACGAGATCGTCTCGAAAGACACCGCACCCTCCGTCGATCTCGAAGGCCTCGTCCCACACCACACCCGCACCCTTTCCTTCGACCAGCAGCCGCTCGTCCTCCATCGGGAAAACATCGATCTCCCCGAGCTGGAGGGAGCCGGCACATGGATCGTCGAGTTCGTCTCCGAGCGCATTTCCGCCCGCGCCCTCATCCAGAAAGGAAACATCACCCCCCACATCACCCGCACACCCGAGGGACAGGTCATCCGCGTCTTCGACGAAGCATCTCACCCACTCGGCAACTTCACCCTTGAACTGGGCGACGACACATTCACCGCCAAGGACGGCACCATCACCGTCCCTGACTCCGCCAACCAACCCGTCACCTCCGGCAAGCTCACCGCCGGGAAACTCATCACGGAAATCTCCCTCGACACGCGCACCGATTCACTCGGCCTCGATGCCTCCTTCTTCCTCGACCGCGGCCAGCTCATCGCCGGAGAAAAAACCACCCTTCACCTCGATGCAAAGCCCACCAACCACGGCCTGCACCTCCCCGTCGAGCGCCTTGAGTCGCCATCACTCGTCATGAAAGCAGAGCTGTTAGGCGGCACCACCACCGAACGCATCATCGCCGAGAAACTCGACCCCTCCGGCATCAACGCCATCCCCATCCTCGTCCCCGCCGATCTCCTCTCCCTCAGCTTCGTCCTCACCGCCACCGCCACACCCACCACCGGCGAGGAACCCGTCACCCTCACCTCCACCGCCAGCTTCGAGCTCAATGCCGACCTCAAAAGCAAACGCATCGCCACCGCCCTCTTTTCAGAAACCCAAGCCGGCCACAGCCTCGAACTACGCGGCAGGAACGGCGAGCCACTACCCTCTCGCGCCATCCGCCTCACCTTCACCCACCACCTCTACGATTGCCCCATCGTCATCCGCCTTCGCACCGATGACTCCGGCCGCATCTCCCTCGGCACCCTCGATGGCATCACGGAAATCACCGCCAACTCCTCAGACATCGCCCCCACCACCTACGTCCTCCCCATCCGCATCCTCGAACTCCCTACGGATTACGTCATCCCCGCCGATAGGGAACTCCGCATCCCCATCGACCCCACACAGGGAAAATCCCGCCTCGTCCGCCTCGCCAAGGACGACCCCGCAGAAGATTTCCTCCCCTCCCCGCAGGCCGCCATCAAGGACAACCACCTCGTCCTGAACGACCTGCCTCCCGCCACCTACCGCTATACCCAAGGTGAACTGAAAACAAAAATCACCGTCCTCCCCGGCGGGAGCAAACGCGGAGATCTGATCGTCACGGAAGACAATATCCTCCCGCTTACCATCCCAACCAGTCCTCTCATCTCCTCCGCAGTCGCCGGAGATAAGAACCTCAGCATCCGTATCGAAGGAGCATCCCCCACCACCCGGGTCACCGTATCCGCCAGACGTTTTGATCACGGGAAATGGGATCCCGGTTACGCATTCTACCCATTTGCCCAACGCCAACCATCCGGCCTCACCCGCAGCGTCCTCCCCTCCCGCTACCTCACCGGACGCCTCCTCAGCGATGAAGCCCGCTACATCCTCGACCGCCGCGCCGCCAAAACCTTCCCTGGCACCATGCTCCCCCGCCCCGGCCAACTCCTCTACCGCTGGACTCCCGAAGACATCGATCAGGAAAATCAGGACGGAGACGACGATTACCGTGGCGAATCCCTACCATCCCTCGACGGAGGCGGCGGCACCACATTTTACGGACAAAAAACAAAACGCGGCCGCAGTTCCACCACTTCCCACCCCACCGTCATCGATTTCCTGAAAAGCCCCTCCACCGTCAGCTTCGCCCTCACACCCGATGCCGATGGCTTGGTGAGCATCCCCCTCTCCGATTTCGGCGATGCCCGTTTCCTCACCATCTTCGCCGCAGACACCGATGCCTGGGACATCCTCACCCTTCCCCTGCCCGACGCAGAGATCGCCACCCGCGACCGCCGCATCGCCCGCCCGCTCGATCCCGCCGAGCACCATATCCCCACCCGCTTCGCCGCCGCCCTCGCCCCCGGCGCAGAGGTCACCATCAACAACCTCCTCGATGCCGATTGGCGCGCCTTCACCACCCTCGAAGAAGCCCACCGCCACCTCCTCGCCGTCACAGGTGATGACAGGCTACGCACCTTCACCTTCCTCACCACCTGGCCAGATCTCGATGAGAAGGAAAAACTAAACCTCCTCGCCGATCACCACTGCCACGAACTCCACCTTTTCCTCCAACGCAAAGACCCGGACTTCTTCAAAAAACACGTCCTGCCCTTCCTCTCCGCCAAGCCGCAACCCACCTTCATGGACGATTACCTGCTCGGCCGCGATCTCACACCCTACCTCCGCCCCTACGCCTTCCCCCGCCTCAACGCCGCCGAAAAAGCCCTGCTCGCCCGCGCCCTCCCCGCACGCGGCAAAGACATCGCCCGCGAGCTCGATCTCCGTTGGAAAACCGAAGCCCCATCCCCCGAAGCCGAAACCCGCCTCTTCTCCCAAACCCTCAAAGGAGCCGACCTCTCACCCGACGACAGCCTCGGCTTGGCCTATGATGAAGAGCGTTCCAAACTATTGGCAAATGTGGACGCGGCATGGCAGCTCGATACCAGTCGAAGAGAAAGTACCTCCGGCTCCTCGGATGGCGTCGCTTACATCACGGAAAAACTCCGCCGCATCGTCATCCCCAACATCGACTTCGAAGATACCACCCTAGAGGAAGCCATCGACTTCCTCCGCCTACGAGCAGCAGAACTCGATTCCCTAGAGCTAGATCCTTCCAGAAAGGGGATGAACTTCGTCATTCGTCGTCCTCGTTCCAGTAGTAACGGAGATGGTGGACTAGATGCATCATCAGGCGGCGGGCTTCTTGGAGGCGGAGATCCCGGCGCTGTTCGCATTGATGAGCTAAGGCTAAAAAATGTGCCACTTGACGTAGCTCTCAAATACATCGCCGACAAAACTAAGATGCGTTTCAAAGTCGATGACTATGCAATCACCATGGTTCCTCAAACAGAGACAGGAGAAGATTACTACACCCGCACCTTCCGCGTCCCACCCGATTTCGCAGATTCTCTACAGGTAGAGAGTGGTGCCAACCTACCTATCATTGACCTACTGAGACAATCAGGAATCAGCTTCCCAGACGGCTCCAGCGCCACCTTAACAGCTAGGGGAGCCCTTATCGTGACCAACTCCCCTTCCGAACTGAACAAAATCGACCAACTCACCCAATCGCTCTCCATGGCCCCACCTGAAACAGATGAGGCCGACCCATTCGCCGAAGTCTCAGATTTCGACTTAGCTCTCCTCCCACCATTGGAAGATTTACCGTCCGATAAATCCCCCCGCAGCTTCCCAAACCGCACCCACCTCTGGCTAGAATCTAACTACTACGAGAATCGTAATAAATCTGGAGAAGAACTCATCCCACTGAACCGCTACTGGTTAGAGCTTGCCGGCTGGGATCAGAAAAAGCCCTTCACCTCCCCCCATTTCAACGCCTGCACCGCCAGCGCAGCCGACGCCCTCATGTGCCTCGCCACCCTGGAACTCCCCTTTACCGCAGAGAAACCGGAAGTCGCCATCGAGGGCGGCTCACTGCGCGTCAAGGCGCGCGCACCCATGCTGCTTTTCTACAAAGACACACGCATCACCGACAAACTCGCGCCCGAACCACCCCTGCTCGTCCGCCAGTCCTACCACCCCCTCGCCGAGCCTTTCCAGACCGATGCACAAGGCCGCAAAATAGAAAACACCCTCACCGGAGAACTCCGCACCGGCGTCCCCTACGGCCTCTCGCTCGTCGTCACAAACCCCACCGGCACCGAGCGCCGCATCGAGACCCTCGCCCAAATCCCCGCAGGCTCCATCCCGCTCGACGGCATGCCCGAAACCCTCTCCACGTCCCACCAGCTCGCCCCCTACGGCGTCGTACGGCTGCGCCTCGCCTTCTACTTCCCCGCCGCAGGAGATTTCCCCGCCTACCCGCTTCACGTCGCCGAGGATGGCACCGTCCTAGCCCACGCCGACGCCCGCACCCTCCGCGTCAGCAATGAACCCGCGCCGGAAGACGCCGCCTCATGGCTCGCACTCGCCCGCGATGGCACCTCAGAAGCAGTCCTCGCCCGCCTCTCCACCGCGAACCCTGCCGAAACTGAACTAAACGCCATCCTCTGGAGGCTTCGCGACAAAGATTTTTTCCAAAAAACCACTACCATCCTCCGCCAGCGTCTCTGGGGAAATGAGCAGGCGCTATCCTACGCCGTCCTCCACAACGACAAAGCCGCGCTTTCGGACTTCATCGAGACCACACCCCTCGCCCGCAACCTCGGCACCTGGTTCAGCTCAGACCTCGTAAACATCACACCCGCCGAGCACCACCTCTGGGAGCCCATGGAATTCGATCCCCTCGTAAACCCCCGTGCCCATCCCTTTGGCAATCACCCACGCCTCAGCCACGAAGCAGCGCTCGAACACTACCGCGAATTCCTCGATACCCTATCGTGGAAAGCCGAACTCAGCGCCGAGGACAATCTCACCCTCACCTACCACCTCTTCGTCCAAGATCGCATCGAAGAAGCCCTAACAAGATTTGAAAAAATAGACCCCACAGCCCTAACCGACACCCTGCGTTACGATTACCTCCACACCCTCGCCCTGTTCCATCAGAGCAAACCGGAAGAGGCAAAAACCATCGCCACCACCCGCCTAGCAGACCTACCACCCGGCACATGGCGCGAGCGTTTCACCGCCGTCTCCACACAAGCAGATGAAATCGCCGCCCCCCTCACCGCCGCTCCCGAGCAGGAAAAAGAAGCTGCACCTACCCTGGAGATCACCCGCGAGAGCGATGACGCCATCACCCTCCGCCACAGCGGACTCGATGAAGCAGAACTCCGCCTCTACCACATCGACCTCGAAGTCCTCTTCTCCAAAGATCCCTTCCTCAAAGGCGGCATGGAATCCTCCCTCCCACCCATCGCGCCGAACCTCTCCGCCGCCGTGAAATTCGAGAAAGGAAGCGAATTCACCCCCTTCCAGCTACCTGAAGATTTCCGAAAAGGAAACCTCTTCATCGCCGCAGAATCAGACGACACCCAGCGCTTGGAAATCCTAGGCACCCGCCTCATCGAGCTACGCATCCTCCCCGCCGACCGCACCGTCCTTGTCACAGACACCGCCACCGGAAAACCCCTCCCCAACACCTACATCAAAGTCTATTCCGAAGCCCGCGATGGCTCCATCACCTTCCACAAAGACGGCTACACCGACCTGCGCGGCAAGTTCGACCACATCTCTCACACCGCCACCGACCCCTCCACCCTAAAGCGCTTCGCCATCCTAGCCTCCCACCCAGAAAAAGGCTCCCTAACCCGTATCATCCAGAGGTAGACCAAAACCCAAGCACCCACTCGTCCGCCATAGCTTCAGCGAAAGAGGAACCCCAGCTTCGTGCCTTCCCCACTTCGTGTGAGAAAACCACCCACTCGTCCGCCATAGCCTCAGCGAAGGAGCAACCCCAGCTCCGCGTTCCCTCTGTGGCCTCTGTGTCTCTGCGGTAAAATCCCCCAACCCCAGTCTTCCTACTCGTTCCTACACCTCCAGCCCCGCGACCATCGCATGAAACGCCGCTGAGACCTTGTTGTCCTTCGGATCCATCAGCGCCACCGGCCGCCCCTTATCTCCACCACGCCCAGTGGGTTCATCAATCGGGATCTGCGCCAGCAACGGCACATTCATATCCTCCGCCTCACGCACACCGCCGCCTTCACCGAAGAGGTAATAACGTTTTCCAGCATCGCACTCAAACCACGCCATGTTCTCGATCAACCCAAGAATCGGCACGTTCACCTTCGCAAACATCGCCACCGCCTTACGCGCATCGATCAACGCCACTTCCTGCGGAGTCGTCACGATCACCGCACCATCCACCGCCACCGTCTGAACGATGGTCAGTTGGATATCCCCCGTTCCCGGCGGGAGATCCAGCACCAGCACATCCAGCTCACCCCAAGCCACCTGCCTGAGGAACTGCTGAGTGTAACGCGTCGCCATCGGCCCACGAACAATCACCGGAGACTTGTCCTCTAGCAATAAGCCCATCGACATCAGCTTTATCCCATGTGCCTCGATCGGGATGATCTCGTCATGCTCATTCGCATCCGGCCTTTCATTCGTTCCGAACATCTGTGCCACGGAAGGCCCATAAAGATCGCAATCGCAAAGCCCCACCTTCAGCCCGCGTGCCGCCAGCGCGACCGCCACGTTCGCTGCAACCGTGGATTTCCCCACACCACCCTTACCCGAAGCAATCGCGATGATGCGTTTCACCCCGGGTATCGAGCTTTTCCCAACGGCTCCCGAAGCTGCCTCGGGCGCATCTTTCACAGAAATATCCACCTTCACGTTCGACACTCCCTCCATCCCATCAAGCACGGCATGGATGTCCTGGAAAATCTGCTGCGGCACCTTCGCGTCCTTCGTCGCCACCTCAATCCTTACGGTCACCTCTCCACCCTCCACTTCCACTGCTTTCACAAGTCCAAAGGATACGATATCCCTCGAAAATCCCGGATACTTTACCTGCTTCAGCGCTTCTTTAATCTGCTCAACGTTTATCATGTCCGTGCCCACTCTCCTCGTTTTCCGCTCCAACGCAAGTCCGCCTTCCCCTCGCCCTTCGATACGCTATTCTGCGCGCCTTGATCACCCCGCAGCAAATCATCCTTGCAGTCCTTCCCGTCTATCTCCTGATGGCCACCGGAGCTGTGCTGAGGAAAACCCGCATCCTCAAGCGCGAGCACGATGCGGGCATCATGCACATCGTCTTCTCCGTGCTCGTGCCTTGCTTCATCTTGGATCAAACTCTCGGCGCGGAAATCCTCCGAAACTTCGGCACACTAGCCACCGGAGCCGGGTTAGGCTTCCTTTTTATCGTCACCGGCATCGCCACCGGCTGGCTCGGAGCGAAAGCCATCGGCCTCACACCCGGCAAGGGCTTCCGAACCTTCGCCCTCGCCTCCGGCTGCCAGAATTTTGGCTACGCCGCCGTCCCCGTTGTGGAAATCTTATGGGGAAGCTCCGCCCTCGCCCTCCTCTTCGTTCACAACATCGGCGTGGAAGTCGCCATCTGGTCAGTCGGCGTCATGCTCATTTCCGGAGACAAACGCATCGTCTGGAAACGCCTTATCAACGGCCCCATCATCGCAGTCTCCATAGCCCTCCTACTCGTCTCCCTAGGCTTGGATGACAAAGTCACCGGCCCCGTCCGCACCACCATGTCCATGATTGGCATCGGTGCCTTCCCCATCGCCATACTCATGGTCGGTGCCTCCATCGCCGATCTAGCAGGCACCGAGAAACCTTCGTGGAAAATCGCCATCGCTGCCTGCATTGTCCGCCTCATCATCGTCCCTGCTCTCATCATCCTCGCCGCGAAGTTCATCCCCATGTCCACCGAGCTCCGCCAGATCCTCGTCGTGCAGGCAGCCATGCCAGCCGCCCTCGTGCCCATCCTACTCGCTCGCATCTATGGCGGGCAGCCCGGCGTCGCCGTGCAGGTCGTCGTCGCCACCACCATCGTATCCCTCGCCACCCTACCCTTCGTCATCTACCACGGGGCGCGATTCCTAGAGCTAGTCCCAGTCGCCCCCTGAATCCCACTTGCCCTGAACACGCTTTGATGCACTACTTGCCCGCCATCCATGCCTGATCCCACCCCTTCCAGCACCCCGAAAAGCATTTCGCTCAAGCCAGCTATCGATGGCCAACTCTCTCCCTCTGAGCGCACGGAACTCTACAAGCGTTTCCTCGAAGTAGAGGAGGAAATCATCCTCGCACGCCACCGCGATGGCGCAGGCGGCATTGAGATCTCCGAGGCACGCTCCGCCGTCATCGACAAGCTCCTCTCCGCCATCCTCGCCTCCACGCTCAAAAGCCAGAAGGCGGACTCCTCCTCCCTCGCCCTCGTCGCCATCGGCGGATACGGCCGCGGAACGCTCAATCCCGGCTCGGACATAGATCTCCTTTTCCTCCTACCCCGCGCATCAAACAAGCTTCCAAAAAGCGTCCAAGAACTCGTCCAGCACGTCCTCTACCCCCTCTGGGACATGGGCTTCAAGGTCGGTCACGCCGCTCGCTCCATCGCCGAGTGCATCGCCGAGGCACGCGCCGATCAGCAGAGCTTCACCGCTCTCATGGACACCCGTCTCATCGCCGGAAACGAAATACTCTACGCAGATTTCCTCGTCCGATTTGAGAAAAACTGTACCAGCAAAGGCCAAAACACCTTCCTAGAAACTCGCCGACTCGACCTCCGCTCGCGCTACGAAAAAAGCTCCCACACCGTTTTCCTCCAAGAGCCGAACGTAAAGGAATCCTGCGGCGGCCTCCGCGACTACCAGAACATCCTCTGGGTCGCACAGATCAAGACCGGCTCGCGCAGCCTGCGTAAACTTGTCGATGAGCGCCTCATCACTGCAAACACCCTCAAGGAAATCGAAGAAGCCTACGACTTCCTCATGCGGGTAAGAAATGAACTCCACTACCACTCGGGAAAATCCACAGACATTCTCACCCTCCAGCTACAGGGCATAGTCGCCACTGCATTCAATTACCCGCAGCGCAGCATCCTACGCCGCACCGAGGCCTTCATGCGGGATTACTACCGCCACACCCGCCACCTCTACCGCCATACAAACTCCCTCATGGAGACCTTCGAGATCCAGCAGGACACCATGGCAGAGAGCGGAGTCGGCTCCTTCCTCACCTTCCGGAAAAAGAGCAAAGAAGAGTTCGATGGTTTCATCGCAAAAGGCGGGCGCATTTATCCGGCAAACCAAGACATCTTCAAAGATGACATGCATCGCTTGATGCGACTCTTCCAGCACACCCAGCTGCGGAACCTCCGCCTCTCACCTCAAATGCGCCGCCTCATCGCCAGCCACTGGGGCGATATAGACCGCCCCTTCCGCTACCTGAAGGCAAACCGCGAAACCTTCCAAGCTATCCTCGAGCGAAAGGGTGAAGCAGCCAGAACCCTGCGCCAGATGCACCGCATCGGCTTCCTCGGCCGCTACCTCCCCGAGTTCGGTGCGCTAGATTGCCTCGTCCAGCACGAGTTCTTCCACCGCTACACCGCAGACGAGCACACCCTCCGCTGCATCGACCACCTCGATAGACTCCTCGAAAATACCGACCCCTCACGAGACATTTTCCGCCGCCTCTTCCACCAGATCGTAGATCCATACGCCCTCTACGTCGCCCTCATCCTACACGATACCGGACGCTCCGAGAATTTCCGCGAGCACATCGATGGCTCTGCCCTCCTCGCCATCAAGCTCTGCTCGCGCCTCCAGATCACCGGACGCCGCCGGGCACTCATCATGTTCCTTGTGGACAATCACCTCACCTTCTGGCGCACCGCCACCACGCGGAACCTCGAAGACCCCGCCGTCATCGCAGAATTCGCCGGTGTCATGAAAACGCCGGAGAACCTCGATGCCCTCCTCCTTTTCACCTACTGCGATACTAGTGGCACCGCCCCCGGAGCATGGAGCGGCTGGAAGGCCTCGCTCATGATCCAGCTTCACAAAGCCACGCACCGATTCCTCACCGAGGGCAAGGAAGGCTTCAAGCGCACCCTCGATAAGGATCGCATCGATTTGGAAAAGGAAGTCACAACCCTCATGCGGGATGACTACCGCGAAGACATCCGCGAGCACTTCAAGCGCACCCCATCCGCCGCCTTCGCCTACCGGAACGCTGCGGCGATACGCACTCAGGTTCGTACCGTCCGCTACTTCCTACACGAGGAGGAAAAAGGCGAAGCCGCCGTCCCCTTCTGCATCAAACTGAATGACCAACCGGACAAGGGATACTCCGAGCTCATCCTCGCCACTCGCGACCGCCCGCTGCTGTTAGAAAAACTCTGCTGCGCCCTCGCTTCAGAACAAATCAACATCCTCTCGGCAGATCTCTTCACCCGCACCGACAACATCGTCCTCAACATCTTCCGAGTCTGCACCACAAACTTCGAGCCGATCTCCAATGAGTCCACGCGCAAGCGCTTCACCGAAACCTTCACCACCATTCTAGGCCAAGAGCAGTATTCCCCGGAAAAATACCTTAAGGCGAAAACTAACTTCCTAAAGCCACGCACCGAAACCGGCGTCTCCGTACCCGTCCGCGCCCGCGTCTCGAACGACCTCCATCCCACCTGCACCACTGTAGAAATCCAGGCACTCGACCGCATCGCTCTCCTCCATGATCTCTTCTTCACCATCGGCGAAGCGAAGCTGGAGACCGTTCACGCCCGTATCTGCACCGAAAAAGGCGTCGCCATGGACACCCTCTACATCACCACGGCGGATGGCAAACAGATCACCGATCCCGAAGTCCTGAACTCCCTCGAAGAGAGGTTCAGCAGCCTCGTCTCGAACCAGCAGGCATAGGCGTCATTTCGCAGGTTTCTCCACGCCACAAAGGAGCAAAACGCCCTCTTTCACTCATTTCCCAAATCCGAGAACACCCCCGTCGCAGCCTTCACAGAAATTTTCTGATTCTTCGCATAGGCTAGACCAGCGGCGGCACGCGCACCTTCATGCCCACCGCCTTTCCTCCAGCTTTCCGTCGCGGATGCGAGGATGAACGATCCGGGATACATGAACTGGCTTGTCATGACCAATGGCCTGCAACCAAGTGCCTCAAGCCGTTTCCTGAAATACTTTTCACTCAAGCAGCAGAGCACTACGACTTCAGTCCGGTTGCCATCCACCTTCGTAGGAGGCTCCTGCCTGAAATCCATCAATGCATTGTGCCCGATGTAGGCGACCAGATCATATTCGCCGCTCGCAGCAGCCGTTTCGAAATCTTTGAGGCAAAGCATCATCTTCGATCCCCGGTAGGCATCCGCCACTAGCACTAGATCCTCCTCCACGTGTTTAAAATGTATTCTGCGGAGAATCGCATCCGACACGTCGGACTCCGTCTTCACCACCTTCCATTTCCCTGTCTTCTTAAAATGCACCGAAATACCGTCGGTACAGCCCCAATACAGATTCGCCTCCGGATCATCCCCGTTCCCGATTTTTTCACCTACCGGAACGATGCCCTGAGTTTCATTGTCACAGAGAGATACGAAGACACGCACACTTCTTGACTCGGCATGGACAATCCCAGCCAACACCAAAAACAACACCAAATACTGCTTCATGGTCTGAAGACTACGTTTTCCCAAAACGATCCAGAAGAGAATTCTCCCTCATCATGGGCTAAGTGCCCTACATAAGTGAAAAGCTCGTGCTTCATGAGGAGCGTTTGACCACGGATCACACAGATTGGCACGGATAAGAGTAATTGGAGCCAACCTTCCTGATTTTGGCGGAAATTCATTCTCTCAAACCTCACATATCCGGATAAATTCATGGGTCTTCATCCGTGATAATCCGTGAAATTTGACTCTATATCAGGTGGTGGTGTTCGTCCATGTCCGCTTCGCTCCCGTTGTGGTTAAAGCATCTTCGTCCTACATAGTGTCTGAACTCTGCGTCATGGGCTAAGCCGGCGAGCCCCGGAACCACCCAGTAATACTCGCCCGGGTTTTCCTCGCGGGCAGCACCTCATGCCAGTGATCCCCGGCAAGGAAACACACCAGCGTCCCCATTTTCGGCTCCACCAATTCAAACGCACCCTCCTTATCTCCCGGCCGCGTCCAGATTTTCAATTCCCCTCCATCCCCCGGCTGCCAGTCCGCATTGAGGTAAAGGATCGCCGTTACTATCCTATCCATGCTCTCCCGGTGCCGATCCAGATGTGGCTTGTAGAAACCTCCCTCTGGATAAACCGCGAAATGCCCCTCAAAATCCATCAGCCCAAGGAATAATCCTCGGTTCAAAGCCACCCGCACATCCTCAAGCCTCCCGAGATACTTCCGCTGCCCGACCGTCAGGCTGTCCTCCTCCAGCCACATCACATGATCCGTCCGCACATCCTCGCGGATTTTCAGTCCCTCACCACGACCAACGCCCGCCCTGCGGAACTCTCCCTCTGCCCACGCCCCAAGGCTCTCGCTTGAAAGTTCTTCTGCGACACTCCGTTCCACGAAATCTGGCAACACGCACCAGCCCGATCGTTGGATATCATCGACCAGCTTCCCAAGCGAAAATGTGGAGTGGTCGGTCAGTGGCGGAAACTCTGCCGTTTCACGAACGGCGGCGAGCTAAATTTCTATGGAAATCGAATACCACTCCCAAAAGGGGAAAAGTGGTGGCCCAACCCGGATTCGAACCAGGGACACGCGGATTTTCAATCCGCTGCTCTACCAACTGAGCTATTGGGCCTCACAGCCTGCCATCCGGGAGAAACTCCCCTCAAGCGGGGCGCGAGTAAGTCCCCCAGACCCACTTTTGACAACCGAAAAATCGTTCACTCCGAAACTTTTCAGAACCGCAGCGAAGTGGTGAGCCATTCATGCAACCTTGACTCAGCTGTTTCTCCCGTTGTCATGGGTAAAACCATTCAATCTCCACCCCAATGAAACTTGGAAACCTGCTCCGCATCATCCTTGGCTTCGCCGCCCTCTGGTGGCTATGGCTCGGCTGGACGCCCACCTACTTCACCCTCTCCGAAAATCTCGCAAAACCCCGGACAGAGGCAGAACTCAACGCCCTGGCATCCGGGACATACTTTGTCGCGGAAGGAATCGTTCATCCATCCTTATCCACAGAAAAAGTCTGGCAAGGCCGCTTCACCTTCGTCCACTACCAGTCAAAAGACACCAGCACCCAGGCAGGCAAAGAACAGCGAATCGTCCTCATCCAAGACCAACGGCCAGCAGTCACTTTTGAGTGGGATTCGGGGAAACGCTGGATCATCCCCGCCGAGAGTTACCAACTCGACCAAGCACCACGCGTCGAACCCCGCTTCTGGCCACGGAAATCTCTCTGGCTCATGCCCGTTGACGAATGGCACGAATCCAGCCGCGGCTTCCGCCCGGGCGAGTCCGCCATCGCTTATGGTCAGATAGATCCGTTCGGCAGCCCCCGCGTGGATCAACTCCTGCAATACCCTCTCGAATCCGCCTCCAAAGACATCGCCAGGGAAAACGGATTCAGGAAAATACTCACCATCGTTTGCAAAGTCATCGCCACCCTGTTCATCCTCATCATCTCACTGCCACGCCGCAGCTCCACCACAGAAACACCCATAGCCACACCGTAAGCGCGTGACATTTTCGTCACATCCACCTTCTCGCAGCCGCGTCACCTCGCCCTATCCCTTGGTTCCAACCCCATGGAACTTTTCCTCATCGACGCAATCGGCCCCTTCTTTCGCGGATACGAGAAACGCCGCATCAACTGGTCGAAAATCCCGTTCCCCCACCTCAAAACCTCAGGAGAAGAAGCGGAAGCACAATGGCAAACGATCCATGCCGATCTCCGCCACTTCGCCAAGGAAGTCTCCGCCCTCGGTTACAATGCCGTCACGCTCGACGACCTCGCCCACCTAGCCGCCAACCCCCTACACGAGCCAGAGATCGCCACGGACATCACCTATTTTAGGAAACAGTTCACCACCATCTTCGACATGCTCACCGGCGAGTTCGGACTGAAAGTTTTCCTCACCAGCGACATCATCCCACTCACCCCCGCCATCGATGCAGCCCTCGGCGAAAGCCCCGAAAAACTCGAAGCCTACTACCTCTCCCTCGTCACCGGCATCCTCGATGATTTCCCCCAACTCTCCGGCCTCATCCTCCGCATCGGCGAGAGCGATGGCAACGACGTCACCGACCCCATCCGCACCCGCCTCCATCTCCGCAACCCACGCGAGACCAACCGCCTCCTCCGCAAGCTCCTCCCCGAGTTCGACTCACGCGGGAAAAAGCTTATCCTTCGCACTTGGACAGTCGGCGCACATAGCATCGGCGATCTCATCTGGCACCGGGGTACCCTAGCGGAAACGCTCGATGGCATCACCTCCCCGAATTTCATCATCTCCATGAAGCACGGCGAGAGCGATTTCTTCCGCCACATCCCCCTCAACAAAGCCTTCTTCCGCACCAGCGTCCCGAAAATTATCGAGTTACAAGCACGCCGCGAATACGAAGGCGCCGGCGAATACCCCTCCTTCATCGGCCGCGATTGCGAACACTTCGCCCGCGAGCTAGAGGGAGCGGAAAACGTCATCGGCATGTCCGTCTGGTGCCAGACCGGCGGCTGGCACCGCTTCCGCCGTCTCGCTTTCCTCCCGGGAAACAAACACTCAGATATCTGGATACGCCTCAACGTCGCCACCGCCATCCACATCTTCAAACACGGCCACAGCGTCGAAAAAGCCATAGAAGCCACCCTTGGAGCCGACCGCGCCCCCGCCGCCCTCGAGCTACTCCGCCACGCCGATACCGTTATTCACCAGCTCCTCTACATTGAGGACTTCGCTCGCCAGAAACTCTTCTTCCGCCGCGTCCGCATCCCCCC
>JANRFH010000012.1:106090-110203 GCA_030725745.1 Akkermansiaceae bacterium
TCCGCGATCGCTACCGCATCAAACTCTCCTTCGAGCCATTCAAGGTCAAACGCCGCACCCTATCCTGGGCATCCTCCCTCCTCCTGCGGAAAAAACGCGGCTACCGAGTCATCGACCACCTCTTCACCCTCCACCTCCTCGGCTACGCCTTCCGCCTCTTCAAACCCCGCAACCCCAAGGACATGCCCAAATTCCTACGCAAATCCGCCATGGGCATCGACTCCCTCTTCAAATAGAAAGGAACCGCAGTTCCTTTCCCCTCTTCAATTGAAGTTTAAAGTTTGAAGTTTAAAGTTTAAGAAGCCCCATGCGCCTCGCAGTCCTCAACATCGTCGGCCTCTCAAAATCCCTCATCGGCGAGAATACCCCCGGCATCAGCGCCTTCGCGGAAAAGCACGGCTTGCAGACCTACGCCCCCGAGTTCCCCGCCCTCACCACCACCGCCCAATCCTCCCTGCTAACTGGCACCACCCCAGAGCAGCACGGCATCGTCGCTAACGGCTGGTACGACCGCGAGAGCGCCGAAGTCCGCTTCTGGAAGCAATCCAACCACATCGTCCACGGCGAAAAAATCTGGGACACCCTCCGCAAGACCGTCCCCGGCTTCACCTGCGCCAAGCTCTTCTGGTGGTACAACATGCACTCCACAGCAGACTTCACCATCACCCCCCGCCCCCTCTACCCCGCGGATGGCTCGAAGCACTTCGACATCCACACCCAGCCCATGGCCATGCGCGATGAGCTGAAAGCCGACCTCGGAGATTTCCCCTTCCCCTCGTTCTGGGGCCCCGCCGCTGGCATCCCTTCCTCCGAGTGGATCGCCGCTTCCGCGAAATGGGTGGAGAAAAAACACTCACCCACCCTCTCCCTCACCTACCTCCCGCACCTCGATTACTGCCTGCAAAAGGACGGCCCCAACGCCCCAAACATCCCCACCGAAGTCGAGGCCATCGACCGCGTCGTCACCGACCTCATCAACTACTACGAGTCCCGTAACGTCAAAGTCCTCCTTCTCTCCGAATACGGCATTTCTCCCGTCTCCCGCCCCATCCACCTCAACCGCCTCTTCCGAGCCAAAGGCTGGCTCTCCATCAAAAACGAACTCGGTCGCGAAACCCTCGACCCCGGCGGCTCCCGCGTCTTCGCCGTCGCCGACCACCAGATCGCCCACATCTATTGCAACGACCCCTCACTCCTCCCTGAGGTAAAAACCCTCCTCGAAAACACCCCCGGCATCGACGAAATCCAGCCACAGAACCACCCCCGCTCCGGCGACCTCATCGCCATCGCCGAGCCGGATTCATGGTTCACCTACTACTTCTGGGAAGACGACAATCTCGCCCCAGACTACGCCCGCACCATCGATATCCACCGCAAGCCCGGCTACGACCCCTGCGAACTCTTCATCGACCCGGCAATCTCCTTTCCCAAAGCCAAGATCGCCAAATTCCTCCTCAAGAAAAAACTCGGCATCCGCGCCCTCCTCGACGTCATCCCCCTCGATGCCTCCCTAGTCAAAGGCTCCCACGGCCGTGACAAAGTCCCCGAATCCGAAATGCCCGTCTTCATCGGCTCATCGCAAGCGGTAGCAACCGCGCAGGATATTCACACCGCCATTCTCAAACACTTCAGATAAGGAGTTATGAACGTTAGATATGGTGGGGCCGGTGTACACCTATAAGGTAATCAGACGTCTACCTTGTCGTCACCAACTCCGTCTAATTCGACATACTTATTTATTGGTCTGACTGAGCATCATTCGGTTGCCAGAAGGGTCTTCCAGTAGACAGTATTGGCTGCTCTTGCTTATTATCTTCCCTCCGTTCGATTCAATTTTAGAAGCTGATACATCTAAATCCACAACTTCTATATGTGGCAACCAACCAGATGGGACATCAGGAAAAGTAGCCTGTGAACAGATTCCCATTACATCTTCACCATTATTATCACGAACTTCATACGAAATATTATCGTCATCATCTGAAACCTCATCTAAACGAAGACCCACTACCTCAGAGTAAAAGATCGCCACTTCTTTAGGGTTGGGTGTGACCATTTCAACCCAGTAAACGCTATTAGTCTTTTTCATTAATCGATGTATTATATTTTAGTCGAACGTCAAAGCGCATGCGCCCCTACCAGCGGGGGCGGGCGTTGAACGCGGGGTTAGTGTGGTAATTACGGTAAATCATCGAAACAGGGCGGCTGGTAGTGGTTGTCATGACGCGGCTTGTTATCCCTTCTTCTTTCGTGTCTTGTGCTCGCGAACTAGAATCGCTTTGGGTTGCTTAGTGGAAAGATCAAAGACGAGGAAAGTATTCGCATCACCCCTGTAGAACTTCTCACCATTGAACAGGGCGAATCGAAAATGGACGGTTGCTGTCCCAAGTGCCTTGTCCGCATCGACACCAACCTGATCCACTGATGTGATGACATAGTAGCGTTCTGGCCACCGCTTGCGCAGGGCGGAAAGGTCGTCACGAATAAAACCAAAGTCACGTAAGCCCTTGTCATAATAATCTACTTTGGGGGCGTAAATGGAGAGTTCGGCTTCAATATCAATGGAGTTACCTAGCAAAACATACTCGATGGCTGCTTGAGTAATACTCGGTAAGAGGGATCGCTCATCCTGAGACAATGAAGAATCTGCGGCTTTATCCGCAGGACGCGATGGAGCTGCAATGACCTGAACTGTCGCTGATGAGGCCAGCACTCGAAGCGACTCAAAGTCGCGTGGAGTAGAAGGAGACGTAAAGGTAACGCCGTTCCTCTGGAGTTCAGCCCGCAACACAGAACTGGGAACGGCAAAATTGATTCTTTCGGGAATGATGCCCAACTGATCTATCGCCTTCATTGGATCAAGCTTCGACACCGCAACACCAACCACGGCTCCGGTGCTGTTAAGCACCGGTCCACCGCTATTACCGGGATTCACCGGTGCATCAATCTGGAGAAGATGAAGCCCACCATTGTTGCGAATTGCGTTCAAGCTACCCTGAGATGCACTAAGCTCGCTTCCAATTGCCGACGGTAAGGGAAATCCAAAGACATAAATCTGATCTAGTATCTTTGCAGTCGTCGAATCGCCTATTGTGAAATAGCTCTTTGTCACCTTGTCGATCTTGAGGCACGCAATATCGAGTCCAGCGTTGCGGAATACAACAGTCGCTTCATGGCTCAATCCATCCTGCGTCAGAACCGCAATTCGCGACCCATCGGGAACGCAGTGGTCACACGTCACAATATGCCCCGAATCGCTTATGATGAACCCGCTACCAAATGATCCGGCGTGTGAGGTCAACGCTCCGAGAACGAACGCGAGGAATATGCAGATAGCGAGTTGCTTCATTTTTTGGGATAACGTCATAGGAATGGCGCGCCGGTGTCAACTCCCAATTTGGTCAGACGGCTTCATCGGCGTCGCCATCTCCGCCTTGTTCGCCTTTATTCGTTGTTAGTGCCTGCTTGCTGTGTAAGCCGTGTTATCATTGCTTCGACTTCTCGGACATTGGCTATGGCCAGAAATCCGTGGTCAGTGGACTGCTTACCACCTTCCCCGTCACTTGCCCAAGTCCGCTCGAAGATGAGGTCTCCAGTCCCATCTGGCTTCTGAACTCGTCGAATGTCGTTGAGTTGTTCTGGCTTAAACGATCGAATTGTTGTGGATCCGAACACTCCCCCAGCAAAGACAATCGCTCGTTGATCTGTAACAACATATGCAGTTCTACGAGCCTTCCGTCGCATCCAGATAGGACTCGAAAGCATACCAAATCCAATGAGAACGAATGGAACGCCGAATAATGGGAAAAGTCCAAAACCCTGACTGAAGTCGGGCATCTTGAAACCACTGGCTCCAGCTATCCAGAAAAGAGCAAACGCAGTCCATGGAATCCCAAAGAGGACAATGCCTATACTACGCCGAGCAAACCGACTCGGCAATGGCTGCCCAGTCCATGTGACACGTTCGCCGCCTCGCAATTCAATGTCAACTAGGCTGGAAATATCTGGTGGCAGGATATTGTTTTGAAGGAACTGCATAGGTCTTAAGTTATCTGGCGAACAGTGTATTAGTTCAGCCCATTCAATATCGCTTTAGGATAGCTCCGTCGAGTG
>JANRFH010000013.1 GCA_030725745.1 Akkermansiaceae bacterium
AGAAACACCTGTTTCAGCTCCCGCGCCAAGTCCGTTTTCCGTAGCTCCTTCACCATTTGCGATTGCCGCAGAAACACCTGTTTCAGCTCCCGCGCCAAGTCCGTTTTCCGTAGCTCCTTCACCAGCTGCACCTGAGGCCAAAGCAAGTTCACCGTTCGCCATCGTCAGAGAAGAAGAGCCAGCGGCAGAGCAACAAAAGGCCGTCCGCCTTCCAGAGCCGCGCAAGCCCAACGAAAGCCCTTTCCAGATCTCCGAGCCCAAGGAATTCGGATTCGAAGCAGCTCCAGAAGCGCGCCAAAACAGCCCCTTCGAGACACCTAAGCAAGAGTCCGCCCCACAGCCGCAGGCTCCTCCTTCATCACCTTTTTCAGTCGCAGCTGAGCAACCAGCTCCTACACCGGCTCCAGCTCCTACTCCACAAAGCCCATTCTGTGGCTGGCCGCAGGCCGAAGTGGCTCCAAGTCCGGTAGCTGCTGCTCCACAGCCGCCCGCGCCAACTCCGCCAGCACCGACACCGGCACCCGCACCGGAAGCCTTTTCCGCACCTGTTCGGAAACCATCTTACGACTCAAGCAACGAGCCTTCAGAATCTTCGTCCATCAAGCAGCTGGAACTACGCGCTATCTTCGGCGTTACCCGCGAAATGAACAAAGAGGAGATCCTCCAACGCGCAGGATCCCTTCCCGGCATCCGCGAGATCGCTCGCGTCAGCGAAGAAGATGCCGCCACGGTAAACGCTCTCAAGAAGGTCATTTCCAATCTCGGCTTCGGTGACGGCCCATTGAAACTCTATTCCGGCTCCTCGCCCATCGTGTTCATCCGCGAAGGCAATATCATCCTTGCCATCCAGACCGAAGGCGGCTTCGCCCCGGGTGTCCGCGAGACACTCATGATCGTCGCCCGCGAGCTTGCGAAGGCATAGGGAGCATTAGCTTCCGGGTAAACGCGGCAGAAGCCAATGTCACCTAGGCATGGACAAACCGAGGAAACCGGCGCGACTCTATCTGAGCCTCGGGTTCAGAGCCACGAGTGCCAGATCCGCCATTAGGTTCGCAGCCACAATCAGGAAGCCGTAGAAGAGCACCAGCCCCTGGATCAGGAAAAACTCGCGGTCAGTCGCAGCATTGACGAAATGTTGACCCATGCCGGGGATCTGGAAAATCGTTTCTATCACAAACGATCCAGAGATCATCGCAGCAAAAGCGGGGCCGATGAAAGCGACTGCAGGAATCAACCCGCCCTTCAAAGCATGGCGTGTGATGATTTTCCGTCCGGGCACACCTTTTGCCCGTGCCGTGCGTATGTAGTCCTGGCTCAACACATCGAGCATCCCCCCGCGCGAAAGCCGGGCGAGGTAGGCGGCAGTCGGCAGGCCGAGGGTGATCGCAGGCAGTATCCAATCTGTCGGCGATGACCAGCCAGCAACATTGAGTGAGTGAAGATGCAAACCAGCACCAACCGCCAGCAAAGGGCCAATGACAAAGCTTGGCAGGCAAATGCCGATCATCGCGAAGGCGAGGCTGGCGAAATCCGCCGGCGAGTTTTTCTTCACCGCCGCAATGACCCCAGCGGGAATGCCGATCATCAGGGCGATGCCCATGGAAGCCAGCCCGAGCACGAGCGATACGGGGAAAGAGTCAGAAATGACCTCATAGACGGACACGCCGTCCTTCTTGATCAGCGGCCCCATGTCTCCGCGAAAAACAAGATTTCTGAGATACAGCCCGTATTGCACCAGCGATGGTTGGTCGAGGCCGCTGGAGGCTTTGAGCTCTTTGAGGATGTGTTCAGGTACTGCCTTTTCCGCCGTATAGGGACTTCCCGGCATCAGGCGCACCAAGAAAAACGTCAATGTGACCAACACAAAAAGCGTGAGGAGACCTTGGAGAAAACGTGAGGAGAAAAGTTTCAGCATAGCGGGATCAGCGAGAAGTTTCCTGAGGAATGAGCTCCACCTTGGTGTAAGGGTGGTTATCGAGAATAAGTGGATCCCAGCCTTTCACGGCAGGATCAATGAGGTAGTTCTTCCCAACCCAGGCAAGAGGTGTTGCTGGCATTGCATCGAGAAAGATTTTCTCAGCATCACGGAGCACTTCGAAACGTTCTGCCGGATCTGTAATCTTAAACGATTCCTCAATCTTATCGGCGTATGCTTGGCTTTCCCATCCGGTGTTATTGTAGGAGCTGGTTGGCGTCCACATTTCGAGGAAAGTTAATGGATCAGTGTAATCTCCGATCCAGCCGCCAGCGACGATGTCAAATTCTAGCGCACGGGTTGCCTCCAGATAGGCAGTCCACTCTCTGTTCTCAATTTCCACCTCCACTCCGAGATGCTCACGCCACATCGCCTGCACGGCCGTAGCCAAAGTGGAGGCTGTCTCGCGGGAGGCGATCAGCAGTTTCTTCCGTGGGAAACCTTTTCCTCCTGGGTAACCCGCCTCCTCCATGAGTTTTCTGGCAGCCTCTGGATTAAAGGAAACCTCGTGCGGCGGATCATATTTACCTATCGGCGGCGTCATCCCGTAGGCCTCCGTATAGCCTCTGAAGACGCTTTTACAAAGTGCCTCGCGATCAATCGCCATGCTCAACGCGTGCCGAACCCGCTCGTCATCGAACGGCTCACGAGTGGTATTGAAACGGTAGAGCTGGACTCCAAGATAAGGCTCCTGCCTCAAGACCGCAGGGTTTTCACGCTCCATTAAATCCACCACCTCAGGTGCTGCTCCAGAAGTAATATGGAGCTGTCCATCCCGGAACATGCGCGCTTCTGTAAAAATGTTCGAAATTGGAAGAAACCGGATACCGTTCAGTGACACATTAGCTGCATCCCAATAATGAGGATTACGCTCGACCTCGATGTGATCACTACGACGGAAGGACTTGATCCGGAAAGGCCCGTTTGAAACGAGGTTCTCTGGTTTCGACCAAGCATTGCCCCGCATCCCAATCGTGCCGTATTCCAGCACCTTGTGCTTCGGAACCGGATACCACGTAAAATGCTTGAGGAGTTCCGGGAAAAATGGCGTCGGCCCACGCAAGTTGAAGCGGAAGTTTAGGGAATCAATCAGCTCGAAACCTACGGTCGAAAAATCCGTAGTCTCGCCCATGTTGAAAGCTTCCGCCCCTTCCAAAAAATACAGCATTCCAGCATAGCTTGCAGCAAGTTCTGGGGTGAGAATGCGTTCATAGGTAAATGCGAAATCTTCGGCGGTGAGGGGGTGTCCGTCAGACCATTTTAAGCCGGGCTTGAGCTTCACCGTCCAGACGGCGGCCGTTTCGTCAGGAGTTAACTCAAGCGCGACACCCATCGGCGCGGCGAGGTCTTCCTTTTGGTGAAATTGAACCACGCCCTCGAAAAGCGCACGGTTGATATTACTCTCCAGCACGCCGGAGACGACCTGCGGATCAAAGCTCTTTGGATCGGCAGAGTTACCTAAAAGCAGAATGCCCTCACGTGTCGCCTTTTCCACCTGAGTTTCCTTCTGGCAGGAGAGCAGACAAAGGCTGGCGGCAGCGATGGTAATGAGGCGGAACATCTTCGCGGCGAAGATGTCAGGTTTTTTCCTGTATTGCAAACGCCGGAAAACCGGTTTCAAGGATTCACCGTAATGCGGATGAAATACCTGTCCGCGCCCTCTGGCAGCTCAACCGAAAGGCTGGTTGTGCTCCCTGTAGCCGCTGCCGGATAATTCTCATCGAGAATATCCCATCCATCGAGGTCATCTGAACCCTCTACGAGAAAGTCCCTCCCCGGAATAGATGGCCATGTCGCATCGATAGTGCCTGACGTAGAGGCATCGATTTCCATGACAAATGAGCTGGAGCTATCCAACGGATCGGAACCGGTTCCAAGCTCAAGCCCGTCCGGGCTGCCATCCTCATCGCTGTCGGAAAGATCGGGATTCGTTTCACCGGAATCGACGAGGCCGTTGTTGTTCGGGTCTTCGCTGTTGTCGGCCAAGCCGTCCAAGTCGATGTCCACCCCCGGCAGGCTTGGCATGGAAAATGGATCGTCCACCAAGGGTCTCGCAGGAGTAGCTGCCTGCGTGGGGTTATGGGTCGGCCAGAGCTTTCCATAAACTCCCCATGAAGCGTCGAGTTCGCGAGCCATGGCACGGGCCATCGTCATCACACGTGTAGGTTGTGCGCCGGCGAGGTTCTGGGATTCATCCGGATCGCTCGCGAGGTCGTAGAGTTCGAAGAGGTTGGAATCGAAACGGTAAATGAGCTTCCAATCCCCCTCACGGAACCACACGAAGTAGTTGCTGCGATGCTCATGCGGCATGTGGCGGAGGATTTTCTGCGGGCGATGGGTTCCACTTTCTGAGCGCAGATACGCGCTGAGATCATATCCATCCATCGCCGGAGCTTGCACATCGGCGGCCGCTAAGATGCTGGGGACGATGTCTTCCACAGTTACCAGATCGTGCTCCACACTCCCTCCAGTGATTGGCAGGGACTGCTGGAAGGAGTTTCCGGTATCGTTTGCGGCCCACGAAACGAGCAGGGGCACACGCGTTCCGCCTTCATAGGCCGAGCCTTTTTTGCCGCGCATCGGAAAGTCATCGAAGGCGGAGCCCACTTGATAGCCCTCATCCGTCAACGCCGGGGAATCACTACCGTTGTCACCGACAAAGAAAATCAACGTATCATCCGCCACACCCAGTTCCGTCATTTTGGCAATGATGTCTCCCAACGAGATATCAACCCCCTCGACCATGGTCGCAAATTTCTGATGATTCGTCGAAACCGCCGCGCTGTAGTCACCGGTCGCATCCGGATTGGTCGTAAACGGCGTATGGCAGGCGAAATAGGACATGTGCCCGAAGAATGGCACCCCATCGGCCACCGATTGCTCGATCTCCGCATTCAAGGCCTGTGTGATCGCATCGGTGAGGAACCTCCCAGTATTTTCATACTCATCCATCCCGATCAGGTTGTTGCCATAGTTTCCGGTGTAGGAACTTGGCGAACCCTTGTTGTCGCCTGCAATATTGATGTCGAAACCAACATTGGTGGGATAACTGGCCTCGCCCGACAAAGCCCCCAAATGCCATTTTCCGCAGTGAATGGTACGGTAACCTTCCGCTCCCAGTAATTTAGGCAGCGTGACATCGGAAGCATCCATCCCGTTGTAGCGCCAGTTATTGGGTCCCCGATGCGTTTTTACCGAAAAGGAATTGTTGTCGATGTCCCTGCCAACATTGAGATGATGCGTGATTCCATGACGCGGAGTGTTGTTGCCGGTCATCAGGGAGGCTCGGGTGGGACTGCACATCGGCATCGCGTAAGCGCGGGTGAACTTCATCCCACGGGACGCCATTGCTTCCATGTTTGGTGTCTGGTGAAAATTGTTGAAGGCTGTGATCACAGGAACACCGGTATCGTCATACTTGTCATACACAAAAGGAACCGAGGTATCCGTGATTCCGTAGTCGTCCACCAACACCAGCAGGATGTTAGGGCGGGCGGGGCCGACGCCCACCTTGACCTCGGCGGTGGCACTTTCACTTCCACTGCTTGCGGTCAGCGTGTAGGTCGTGGTGGTGCCCGGATCGACCGGATACGAAGTGCTCCCTGTGACGTTAATATTTCCCGGATTGAGGGTAAGTGTGGTCGCATTGCTGACCGACCATGAAAGCGTGGCTCCCACACCCGGCTGCACATACTGGTCATTGGTCGAAAACGAGGAAATCACTGGAACGGATCCTGGGATGATCTCAAATCCACTGATCGCCGAGCGTGCATCCGAACCACCCGCATTTCCGGTGAGCGTGAACGACGTGCCGGTCAGTCCCGTGATCGTCACCGTCTTGTCGCTGGAAAAACTGCCGTTGAAATACCCCGCGTCGAGGATCGTGCCGCTCTTGGTGCTCGATCCGTCATTCACGAAATACCCCATCGTGCGCGTCCCGCCGTCGTTCGAGTCACCATAAATCACCACGGAATACCCCGCTGCGTAGCTGACGGGAAGATTACTCACCGTCAGCGATTCGTTGGATCTGAATCCGACCCAAGCTTCCATCATCACCCAATCCTTGGATTGCGATTCCCATCCAATAGCGTTTTCCTTCAAGAAACCCGCTGAATAAGACAGTCTCGCGGTGGTCGCAGAACCGGCAGCATCAGAGAGCGCAAAGCTTGAAACCGTCTGGCCGACAGGATTGTTCCAAGTCTCCGCTGCGGTCACCTTCACTCCCTCCGGCCTAGCATCCATCCCGGCGGCTGTCGTGCCGCTGTCATGGATCGCCACCTTTATCTGCGCATGGCTAGATGCGACAGGAACTAGGAAACAAAGAAAAATCAGGAGGTTTTTCATGGGTTTTGACCGAAAAAGTCGGAAAGGATTTCCTCCTTTCCGGCTATGAACGAGTATAGGGTGTGTCCACTTTGCCGTAATCAGGCACGACGGCGGATCAGAGCCAGCATGCCGATACCACCAAACAGTAGCGCAACAGAGCTTGGCTCGGGGACGGCGTAGGTTAAGGTCGAATCATCCCAAAAAGCGGCTCCATTCCCTCCCGTTTTGGTATATATACCGAAGTTCGGAGTCGTTCCGATCACCGCGCTCCCGGCTGCGATTTCCCATTTGAAAGTCCAAGTGGTAAACGTCTGGTTTGCGGGAGCAGCTTCAGTCGGTGCCGTGTAAGTCACACCAGCGATGTTATTGAACTCCGTATACATGTTGTTTTCTAGCCTCAGCCCCAGCGTTGTTACTAGCGCCAACTGTTGTGAAGAACCCTGCTGCAGATCCTGCAGAAGTGTTTGTGCCGGCTTTGATGTCATTCAGACCCGCAAAGCTGAAAGCATTGCCATTTCCGATTCTTGCGGAAAACGTGTAGGTGCCAGCTTGAATCGTCGATGGAAGGATACCCCCCGCAACTGTCGTATAGGTGTAATAGCGGATGCCCATGACGTTATTGCTGTTACTTACGCCCCACAAGCTAGTGGCTTCAGCATTCAGGTTGTCTTTGGTCGTATTAGTGGCTCCCGCTCCGAGCTGCGTGCCGGCATCGCCTGCGCCGATCACGACGGTTACGGCAGATGAGATGGCAATCGAAGCGAACAGTGAAATCGCTATCACTGAGTATAGGTTCATTTTTTTCGTATCATTATTTTGTTGGTTTCTGGTTTTATGGGGGAACTTGTCATGTGAGTAATCATTCCGGCAGACCCGCCTCATATAGCTTGAGGATCACATCCTCCTGTAGGGTTCCGGTAAAAATGTAGAGTTCATCGATATCGCCGTTGAACGTATCTCGTTCGCCTGGGCTTTTTCCGATCAGCAGGGGCTCTGAATTCTTCGTGTCTGTCTCCGTATCGATATCGCCTGCCCCCACCTCAATATTCTTCCCACCTTTGTAGAGCAGACCAGTTTCCCTGCCGTTTACGTAAATCGAGACATCAGGCAAACCATTGGCGAGTGTCCTGCCGCGATAGATGAACACCATGTGATGCCAAGTATCATCGCTGAGAACTTTCGCACCATCATACCAGTGCTGACCAAAAGAGACTCTAGATACCAGCTCCTTGTTATCTCTTAGTATCCCGGCGGCTACTTTCCATTTGGAGGTTTGCCCGTGCCCCTCGCCCCAGCCAGCGATCCCTGGAGGCATACCATTTTTCTTAACTAGATCCGCGTCCATTCGCACCCAGCAAGCAACCGTCCGTGGCCAAGCACCCGAAATACCCGGCCAATTCGTGCGGATGAATGCGCCATCTCCTTTCAGGCGGAGTGATCCACCTGAGATCCCAGGAACGATCTCAAGATCTCCGGAAACCATTTTTGCGGAAATTTCCAAAGATCCTGAAATCGTCCCTTCCACAGCAAAACGACCTTCCTCTTCAGAATCGAAGGTGAAATGCAGGTAAGGAGGAAGCGATGGTAACGATTTATCGAAGTCTTCAGGACGGACTTCAATTTCCTCAAGAGCTGCACCGTCCGCGGCCTTCAAGGCACCCGAGCCATTCAATATCCTTTCCGAAGTTTCGCCGGTCAATTTGCGGACGCTGATCTTGCCTTTGAGCAAATGTGCCTCGTCCGGGAAACCCTCGTGGGAAATGATGCCGAATTCCGTCCCGAGATCGGTGACGAGCAACTCGCCTGTCCGCACCTGAAATCCGGATGCTCCCGAGGGAACTTGGAACCAACCCGTTCCCGAATCGAGCTGGATGAGATCTTCTGAATCATAAACTATATCGGCAGGTGCTTTGACGATGGCGCGTACGCCCGACGGGAGAGTGAGTTCGACTGTTCCGTGATCCAGCACCATGCGCGATCCTTCAGTAAGCATTTCCGATTCAGGGGCGGAACCTTCTGGATGGCTGATGTTGAAAACCGTGCCGGGAGCCAGCCTGAAGTCGGCCATTGGTTCGCGTTTCTCAGCGTTAATGAGGGCGAAAACTAGAACCCCGACCATGAACAGCACAGCTGCGGCCAGAGCAGATATTCGCACGATCCTGAGCCTCTGCTGTTTCAGAACACGCGATAGTGGGACAAAACCTTGGTTACGCATCCCCGGTAAGACCTGAGCGGAAAGCTCAAGTTCTAGGATGTTGTGTAGATCAACATAATCGAGGTATTGGCGGCGTGCCTCGGGATTGGAAGTGAGTTGTTGCTCAAGGGCAACGAATCCTTCGGCGGTTAGTTCGCCATCGAAGAGCCGCGACAGACTTACATCGAATTCTTCGGCGTTCACGCAACTCCTCCTTTCGCATCGATCATGCCATTGATACAGCGGCGCAGGACAGATCGCAGCCGGGAAAGTGTGACCCGGAGGGATTCCTTCGTCCGCCCGGTTTCCTCTGCCACACGCTCCATCCCGCCTTTCTGGGATTCATAACGGGCGCGCAGAAGATCGCGGTTCTTGCTGGAGAGCTTTCTCAGGCAAAGTATCAGAGCTGTTCTCTTCTCTTCGAGATCATCGGTCTCCCTACCTATTGATTCATCGGAAAGCAGGGCACCGAGATCGTCGGCGAAGGCCAATTTGCCATCCATCTTCAGCTTTCTCCGGTGTTCGAGGATCTTGTAGTAGGCTACGGTGCAAGACCACGCGCCGAAGTTCGTTCCGATCTCGAATTCCTCGGCTTTTTCCCACAACATGATATTCACCTCTTGGAGGATATCGCGCACATCCGGGCTACCTGGGAGTTGGGAAATGATGTACGACCGTATGACCTCCTGATGATCCGTCAGGAGGCTTACAAATTCCTGCTGATTGCGGGGATCCATGGCCATACACCTGAATATGACCCTTTCGAGCGTAGCGTTAACGAATTTTTAGAGGAAACCGCTAAAAAATGACTTTCACGCCGAAGATCGCATTTAGGCCGGGTTCGTTCTGGCCGGAGCCGTGGTAGCGGTAGTCATCATCGAGGAGGTTTTCCAAGGCAGCGGTAAGGCGGAGATTTTCCGTGGGATCGTAGCCCGCGCGGAGAGAAGCGGTAGCGTAGGCGGGGGTGCCGTTGGTTGGGATACGTTGGGTATCGCCCCTGTCTGCTGAGCTTAGGCGATCAGCCTCTGCAGCGGCTTGGATTCGTCCCTCGATCCAGAAAGGGCGGTTCGGATCATCCCAACGGAGGGCGAGTGAGCCGCTGAGTGGCAGCAGACGTGATGAGTATTCGTCGTTTTCCGGGCCGCCGAGGAATGCAGGGGTCTGGGTGTGTCCATCCTGCCATGCTGCGAAGCCGGAAAACGTCCAGTCAGAAGCGAAACGCCAGAAACCTTCCAACTCGATGCCGTAGATGTATCCATCTCTACCGTTGGTCGTGACGCTGGTGGTGGATCCGGAAGTTATGGGCACAGAAGTGATAACATCGGAGACATCCGTGTAAAAGATCGCTGCTCCGAATCCGTGGGTTTCTGCAGTTTTCCGCACGCCAAGCTCGTAGGTGACGAATTCCTCCGGCTCCACATCGAGTGAGCCGAGGGCAGTCGTGCCGGAGCGGGAAGTGACGTTGCCTGAGAGATCGTTGAGATTCGGCGCGCGGAAGGCTTGGGAAATCCCTGCGTAGGCGAGCCATTCGTCATCGAGACGGTAGGTGGCGCGGATCGAGGCCGAGAAGTCGTTCCATGAATCGTCTACTGAAATGTCCGTGCTGCTTGTGGAATCAAACGACTTACCGAGTTTCGCGCGCGCATGGGTGTAGCGCGCCCCGGTGGTGATTTCTGCTCTCTCTCCAATGGGAAGGATGTATTGGGCGTAGGCTCCGAAAAGATCGTAGTGCGAATCATCTGCGAGAGGACGGCTGGCGGGATCAGCGACGAATCCGATGCCCTTATCCCGCGCGGATACCGAATCGACGACATCCCTGTAGTAATCCAGCCCGTAAACCAGCGAGCCATCCGCCAGAGGCGATTCGAACTCGAGATCCAAGCCGAGAGTATCGACATCGTAGGCCTGGTAGCGGCGGTCGCTTGCCGAGCGTATCTGGAACTCGGATTCCGAGGAAGTCTGGTAGGACAAGGTCGCCGTCACCCTACGCACGAAAGCATCCGCAGTATCATTTTCATGCGAGAGGCGCAGGTAGCTGAGGGTTCGTTCCTGGTCGATATCGCGCGCAATGAAAGTGCCGGGCGCCGCGATGTGGCTGCCATGCATCCAGCCGGGATTGTTCGTGGTCGAGTGCCAGCGGGATATGTCGTCTTGGTCGAAATTCTGATAAACAAAGGTCAGTGCAGTTTGCGGGGTAAGGGCGTAGTCTAGCCTCGCATCCAAGGATTGCTCCTGGTAGCCGGTGCCACTCATCAGGCCGATGGCGGAGTCCTCAATGTCACCAAATTCCTTAGCAGAAAGGCCAAGATGAAGGCCAAACTTTCCTCCGATGCCAGTCTGTGACTCGATGCGCCCGATGTGGCTGCCGCGCCCATTGCTACGGAATTCGTAGTAGGCGGAGCCATGGAGAAAAATTTCGCCCTCTGGCTGATTTTGGAAATCCGCGTATTTCGTAAAAGCGTTCAGTGTGCCGCCCACCGCATCAGAGCCATATAGGACGGAGCCTTGGGATCGGATCAGCTCGAATCGGTCGAGCGAAAGCGGATCGACCGTATTCCAATACTGAACCGGCCCGCCACGGAAGGTGGAATTATTGAAGCGCACCCCATCCACCAAGAGGAGATTTTGCCTCCCGGTGAAGCCCCGGATGAAAGGAGAGCCGTGCCCGTAAGCGGTTTTTTGGACTAGGACGCCGGGAGTGTAGGCAAGTGCGTCCGGGAGTGTGCGCACGGATTTTCCACTGAGATCCTCAGAGGAAAAGGAAGTGGCTGAGTATGGAGTTTCATCGTTGGGCTTCTCAGAGCGAGAAGCAGTGACGATGAGTGGTTCAAGAAAATCCTGACCCAATAGCGGCGCGATCTGGGCTACCGCCAAAAGAAGCGCAAACTTCACCAGAAAACGTCTTTAATTACTGTATTTCAGGAACGGCTTGAAATCACCGGGGAGGGGATCGCCGAGACCGAGAAGACCCTCATATTCTCCAGCAAGAGCATTGGCTTCGATCAGCAGGGCGCGACCGTTGGAGTTTTTGCTCTCGTCGGGTGTGCCCCAGACGCTCATGGCGAATTTGAGTTCCTCGTTGTCGAGGTAGATGCGGAGCGAGTTGAGGGCAGCCTTGTTCGCGAGAAGATTCGATGCGCCTGCATCAGCCGTCGTGGCGATGGCGTATTGTGTAAGTGCTTCCAATCCCCTATCGAGCTTTTGAAGTGCCAAGCCTTTGCAGTAGCCAATCTGAGCGCGCTGATAGCCGGGAAGGGCTTCTGAATCGCGCTCGGAGGCAATACTGAGGACACGCTCCCATGATTCATCGCGGACAGCATCCCACATGGTGTAGAGGTCGAGCTGGCGGAGGTGGTATTCATTCGTGAGAGGAGCTTTGGCGAAATCCTTGAGCGCGGCGGCAAGGCCTTCCAAATCACCGAGATGGCGCATGCACTCCATTTCATGAAACGCTGAGAGCGTATGGTAGTTCCCCTTGAGCGGGGCGATGGGCTTGGAGAACTCTCTGTATGCCTTGAATTTTTCCTGCGCTTCTTTGTATTTGCCGGCCTCGTAGAGATCCATGGCCTCGCTGTATTGCTCAGGCCTGACCACGAAGATCGTCGTGAAGTCGGAGATCTTAGCATCATTGAAATCGGTGGAGACCGAAGTGAGCTTGTAGCGAATTTGTGTATCCGTAGCCGCTGTGATGAAGCCACGGAAGTTCGCTCCGTCAGGTTCGGTAAAGTAAGTCTCGGCCTGGAATTCCTGAGCATTGGCAGTCGCGGCAAGAACTGGAACGAGGAGAGCTAAAAGAAGATTTTTCATGGTGATGGGAAGTTGTGTTTCGAGGAATGGGGCGGATTACTTCTTGGCTGCCTTTTCTGCCTCTAGCTGCTTGTTGGATTTCACATTAGGATCGGCGACGTATTCCTCGGTGAGTCTTTGCACCCGCTCCCATAGCTTGAGATCATCAGGCGACATCTTGTCTTTGAAACGGCCGGTGAGTTCAAGATACTTGAATCCGCCGTTGTAGGCTCCTTGGCGATCCGAGGCGATCTTTGGATCATCCGAGCTGCGGTTGCGTTTGTGGGAGAGCGTCATCCAAGCTTCCATGGCGGGGGCGGAGACGGCGATGTTGCCCATGTGAGCAGACCAGACCTTGAGATACATCTTGATGGCGTCATCGGTCATGTTGCGACCCTCGAAGGATTGGGCGAGCATGAGGCCAACTTCCGGGGCGTATTTGGAGAATCCGAGGGACTTGCCCTCCTCGCGGTCAAGGTATTGGTTCGCACGCTCTGCGGCCGTCGCATACTCCTTTTTCTTCATGAGAATCTGGACGATGCGATACAATGCATCCTCGCGCTGGGGCTTCTCTTCGGAATCCTGGAGGATGCGTTCGAAGTCTTCGAGAGCTTTGGCTAGATCCGCATCATCGGATGAATTTCCATAAACATCCGCGCGACCTAAGAGGGCGGCGAACATGTAGGATTTATCAGGGCGGGAGAGCGCCTCATCGTAGTAGGCGAGGGCTTCGCGCGGAGCTGAGGTGCTCTTGCGGAGGTAGTCACCCAGCTTCACGAGGATGTAGTTGGAAAGATCGGAGAGGGCGAAATCCGTTTTCAACTGTTGGAAAAGCACTTGGATACCGGCTTCGGCGTTGCGCTTCTGTGCATCGTCCTCGGCACTCTGCACTGCATCTTCGAAGACGCCAATAATGGCGATGCGGAGTAGGGCACGTGCGGCTTTGTCTTGGCTGCTGATGCCGGGGAAGTCGTAGTAGTGTGCCTTGAGCTCGTCAGGAGTGTGATCCTTGAGGTAGACCTCGGTGTAGGAGTTGATCGCCTCTTCCAAGCCGAAGGCTTCTGGCTGTTTCGCCATGAAAGAGATGACTTTCTGAAGGCGCTCAAGTGCTTCCTTGCCGCGGCCTGCCGAGTAGAAGGCGGGAACCTGTGCAACGGCCACTTGTGCTTGGTATGGTGAGCCTTCGGAGTATTCTCCCCAGTACCTATCCGCATATGGAAGGGCGTCTTTCACGCGAGGGCCGGGTTCATCCCCTTCCATGACGGAAAGGAGAGCGACGAGGTAGTAGAGCGCCTCGCCAGCGACACCGTCGTTGCCGCGTGCTTCGGCGATTTCGAGGGCTTTGACATAGGCGGTTTCCGCATCTTCCATCAAGCTTTCTGCTTGGTTGACGTTACCTAGAAGATTGTATGCTTGGTCGGTGACTGGGGAATCGGCGAACTCACCGGTGAGGCGGTTGAGGATGGCGATAGCGGGTTCATACTCCTCCTCGGCATAGTGGACGTTCGCACGGTCGTAGAGGGCAAGTGGAGTGTAGGAGTCTGCGCCTTCCTTGAAGTTCAAGAGGAAAGCGTCGAGCAGGCGTCCGGCCTTCGCCCAGTACTGGAGGCGAGTGAGGTTCGATGCTTCGAAATAGGCGGCGGGAGCCTTGTAGTCACTCTCCTTGTAGGCTTTCACGTGATCCTCAAGTAACGGGGCGGCCTTGTCGTATTTGCCGGTGTAATAATATGAACCACCGAGGACAAAGAGCGCGAGGTCGTGTTCCTTGGTGCCTTCCTTAACGGTTCCGCTATCGATGAGATCGGAAGCGATGGTGATGCAGTCTTCGTATTCACCATCGAAGAACAGGGAGGAAAGCATGAGCTTGCGGACGTCGGGAGCGTGTTTGGATCCCGGGAAATCCTGGAGGAAGCGTGCTCCGTACTTCTGGACGGTGCCCATTTCACCGAGGATTGATGAGGTGCTGACGAGGCGGAAGAGGTTTTCCTCACGCTTCTCGGCCTTTGGATAATAATCCTCAAGCTGGAGGTAGGCGGCGTTTGAAGCACGGACGTTGCCTTTTTTCTCACGGAGGTAGGCTGTGGCCGCGAGTTTGATCATTTCCATGGACTTGTCGCCCTTACTCTCTGCTTCCAGCGCCTTGAGTTCCTCCTCTAACTGCTTTTTATCGAGCTTCAGCGCCCCGTCTGGGATACGGCTAAGACTGCCCATCGATGCGATGCGTTCACGAAGTTCATCGATGGCAACTTCCGAGGAAGGTACGAGCTGATAGAGGCTGAAGGCCGTGCTGTCCATTTCGATGGCGATAGCATCACCCGCAAGTTTCATGAAAAGCTTGGAATAGCGCTGCATGACGAAAGGCGGAGCGACGATTGCGCCCTTGTTCTTGTTGATGAAATCATCGAGCACTTTGGCGTCCTTGGCCTTCAGAGCGGCTTCGACCAAGGTCTGGAAGCCGGTGATGATGGCGGTGTCTGAGGTTGGGAAGGTGTTGCGGTTGGTGATCGCGATCTCCAGGTGCTCGTTACCTTCGGGGATTTTGCCGAGTTTGTAATGGGAGATGGCCATGTTCACGTGGAAGGTGCCCCTTTGATAATTGTCGCGATCTTTGTCGCGCTCCTTCAGGAATTTCTTCCACTGCTCAATGGCGACCTCATATTTCTTCGCGCTGAATGCGGCATCGCCCCACTTGAGGAGAGCCATTTTGTTGAAAAGGTTGCCACCACTGGTCTTATTGTTCGGGTAGTCCTTGTAGCAGGACTCGAAGGACTTCATGGCATCCTCGTATTTCTTGAGCATCATCTCACAGGCACCCTTGCGGTAGAGGATGACTCCGAACTGCGGGCCGTAGGTGGTGTTCGCCGATTCCGGGTTGGAACCGAAGCGCTTCACCGCATCCGCATTGATCTTGTAGGCTTCCTCCCAATTGCCCTCGTTCATGGCTTTAAGGGCTCTGTCGACCAAAGTGCCGAGATCTTCGCCTTGAGCGGAAAGAGGGGTGACGGAGAATGCGAGCGCGAGAAGAATAAGAAGTTTTTTCATGCCTGTGAAGGTGGAGGAGTTTCTGAAGTTAGGAAAACGGAAGTTGCGACGGTATTTTTGAAAATAAAAGCCGCCGGGTGCGTCCTGCAAGCTGGAACGTCCGACGGCGTAAAGATTTTAGGGGGAAATAAAGGAAAAATGCCTCACTCGATGAGATCGGTGAACGTAATTGAGGTAATTTCGGCACCGGCGAGCGAATTCAGCACGTCGATGACGCGCTGTTGGGTCGCGCCGGGGTCGACGTAAACCTGAACTAGCGGCTGGCTACCAGCGCTGGCTGCAGCTGCGGAGTATAGCTCGAGCTGGCTATCGAGCAGAGGAACCTCGCGCACACTGGTATCGGAATCCAACTGCTGCTGGCCTGCTCCGGTGCCCGTGTAGATGACACCACTGCCATCCACGCGGATGAACATCGGCTCGATCTTAGGTTGCTCTGCGGAGGACGGGGTGTTCGCCGGCAGGGTCATCGCCAGATCCGTTTCACGCGGGGTGATGGTGGAGGTGACGAGGAAATAAATGAGGAGCAGGAAGCAGACATCGATAAGCGACGAGATGTCGAGTTCTGGATCTGGTTCCGGTTCGCGGAGGGATTTTTTGTGACGTGCCATGGGAAGTGGAAGGATTTATTTTTGTTTCAGCCCCTTGTGCGTCGGGTAAACGGCAAAGACTACCTGATCGACACCGGCAGCGGCAGCAGAGCGGATGGCAGCACGCGAGTATTTGAAAACGGCGTCTTGGTCTCCACGGAGGTGGAGCTTCGGCACGATGCCCAGCTTATCAATCTCAGCCTTCTGCGCCTTAACGACCTCGAAAATCGCGGTCTCATCGGGCAGTTGCACGAGATTCTCAGACGTGTAGGTGCCGTCTTCCCAAACGTTGATGACGATGCGGCCACGCCCATCTTCCTGCGCCTTCGAGTTTTTCGCGATCGGAGGCATGACCTCGGGGTCGGTCTTCACGATGATGGCGGTAGCGTTGACGATGAAGAAGATGAGGAGCAGGAAGACCATGTCGATCATAGGCGACATGTCGACTTTGGCTTCGTCCTCTTCTGGAGCCGATCTGAGTTTCTTGGATGCCATTGGGGTTCTTCGGTGTTGGTGGGATACGGAGGTTGTTATGTGGAGAAGGAGCTGATTTGCCGCCTCTCCACAGTTGCAGGCTCACTCCGTTTCTCAGACTGCGATACCTTCTGGGATCTTGGCGTAGAGTGTGTCCGCGTTGACCGTGGCGATAGCAGCGTTGAGCATTTCCTCAGCGGCGTGTGAGGAATCGGCGACGAGTGAGTTGTACCTATTCTTCAGAACGTAGTAGGTGATGATACATGGGATCGCGTTGATCAGTCCCCAGAGGGTGGTCAAAAGCGCGACGGAGATGTCACCTGCGAGCTGTGATGGATCGGCAGCACCTGCAGTTTTTAGGGTTGCGAAGGCATTGACCATACCGATAACCGTTCCCGTCAGTCCGAGCATCGGTGATGCTTGGGCGATGAGTGAGACGTAGTTGATCCACTGCATGTTCTTGCGGGATTCGTTGTTGGTGAAGTCTGCGATGGCGTCTTCCACCTGATCACGGCCGAGAGTCTCAGGCTGAGTGGCATCGATGTTCGGGAAAGAATAGGCGACCATGCGGCCGAGGTAGGAAGGATGGGAAGCTGCGAGCTCGATGGCGGAGCGGACGCGGCAATCGGTCATGTGACCCATGAGAGCTGCCTGAAGATCGGATGGGCAGAACTTCGCCTTGGTGAGATTCATGAAGTTGAACACCGCAAGCGCGATGAATGCGACGATGGCGATGCCGATGAAGATCATCGTCGAGCCGCCGTCGAGCACCCATTGGTCAAGGAGAGTCGCTTTCTTTTCCTGAGCGAAAAGCTGGGGAGCTGCCAGGAGGGACGCGATGATGGTGGCGGTCGCTGTGAAGCGCGGACGAGTTGCGAGTTTTTGAGTCATGAAATTAGTGAAGTTTCCTTTGGTAGTGCGAGGAAGTCTGTAAGATAACACGTTCACGGCAAGAAAGATTTTAGAAAAATCCTAAAGAAAATTTCTTGCGCATCGCGCCACCGTAAGAACTGAACTCTGCGCTGATAAAAAAAGCCTGGCTCCGGATGAACAGAGTCGGGCTATTGAAGTTAAATCCGTTGCAGGTATCAGGCCTTGCCGAAGATAGTCTTCCCGGAGGACTTGAGGTCGTCGCAGGCAGTCTTCATGCGGTCGCAGAGGCCTTGCTCGGCTTTCTTGAGGTAGGAACGAGGATCGTAGTGCTTCTTGTTTCCAACTTCGCCGTCGATCTTGAGCATGCCCTCTATGTTTTCACAAACGTGGGTGACGATAGGGCGGGAGAATGCATATTGAGTGTCGGTGTCGATGTTCATTTTGATGACACCGTAGTCGAGCGTTTCTTGGAGATCCTCGGAAGAGGTGCCAGAGCCGCCGTGGAAGACGAGATCCATTTCTGCACCAGCACCATGCTTGTCCATGACCGCTTTCTGGCCGTCTTTGAGGATGGATGGTTTGAGCTTCACCGAGCCGGGCTTGTAGGCGCCGTGAACGTTTCCGAAGGTGGCGGCGAAGATGAAGCGGCCGATTGGCTGGAGGGCTTCATAGACTTGCACCATGTCATCGGGTGTGGTGTATAGCTTATCAATAGGAAGGCCGGAGGTGTCGTGGCCGTCCTCTTCTCCACCTACGCAGCCAGCCTCGACTTCGAGGATGATGCCGAGCTCGGCGCATTCCTTGAGGAGGGCTTTGGAGATTTCGAGGTTTTCCTTCAGGTCAACGACGGAGCCATCGAACATGTGGGATTGGAAAAGTGGCCCTTTGCCAGCGGCGATACGCTCACGGGAAGCCTGAAGGAGCGGCTTTAGGAAGCCTTCGACTTTCTCAGGGTGGCAGTGATCGGTGTGGAGGCCGATGAGGACATCGTATTTCTCCGCAAGGAGGTAGCAGGCCTCTGCAAGCACGATAGCACCGAAGGCAGCATCCTTCACGGCGGTGCCGGAGGCGAACTCGCCGCCGCCGGTGGACACCTGGATGATGCCGTCGGACTTCATTTCGGAAAAGGCTTTGAGCGCACCGTTGATGGTGGTGATGGAGGTGACGTTGATCGCCGGGTAGGCGTATCCGCCTTTCTGGGCGGCATCAATCATCGCGGCGTATTGGGCAGGAGTTGCGATAGGCATTCGGCGGAAATAGTAGAAATTTCCCAGACGGGCAAGGGCTAACCCTGCTCTAGCCACGGTATTCCTTGCAAAAGCGGGCGTTCATGGATACACCCTTGCTCCTCGCACCGGAATGGTCCCGTGGTCCAATGGATAGGACGATGGTCTCCGAAGCCGTAGGTGGTGGTTCGATTCCACCCGGGACCACCAGAGGTGTCAGTTTTGAAATCCGAGGACAGCATTCACTTCCTTGCGCTTCAGGTCGGCGATTTTCGCCTCGATGAAATTGAAACCTTGGGGGACGACATAGCTGAGTTTGTCTTTTGCAGACCAGCGTTCAGCCGAGGCATAGATGATTGGTACTGAGATAGCGGCAATGATGATCGCGGAGGAAAATACCGGGAGTAGCAAGCGGGCGGAGATGGAGTTACGGAGGCAGTGATCCTTTTTCCCGAGTAGCGCAATGAACGCGCTGATCAAAATCGATAAGCCCCACAGTCCGAGTATTGGTGCTAAAGAAAAGTAGAGTGGCTCTGACAACAACTGGTTGCCAAGCAATGGAAAAGTCGTGAGAGCAATGGTAATTCCAATAATGGGAAACAGGCAGCGCCAGTGGGGAACATGTTCTGCAATGCCAAAAGCACCGAGCCTTTTGCGCATGCGCCAGCGTATGATAAGTGGCGGAACGCTGAGGATAAGCAGAAGAAGAATCATAAAGTGTATGGCCGGAAAAATGAAGCCCATGGAACTCAAGCCCCGGCTTCTCCCCCCCATCGGAGTTAGCCAGCTGACGGCGTAGATGAAGGCGAAGGGTGCAATGACTCCTAGCCCTATGATCCATACCCAGTCCCTTGCGCTGAAGAGTCCTGATAGCCGACGGGCTAGCTTCTCAATCACTGCGGAAGCCCGCAGGCGGAAGAATAATACGCTCATGGCCGAGAGGAAAAGTAAGAGGAGCAGCATCCAAACAAATATCAGGGATACAAAATCGTAATCGGCAAGGCGCCCGGGTGTGAGAAGCAAATCATTGATCACAGGTGGGTCAGGGACGGATCTTAACCCCGTCGGCGTAGTAAATGCATGCAGCACCGAACCGCGCCTATCGATAATGTCGTCTGAGTTTTTTCCACGAATCACCCGCAGATCCTTCAGCTCTTGAAATCTTGCCGAACGGGCATCAAGAAGTTCTGCGAGATCTTCCAGCCCCAGCCGAGCTGCACCGTGGAGCATTGTGCGGGTAAGGCTATCTGCATTTGCGTTGTACACCATCTCACCAACCAGTGTCGATTTCGGGCTTTTGCTGATCTGCTTTAAAAATGCCTCGGAAAGAGCGAAGTCTCGGCGGAAGCCCTCCTCATCGCCTTCCACTGAGTGGAGGTATGCACTGGTGCAGATGACATCGGCGACTTTTAGGAGCGATATGACTTGGGATGTTTGCATTGCTGAGTAGGTCAAAGCCCGCAGTTTCTCTAACGCAGTGTTCTTTGGAAAAAGTTTCAGCCGCTCTTCCATCATCATGGTCTCATAACTATCCAAACGATCTAACGCGGCGGCCTGCGAGATTAGATCCATTGCCTCTGTGAAGGCGGTGACATCGGCAATCTCCCACTCGGTTTCATCAGGGATAGGGCGAAGAGCTACGCCATCGCGCATCCTTTCCGGATTTGAGCTTCTGCCGTATGCACTGCTCACTTTGGAGACGGCTTCTTTTCCGATTCTCCCTGCGGCTATATATGGGAAAAATGAGTTTTCGGGGTCAATACTTGAGGCTGTATCGAGGTAGTCCGGAGGCAGGACTCCGCGCATTTCCGCGTATTGGTAAGCAAATTCCGAGTAATATGCCGGGTTCTCCGGGGCACTGAGATACAGGGCTTCTTTTTGTTTAAATGCACTCAACGAAGGGTCGCCTAACAAAAGAAGTTCCCCAGCGGTAAAATGCGTTGAAGGGAATTGGGTGGAGGTGTGATATAAAGAGCTCGAAACACGAATTTCGCGGAAAATATCGGACACCTTTTTCGCCGAATGATTGGAAACCAATAACGAAACACCGGCGAGGACGTAGAGTATGCCTATCCAGAGATGAGGGTATTTTTTCGCATCCAAAATACTCCAGCGGGCGATGGCAACTCCGGCATCCGGGTGATAGGAGTCAGCTTTTTCATCCAATATCGCTATGGCGGCGAGCCGTTGCTCCGCATTGTCCGCGAAGGGCTTGGTTGCGGCATCGATGAGTGGACTGGGTTCCGGGATCACCTGTGAGGATTAGCGGAAGATTTACGCCATGAAAAGCGGCTACTTGAAGACGCATCAATTGTCTTTCGAGGTGACTTCCGGCATCAGCAATAAGGTTTGCAGGTGACTCGGTGGAAAATCGGTTTATGATGCTTGCATGAGTCTCGCTGAAATCCTCGAGGAGCTTCCTGCCTTTTCAATGGCCGAGAGGCAGTTGCTGATCCGCAGGGCGATTGAGCTCGATGAACCCGGGTTATCCGACGCCGAGCTGAGTGTCGTAAAATCTCGCCTTGCCGATCACGAGGCAGATTACTCAACGGCGGTTTCGTTCGAGGCAATGAAAGAAGCGCTACGCTCCGGTTTCGGCAAATGAGCTGGATTCTGGAATTCCGCCCCGAGGTTGCAGATGATGTCACGGAGGCTGCTGACTGGTATGAATCGCGCGAATCTGGTCTTGGAGCTGTGTTCGTGGAGGAGATCATCAGGGTGTGGGAAAAAATAGTGGAACATCCCCATATCGGTTCGCGGCGCCATCCGACTATGGACATCCGTTGGAGATATCCTGAGCGTTTTCCTTATCGAGTGATTTACCGGATCAGTGAGGACACGGAATCCATTCTGGTCGTAGCTGTGCTGCATGCCGCCCGGCGGGATGGCGGATGGCAGTCGCGGATAGGTCACTGACCGTGACTCTACTTGAAGACGTATTGCTTGTCCTTCACGGAAACATCCGGCGGGACTTTATTTTTCTCGAAGAGGTCGTAGCCGGTCTTGAGGTTTTTCCAGAAGGCTAAATTGGGATCGGCGGCAGCCTTTTGCATACGCGCTTCGGTCATGCGGAAGGGGAAGATGTGGACGCGGAAGAAGCGCTGTCCGCCGTTGTGGGCGGCATTGCAGAGGGTGTAGATTTCCTCGATTTTCTCGTTAGTCATGGCGAGGCAGCCGATGGAGACATTGGAGCCGTGGATCATGATGAAGGAGCCAGTGCGGTCGTTTGCCTTATCGAATTCGTTGGGATAGCCGATGTTGAAGGCGAGGTGGTAGCGGCTGGTCGGCAGCATGGCGGAGGGAGGGACGAAGTAGAATCCCTCTGGCACCTGCCCATCGCCCTCGGCGAGCTTGGGGCCAAGTTCTCCGCTGGCGGCGGCGATTTTGTAACTACGGAAAAGCTCGTAGTTCCCTGACTTTATATTCTCCACAAAAAGCTCCAGAACACGCTCCTCCTTGAAGGCGCGGATAAAGACCGGGGAGCCAAGCGTAAGGTCTTTTTCCTTCAATGCTTGCTCCATGGTCTTACCGATGCGTTGCTTGATTTCCTTTTCCTTCGCCTGCCCCTTCGCCTTGTCTCCGCAGGAGGGGAGCAGGGCTAGGGTGAGAAGCAGGAAAAAGGATTTCATGGGACTGGCGGATGATTACCAGTTCTCGCTGATCCAGTTGGTGGGGTATGCACCGTCTGGAGAGATGATTTGATCGCCAAGGCCGGAACCCTTGGACATGACGACGATGGTGTGATCGCCGGAGCCTGCGGAGCCAGTGATGCTAAATCCTTTGGTTCTTTGCTCCTTGATCCAATCGTTTGGCCACGGCCCAGGCATGCTGTAGGTCTGCTCCTGGATGGTGGTGCCCTTGGTCATGACGAAGAGCCAGCCATCGGCATCGTCATTGGGGACATCATCTCCGGCGACGGAGGTGATGCGGTAAGGCGCGCCCTGGCCTTCCTTGGGAGTGCTTGGGGTGGGCTTGGAGTTGATTTCCGGGACGTTAATGACGGGGCCATCGCGGCCGGGCTTTCTCGCAGAGCGGGCTTCTTCCACCAGCATGGCGAGGTTGTCGCTAGTGAATGAAGCGGCCATTTTGCGGGCGGCTTCGGGATCGATGGCTCCCGAGGTGGAGCAGATCGAGGCAAGGCTTTCGGTGCGTTTTGAGGATGCTTCGAGCAAGCGGCGGACATCGGTGGCGGTCAGTTCTGGGAAATCCTTGCGGATGCCAGCAGCGACACCGGCGACAAGCGGGGAAGCCATTGAAGTGCCGGACATTTCCGCCTCAAGATGGGCGAGAATGGGCGAGACGATGTCCTCGCCGAGGGCGGCGATCTGAACTGAGCGCGTGCCAAAGTTCGTGAAGGCGGAGGGCTTTCCATTTACATCGAGCGAGGCGACGGTCATCACGTTCGGGAAAAAGCGCGAGAGGTAGGGAGGCGAAGGAAGGAGCGTGTCGTTGTCCGCCGTCTCATTACCGGCTGCGATGACGATGAGGACATCGGGGTTTTCGTAGAAGGCGATAGCGAAGGCGGCGGCGTCTGCGATGGTGAGTTCAAGCACGAGGTTCTGGAGCAATATGCCCTCCTCGCCTTGGTAGTTCTGCTTCACGGAGGACGGGTTTTTGCCGAAGTTCGTGTAGATGTATTCCAGCTCGCTGGCCATGCCCTCGAAGTAAGGGCGGGGGCGTGACCAGCTCATGTTTGCCACGCCAGCACCACAAGTGCGGAGGTAATCCGAGGCGCGTTGGCCTTTTTTCACCGCTTCTGCGCGGAAAAGGGTGATGACTTGGGAAACAAATTTCGCGTAATCTGGGGAGTTCTCGGCGAGCTTCACCAGGCCTGCGGTGTCCGTGAAAACGCGACCTGTAGGCGGGGTGACCTGGCCTAGTGCGGAGCCGTGGATGAGCGCCTTGCCATCGCTGTATTTCTGGATGATCCCGGCGACGTGAGTGCCGTGCGAGGCGGAATAGAGCATCTCCGCATAGACGAAGTCGTTGAGGTCGAGGTTTGCGGCGGCGAGTGTGCCGAAGCCGATCTGGCGGACGAGCGGATTCTCGTAACGGTTGCGGAGCCTTTCCTCCATCTTCTCATCGCCCTTGGCAGCGGCGAGGTAATCGGTCAGAAGCTGGCGGAGGAAGGTTTTGGTCTCCTCGGTGTCGTCGATGTTGAGCTGCGGGGCGACGAGCGGTTCGTCGTTGAGGAAATTCCACCCATAAATGTCATCGATGAAGCCGTTTTTATCGTCATCGACGCCGTTCTTTCCTTTGAGCTCCGCTTCGTTTACGTAGTAAGAACTTTTCAGAGTTGGGTGGAAGGGATCGACCCAGTTGTCGTTGATAAGGGCGAGGTGTTTCGTTTTCACTGGCTCCGGCACGCGGCCGTATTCTTTACAGAAAGCGTACGCGCGGAGGATGAGAGAAAGCGGCGCGAAGGCCTCACCCCTGACATCGAGAAAATCGCGGGCGATCTTGCCAGTGTTGTCCTTGATGCCAGCATCTGCCCCTGCCCAGAGGAGGCGGCGGCGAGCATGAGCGGTGTCTGGCCATCTTTTCCGCGGATATCTGGATCTGCCTCGGCGAGGGCGAGAACGATGCGCGGTGCGTCTCCTTCAGTGGCGGCTTTGAGGAGAGCGTCTTCGGCTTCACCCGCATGGGCGTTGGCGAAAAGGAGTGGAAAACAGAGCAGGAGGGGGTGGAGTCGTTTCATTTTTTGTGCGTTCGCCCTAACAGGCACTCTGCTGTTATATGAAAAATCCCGACCCTGCAAGTGGCGGGGCCGGGATTTACGTAAGATTTACAGGATTGGTGGGCGAAAGTCAGTTTTCCATACCGAGAGCCTCGCGGATCTCCTTGCGGTTCTGGGCGGCGACTCGGAACTCGTATTGTCCGAGATCCGGGGCATCTGGATTGATGCTATTGAGCGTGTCCTGCGCGAGCCAATGGATCTCCGAGGCTCTGTAAATTGGCAGGACAGCAAGGATCGCAATGATAGCGATAGAGAGGCCGGGGAGGATGGCCATGGACGTTGCGGCTAGGGAAATTCGGTGCTGTGCCTTTCCAATAAGGCCGTGAAGTGCGTTTCCGAAAACTACAGCTAGCCAGAAGGCCACGGGAGCGGCCAAGCCGATCAGGACGGGCGTATCCATACCGAATTTCATGATCGCCGGATAGGCAAATATGGTGAGGACGGTAACACCGAGGAGAGCTGGCGCGGCGGTGAGCGCAGGAATGCCACGAATGCCCAGTGCCCTAATCCGGCGCAATAACCGCCAGCGGATGATGGCCGCAGGCGCGAGCGATACCCACAGGAGAACAACCACCAGATGCACGCTCGGGAAAAGGAAGAGGAAATGGCTGACCGACCACTCCCGGCCACCAAGATCGGTGAAGCGGTTCAGTAATAAGATGGCAGCAAGAGGTAAGATGACCCCGAGGGAGATCGATAGCAGCCAATCAACAGGGCGTAGAAGCTGGATCAGGCGGGCGGCGGTTTTTCTCAATGAAGCGGGGAAGACGAAACGGAAGAGGAAAACGGGCAGGGCGAAGATAAGCAGGGAGAGCGCGACAGCTATCAGGCCGATGCGCATGGCGAGGGCATGATCCGCATAGCGTTGGGGTGCGAGATCTTCTGGGGTGATAGGTGGAGGGGTATCGACCTGACACATGAGCATGGGAAACATGAAACCCGCCAATACAGAGGACTTTTCAGTCACCCAATCGTGGTCGGACGATGACCGAAGTCTTTTCTGATCCTTGATATCCTGCATGGCTTGGTGTTCATCGCCGAATTGCTTTTCCAATTCGGCCAAGCCAAGCCTCTTCGCCGCGTAGTAGAAATACTCGGCGGTGTTCGCGACCAACACTGAGTTCACCAGCTCATTGAGCAGACCCACATCCGGATTTCCTAACAAGGCTTCGATAAATTGCTGGCGCATGTCCACCAGCTTGAGGAATCCCTCTTTGTCTCCGTTGTTAGATAATTCCTGAGCTCTTGCGGAGAGCACGGTGGATACCTTCAGCAGAGAAAAGCTTCCACCTGCTCGTCCGTAAGTCAATAACAGCGCAGTCACCATCTCCTTGGTTGTATCCGTGTTCCGGAAACAACTCATTCTCTCCCTCATCATGGTCGTTGAGTAGCTTTGGAAGCCTTTCAACTTGGAGGCTTTTTCGATGAGTTCGAGGGATCTTTCGTAAGCCGCCTGATCATTGACCTTATATTCCCTTTCCTCAGGATCGGGTGATAGCCTTACGCCTTTTACGATCCGAGGCTTCGGAGAGGAACCGGTTCTCGGTTCCATTTCGATGGTATTGTTTTCCGTATTTCCGGCGAAGAGATAGAGGAAAAACGAATTCCCGGGGTCGATGCGGGATGCTGTTTCGAGAGCTCCTGGTGGAAGTTCATCGAAGGATCGCATATAATCTAAAGCATATTCGGAGAAATAGGCGGGATTCTCAGGCTCGCTGAGATGGAGAGCTTCCGAATTCTCGATGCTATTGTAATATTCAACGCTCGGATCACCAAGTAGCAGCTTTTGATGTTTCGAGAGACCTTTCGGAAGAGTTGCGTCCGAAGCCTCTAAAATCGAAGCGTCGTGAAGTTTCGTAATGAAGACAATGTCATCCCGCTGCGACACCACCACCGCAATCAGTGCGGCCAAAGCAGCGAGGTAGATAGCGGTCTTCCAAAGAAACGGAAATTTCCTGCAATCGACCGCCTCCCATCGAGCGATGGTTTCCGCTGCCAACGGGTGATCCGGATCGGCAGTTTCCGAGAGGACGGAGATGGCGGTGAGGCGCTGCTCTGCATTTCCCGAGAGGTGGCTCACGGCGGCCTCGACGAGCGAATATGGAGCGCGGGTCGGTGTGCCCCTTGGGTATTTTAAGCCGCTGTCTTGCGTGCGGTTTTCCGGGGTGCTCACGACATGGAGGATTTTTTGAGCGTGCGTGGAGTTGGGTTGACGCACAGGGAAGCGGCTTGCAAAGCCGCGCTCCATATTGCGCTCCATGTATCAGCGAGAGACGCCGCGCTGGGAGTTCTCGATGAAATGGATGAGGTGCTCGACGTGCGCGTTGTTTGCGGCGGAGGTTGCTTTGAGGGAGCCGAGGCTGTTGGCGAGGTTCTGGTCTTTTTTCAGGAACAGGCGCTTGTAGGCGGATTTGATGTCGCGGATGTCAGTTTCCGAAAAACCCCGGCGCTGCAGACCGACGAGATTCACTCCACGGGTGCTGGCCGGGTGGCCATCTACGATCATGAAGGGAGGGACGTCCTGGATGACCTTTGCGAGGCCTCCGATGATGGCGTGTTTCCCCACACGACAAAACTGGTGGACGGCAGCAAAGCCGGAGATGATGGCGTGATCCTCGATGGTGACGTGGCCTGCGATGCCGGTGGAGTTCGAGAGGATGATGTGGTCTCCGAGTTGGCAGTCGTGGGCGATGTGGGAGTAACAGAGTAAAAGATTGTGCGAGCCGATGCGGGTGGGCAGCTCCTCGAAGGTGCCGCGGTGCACGGTGGAGTTTTCCCGAAAGACATTGTGATCGCCGACTTCAAGGGCGGTGGGCTCACCGATGTATTTGAGATCCTGCGTTTTCCCGCCGATCGCAGCAAATGGGAAGAACTCGTTGTTTTTCCCGAAGGTGGAGGTGCCTTCAAGCACAACGTGGGAGTGAAGCACGCAGTCATCGCCGAGGGTCACATTCGCACCAATGGTGCAATATGGCCCGACACGGACGTTCTTTCCGAGCTCGGCCTTGGGAGAAATGATGGCGGTGGGATGAATCACTGCCGTGATTTCAGACGGATGACCGCGCCGTGACGAGTCATTTCTGCCACAGAGAAAAAGGAAATCCTAGCGCTCGTTCGGAAGGATTGAGGTCAGGGTGGGTGCCTCGACGGGCGTTTCCTCCACGATGACGCCGCGATCGGTTAGGCGCGGAGCGGGCATATAGCCCTCAGCGATATTTCCGAAACTGCTGCGCTGAGCGAGACTAAGGAGTGTTAGAGAAAGAATGCCGCAGGCCATCGCTCCGGAAATACCGAACATCCACCAGCGATGACCGCCGCGATATGGCTCGGAGAGACCAGCTTCTGTAGAAGGATCGTATTGCCGGACGGGTGGCGCAGGGAGGCGTGTAGGTCGTTCCTTAGACACTTTGCCTTCCGAAAGCATATTGCGGAATGGAGAAGCCACCGGCAGTGCCCAGCCAGCGTAATCATCCTCGTTTGAAGCAAGAACCATATCCTCAGATTTTACATAAACCCTGTCATAGGTGCCTCTAGCGATGACGCCGAGCACGACCGCTTCATCAATGAAACACTCGCTACCGCAGTATTCACGCGAGCGCTTTTTCTCATGGTTCTCGGAAGGCAATGGGGCGAGGGGCAAAGTTTCCATGGGCTATCTGAATTAGTTGCTGCTCATCATGGTTTAAATTCCATTTAGGTCAATTTCTAATTTATCTTAAGTATTTATTTCGTAGGTGATTCCAATGGGTTGCAATTCCGCGACGGCTCATGCAACTTGAGGTCGAAAATGCCCGAAACGCCAGATTCCCAAGACAACCTGAGCATCCGTTGCCCGAGTTGCCGCCAACGCTTCTCCGTTGAACCATCGCTGATGGACAGGATGGTGGAATGCGGTGGTTGCGACGCGCGTTTCCGAATCAATGACGAGGTCATCCTCCGCACCAAGAAATTCTATCCAGGCGAGCGGAAGGCTACAGGACTCAGCCGCTTCCAGCGTGTCCCGATGTCTGCTGCGGCGGCACCTCCGGGCTTGCAGCCGATGCGCTATGATGATGTCAGCCCATCAGCAGTCGGCCCAGTATCTCCCCAGCGCGTTATTGCGGGTCTTATCGGTGTCGGGCTCATGATTTTTACAGCGCTCATCCTTATTTTCTCCGTCGGGCAGAGCAGTTCATTTTCCGCCATGACGCTCGAAAATAAGCTGATCATCGCCTGTTTTGTCGCCGTTATCGGTTTCGGGCTGCTGATGTATGCAAACCCGCGCTCCAAGAAAAAGGCCGGATTTTTCGGCATCCTGTTGGCCGCCGGGCTGATCACAATTCCATTCTTTTTCAAAGGTCAGCCACTCACCGGTAAGCCTACGGCAGAAAATACCGAAAAATTCGAGCGGCCATCGTTTCCTGTGGATGAGATCGATCCTGAGGCGGAACTCCGCGAGCGTTTCACCACCAAACCTCTTGAGGACGAGCAGGCGGAGATGGAAAAACTCGCAAACGGCCAGCAAGCTTTTGGCATTTACCTAACAAACCTCGTCCCACGCAACATGTACACGGTGCGTGACTACCTGATTCGCGATACTGAAGCAGGGCCGACTTCCCACCCCTTCCCTCGTGAAGATGACGAATACCTGATGATCCTCACAGAGCTGAACAAAGAATTCGAAGAGGTCGCACGCATCGCCGGCAAACTGGGTGAAACAACCGAGAGCCACCCAGATATCGGAGTGATCGTCGTGAAAGTGAACAACGACCTATTCAAGACCGGATCCTCCGAGAAGCTCAACAACCCGAGCGATCCGGCCTTCTATGCCCTCAACCAATATGAACTAGATAACATCGACATAGACAGGGTCGAGCGTGCAGTCGAGCGACTGGCGAATGCAAAGCCAAAAATTTTTCGTTCGGACATCTCTAAAAAATTGGTGCGCATCATGACCCAGCCGGGAGTCGATTTCCATGATTCCTTAGCAAAAGCCCTCATCAAATGGGCAGAGGAACCTGGCCCGGCGGGCGAAGCCGCACTGGAAGCCATCCGCAAACTAGTGGCGGCTGGATCACCAGTTCCCGAAAGCCTAGTGGAGCTAACTGCGAAGGAAGAAATCGGAGAAGCCATTCCGCTTGTGAACCAGCTCTGGCTGCAAAACCCCGGACTCTGGGAAAAACATCTCGCGAAATTCGGCCCCGCTATCGAGCCGTTGCTTCTCAAACAGATCAATGCAGAAAACGCTCCCTTGCAGCGCTCTACCATCAAGCTGCTTGGGCAGGTCGGCTCCGCTACTAGCCTCCCTGCTCTGCAGGAACTCATCGATTCCAACAACGCCGAGGTGCGCGTGCTCACTGAGCGGGCGATCGAGGCGATCAACGCCCGCTGATCGCAGCCGCGAGAAGCTCAGGAAGCTCGTCCGCCAGGCGTTTCCCTGCGCTCCAGTTCAGCGTGCCTTCGATCTTTGACGGATCAATCGCGTAGCGGAAATCATGACCTAGCCTATCGCTCACCGAGCAGATCAGGCCAACATATCCACCCTCCTTGCCTGATGGTGTGAGTTCCTCCAGCAGCCCGCAGATTTTCAAGACGAGATCCGTATTCCGCCACTCATCGCGCGCCCCTATGTCGTAAGTTTCGCCGATGAATCCCCGTTCCGCGATGGCAATCAGAGCCGCGATATGATCAGAAACATGGATCCAATCCCTCACCTGCCGCCCGTTTCCATAAACAGGAATCGGCTCACCTGCCAGGGCGCAGGCGATGACCTTCGGGATGAGTTTTTCAGGATGCTGGCCGGTGCCGTAGTTATTCCCGCAATGCGTCACGATCACTGGTAGTCCGTAGGTTTCCTGCCACGCCCGCACCAAGTGATCCGATCCCGCCTTGCTCGCAGAATACGGGGAACTCGGCTCGTATGGGCTGTTCTCATTGAAAAGAACCCCCTCCCCCGCACTGCCATAAACCTCATCCGTCGAGATATGCATGAAACGGAAATCTCCGCCCATTTCCCTCGCCGCCTCCAGCAACACACCCGTTCCCAGCACATTGGTTTTCAGAAAATCTAGCGGCCCCTCGATGGAGCGATCCACATGGCTCTCCGCCGCGAGATGAAAGATCCAGCGCGGGCGAAAATTGCGCATCGCCTGCCTCATTAACACAGCATCAGCAATGTCCGCATGGAGAAATGTGTGACCACCCATCGCATCGAACTCGGTGACGAGCTCCGGATTCCCCGCATAGGTCAGCTTGTCGATATTCAGCACCCTGTATCCCATCCCCAGCAGCTTGCGGACAAGATGCCCGCCGATGAAACCACAGCCGCCGGTCACCATCACCTGCATGCTGTTTTTCGGGCGCTCATCCAGAATATCCATGATCCTCCAGGGAGTTTGCGTGGCGGGATAACGCGCACCAAGTCTCATTTTCCTATGGCATCCGATGGAATACCGATTCAACCTTGCACCTCGGCACGCAAAACGCTTCTTTGTGCGCGGTCACTTTTTAAAAAATTTCCTATCTCCCATCATGTCAGAATACGCACGCGGCCTAGAAGGGGTCATCGCCAATGAATCCTCCCTCAGCAACGTCATCGGGAACATCGGTGAACTTAGCTACGTCGGATACCACATCGATGATCTTGTGGCGAACTGCTGCTACGAAGAGGTCATTTTCCTCCTCCACCACAACCGCCTGCCAAACGCAGAGGAACTCGCCAGCTTCGAAAAAGGCCTGCGTGCTGATCGTAACCTGCCTGCACCTGTCATTGATTTCCTGAAAACCGCTCCAAAAGACGCCTCGCCAATGGACGTGCTCCGCACTGCGGTCTCCATGCTCGGCCTCTACGACCACCGCGCCTCCATCGGTGAGCCGGATATCGAGTCAGATGCCGCCATCGCGCTTTCCCTTTGCTCCCAGTCCGCGACCATAGTCGCAGCTTTCCATCGCTTCCGCAATGGCCTTGAGCTTCCCCCAATCCGCGAGGATCTCACCGAAGCCCAGCATTTCCTCTACCTCATCAACGGCGAAGTGCCCACCGACATGGCCGCCCACATCCTAGATGTCGCCCTGATCCTCCATGCGGATCATGGAATGAACGCCTCCACCTTCTCCGCACGCGTCACCGTCGCCACCCTTTCCGATATGTATTCCGCGATCACCGCAGCCATCGGCACCCTCAAGGGGCCACTTCACGGCGGCGCGAACGAAGGAGTCATCCACATGCTCCAAGAAATCGGCGAACTCGAAAATGTCGATGCATGGGTCGAAGGCAAGCTCGCCCGGAAAGAGAAAATCATGGGCATCGGCCACCGCGTTTACAAAGTGCTTGATCCGCGCGCGCCGCACCTCCGCCGCCTCGCCATCCAGCTCACCGAAGAACTCGGCGAGCCGAAATGGATCAAAATGTCAGAGCGCATCGCAGAGATCATGCGCGAGAAAAAGAAACTCGAGGCCAACGTCGATTTCTACTCCGCCACCGTTTACTATTCGCTGGGCATCCCGACCGACCTTTTCACACCAATCTTCGCCATCTCCCGCACCTCCGGCTGGACGGCACATGTCCTCGAGCAGCTCAGGGACAACCGCCTCTACCGCCCGCTCACCCTCTACACGGGCCCGAAAACGCTCAGCCCGGTTCCACCGATCGAATCACGCTAGGTCACCCGCCATCCTGTGAAAAAACCCATCCTTTCACTCATCGCCTGCGCCATCGCATTTTCTTCCTGTGCGTTGGAAAAACAGGAAATCACTTTCCCTAGCGTAGCGGGGAAACCGAAGGAAGAGACGGCGGCAACTGCCCCCGCACCAACACCAACACCGCTTCCCTCCGCAGATGACGACGGCGGCTTCCGCCTCCCCGACATGTATGCCATGCCGGACAACGAGCAGCTGAAAAGCACGACAGCTCTACCCTCTGGAGATGGCGACGGCACCGTCACCGCCCAGCCGCCGAGGGAGTGAAGAAAGCAAGGTTAGTTTCCGCGCATCCGCCTCTTTATCCCGGCAGGGATTTCAGCAAGTAGCCGGGGGTCGAGCGCAGCTAACACCCCCGGAATATCTCGAATGATCACCAGCACCCCGGCAGGGGTGCCAGCTAGGCTTACCTCATTTTGAACGAATGCCGGAAAACCAAATCCTTTGAGTTTTTTCACCGCAAAGGCGCTAAGCCAGCGAGTTGAAGTTTTTTTAAGATCCTATAAAGAAACCACAGAGTCCAAACTTTGCGCCTTCGCGCCTTCGCGGTTCAAACTTCTTCGCTGCATTCACGGTTAATATTCCAAAACGAGTTAGCCCTGGGGTGCCAGCGTTCCCCTATTGCCCTAGGTGAATAAAAAAACGCCAGTCCCGAATGAATCAGGACTGGCGTGAAGATGTTGCAATGAATCCGCTTACAGAAGCATTAGCGCCGGGTTCTCGATGAGCTTCTTGACCTCGGCGAGGAAGGTGGCGGCGACGGCTCCATCGACCACGCGGTGATCGGCGGAGAGGCCGATATTCATGCGGAGGCCGACGGCGAGCTCGCCGTTTTTATCAACGACTGGCTTTTTGATCGCACCGCCGACGGAAAGGATGGCGGCTTGCGGAGGATTGACGATGGCGTCGAACGAATCGATACCCCATGCGCCGAGGTTCGAAACGGTGATCGTGCCGCCGTCGAACTCGTTGGGCTTGAGTTTCTTCTCCTTGGCGCGGCCTGCGAAGTCTTTCACGGCACGTGAGATGGCGAGCAGGGATTTGCTTTCCGCCTCACGGATGACCGGGGTGACGAGGCCGTCTTCCACCGCGATGGCGACGGACAGGCCAACGTGCTTGAACTGAACGATGTGATCACCCGCGAAGGACGCGTTGATCGCAGGAACAGCTTCGGCGGCGTTGATCGTGGCTTTAAGGATGAAGTCGTTGACGGAGTACTTGTTACCGTGGGTCTTCTCAGACTGCTCGTTGACCTGCTTGCGCAACGTCATGAGCGGGCCTGCATCCACTTCCACGTGGAGGTAAAAGTGCGGGATGGTCTGCTTCGAGGTGAGCAGGCGCGAGGCGATGACCTTGCGCATGGAGGAAAGCTCGATGCGCTGATCGCCTTCTTTAGCAACTGGCTGGATGGCCGATGGGGCAGGCGCGGGTGCCGATACCGGCGCGCTTCCGGTGGACTTGCTTTTCGCAGCAGCGGCAAGGGCGGCGGCGGCAGATGCTTGGGTGGAAGATTTCGCCCCGCCAGCGGATGCCTTCTCAACATCAGCGGCGACAATGCGGCCAGCAGGGCCGGTGCCGGAAAGGGCGGAGATATCGACTCCGAGTTCACCCGCGACCTTGCGGGCGAGCGGCGAGGCTTTGACTCGCTCACCATCCGATGACTGCGGTGCGGCGACAGGTGCGGGTGCTGATGAAGTTTCTGCTGCTGCGGGAGCTTCAGGCGATGGGCTACTTGCTGCAGCAGGTGCTGATGCGGCGGATTCGCCAGAGCCATCTCCATCAAGCACGGCGAGAACTCCACCGATCTCAGCCTTTTCACCTTCCTGGACGCGGATTTCAGTGATCGTGCCTTCATCGAAAGCCTCCATTTCCATGGTCGCCTTGTCGGTCTCGACTTCTGCAAGGATGTCGCCGATCTCGACAGAGTCGCCGACTTGTTTGTGCCATTTGATGAGTGTGCCCTCGGTCATGGTGTCCGAGAGTTTGGGCATTTCGATGTTTACTGACATGATATTGGGGAAAAGGGATACTACGGGGAGAGGATGAGAGATGGGGCGGGGATTTCCAGCCCTTTTTGCGCTATGGGGAAACAAAGAAGCGCGGGAGGTATCACCTCACCGCGCTTGTTTGAAAATTTATTCGTTCGCAGGGTTAAGGAGCGAGCGGCTTCATGGTCGGAGTCAGGCCGATATTCGGGCTGCCGGTGGGACCTTGAGCAGTCACCATCACCAAAGTTCCGTCAGCTGTTGTGCCGCAGCAATCTTTCTTCGGGCAGTAAAGGCGAACGCATTTCTGGCAAGGAACGCGGACTTTCTTGGTGATCGTCTTGTAGCGAGGAACTTGTTTTTCGACAGTTTCTGTCATGCCGCCTTTGGAGTCGAAGCCGCTCTTGGAATCGGAGCGGACTTCTTCGTAAACCGTGTCGTAACCGTCTGCAACCTGCTTGGTTTCAGTGCGGTAACCTGCGGTCTGCGTGCCGATGCCAAACATCGAGCAGCAAGAAGAGAAACCCAAGGAAAGGGAGACGAGAATAAGGAGGCTGAAGAATTTTTTCATCGTTGTGTGTTTTGGATTTTTTAGAAGAGGCAGCAGCAAGAGGAAGAAACGAACGCCATTGCGGCGAGGAGGATCCAGAGAGCGGTGCGTGTAAACATGCCCTCAGAGTATTGCGACACCGGCACTTGGCAATAAAATTTATACCCCAGCCATCAAAGAGTGGCCGATCCGGGCTGGACTTGGTCTCGGGGCGTCTCCATTTTCCGGAAGATGACTGATGAGGAATGGATGGCAATGGCTCTAGCCGAGGCTCGGAAAGGGGTTGGCAAGACCTCGCCGAATCCGCCGGTGGGGGCGGTAATGGTAAACAATGGAGAACTTCTCGGCGCGGGGTGGCACCACGGCGCCGGGCTGCCACATGCCGAGGTGGAGGCCATTTCCGACGCGATATGCAAGCACGGCGAAGGCTGCCTGAAGGGTGCAACCGCTTATGTAACCTTAGAGCCGTGCTCCACGACTGGGCGCACCCCCGCCTGCACAGGTGGGCTGATCGCTGCGGGGATTTCGCGTGTGGTCTATGCCTGCCAGGATCCGAATCCCCTGCACGCGGGTGCCGCAGATGGCGTATTAGAGGCGGTAGGTATCGCGGTGAGTTCGGGTGTTCTTGAGGAAAAATGCCAAGCGATTCTCCGTCCGTTTTCCAAAGTCCAGCACACTGGCCTTCCATGGGTGATCTGGAAATGTGCGATGTCGCTGGATGGAAAAATTACCCGCCCGGCAGGCGAAGGACAGTGGTTGAGCGGCGAGGAATCACGCGCGGATGTGCAGCGGCTACGGGCAGAGGTAGATGCTATTATCACCAGCGGAGAAACGGTGCGCGCCGACAAACCCGCACTGACGATTCGTGTCCCTGAGCTACTGGAAGGTCGGAATCAGCCATGGCGCGTCGTGGTCACGGACAAACAAGAGACATCACAGGTGGAGGCGGCGCTATTCTCAGATGAATGGCGGGAAAGGACTCTCATACGCAGCGGCGCGGACCTTGAACTGATCTTGCGGAATCTCGTGCGCGAGCAAGGCGTGCTCTCGGTTATGATCGAGGCGGGCGGGAAATTTTCTTCAGCGATGATCGCCGGCGGCTTCGTGGACGAGGCGGTCATTTATCAAGCTCCTCTTCTCTGCGGAGCGACAGTGCCTGCCTTGGGAGGCTCTTTGCCCCAGTCACTACGCCTCGAAGGGGTGACTCATGAAAAGATCGGAGACGACCATAAGTTCCGGGGGCTATTGGTCGTATGAAATTTTTCGAAACTGCAAACGCCAATGTCTGGCGCGGCGATGTGCTGGCTCTGCGCGATCTAAATCTCTCGCTGCGTAGCGATGAAAGCGTTGCCATCCTCGGCGCAAACGGAGCGGGGAAAAGCAGCCTGCTCAAGCTCATGACCGGGGAAGTCCGCGCGGAGGCGAAGCCCGGAGCCTTGTGCCGCGTCTTCGGCGAGGAGCAATGGTGCCTTGAGGAGCTGCGGCACAGAGTTGGCCTCGTGATGCCGGAGGAAGTCGCAAGGTTTTTGCCAGATGAAGTGGCAGCGGATGTCGTGCACTCCGCCTTCCGCGGTGCCTACGGGCGGACTGGCGACATGCGTTTCAAGAAATCCGAAAAAGAACGCGCCGCGAAAGCGATGGCGGATGTCGGTGTGGCGGATCTCGCAGGCAGGCTCTTCGGGCAGCTTTCCTCCGGGGAGAAACGGCGTTTCCTCATCGCCCGTGCATTGGTGCATGAGCCGGAAGTCCTCGTGCTCGACGAGCCATCCACTGCACTAGATTTCGCCGCGCGGCTGGCGATGCTTGAAAGGCTACGCAGCATCGCACAAGGCGCTGGCACCATCGTTCTCGTCACCCATGATCCGGGGGAAATTCTTCCGGATATCGACCGGGTCATCTTGCTGGATCGCGGGAAAATCGTCGCCGACGGAGCAAAGCGGAAGATCTTGAAGTCCGATGTCCTCAGCGAGCTCTACGGCATGCAACTCAAGCTCAGCTGGCTGGAGGGCTGGCCAGTGGTGAGGCCGGTTCGCTAACTCTTTTTCTTCGGTACAGGATCGTAGCCATGTGTGCCCCATGGGTGGCAGCGGAGGAGACGGCGTATCGTCAGCCACGTTCCTTTCAACGCGCCATGAACCTTGATCGCCTCGATGCCGTAGTGGCTGCAGGAAGGATCATGCCGGCACACACCATGCCCACCGCTCGCCAAACGCAGCCATGGGGAAATGGCTAGTTGGTAGAAGCGGATCAGTTTCGTGAGCACCCAGGACACGCCTCAACTCTCAACTCTCAACTCTCAAAATTCAACTTTCAATGGAGAGAGTTCTCCATGCGATCAACTAGCCAACAAGCCACACCAACATAATTTCTTGGCAAAAAATATGAAGTTGTGGGAGCCTCGACTCAATTCAAACAAAGGAAAAATCATGGATGGAAAAGTAAAAGGGTTCCCCGGGCTTTACCGGGAGACCGATAGCAAAGGTATTTCCCGCTACCGGATTCTCATCAATCACAACAAGCAGATCACCCAAGAGTATTTCTATTTTGGAGCCAAAGTGACCGAAAGAGCCGCCAAAAAGGCGGCGAAGGAACGTTGGACGAAGTTGCGGAAGAAATACCCG
>JANRFH010000014.1 GCA_030725745.1 Akkermansiaceae bacterium
TCGCCTTCGGGTAAGCCTTTGCGCCGATGGCTTCCGAATTTCCAAAAACCTTTCCCAGCGCCTTCGCGAAGCCTTTGTCTTGGTTTGCCGACCAATAGACCACTCGCCCACCCGGCTTGAGTGCCGCTTTCGCCAGAGCGATGCCTGCCCCATCGTAAAGCCCGGCGTTTCCCTTCTGAACGAGAGGATCCGGGCTATTATCCACATCCAGCAGGATAGCATCGTAACGATCTTTCCCCACCTTCTTGATGATCTCCGCGACATCGCGGATGTGGATGTGCACGCGCGGGTCATCGACTAGACCTCCATTTACCTCTTTCAGAAACTCCCGATTCCACTCCACCACCACGGGCAGCAACTCGGCGACATCGACGATAGCATCCGGCGGGCAGAGCTCTAGCACACGCCTTAACGTAAACCCAAACCCCAAGCCTCCAATAAGAACACGTGGCCTTGCTGGCATGTCCGAGCAGCCCAGCTCCGCCATCGTCTGCTCCGAGGAGGAAGCGATGGTGCTCATGAGAGGCACTCCGCGCACTTTCATGAAATACTGGCCATCGTGCTCTTGGAGGATGAGTTGCTCCCCATCAGGCGTTTGGGAGCTGGCAAGCGTGGTGGTGACTTTCATGGAAACGTCCGGCGGGTATCGCCTAGCACCGTGGAAATGTCGATGGGTTTTGGGAAAACCGCATCATCCAAACGGAGGATAGACAGACTTGAGGAAAAGGCTATATTTGTGATGAGTTTGAGGCCGATACTTCGAGTAGAAAGTCCAATATCCTTATATTTTCAAACAAAACACACTATGAGACATACTATCAGTGCAGCCTGCCTGCTCATCGGAATCACGACAGGCGCACAGGCCGCCGTGTTATTTCAAACCCAAGCCATGCCCAACGTGTCTCCTTTTTACAACGATGCCTTCTGGTCATTAGACGGAAAAGCGCCTGGCGTGGTTCCGACATCAGGAAACACTTATGTTAACGATAACCCAGCCAACTATTTAACCCGGTTATCAGGCCCATTTTTGGGGGATTCGCTCACTGTAACGAGCGGTGCTAGTGTTATGTGGAAAGGTTCCACCCAAACGGTTGACCTTATTTTTAATGGTTGGACGGGCACATTCACCAACGCGCAGGGCGCTCCATCACTCAACGGCACCATTACCGGAACCGGTGCTATGGGATTTACGGTTGCTACAGGAACTGATAATAGAACTATGAGGTTGAATTCTCAGCTTTTGGCGGGAAATACCTTTACTGACATTACGGTGAGAGGCAGCACTAGCCTTACCGATTTTCTCAGTGTCACCAATGGATCCAATGTTTTCACAGGAACATGGGATGTGGATACGATCACCTTGAATGGAACCGCTGCGGGATCGCTTGGCGCTTCCAGCTTCAATATCGGATCAACCGGTATCATGAATTTTGACTATGATTTCGCCAACACCTCAGGAACCTTCGAGATCTTGAGCGGCGGAACACTATTGCTCGATCAGGATCTGACCTTCGGTTCCGCGAAGTTCGGCACCACCGATGTGACAGCAGGCACCTACACGATGGCTCAACTTGATAGCACCTTCGGAATCGCGTCCACATACTTCGCGGCAGGCTCCGGAGCTTCCAATACCATCACCGTCGTCCCCGAGCCATCCAGCTTCGCTTTGCTCGGTCTCGGACTTGCTGGTCTTATGGTTCGCCGCCGCCGGTAAGAGGTAAGTTTTTTATGGGTATAGCAACGGGTTCCTTTTCATTCCCGGTGTCCAAGCGGGGTCTTCTCAGGAAGGCTCCGCTTGTTTTTTCTGAGATCCGCTGCCAACTCATCCGAACGGAGGATAGACGAGGTTTCCCATAGGAGTGATGCTCCCAACCTCCGATGGATTCGGGGAAGCCAAATCATGAAACATTGGATCACCTTTCTGACCGCCCCCGCCTTGGCTCTGCTCAACGCACAAAGCGAAACCCTTCCCCCGCTCAAAGATGGCCTCGCGCCGCAGACGGTCGAAGAGGCATGGGCAGGCTATGATCCGAGAGCAGAGCCGATCGAGGGAGAGATTATCAAAGAGTGGGAGGAAGAAGGCACCACACTCCGTGCCATTCGCTATTGCATCGGCACTTTTAAAGGGCAGAAAGCGTGGATGGGCGCGATCTACGGCTTTCCGAAAGGCGGAAAAGGCCTGCCTGCAATCGTACAAATCCACGGCGGCGGCGGCAAAGGCTCCAAGGATCCGTGCATCGATAATGCAAAACGCGGCTACGCCACCCTCTCGCTGAGCTGGCGTGGAGACGAACGCTACCTCACCGAAAACGACCTTCCTGAGAGCGCCCAGACTGATTGGGGCGCGGTGGAGGGACGGCAGGTTGCGGAATCTCGTGGAATCGAGCCGAACAATGACAAGCGCTTCGATCCCGTGCCATCCGCACGCAATGACGGCTATTTCCTCCGCACGCTGGCCGCGCGTCGCGCGCTCACCTTTCTGGAGCAGCAGGAAGAAGTGGATGGCGAAAAGCTCGGCGTGGACGGGCACTCGATGGGCGGGGTCATCACCCTCCAGACAGCTGCCATGGACTCCCGCATCAAGGCGGCCGCGCCGTCCTGCGCACCACCGCTTGAATTCGAAGACAGCCTGAAAGTCCGCACTGCCAGCCCTGGGGCTTATGCACATCTCATCAATGTCCCCATGCTCTTCATGAGCCCGTCCAATGACTTCCACGGCCTGGTGGAGGCGAGCGAGTGGATCATCGACCAGATGCCTGCGAAGGATTTCCGCATCGCGCGCTCGATGCATGTAAACCACAAGCACGATGCCGCCGCCCTCGCCGCGAAGCAGCTGTGGTTCGACGCTCATCTGAAGGGCAGTTTCCCCTACCCCGCCCAGCCGGAAATCACCGTGGATCTCAATGCCACCGGCGGCCAACCTACTGTAAAGATCGTACCAGACAGCTCCCTGCCCATAGCTAGCGTGGACATCTATCTCACCCGCGACGGGAAACTAACAGAGTATGCCACAAACCGCACCCGCCTCTGGAATTTTATAAAACCCGAAAAAACAGCAGACTTGTACACCGGCAGAATCGGCCTTCATGACCTTAATGAGCCGTTCTGGGTTTTTGCGAACATCAGCTACAAGATCGATCAAACAAAGGAATCCCCTGCCCTCACCCAAGAATCCGATACTTTCACCGTGACCACGCGCATGCTGATGTTCACCCCCGAGCAACTCGAAGAGGCGGACGTGAAAGCCGATGGCAGCACGACGCAAGTCATCGAGTCCTTCGGTGAGGATTGGGAAAAGCAGTGGATCGTCTCCGCGAAATCGATCGAAACATGGCTTCTCAACGACGCCCGCGTGCCGATGCCGGAATACGGCAAGCTCGTCATCGAACTCAGCACAGAGGCGAAAACAGATCTCCTCGTAAAAGTGGGCAATGACCACACCGCCAAGTTCCCTCTGCAAGGTGCTGGTGCGGCGGAAACGATCGAGATCTACCCCTTCGAACTAACGGACAAAAACACCGGAGCGAAGCTGCTGAACTGGCAAGACTTGAGCCGCCCCATGCTCTCGCTCGGCACCAACCAAGGGCAGCCTGCTTTCAAGAAAGTCTCATGGGTGGAGATCCCCGCCGCAGAGTTCATGGCCAAGCGCCCCTTCCAGCTCGGCGAGGCGGAGAAGATCGACGGAAAAATCCCCCTCAGCTTCGAACTGGCAGACAGCTCCACCGGCCGCATCGACCCCGAGAATAAAACGGTGAAGCTCACCAAGGAAGAGAAGGAATCGCCCTACCCGAACGGCCTGCAGGTTCACTCACCCAGCGAGCAAACCTACTTCCTCAAAGGTGGATTCTCCACCTTCAGCGCAACACTCGTCCCCGGCTATCAGGCATCCGTCACCTTCGAGGTGCATGCGGATGGGAAGAAGCTCTACGACTCGGGAAACTTCGGCGGCCAGAGTGAACCCAAGGTCATCGAAGTCGATGTGACCGGCGCGCAGGAGTTGAAGCTCGTCGTCACCGAGGGTGGCAATGGCTGGGGCGGCGACTGGGTGATGTGGGCGGATGCGGCGGTGGAATGAATTTGGCAAAAACAGCAATCACTGGCACCGTAATTCCCTTACTATTCTCCCCCCAATCCAGACACGCTCACACTAGAAAAATTCGATAGACGAGTCCAATCAGACCCGTATCGGTGCGAACGACATAAAACCACTTTAAACAACTTACCCATCAAAAGCATGACCACCATCCAACACACCACAACCCGCAACATGACAGGTAAAGCACTGTGCATGCTTTTCTTCGCCGGGATCGCCTCAACTTCCATCGTCCACGGCCAAGGCAATGAGAAACCGAAAGCAGAGGGTGATCTGCGCAACAAACCCGAGCGTGAGGAGGAATTTATGGATTGGGGGCTGGGGCTCTTTGTCCATTGGGCGCATGATTCTCAGCTTGGTTCAGTCATCAGTCACCATATGGACATGGCTTCAGACAAGCATTTGGATCGTATGATCAATGAATTGCCGAAGACCTTCAATCCGAAGAACTACGATCCAGACGAATGGATGCAGCTCGCGAAGTTGGCTGGAGTGAAATACATGGTGCTGACCACGAAACATCACAGTGGTTTTTGTCTGTGGGATTCTGAGGTGACCGATTTCGATATCGCCAACACGCCCTATGAGAAGGATATCGTGAAAGAGTTTGTCGATGCGTGTCGGCGTCACGACATCAAGGTGGGTTTCTATTACTCACCGGAAGACTTTGCCTTCAATTACAAGGCAGGCTATCCGGCCCGTGGTGGTAAAATGCCAAAGGAGAAGCAAGAGGAGCTCGTTGAATTCACCAAAGTTCAGATCAAGGAGTTGTTAACGAACTATGGCCCCATCGATGTGATGTTTCTCGATGGAGGGCATAAGGGAATCCTTGCGCAATACTGTCATGAACTTGACCCGAATGTCATTGTGACACGTGGTGAGATGGTAACTCCCGAGCAACGCCTGCCAAAAGACCCGATTCCGGGGCCATGGGAGACTTGCTTTACGCTTGGTAACCAATGGCAATACAAGCCCACCAACGATGATTACAAGTCGGGGACGAAACTCATCAACATGCTTGTCGAAACACGTGCGAAGGGCGGCAACCTGTTAATCAATGTGGGGCCGAAGCCCGATGGTGTCATTCCGATCGAGCAAGAAGAGCGTTTCCGCGAACTTGCGCTGTGGATGTTTGTGAACGATGAGGCGATTCATGATGTTCGTGCCTGCGTCGTCGCGGGGTCAAGGGACGCGGCTTATTACACTCAGTCCAAGGATGGCAAATACACGTATGCGATCGTCACCAAGTTTACCGAGGATGAGCCCGATCCTAACAATCGAATCTGGGGACGTGGTTCACGCAAAGAGTTCTTGCTGCCTGAACTTGTCGCCAATGAAAAGACAACCGTGCAGGTCATCGGGCAAGACCATCGCAGCGAGCGATACAGTGATCGTATTGATCTAGCCATCAACTTCGAGAATACCGACGACGGCTTGCTCATGGATGTGATACGTCAACAACGGCTCTACAACTGGCGCAATTGGCCAAATGCAGTCGTGCTTCGTTTTGAAAATGTAGACTTCATTCAGCCTGAGAAATCTGCCGAAATAGAGACGGCCGGGAAAGAATACACTTCAGAGTCGGGCATCACCTGGATTAGCAGCCCTGCTAAGACGAAAGATGGCACCTTATCACCCGGACTGTTCGATAAGACGGGCAATCTAGCTTATGCCGAAAATACAGGAGGCACCAAGTTGACCTTTGATGGCATCGATTTCCGTGCTGGAACAACTGCAGCGACAACGGTGCTCGGGGCGGATGGCCCCGTATATACCCAATATGCTGAAGGAGAGCAGATCATTAGCTCAGGAATGTATCCATCGCCCTCAACCGCGACTCCCGAGCTCAGAGGACTCAACATCGGCAGCACATATCGCGTGCAAGCTTTGTTTTATGACGAGCGCCCGAACCAAGAGGGACAGCACATTATTGCCGAAGGGATGAATATGGGTCGCTATGCGAATGGCCGCGGCGGTAATGGCTTGCTTGTGACCGGCACCTTTGTTGCGACTGCAGATACGCAGTCCTTTAAGCTCGAGCGCACGTCTAACGATGGAAAAACGCCAGATAAGGAAATTCAGCTCAATGCATTGGTTCTGTATCAGCTTCCGTAGATTCGGCGTTTTCCCTATCGGCGCTTGGCGCTCCGAGATATAATATTTTACTGATACTAGATAATCCCTAAGATGAATAAACAAATACTTATACCAGCTATAACAGCCTGCTTGGCTCTACTCGCGAATGCGTCCGAGCGCCCCAATATTGTCTACATCCTCGCCGACGACCTTGGATACGGCGACGTCCAGTGTTTGAACCCAGAGCGTGGCAAGATCCCGACGCCTCATATGGATCAGCTGGCTGCGAATGGCATGACATTCACGGATGCACACACGACTTCTTCGGTATGCACGCCCACTCGATACAGCATTTTAACTGGGCGGTATCACTGGAGAACGACACTACAAAAGGGAGTTCTCAATGGGTACGGAGAACCATTGATCACAACGGATCGCATGACGGTGCCAAGTTTCCTGAAAGAAAATGGCTACACGACGGCAATGATCGGTAAATGGCATCTAGGTCTAGGCATCGCCACGACAGATGGTAAGAAAGCCAACGCGAAAGGCGGCTTGAAGGAAAAGAAGGGAAAGGGTGCTTTCCCTCCATCTGAGCTCTCGAATATCGACTGGAAGGGAACGATCAAAGGCGGGCCTGTCGACCTTGGTTTTGAATCCTGGTTTGGCATTACCGCCTCTCTAGATTTTCCTCCGTATGTCTGGATTCGTGATCGCAATTGGATCGCCGAAGGCACGCATGCGAAAGCCTTCCATCGGGATGGGCCAGCCAGCGAAGACTTTGAAGCGATTGATGTGTTGGATAAGCTCACTGCGGAAACCGTGGAGTTCATTTCTGCGTATGAAAGCGAGAAACCTTTCTTCATCTACATGCCGCTTCCTTCACCACACACACCCATCGTACCGACAGAGAAGTGGCAGGGAAAAAGTGGTATCGGCGATTACGCGGATTTCGTCATGCAGACTGATGCTGTTCTCGGACAAGTGGTGAAAGCATTGGAAGATCGAGGTATTTCGGAAAATACGATCGTGATCATGACTAGCGACAATGGCTGCTCACCAAAAGGCGATTTTAAGAATCTTGAAAGCCATGGGCACTTTGCCAGCGCTCAATACAGAGGTGCCAAAGCCGATATCTGGGAAGGTGGCCATCGTGTGCCCTTTCTTGTGAAATGGCCGAAGGTGATTAAGGCAGGAAGTGTTTCAAATGATCTCATTTGTCAGATCGATTTGATTGCAACTTGTGCAGAAATCGTGGGCAAAGAACTGCCGAATAATGCTGCAGAGGATAGTGAAAGTATCCTGCCATTTTTTAAGGGTGAGAAAACTGACTTCACGCGAAAAGGCCTCATTCATCAAAGCGTGAGCGGTCACTTCGCCTACCGGGAAGGAAAGTATAAGTTGATACTCGCCTATGGCTCCGGTGGGTGGATGTCTCCGAATGAAGGTGCGGCGAAAAAGCAGGGTCTTCCAAAAGCCCAGCTCTACGACCTCGAAGCCGATCCCGGAGAGCAAGAGAACCTCTACGAATCACATCCAGAGATCGCCGAAAAATTGCTCCAGCAACTGACGGATTACGTCAACTCCGGCCACTCTGTCGAAGGAAAGGTCTCCGAGAACGACATCGAAGAGATCAAGCTGTGGAAGACGAATTGAATACTTAGAAAACCCACTCATCAATACAACATGAAGCGACCGATCCCGGCCTTCTTTGTCGCGCTCGTTGCTTGTGCAACGCCGGCTCAAGCTGCTAAAACTTTCGACCTCAGGGACTTCGGAGGTCTTGGTGATGGTGAGACCCTAAATACCACCGCGCTACAAAAGGCAATCGATACCTGCACTGATGCTGGCGGCGGGGTGGTTCGGGTACCAGCCGGTCGCTATGTGATCGGCACCGTGGAGATGAAAAGCAACGTGACCCTTTCACTCGATCATGGCGCTGAGTTACTGGGCAGCCAAAAGATAGAGGACTATCCCATCGACAAGATTCAGCCGGCACGTGAGGGACAATCCGAGTGCCTTTTCTATGCCAAGGACGCGATCAACATCAGACTGGAAGGTCTTGGCGTGATCGACGGTCGCGGCACGCCAGATCACTTCCCGAAACGATCGAGAGGAGGTGGCAGGGACAATCGCCCGCGACTGTTCCGTTTTGAAAACTGTGAGGATCTGACCTTCTCCGGCCTGACTTACAAAAATCCGGCTTTTTGGGGGATTCACCTAGTCGATTGCCGCAAGGTGCACTTCACCGGAGTGACAGTCCGCATGCGGAACAACAATTACAACAACGACGGCCTTGATATCGATGGTTGCGAGGACGTGCTCATCGAGAACTGCGACATTGCCGCCGGCGACGATGGGATCTGCCTGAAGAGTTCGAAAAATCCCTGCCGCCGGATCGTGGTGCGGGACTGTGTCGTCACTAGCAATACCGCTGCCCTGAAATTCGGTAGCTCCTCCCACGGTGGATTCATCGATATCGATGTCAGCAATTGTTATTTCTACGACTGCCCGATGGGAGCGATCAAGTTGCAGTTGGTCGATGGTGGTCAGATGGAGAACGTAACGATTTCACGCATCGTCATGGAAGAAGTCGGTAATCCGATTTTTATCCGTCTGGGAAATCGGGGAAGTAAATTCACCAAGAACACCAAAACCGGTTCCGACCAAGGGAGTGATGTGCCGCCTGAGGACGTAGGAGTGGGAAGCATCAAGAACATCCGCATCAGCGATGTGGTGGCCAAGGTGACAATTGAAGATCGAGAGAAGGCCGCAAATGCTCCTTACAAGAAGCTCAAGGTCGACCAGACGCCTGGGGTGACTGATAAAGAAAAGTCCAAGGCAGGCCCTATCATGATTACGGGAATTCCAGGACATATGGTGGAAGACGTCGTTCTAGAGAACATTGAGATTTCCTATCCGGGGCATGGTACGGAAGCCGATGCCAAGCGTGAGGTGCCCGAGGATATCGCAAAATACCCAGAGCAGTTCTTCTTCGGAGTTCTCCCCTCATGGGGTGCCTACATCCGGCATGCCAGAAACATCCAGTTCAAGAACGTGACGATGACCACTCGCGCCGATGATCAGCGCGAGAAAGTTAAGCTCGTCGATGTGGATGGATTCGTCAGCGAATAGGCGAATGGCATCAGCGTTTCCTAAGAAGGACAACCCAATCCTGCTCCAGTGAGTTTGGAGGAAGCCCCAAAGACACCATCTCGGATTGCCCCCGTATGGTGCGGGGTTTGCCCTCGATCAAATCCCCTCCGGAACGCGGGTTGAACCATTGAACTGAAAACTCCTGATCCACTCCCCCGGAGAGATTCACTTTGGCTTCTCCGCCATTTTTCAGGTAGATCAGGTAAGTCCGGCCTTCATCTGCCATCGCCCAATTGTCTTCCTCGTCCGCAAGTTCGTCACTCGGCTTCATGCTGACAACTTCATCCGCCAGATGGTCGTTCATGAATCTCGCGGCAATGCCCATCGCTTCCCAGCACTCTTCGTATTTTTCGTAATCGATGTGCTTGACGTCATCGCTACCTGCATAGAACTCCATATGTCCTCCCGCGAGAATCGAGCCCCAGATGACTTCCTTGCGTAGGGTGGCGACCAGATTCTCCGCCTTTTTCCCCCACCAAGGCTCATCCACCGAGACAACCCATTTGTGCCCGGCCTCGGCGCTTTCGTCATACCACTGCTTCACCTCATCGTGGTTGCTCTGCAGTTTGGGATTCTTCAAAAATGTCTGAAGGCTTGGCCCCGTGATGTCCTCGTATCCGATGAGCTGAGGAAAGATATCGGCGAACTTTCCGGCTGGGCCATTGTGAACTGAAATGTGATCCTTGTAGCAAGTGAGTGCCCTGATCCGGGTGGCAAATTCCTTTCTCTGCTCATGGGTATTGGGTTTCTCAAATCCCGTGCCCTTCGCCTGATTTTCCTCACCAATATTCCAAGTGATCGCCATATGGTGGCCGAAGCGGGCGATGAGTTCCCTATAGAGAATCTTGCGGGCATTCGAGAAGTCGCCTCCCCCATCCCTTTCCTCCAAGTAGTTGGTGTTCTCGGATTCCGAAAACTGGAAATGCACCATCAATCCCATCTTGTCGAAGTGGGTAAAAAGCACCTCCCATTGAGCCAGCTTGGAAACATCATACACATCGACATCATCCGCTCCAGTCCAAGGCCAGGCTTCTTTGCCATCACCGTAGGCATTCATACACAGGAAGTAGTGCGCGTTCACGCCTAGGGATGAGAGGTAGTTCACCACCCCGATGATCCCTTTGCCCTTGTCGTCTCCCCATGTTGGATCTCCAGGTTTCCAATGTTTGATCTGGGGTGAGTATAGATCCTTATCATGGCCGGGTGTGCCATCAAACTCCCCATACTCCAGCAGCACTTCCGGGCTGTTTGCTCCGAGCTTTATGAAATAGTCACCATCGGCAAACCGCAGGTAATGCTCGCCGACATATTCCAGTTTTCCCTTCGCCCGGAAATCCTTTCCTGATTTATCCTGAGCCCCGATAACAAACGTTCCGGTTGCCCCGTCCGGCGCGGTGCCGTGCGTTCCACCAGTCAAGTTTGCCGCCACGTTTTCCCCCGTCACAAAGCTGGCTCGATAAGTCCACTCACCTTCTTCTCCTCCCGCGAAACGTGCCTTCCATTGGTTTCCGCTGGAGGCGGAGGTATTGGCGGGATCTCCATCGGCATCAAAGAAGCCCGGGACTTTGTATGCTTTTCCGCTGGGCGAGGTGAATGTCACATCCAGCCTGTGATTCCTGAATGTGGCAGGAGATTCATCGGACAGAGGCCCCTCGAAAACCACCTCGATGCGATGCCACTTCTTAAAACTCCCGTCTGGATTTTTTTCCCCTTCGATGGAGGAAGTAACGATGGATAGGGGCTTTTCAAATGCATGGCCGAGAGGAGCAAGTAGCAGGCATGAGAAGAACAGGTGAAGAATTGGGGTTTTCATTAGAGGAATTGTTCAATCCGCAGATTTCCAAGCGATAGACGAGGTTTTCTCCTTCAGATCCAAATCGACGACACAGTTTTCAAATTCCCTGTGATAGGAGTATCCATCTTTGGTGGCCTTGCCCAATGGCTTGCCGATTTTCTTACCGAAGTCATCATGCCAGGTCATCAGTGATTCCTGGTTCCAGAGGTGGGCGCCTTCATCCACCCAACGGTAATAGGCGTTGTCATTGGCCACGATGAGGTAAGCCGCATGACTGAAGTTGTGGGTTTTGCTCCACCCGTCATGTGCGGAAAAGCAGACGAACATCTTGTCGTTCGGGATCTGCAGGCAGGTATCAATCATGGTCTGGCCAGCAATCACACTATCGCATGTGTGACGAAACCAACTATCGATGAAGACACCATCCACTTTGTCGAGCATCTCGATACCATCATACATTCCGTCACGATCTTTATTGAGTATGAATCCGTTGATCAGTCTGAACCCGGTCATCTTCGAAACGATGTATGAGACATTGGGTTTGTGTTTCCGAACTGCAGTGCGCCAGCCATCGATGAAAATTCCTTGGAGATCGCTTTCGTCGCAATTCCGGTTTGTCGTCTCCACATACCAGTCGTTTTCCGCCTTAAGGTGAAGATTCAGGTGCGTCGCCACGCCTTTGTCATTTTTGATAAAATATTCAGGATGCTCTTTGAATGCTAGAGCTTCGGACTCGAACCATTTGCAGTAGGCTGCGCTAATACTGTAAATCATCAGCGGCTTGCACTTCGGATTCTGCTTGATGAGTCGCGTCGCCGTCAAATGGCTGGTTTTTTCATGGGATGGATCAGGATGAACCGAGCGCATATGCGGCTTCTCAATGGTGAAAAACTCGAAGTTATCTTTTATCCATTTATATTGCTCATCTGTAAAATCGCCACCGCTGTAGGAATGGCCGTAAAGACGCGTCTTAGTCCATTCGCCGGCATAGCAAGGTTCTGCATTTGCTGAAGTACCGGTCAACAGAACCAGCAATGTACTTAAGTGAATCAACCGACTGCTGAAATTGAAAATTCTCATCGTCAATAAATATTTTTGGGGATGTATTTGCAGGTTTTCAAACGAACCCATTGGCCTTAAAAGTAGTTTCTAGGTTCGCTTAGCCAAGAATTTTGCAAATTCAGACTCGGGAGAAACATGCCCAGGCTACATATGGTTGCCGTGTCATCAGAATGAGTTACGGAGACACTTGACCTTGAGCAATCGATCTTTGAATCTAAAACGTATTCTATGAATTCAAGAACAAGACAAAACATGATTACAAAAGCTTCTGCAACGGCTCTTGCACTCCTCTTTGCCTTTCCTGTGATGGCCGAGCCAGAAAAGGAGAAGGGCATGGACGAAATGTGGGGAGAGGATAAAGTTTCAATCAAAGCAGACCACCCCGGGCTGAAGTGGTTCGAAGATGACAAGTATGCGATGTTCATCCACTGGGGCGTTTACTCGCAGATGGCCGGTGTCTGGAAGGAAAAGACCTACTACGGTATCGGAGAATGGATTATGCACATGGCTGAGATCCCAGTAGAGGACTACAAAGCTGCTGCAAAAGATTTCAATCCCGATAAGTTCGATGCGACAGAGTTTGTGAAGCTCGCAAAGGCTGCAGGGATGAAAACGATCGTCATCACGGCAAAGCACCACGAGGGCTTTGCGATGTTTGATTCGAAGGCTAGCGATTTCACCATCACCAAGGCGACACCCTACGAGGGAGACCTGATGAAAGAACTCGCGGATGCCTGTAAAGCTGAAGGCATGCGCTTTGGCTTCTACTACTCGCAGAATCAGGATTGGACTGAACCCTATGGTGGCAACTACAAAGGAGAGCGTCCGGAAGGTTACACACCCGCAGACTTCGACATCTATTTTGAAGAAAAGGTCGTGCCACAGGTGACTGAGCTTCTGACGAACTATGGGCCTATTTCAATTATCTGGTTCGATACCCCAGGTGGTATGGACAAGAAATACAGCGGCAAGCTCATGGAGCTTGTGACAAAGCTCCAGCCAGAATGTCTAGTCAATAGCCGTATCGGCGGAGGCTACGGTGATTATGTCTCGCTAGGCGATATGCACATACCGCCAGTACGCCCTGATGTGGGTGTTTGGGAAACTGTGGATACCACAAATGATTCCTGGGCTTATGCCTGGTATGATGAGAACTGGAAGTCACCTAAGCTAATTTGCGAACGCCTAGTGCAAGTCGCTGCTCGTGGTGGTTCATACATGCTCAACGTTGGCCCCAAAGGAGACGGCTCGCTCCCTGAGAAAGCTGTTGAGACTCTGATTGCCTCCGGTGATTGGATCAAGGCGCATGGGGAAGCCATCTACGGCACGAAGGCATCACCCTTTGACCAAGGTTTCAGCTGGGGAGATATTACCTCCAAGGGCAACGACCTCTACCTGCATGTATTTGACTGGCCTGAAAAGGGTGTTCTACGCCTCGCGGACTTGGGCGCAAATGTGACATCAGCTTCACTGCTGCACGATTCATCGGAAGTGAAATTCACCCAAGAGGGCTCCGTTTTTGAAGTTAATCTTGGCTCTCAGGTCGGGCGTGAACTTCCTATGATCACAGTAGTAAAACTGACTCTCGATGCTCCTGCTAAAGTGGGAAGCCAAGCGACTCAGATCGATGGCCTTACCCCTGCCACACTTCTTGCAGAGATGTCGAAGCCGGAAGGCTGTAAAGTAAATGAGCGACGCTGGATGGAGAAATTCGGCGAGTGGAAGCACGATTACTATGTCGAAAAATGGGGATCTACAGATGCCAAAGCAACTTGGGACATTAATGTTCTCGAAGCTGGAGATTACCTCGTCAGCGTCGAATATTCCTGCGAAAACGAAGCGGCTGATTCCGAGTGGGTTCTGTCCTGCGGCGATGACAGCATCACCTTTGTCAGCCTTGAGTCCGGCTTCGATTCGACAAAATCATTCCAGCCCGGCCCACCGCGTCAGCGCAACTTCGCGGTCACTCTGGGAGTGCTGAACATCGCCAAGGAAGGCATCAACCAGCTGCAGGTCACGCCACGTAACCTCATCGGAAAGGGAATTGGTCTGAAAGGCATCACCTTGAAGCCATACCGTTAATTGGATCCTGAGAATTGTATCTTCACTGACCGGCAGGAATTCTAAGTCCCTGCCGGTTTTTTGCGTAACACAGATGCCCCAGCCGCCAATCCGGTTTGCCCACCGAACGCATGCCAAGCCAAGCGTAAAAATCCACCTACCTGATCTACTTTCAAAAAAAGCTTACACTCCCAGAACATTTAGCAAAAAGTCACATATGAAATTGAATCCCATTCTACTTACCTTGACGGCCTTTCTAGGGCACCTTCCGCTTCATGCTGAATCGCTAACCATCACTGGCAATGCGACAGGTTTACTCAAGGAAACCGTTTCCGATCTGAAGTCAGGTAAAGACGGCACAGGGCTCACCCAAGAGGTGGAACTCCCGGAATTCACACGCGGTGCCTACTACCGCCCGCACTCCGCATCCACGGCGGCGGGTAATCGTGTTGAAGCAGTAGCTTTCACGTCGATCGCGGAACTCGAGGCCTACCAACCTTCCAAAACTCGTAAGGCTCACAACAAAGTCCAAGAAGGCCAGTTCATTCTGCTAGAGCTGAAGGACGGTCGCTATCTCGCGCTCTTGCCGATGACTTCCGAGAAGGTCTATGGGCAGTTTTTCCTCAAGGACGGAAAGCTTCTCTTGAAAACCGGCAACTTCGGAACCGATGCAGTGAACGGCGAGATCCCATTGATCTGCTGGGCTTACGGCGAGTCCCCCTACTCCGCTACAGAGGCAGTCTGGAAACAGGTGTTTGCATCCGGTTATGTGGCCGCACAGCCGCGCGCGAGCAAGACCTACCCCGAGGAACCCTACGGCTATCTCGGCTGGTGCTCGTGGGAGTTTTATAAAACAAAAATTTCCGAAAAAATCATCTCGGATGCATTTCATACAATCGAAGACAACAGCGCACCGATCCGCTGGTTGATGGTGGATGATGGTTATCTGGATGAGAAAGGCCGCAAGCTCATCAGCTTCGGAGTGGACAAGAAGAAATTCCCGAATGGCTGGGATCCGATTATGGATCTCAAAGACCCGGAAAAAATCAAGTGGGTCGGAGTATGGCGAAACTTCGGAGGTTACATGAGTGGTGTATCATCAGCGAATACGATGAAAGATCTGAAGCCCTACCTGAAGCCAGTTAAAAAGAAGGGCACGGTAATGGCCTATGGCGGCAAAGAGGCGGCAAACGCCTTCTACGACGCTATGGTTTCCGATACCAAAGAAAGCGGATTCAATTTCGTAAAAGTCGATTTCCAAGCCCGCACCTTCGATCACTACAAAGGCATGCCCGACCCGATCGGTGCGATGCGTGCGAACAATGAGGCGCTGGAAAACGCCACGCACAAGATGGGCATCCCACTGCTGAACTGTATCGCACAGCACAACATCAATTCCCTACAAACAAAATACAGCACCCTGACCCGTTCCAGCCCAGATTACAACCAGTCCGACAAGGACAAGAACAAGTGCAACACCTACCAGAGCTTCGCCAACCACCTGTGGATGGGGCAGACAGTCTGGGGTGACCTAGATATGTTCCACACCCACGATGAGCGCGATGTGAAGCCGATGGCCATCGCACGCGCGATATCCGGCGGGCCGGTATACATTTCCGACGAGCCTTCGAAGATTGTCCCTGAAGTGCTAGTCCCCTTCGCATACGAGGACGGGAAACTGCTGCGCACAGCAGCACCGGCAACACTGCTGCCGGAGAGCTTTTTCATCCATCCGTTCCGCGACGAAAACGTCTTCCGCGTGATCGCACCGATGGAAGACGGGGTGGCCGCCATCGCGCTGTTCAATTTCACCGAAGGTGGCAAGGCGCTCAGCGGTGGATTCAACACAAAGGACTACACCTACGCCGGCGAGTTGCTCCAGCCAAACACAGGCGCGTGGAGTTCCCCTGAGGAAGGTCTTGTGGTTTATGATCGCGAAGCGAAATCGGCAGTCGATCTGGCGGATGGTTTCACCACCGAGATCCCTAACTTCGATGCAAAATTGTTCCTACTCTATCCAAAAACCAATGGCTGGGCAGTGATCGGCCGCACTGACAAATATCTCCCTGCAGTAGCGGTGAAGGTAAAATCTGCTGACAATGATCAGATCGTTTTCACATTGAAGGAGTCCGGCCCCTTGGCGATCTGGAGCGAGAAAGGGGCACCGAAGATGGAAGGAGCCACCTTCAAGTCCATCGGCGAAAATCTCTACTTTGCGGATCTACCGGTGAAAGCCGGTGAACTGGAAGTCACCGTCACCCGCTGAAGGCTCTTCACTCCTTGTGCCCACCGGGATCGAGCGAAAGGATGGCTTCCACCATCTGACTCACTTGCTCCTCGGTGTATTGAGGATGTGGGGGCATCGGGATATCGCCCCACACGCCGACGCCGCCATTGATGATCTTGTGCGCGAGCGTTTTTTCAGCGTCTTTGACATCCTTGTAGCGATCCGCCACATCCACATAACGCGGCCCGACAGACTGGCCTTGCGTCTGGTGGCAAGAAAGGCAGGTGGCTTCAGCTAGCAGGATGGTGCCCGGATGTTTGATATCCAGACCCTCAAGCCGGGCGTCCGGCCCCTCGTCTTCCACTTGCGCCAGCTCAGAGGCGGAATAGGTGACCTTTTTCAGCTTCCCATCATTGCTATCATACCAGCCGGAGCCGTATTCGAGGACATACATGACACCATCTGCGCCGACCTCTACATCCGAGGGGTGGATGAATTTTTTACCTTTCAAGAAATCCTCTTTCCATTCCATGTCGCCCTTCGCGTTGAGCTTGGTGAGTTGCATATGGCCATTGTTCCAATCGTAGGTGATGAGGCAGGAATCCATTTCCTTAGGCAGCTTGCCCGGAGTCTCGGGATGATCACCATAGTAATAGACAGGCCCCGCGCAGTAGCAGGAGCGCGGCTCAAACCAGAGAGGAGCCTTTGCGGGAGGCAGCGCTTCTAGGCCGGTGTTCAGGCGTGAAAGATTCTTCGGTGTCTTGGCATCGAACTTCTCGCCGATCTTGTTAGTTTCAAAATCGAAGGCGGCATAGGCCTTGTTATCGGCGATAAAATATGGCCAACCGTGATTCCCTGCCACCGGCGCTTGGTTAATTTCACAAAATCCACTAGAGCCGCGTGGCCCCGACTTCCGGGCATCCGGCCCCACATCTCCCCAGTAGAGGGTGTTGGTGCGCTGGTCGACACCGATGCGCCACGGGTTTCGGCAGCCCATGACATAAATTTCAGGGCGTGTCTTTTCCGTTCCTACAGGAAAAAGATTGCCCTCGGGTATTTCATAGCCGCCGTCGTCGGTCGGGCGGATGCGTAGGACTTTTCCACGTAGGTCGTTCGTATTGCCCGCAGAGCGTTGCGAGTTGATTGACTCTCTGCCCTCGCGCTCATCGAGGGGCGGGTATCCATCAGATGCAAAAGGATTCGTATTGTCTCCTGTAGAGAGGAAAAGATTGCCCTCGCTATCGAACGCGAGCGACCCGCCTTCATGGCAGACACCATCCTCACGCGATTGGGAAATGCGGAGGAGATTCTTTTCATCCGTAAGCTTCCCAGCCCGGAAAGTGAAACGTGACAAACGGTGTTCTTCCTCACTTTTGGGAGAGTAATATACATAGATCCAGCCGTTCTTCATGAAATTCGGATCGGCCGTGATGCCGAGAAGCCCTGTTTCCCTAGAAAACTTTTTTTTCTGCCTCACGGACACATCAAACTGCATGACGTCCTTCACCTCACCGGTCTTCGGGGAATACCATTTCAGCGCTCCCGTCCGCTCCACGATGAATATATCACCGGACTCCACAACGGTCATTTCCATGGCATCGACGAAGCCATCAGCCAGTGTCTCTACCTTGAAGTGGTTGGTAGCTGGCACTTCAGCGGCGGCGGATAGGCCTGCAAGAAGCATAGAAAATATCGGACTTAGAAGAGAAAAGGTTTTCATTGGGCGCAGAAAACTTCGCAGCTAAAAAAGCCGAATCAAGGCGTAATTACATCCTCATGTGTATTCCCAATATTCTCGATACATCCCGAAACAAAAACACCGGAGGTTTCCCCCCGGTGCATTGCGATAGCTATTGATCGATTAGAATGTCGCCGTAAGCCCGCCATAAAAACCGATTCCTGCGCCGGGGATACGAGTGCCGCCGAAGTTCGAAAGCTCATATTGCTGATCTGCGATATTCTCTACTCGCCCATGAAGTGTCAGATTTTCCGATACCTCATAGCTGCCATACAGGCGCAGAAGCAAATAGTCATCCAGAGGCGCACCACCGTAGGAGCGCGTATCGACATATGTCGCACCGATTCCGAGAAGTAACTTCTCCACAGGACGCCAATCGAGGGACGCGGTAGCCGTATTCTCTGGCTGATCCACAAGGGAGTCCGTGAGGTGGGTGTATGAAACGCGATAGCCAAGTGTTTCTCCGAGTTCACCGCCCAGCGCCAATTCGTAACCTCGGGTTGGCGTTTTTCCGGACAGATTCACTGGAGGTGGGCTTAAGGGGAAGACAAACGTATTTTGAATCCGGTTCTTGATGGAGTTCTCGAAATAGGTGAGTGACACTCTATGATGGTCACCCAATTTTTGCTCCACACCTAAGTCCCAGCCAAGGCTTTCTTCGGCAGCGAGATTGGGATCGCCAAGACCGAAGGTGCTGCCGTATCGATCTTGGAAACTCGGCGTACGGAACGCCTTGCCGATACCTGCACGGAAACGTGTCTGCTCAAGTGCCAGCCAAGAACCACCCACGCGCCATGTGATCTGATCGCCAAAGTCCACATAGTCCTCCCAACGCACCACAGCATCTAACAGCACTGTTTCATGCGCCTGCCACTCAGCGCCAAAATGGGCTCCATAGCGCACCTCGTTTGAGGCCGTGTTAAAAGTGTTGGCGAAATCCGTGTATTCCAAGAATGCTCCGCCTAACAGTGTAACATCATCGCCCAGCGTGTAGCTCTGATCCGTGGACAGCACCGTGCGATCCAAATCCGTCCCGAAGTTCGCGCCGAAGTAGTCATTGTAATAGCTTTCAGCATAGCGACCCAGCGTAAATCGGGCTGTCCAGTCTGGTGTGAGTTGTGCATTTGCATAGACCGTCAGCAGATCCGCATCGACGTGATCGGTGTTCGTCCCGAAAAACTGATACTGGAATCGGCTATCGATGGCACGATATGTCATGCCCATCGTGAGAGTGTCCGATTGCGCCCACTCTAGGCGTAAACTACCTCGCACTTGGTCGAAGTCCTCCCCCACTGCATCGTTATGCGTGCCATCATAGCCTGCCCCCACGAACCACGAGAGCGCACCCTCCTGCCCTGCATTTGAGAGAAATCCATTGAACGAACCGAACGATCCACCCTCCAGCCGCAGCTGTGTCTTCGCATCACCTTCGCCACGTGCCGTTTCCAACCAGATGACTCCGCCGACAGATTCTCCACCATGGATCGCTGCCTGCGGCCCTCGCAGCACCTCAATCGTGCTCAGATCTTCCAGCCGAGCACCTGCCAAAAAAGTCCCCATTGATGTATTCGAATCGCTCACCCGCATCCCATCCACGACGAGCTGCGAGTAGGCAGTCGTTGTTCCCCGGATAAAAACCGAGCCGGCAGCTCCTGTCTGACCACCCGTCGATGTGGCGATCACACCCGGGATCTCATTGAGCGCCTGACGGAGATCGAATATTCCTCTTTCCTCAAACTCCTCAGGATCAAGCACCGTCACCGCAGATGTGGCTTCAGAGACCTTGCCCGGCATTCTCCATGCGGAAACGACAAGTACATCAAGTTCCCCATCGGTAGGCAGGCCGACTTCTTCTTCAACCTCAGCAGAAATATTTCCACCAAGCGCGAGCGCTGCAACACCGATGAGGGTGCAGCTTATCCTGTTCGTCCGGCATTTCGCGGACGTTATGTTTTGTATCATTCTGTTTTCGTATCCATCGGGCTGTGTTCCGCAGCCCTATTAGACAACTCCCCCGGCTGGCGATCTGGCTCAGCCTCCCGCTCACGCGAAAAACCATACAGTGGCGGTACCGCTCCGGATTCACACCGGATTCCCCATCAATTTCCTACCCGTGCGACGAGCTTCCGTTGGAGTGACGCCGTTGTTTTTCCGGCGACGCGTAGTTACATGCACCCAACGGTTCACTCGGTCAAGGTTTCCGAAAGTATTACTCAATCACCTTCCTCAACGGGCTTGCCTTCCCGGTAAATCATTTCACGAACCACCCCACCCTCTTCGTCATACTCGATGAATTTCCCATCCGGCAGACCCGCCTTGTATGAGAGCGACATCTTCAGCTTTCCTCCGGGGAAATAGACCTCCGTAATGCCCTCCAAGCGATGGCTGGCATAGCGTTTCACATAGCCGACTTCCCCCTCTTCGGTCAGTCCCTTCATCGTCCATTTCCCCTCGCCAAGAAAGCTGAGGCGTATATCGCCATTGGTATATGTCCCCACCGGAGGAGCTTTGATCACCACAGGCTCCTTCTGCTCCTCATCGAAAAGATAGATCCGCCCCACCTCTTCGCCGTCCATGTGAAACGCCGTGAGATTCTCATACCGCATCTTGCCAAACGTCGCCCGCGAATCCTCCTTCGGCTGGAGGCTCCTGAAATCGTTGGCCTGGACATTGACGCGCAGCACCTTCCCATCACCGCCTTCCTCCGAAACCTCGAATCCGAAGTAATCATAGTAGTGCGTGATGATCGGCTCTTCTTCGTCATCATTGTGATCCGAGTTCAAAAGGTTCTTTTCGGAACTGCTCCGTATAAAATCGGCCTTCCCATATTTTGCAACGATCTCAGAAAGCTTCGGCTGCCTATTGCAAGGCGGAGTGGACGTCGCAATCTGTATAAAAAATCCACCTTCCATATCCTTCTGCTGCCTCATGGAGAAAAACAGGGAGTCGATCCGCCCAGCAGCGTAGCCTTTTTCGAACAACGCCTCATCGAGCAGGATTTTGCCACCCAGCGAATCCAGCCCCTTCACCTGCCCTGCGGCTGGCAGCGGCTTAAGCCCCAGTGCCTTCTCGAAAGCCTCGTGATCCCAGTCTTTCACCGACTTCGAAAATGCAGCACGGACGCGGAGTTTCCCCTTCGATTTCTCATGCATTCTTCGGAACCAAAGCACATATTCCGCTCCGGGTTCAAAATAGCCACCCTCCAACACCTGCATCGTGCGGAAACGGTTTTTCTCCCAAGGTTTGTCTAGGCCTTCGTAGAACTTGTCAGCTATCACCCAGTTCCTGAAACCCGCCTTCACCTCCTTATCCAGCGGCAGTATGTACCAGTTCGACCACCCTTCTGGCACATTGAAATACCACACGAAATCCTTCCCTTTAATGTTCTTCGGAACGGTCAGCCGTATCCCGTCATATTGAGTGCCGCCGGACTCCACCATCGTTTCACCGAGATTCAGATCCAACCGCATCGCCTTCCCATCCCCTCCGAGTGCCAGCTTATCTAGCTTATCCCTTCCTTCCGAAAGCGCCTTGGACAGCGCCACCATCTCATCATCCTGGCTCCACGCCGAACCTGCAACCGCCAGCAGCCCAAACAAAATCAACTTTCCGAACATTCTCATTTCTATCATCCGCTATTTGTATGGGAAGCAAGAAGGGGATCCTGTCTGAAAACATTCACCACCCGACCAAAACGCCCATCAAAACAGTTTAAAATTCCGATTTCCCCACTACTATCCCGCGCATGTCCCAACCCCGCATCATCGACGGAAAAGCCGTCGCCGCCTCCGTCCTCGAAGAATGCCGCACCGAGACCGCCGTCCTTAAAGCAAAGGGCATCACACCTGGTCTCGCCGTCGTCCTCGTCGGCAGCGACCCCGCCTCCGCCGTTTATGTCGGCTCGAAAGCGCGAACCTGCGCCGATCTCGGCTTCCACTCCGTCAAAATCGAACTCCCGGAAGAAACCACCCAGGAAGAGCTCCTCAAAGTTGTCGCTGATCTTAATGCCGACCCCGCTGTGCACGGCATCCTAGTCCAGTCACCGCCTCCCGCCCACATCGATGAGGCGACCGTCATCCGCGCCATCGACCCACGCAAAGACGTCGATGGTTTCCACCCGGAAAACGTCGCCAAGCTCGTCCTCGAAGACCCCAGCGGCTTCGTCCCCTGCACCCCGGCAGGTTGCATGAAATTGCTGGAAATCTCCGGCGTCGAGACTAAGGGCACGGAAGCCGTCGTTATCGGCCGCTCCATGATCGTTGGCAAACCAATGGCCATGCTCCTCGTTGCCAAAGGCTCGGACGCCACCGTCACCATCGCCCACTCACGCACCAAGGATCTCCCCGCCGTCTGCCGCCGTGCGGACATCCTCATCGCCGCGGTCGGTCGCCCTGAAATGGTCAAAGCCGATTGGGTGAAACCCGGAGCCGTTGTCATCGATGTCGGCATCAACCGCATCCCAGACGCCACGAAGAAATCCGGCTCCCGCCTCGTCGGCGACGTCGATTACAACGAAGTAGCCCCACGCTGCGCCGCCATCACCCCCGTCCCCGGCGGAGTCGGCCCCATGACCATCGCCATGCTCATGAAAAACACCCTGCAAGCGGCAAGACAACTTGGCTGACTATCTATCTTGCGCGCTTTTTGTTTCCGCCTCCTTCGCCTCGACCGCCAGACGGTTCTCGGTGATGAATTTAAAATCTACGGGGCCGCGTGACTGATCCTCGCCTGGCACCATGAAAACGAGATGACGCTGCTCTTGCTGATGTTGCCATATCCCCGAATAGATGGGTCTATCGCGTTTATCCGGCGCGAAAACTGCCACGCCTATTTTTCGTGATTCCCCACCAGGAGCCACTTCCACAGGAGACCAGCTTACTTCTATCTTCACTTCTTTTTCCTCATAGTTGAAATAAAGTTCCTGCTCGGTAGCATTGATCAGATGAATCGTCCCCCACCCGAATTCATTCACATCATCCTCCAATACGATCAAACGCAGTCCAGCCGGCACTTCCTTATCCGGCAATAACAGGACGAGAGGATTTTTCATCCCTTTCCCAAGCTCCAATGATATGGAGGCAAATCCGCCTTCTTCATCTTTCCTATCCATCGCGACGACGCGCAAGCTCTCCGCTCCGGCCGGCACATCAATTTTATCCGTTCGCTGCGAGGGGTGCATTTTTTTAATCGCTACAGTCTTTTTGCCCCAAGCGACGGCGATTTCACGTGAGGAAACCCCTTCGTCCCATGCCAAGAAGCGAACCGGAACAGCGCTTGCAAAAGTGGAACTTAGCCCCAATGCCAAAATGATAAAACAAACCTGGTACTTTCTAAGTGTCATTGCTGAGCCTCAGTATGAATGAGATTGCGGAAGGAAACGATAAGAAATTTCCTGCCGAAAATCTCGGAATCGGGCGTATCCTGCGCATCCATAAACTCCTATGTGCGCTGCCCTGACACTTCTAGGTGGGCTTTCGCCACCAACTCCCCTCCGGAATCGTCATTAAAAACGCACTACAGGCGCAAGGAGGCATGGCGATTACCTGTCTTGCGTTCACTCTCCCTCTTGGGCTTTTTGTGCTTCTGCTTGCTTCGCCTCGATCGCCAGACGGTTCTCGGTGATGAATTTGAAATCCACCGGCCCGCGCGATTGATCGTCACTTGGCACCATAAAGACGAGCTGGCGTAGCTCCTCCCGATGCTGCCAAACCGCTGAATAGATGGGTCTATCACGTTTATCAGGAAGGAAAACCGCCACGCCTATATTTCGTGACGCTCCTCCGGGGGCGACCACCACAGGAGACCAGTTTGCTCCCAGCTTCGTCGGCTTTTTCTCATGGATGAAATAGAGTTCCTGCCCAGTAGCATTGATCAGATGGATCGTCCCCCAGCGGAAGTTGGCCACATCATCCTCAAGCGCGACTAAACGCAGTCCTGTGGGCGCTTTCTTGTCAGGCAATAAAAGGACAAGCGGATTCTTCATCCCGTTCGTAAATTTCAATGGAACAGAGAGAAATTCACCTTCCTCATCTTTCCTATCCAGCGCGACGATGCGTAAGCTCTCAGCTTCAGCTGGAACATCAATTTTATCCGTTCGCTGTGAGGGGTGCATATTGGCAATCTCTACTGCGTCTTTGCCCCATGCGACGGCAATCTTTCGCGAGGAAACTCCATCGTCCCATGCCAGGAAGCGAGCGGGAACAGCGCTTGCAAGCGCGGAACAGAGCCCCAAAGCGAGAACAATAAACCGAACGTGGTATTTCCTATATGTCATAGTTGAACTTCGTTTTGATTGAGATAGCGGAAAGATACGATCCGAAATTTCCTGCCAAAAAACCCGTTTTCCAAGCTCAGATCAGAGATCGCAGTCTCCGGATCATCACCTGTATCCGTAAATTCCGGCGTGCGCTGCACGGTCACCTCAAGATAAGCTTTTGCCAGCACATCTCCAGCACTGTTACGGGATTCACCGTAGCTGCGTATCGTAAAGGTATCCGAGCGAGCAGTGAGCAGAGGCGCGAGCGGTTTTAGCAGGTCTGCCTGAGTAAGGTAACCGGGAATTCCGACCCCTGTATCTGCCGGATTCAGGTTATTCGCCTCCGCGCCATCATAACTGGCGGTAGACATGCTTTCCTGCAAGGCGTCCTCATTGATTTCAGTCGCATCCAGTGCTGCCTGCAACGCCCCGGCCAGACCGAGATTATCAGAGGAAACCCTGCGGTTCACGAATTCCGCCAGCGACAGGAATGGCCCTCGCTGTTGAACCTGATTCACGATCGCCGTGGCAAGCTCCTCAATCTCACCATCTGAGAGCGTCCGGTAGCCATGCCAGTTATCATTTTCCTCACCCACTGGATCACGAAAACGCGGAAAAGGAGTCACATTTGGCGTTCCGGCAGCACTTCCGTTCGCTAGCGTGAACTCCGCCGATCTAAGACCCGACAGCATCGCCTTCCATGCCTCGACGCTCGTCGAGTTCACATTGAAAGCACCATCCACCATCAGGTTCCCAGCAATTTTCAGGCAGCCCTGTGGCTCAATCATATCATTGACGAACTCCGAGACATCGAATTCCCCATCACCACGATAGAGTCGCATACGGGGATTTCTTAGCGGGTTCTCATCCGGATCTTCCGCAAATTCCCTTACCACGGATTGGAGGGTCTTACCCTCGGTGGCAATCTCTGAATCCCATACATTTGAGCCACCCGTGCGTGTGCTGTATGAAAGAGTCGGAGCAGCTCCGCTGAAAAAAAAGCGATCCCACAACGCCTCGTTCGTCAAGTAGCAGTGATCCACTTCCGATGCCCCATCTTGAACCGCATCCCTAGGCACGTAGCCGCTCGCCCAGCTATTGCCGAACTGGTTTGCCGGAGAAAATGGCGAAGGGGAAAAATCTGCGTGTTGCAGTGCAGCAAGAGAAAGCAACGGAGCCTGCGGAATTTCAAAAAACGATAGATTGGTACGACCCGTCAAAGCTCCATCCGACGCACCGTAGAATGATCTCCGCCCAGTGATATCTGTCTGCAATACCCCACTGAATGAATTCACCGCACGCATCCGCATCTGATATTGCGAACCTGTCTTGAACGAGCTTTTCGTCACGAAAGGGTTCATCCATGCCTGCCTAGGGTTCCCCGTATAGACGAGATCCGCAGATTGGATATCCGATCCCGACAGAGCGACTCGGTGATAAGTTTCCAGCACTCCCACCGGCACCGGCTCAAGTCTCAAAGTTGATCTATCAATTCGAGCCGAACTGAAATTCTCCGTCTCTCCAGAGATCGCAAAACCATCCGAAATAATATCAGCTATTACTTGCCCATATTCAGTCTCAGCCGGTGCGACACCCCTAGCGCGAGTCGCATCTTCCAGCGCGAAGCTAAATGGGTAGTCTTCACCCCGCCAATCTACCGTTCGAACAAGTATTTCCGCCTGCTCCCCAGTGGCCAATGGTAAGCTATTCCTACGAATGAACAATCCTCCCTTGGTTGAAAGCTGCGAAATATCATCCACTGGCCTCATAAAAACTGTTCGATCACGGACGGATACACCCTTCGCCTCTGGGATGACTTTAAGATCAGGACTTGAAGGAGCGAAGACCCTGACCTCCCCGGGCTCAAAGCGCACGGGCGTAGGTGCTCCGCGGCCGATGGGCTGCCCATCTGCTGTGATTGCAGCAAAGAAATAGGGCAATGACGAACGACCCGTAGTGGTCTGGGTTGTCATACCAGAGAAGTACTTGGTCTGTCTCGCTTTCCGAGACCCACTTGAGTTGTAAGTCGTCAGAATTCTTTGGAAAGGAATGTCTAGCCAAGGAAAAGCCACTGCACCTTCGATCTCTAGGGCTGTATTATATGGGTTCCAAAGTGTGATAATAGGCGTGACCACGAAATTACAAAGATCCGTACCCGGATCATCCCCTGGAACTACTCCCAAACTCACGAGAAACATCAATTTATCCACCACCGGGCGGAGACCCATCTGTGTCTCCGTCCCTTGAAATGTATCACGCGGTGCAGGGCTATAGCCTGAGCTAGTCGACCCACGAGCACCCGCCACATGATCCGCTTCACGCTCAAACGCAGTCACACCATCAGATGTTAGATAGAGATGTTTCGGAATGCGGTAAAATGAACGCAAAGTATCAAATGTAGGCACACTTGCAGTGGGAAAGAAAAACTCCACATCCGCTCCCGCGAAAGCACGTTGATAATTATAGGTTCCGCTATCCTGCAAAGGCTGGTAAAACGGTTTCTGTCCCAGATAGGTGGAAGGCGTAGAGGCCACGCCATCTGGGTCATCACCTCGGAAAGGATTATCAAGACCATCCCAATTGTCTTCGACGTAATCAGAATCACTCATTTCCATGCCTAGGCTCAAATCCACCTTAAGCCCGCCACTTACTACATCCGTCAAAAGACCATATGAGCTAGTCGTAAAATCCGCCCCCCCCAGCTCCACATTCTCCGGTGCCCCAAGCCCACTATCTAGCTCCGCTTGTGTGAGATCTATCACCTTTCCCGCTCTCTCGTCCCAGCCACTTACAGGTTGTTGGAAAATATTTCCCAGCCCTAGGTTAGGACGCGGTTGTGCCTGCAAATCATCATTAGGAATGCGGTCAGCCAGCTCTGGCCCCGCCACATTAATCTTTGCTCGAGTGTTCTCCTGCTTAACAGCCCAAGCATACCGCCCGTTTGCACGAGATCCATCCACCGCTAGAAGCGGTGCATTCAGCGAAAAGCCATCTATATTCTCGTGGAAAAGCGAGACACTATCGCCGGCCAATGCTGATTTCACCCAATCCATATTCTCCACATCCGCTTCACTTCCTGAAACCAACCACTTCAAAAACCTTTGCTCTTTTTCGGACTCATAATCCGGCGCAGCTGCTAGCAAGTCTTCGGAAAGTCGCGGCGACCATGATTCCCAGACTCCCACCACATTTTCCTCCAACGCTCCGTCCAGAATCGAAGAATCCGCCGTAATCCGCCTATCGTCGCCCAGCGTGGTTTGAAGCTCACCCAGCGCCAACATCATCGCCAAATTCGCATTCGCCCTAGCCTCTGCCTGCGCCTGACCATGACTTGAACCTCGTAGAGCCACACTAGAAAGCGAGAGCAGTCCTATCGCTAGGATCAACAGCAACACCATCAAAGTCAGCGTTACAATTAGCGCAAAACCTCGTGTTTTGTGTGTCTTAGACACTGCGAGGCCTTTAAACTTCAGGCTATTCCTATCTGGCGTTCTCATTGGGTTTTGGATTAAAAACACCATGCAACCTCATGATTACAAAGTATTTACAACAAGATCTAAGCAAATACGGCTCTCACCGTCTATGGCGCGTTCATGCCATAGGCGAAACCCCCAAAGCTCCTCCAGCTCCCCCCACCCGGATCTTCACCTCCTCGCTTGCTCGCCTCGTCGCCAGATTTTTGTTCATGCTGGAAAAAATTTCGGACGTCGACATGTGATACCTGCTTGGCTAAGACGGCATATTCTATGATAAACCCCCATCACCTCCTCAAAGCTTTTTGCTTTTTAGCATTGGTATCGAGCGGAATCTCTGCAGCAGAGGTAGTCGTGGAGCCCGCAGGTGCGTGTACGCGTAAAACCGGATTCGTGATTTCAGAAATCATGTACAAACCGGCAGGGGCAACCAACGCCCTCGAGTTCATCGAGATTTACAATTCCAACCCATTTGAAGAGGAAATCGGCGAATATCGCATTGAGGGAGAGATCAGTTTCACCTTTCCCGTAGGCACTATATTGGATGGAGAGTCTCGACTTTTGCTGGTCAAAGACTCAACCGCCTTCCAGCAGCAATACAATTTGTCAGGTGTGCAGATATTTGAATATGGCGCAGCCGACGGAAGCAATTCACTGGGTAGCTCCGGCAATCTGACAATGGTCAATAGCTCCAATGGAATCGTGCTGGAAATCGATTATGAAAACGATGCACCATGGCCGGTGGCGGCGAATGGCGCGGGGCATTCCATGGTACTAGCTCGCCCATCATATGGCGAAAACGATCCACAGGCATGGGAGAGCAGTGATCAAGTCGGAGGCTCGCCAGGTGCGGCTGATACCTATGGAGATGCGGCGTTGAGAAAAGTAGTCATCAACGAAATCCTCGCGCATACGGACAGTCCACAGCTCGATACCATCGAGCTCTACAATCACTCGAACTCCAGCATCAATATTTCCGGTTGCACGCTTTCCGATGACGCGACGCTGAGCAAATACACCATCCCTAATGGCACGGTATTGGCTGCACGTGGTTTTGTAATTTTTAATGAGAATCAATTGGGCTTCAAGCTCGGCTCAGATGGTGAAGCCGTCTATTTCCGGAATGCTGCGGGCACACGTGTGATCGACGCTTATAAGTTTGGCGGACAGGAAAACGGTGTATCGATTGGCCGCTATCCAAACGGGGGCTCGGAATTCCATCGCATGGCCAGTCTTACCTTAGGCAGTGCCAATGGCGCTCGGCGCATTGATGATGTGGTGATCAATGAAATAATGTATAACCCCATTTCCGGAGAAACTGGGGATGAATATGTCGAACTGTTCAATCGCAGCGCGGTCAGTGTCGATCTGGATGGCTGGCGTCTATCTGGGGGCATCAGCTACACATTCCCTGCTGGAGCACAAATTCCCGCCGGTGGCTATATGGTGGTTGCGGCGGATGCCGCGCGGTTAAGAACCAACTACGCGCAGCTAAATACTTCCAACACATACGGAAACTACAGCGGAAAATTGGGCAACGGCGGTGATCGTGTGCAGCTCGATATGCCCGATACGATTATCGACAATACGGTTCCTTCCGCGCCAGTAACCACAGTGATCCACATTGTGGTGGATGACGTCACCTACGAAACAGGTGGGCAGTGGCCAGTCTGGGCCAAGGGCGGCGGCAGCAGCATGGAGCGCGTGGATCCCCGCTCCAATCCCCGCCGTCCGACCACATGGGCGGACAGCGATGAAACCGCTAAGGCGACTTGGACGGACATTTCACATACCGGACTTCTGCAGCTCGGACAAGCATCGGCCAACCGCGTCGAGGGCGGCCTCCAAGGTGCGGGCGAGTGCCTGTTAGACGATGTAAAGGTGGTGAGTAACGGCACGAACTACGTCAGCAATTCGACATTTGATAGCAACCTGACAGGCTGGCTCGCCCGAGGCTCGTTCATACGTTCCTCTCTGTCTTCCAATGGTTTTGGAGCAACGTCCTGCCTGCATATACGTGCGAGCACACGCTGCGATACCGGGGCAAACCAAGCTAGCGGTGCCCTTTCCTCAACGATCGCAAGCGGAAGCACTGCAACCATTTCCGCGAGAGCCAAATGGCAGAAAGGCTATCCATGGATGTACCTGCGCCTGCATGGCAACTACCTTGAAGTGGCTACACGACTCAATGTTCCCACGAATCTAGGATCGCCCGGGCAAGTAAACAGCCGGGCAATCGTCAATGCCGCTCCTGCGATCGATGACGTGGCGCACACACCGGTAGTGCCTTCTGCCGGGCAGAGTGTGGTAGTCACTGCACGCGCCGAAGATCCGGACGGACTCGCAACGCTTTCGCTGTTCTATCGAATCGATCCCGCGACATCCTACTCGACCGTTTCTATGAACGATAGTGGCACCTCTGGTGACGCAATCGCGGGTGACGGCATCTTCAGTGCCACCATCCCAGGGCAATCCTCGGGGGCACTTGCAGCCTTTTACGTGAGCGCAACTGATTCCGCTGGATCGGCTGCGCGCGTGTTTCCCGGGAACAATCCGTCGAACTCTGCCCGCGCACGGGAGTGCTTGGTGCGCTTTGGGGATGCCACACGTGCCAGCAGCTTTGGCACCTATCGCATGTGGTTTACGGCGGCCGCAATCACTGACTGGGAAACAAGACTCGCCTTGAGTAACGAGGATGTTGAGGGCACGTTCGTTTACAACGACAACCGTGTAATCTACAACTTCGGCGCATACTATGCGGGAGGCAGCTACAAGCAGAACTATGGATCGCCTCTCAGCGACTCGAATTACACCATGGATATGCCATTGGACGACAAGCTCCTGGGTACTGACAGCTTCAATAAATTGCACGCTACCGGGCAAAATCCGTTCGACGACGCATATATGACCCGGGAGCAAGCAGTCTTCGAGACGGCACGGCAGCTAAAACAACCATGGCTATACCGGAGATATGTAAACGTCTATGTGAACGGCGTAGCACGCAAACAGGGCTGGCTAATGGAAGACACCCAAGTCCCAAGCGGTGATTTCATCGATTCCTATTTCCCAGACGATGCGGAAGGCAACCTCCATAAACTAAGCCTATGGATGGAGTACACCGATTTCGCGACTACGACTACCGTGGAGCTAACTGACCAGCGCAAGGGGCAAGCCAAACTCCTCGCTCAATACAATGCTGTGGGAGAGCTCCACGCTCCGGCCTACCGCTGGAGCTGGGCACCGCGATCCTATGGCAACAATGGCAGCAATGATTTCTCCTCAGTTTTCGAACTGATCAACTCTGCCAATTCGGGAGCCGATATGACTCAGCGCATGATGGCATTTGCGGATATGGAAGAGTGGATGCGGATATGGGCAGCTCGCCACGCATCTGGTGACGTGGATAACTTCGGTCGTGATCTGGGGCAGAATTTCTATATGTATAAACCCACAAACGGACGGGCGAAATTGCTAATCTGGGATGCGGGACATGTTTTTGGAACCGGTGCTTCATTCCTTCCGGGTCGAGGTCTGTTTCCTAATTTTAAATCCCCAAACGGCGCCGATGACACGATCTGCAAAGCCATATTCGATAACCCGACGTTTCGTCGTATGTATCTGCGAGCCTATAAGGAAATCGCGAATGGATCATTCAGCGCGACCCGTATGAACAACTGGCTTGATGTGCGTTATGCCGCGTTTGCTGCAGATGGAATTACCGCGGCAGTCTCGCCCGATACCTCCTTCAGCCATGACGACAACGACAGGGGTGAAAACTATGATAAACTAAACGCGTCAGGTGGCGCGACTTCATATACTGGCAGCTTGAAAAATTGGGTAGCAACCGCGCGCACCGGCATCCTGACTCAAGTGGCAGCACAGGATGTCTCCTCTTTTGCGCTGACCAGTCCAAGTTCGGTTACCAGCAGTAGCAATACGATTACCATCACAGGATCGGCTCCAGTTGAAATGGCCACCATGACGATCAATGGCGTGGCATATCCCGTCACTTGGATATCGGCGACATCGTGGACAGTCGATGTGGTGGCAAATGCCTCACCCACAACGTTTGTTTTGCAGGGACTGGACGTAAACGGAAATCCATTGTCCGGATTTTCCGCGACGGTTTCTGCAACGGTGACAACACCTCTGGATGCACCTGAAACCTCAGTAGTCATCAATGAAATCCTCTACAATCCTACAACCGCTGGCGATGAGTTCGTCGAACTGCGCAACCGCTCCACCACGACTGCGTTTGACCTGACGGGATGGCGAGTAAACGGGTTAGGTTACACATTTCCAGCCACGATACTTGAACCCGGAGGCTACCTAACCATTAAAAACTTCCCCGGCAAACTGGATCAGGATGGCGAGACTCTGACCCTTTATCGTCCCGATGGAAGCGGCTCGGAATTAGTGGTGGATAAAGTTCGATACGAGAATGTGGCTCCATGGCCGACGACCCTCGCTGGAAGTTCATTGCAGCTCATGGACAACGAGCAGGATAACCGCCGAGCCGCACTCTGGAGTGCTTCTAACGGTGTCCCGCCATCTGGAGGAACCCTCTTCGACTGGGGCTCAAGCTGGAAGTATCGTCAGGGCGTAAACCTGGATGGCACGGGCTGGCAGACGTACGGTTATGATGAGGCGGGTTGGTCTACCCCTGCACCCGGTGCATTTGGAGTCGAGATCGCGACTCTACCTCATCCGATTCAGACACCGTTGACTATGGGGAATCTTACTTACTATTTCCGCAAGACGATTGATTTCACCGGAGACGCAGGCGCTTCACTGTTGATGACGAACATGGTGGACGATGGTATGGTGGTGTATGTCGACGGCGTGGAAGTTTATCGTGTCCGCATTCCTGACGGCACACCGACCTACACAACACCCGCAACGTCGACCGTAAATAACGCCACCGAAGAGGGGCCATTCGTCATACCTTTGTATCTGCAACTGGGCTCGCACGTGATTGCCGTCGAGGTACATCAGATCAATACCGGCAGCAGTGATCTCGTGTTTGATATGAAGGTGGAAACTGACTACTCACATCTCGCAGATCAAGCCACCCCAGGCGTGGTCAACAACGTCGGTTATCCGAATGCCGATATACCCGCACTCTGGCTTAACGAAGTATCCCCCTCGCCCATCAGCGGCATGGCATGGGTCGAACTCTACAACGCTGGAAGCACAGCACTATCTCTCAACGGGTATTCCCTGAGCGACGATTACAATGACTTGGCTAAATGGCCGCTTGCCACTGGAATCACAATTCAGCCCGGAGCGTTTCTGAAGGTCGATTTAGCGGTTGGGTCACTGACCACCGGAAGTATTGCGCTTTCCCGGGATATCAATGGATCTCCCGAACTGATCGATTATCTCAACCATGGAACCGTTCCGGCGGGCTGGAGCTACGGCGACTTCCCCGATGGCGACCCATGTTCTCGCCTGGCGATGTACGTGGCGACACCAGGTGCATCCAACACCAACCAGTCCGCCCCGCTCGCCGTGGCCATCAATGAATGGATGGCCGACAACACCACGACGCTGGCGGATTCAGTCGATGGTAATTTCGAGGATTGGTTCGAAATCTATAACCCCGGAGACAGCCCCGTCGATCTTGGCGGTTATTTCCTGACCGATGATTTAAACGATCCCTTTCAGTTTGAAATCCCAACGGGCGGAAAATACACGATTCCCGCTCACGACTACCTGATCGTCTGGGCAGACAACGAGTCCGCTCAAAACGATATCGATGCCTCTTCACTGCACGTAAATTTTGGCCTATCGAAAAATGGAGAAGCCATTGCGTTAGTCGCCCCCGATGGAAACGTGATCGACAGCGTCACATTCGGTGCGCAAGTAGCGGATCAAAGCCAAGGGCGAATGCTCGATGGAGGTGCCACCATTACCAATATGTTGTCGACGCCGGGCTCTACGAATCAGGTCGTCAACACCGCACCTGTATTGGCTGCCATTGCTGATGCGACATTCTATCCCGGCGGATTGATTGCATTTTCGGCTTCTGCCACGGATGCAGAGAGCGCATTCCAAACCCTAACTTATTCCTTAGAATCGGGAGCTCCAGCTGGGGCTTCGATCACACCTTCAGGTTCATTTTCTTGGAGCATTCCGACTAACGCGGTTCCATCAGATTCGCCAATTACTATCCGTGTGACAGATAACGGCACCCCTACGCTCAGCGATACAAAAAGCTTCACGCTTCACGTCGTAGACCTACCGACATTTAGCACCATCCCAACCTTATCGGGAGATGGACTCACGCTGAAGATTGAAAGCCCTGTCTCAGGGCACAGCTACTCCCTCTTCTACAGCAATACCTTGTTGGATTCGTCTTGGTTCCCGATGGGCGCGGCCAAGCTCGGCAACGGCACACCACTGGAGTGGGAGGTTCCGATTACGGAGGGTGTTCCGAAACGATTCTACCGCTTCGCTATTGAAGATGCTGCATCTCCATAGAATTTCTTCGTGTGTCTCATAGCCGCAACAAACTACTCCCCCACCCGGATCTTCATCTCATCGCTATTCGCCTTTAGCTCCGGCGCATACATCGCCTCAGCACGTGTCGGCAGGGCGCTGAATTTCCCGGGGATCTCGGCGCGTAGCTGGTAACTGAGGTTATGCCTGCCGCGTGGCAGGTTCTGCACAAACAGGCAGACCTTCTCGTCGCGCAGCTCCATGTAGGCACCCATGCCAGCAGGATTGTAACCGCTCCTCACCTCCACGGCCTCTAGCCCTGCGGCTTTCCAATCCTCGAAGATCAGGTACTCGTAGTCGTTCTTACTCTCGATACTCAGCTCCACCTCAATCAGGTCGCCGGACATGACTTCGTCGCCTGACTTCAGCTCCACGCGTTTGAACTTCGCGCGTTTCTGATCGATGGCATTGCCCTCCGAATCCACCGCCGTGATATCCTTGGTCTCAGGCACGAGTTTGTAGAACGTCCGCTCGACCTTGATCTCCAGCCCGGCCTTGGTGATGAAATCTTCAAGCGTGAAATACTCGACGTAGGCATTCGAATACAGAGGCCCCTCGCCCGTTTTCCTCAGCTCGATCTCATGCTCACCGCTCGTCAGGATGTCCCCGGCGACCAGCACGGAGCTATCGTAGGTGAAAAGGTTCTCCTTGGTAATCTCCACGGTCTTGAGCGATTTCCCATCGAGCGAGACCTCGACGGTTAGATCCGGATCGCCCTCACCACTGGCTTTCAGATAATCGCCGATGGCCTCGATGCAATACGCGGTGTCTCTCGTAGAGTTCCAGTAGGTCGTGTGGCTGCGGTTGTTGATTAGGTATTTCACCAAGCCCTTCGCATCCGGGCTCTTCGGCTCGGCGGCGGCGAGCAGTTTCAGGAACCAAGCCTGCGCCTCGAACTCGCTGCCATACCAATACCACCAGTAGCCACGGTTCGGCAGGTCGAGGTAAGCCGTCTGGTTCTCATCATCGCGCTTGAGATACTGGCGGATGTTGCGGATCACCTCGTCGCGCTTCGCCGTGTCATCCTTGCGGTGCAGCTCCAGCCCCAGCAACGCCTTCGCATAGACAGGCAGGTCGTTCTTATCGCGGAAAAGGAAGGCCGTCATCTCCTGGCTGTCTTTCCCGCCCTCGCCGAGCACGCGGCGCACGAAGGCATCCATCGCGTCCGCCTTTTCCTTCTGCGGCTTGTCGTTGTCTTTGTCCCAGTTCTTGAGCTTCCGGATCTCGATCTTCTCGTATTTCTCCAACCACTTGAGGCCACGCTCGATCATGTCCCCCGGCACCTCTGCGCCATTCGCCTTCGCGAGCAGCAGGCCGTGCATCACCACCACGGTGGTGTGCGGATAGGAATACGTGCCATACGCGGAGAACCATCCCCATCCACCGTCGGGGTTCTGCTGGTTGCGCAGCTTGGCGATTCCCGCCCGCTCCATTTTCGCGACCTCCGCCTCATCCCACACTGGATTCCAATCCGGATGATCCGGCTGCCACTGCGCTGCACGCTCCTTCGGATCGCCGAGTTGCTGCGGGTTCAGGTTCACCTTCTTGTCCTTGATCGCCGCTAGGTCGTGGCCGAGGTCTTTGAGAAGATGGTGCACGATCGTCGTCGGCACGAAACGGTTCAACGTCTGCTCGGTGCAGCCATACGGGTAGCTCGCGAGGTATGGCAGTGCATCGACCATCGCGCTCGCCACGCTAGGCGAGTAGTTCACGATCATCTTGCTCTCGCTCGGCCTGCGCTCTTCAGGGATAGTGAAAATGATCTTCGCGCTGTCACCCTCCGGCGCAATCGCCAGGCTGAACGATTCCGTCTTCGCCATGCCGTGCACATACACGGGGAATTTCATCTCCATCGCATCCGAGTCATCGGCGGCAAGCGCTTTCATGCGCACCGTCACCTCGCCCTCTTTCTCCACCTTCGCCACCCAGTCGATGCGAGTCTCTCCCTTCGCCGCGATCACCACCCGCCGCTCCATCGCGCCTGAGGCTGTTAGAT
>JANRFH010000015.1:0-5470 GCA_030725745.1 Akkermansiaceae bacterium
GCTTCGTGGCTTCGTGGCTTCGTGTGAAACCTCTTCCGAAAAGGAAGACTCAGGGTTTTTCTAGGAAAGCGAGTGCTTCCTCGTAGGTGCGGAAGGGCGAGACATCGAAGGACGAGAGGGTTGAGTATGCGGTGCCCATGCGCATGGTGCCGTAATAGAGCTCAGAGGTGACGTAGATGGCGATGCGGGCGATCTTATCCTTCCAGCCGGAAAGGGCGCGGGAGAATGTCTCGACTTCGGCGGTGGATCGGACGGCGGTGGAGAGTGAGGCATCGACAAGGATGAGTGCGGGGAGGTTGGCAGCGGGATCGGCGAGCGCGGCCTCGAAGGTGGCGATGATTTTCGGGACGGGGGTGTTGCCTTGCACCGTCATGATGATGAGATTTTTCTCGATACGGTAATTCATAAGAGTAATGCAATAATTGCAGGATTGATATTCCATGGATGACGCATTGCAAAGTGATTTCTGCAGAATTCTGTTGAAGGGATAGCAAAGGTTTTGGTGTTGCGTGGCAGGGGCGTTCCGGTAGTTTCGGTGCCTATGATCGTTTCACCGAAAATCCGCGGATTCATTTGCACTACAGCCCATCCAGATGGATGCGCCAAACACGTCGAAGAACAGATAGCTGTAGTGAAGGGGCGGGGACTGGTGCAAGGCGGGCCGAAGAAGGTGCTCGTGATCGGTTCATCCACGGGCTACGGGCTGTCATCGAGGATCGCGGCGGCCTTTGGCTGCAATGCGGCTACGGTAGGGGTTTTCTTCGAACGACCGGGCGAGGAGAAGAAAACGGCGACTGCGGGTTGGTATAATACCGTGGCCTTCGAGAAACAGGCAAAGGAGGCCGGGCTGTATGCGCGTTCTTTCAATGGTGATGCCTTTTCCGATGAGGTGAAGCACGAGGTGATAGCAGCGATCAAGGAGGATCTGGGGCAGGTGGACATGGTGATCTACTCACTGGCCTCTCCACGCCGGACGGATCCGAAGTCGGGAGAAGTTTACAAATCGGTGCTCAAGCCAATCGGCGAGACCTACACGAACAAGACGCTCAACACCGGAAACGGCGCAGTGGACGAGGTGACCATCGAGCCAGCGGAAGGCGACGATGTCGACCAGACGGTTAAAGTGATGGGCGGCGAGGACTGGGAGATGTGGATGGATGCGTTGCTCAAGGCCGGGGTGCTGGCGGAGAACGTGCAGACGGTTTCCTACTCTTACATTGGCCCCGAAGTTACCTGGCCAATCTACAAGAACGGCACGATTGGCAAGGCGAAGGAGGATCTGGAAACGGTGCAGCGCTCGCTGGATGTGAAGCTTGCTCCCATTTCAGGAAAGGCCTGGGTCTCGGTCAATAAGGCGCTGGTGACGCAGGCGAGCTCTGCGATCCCGGTGGTGCCGCTGTATATTTCCCTGCTCTACAAGGCGATGAAAGCCGCAGGCACGCACGAAGACACCATTGAACAGATGGACAGGCTCTTCCGCGAGCGTCTTTGCAATGGAAATCCGCAGCCGGATGAGGCTGGGCGCATCCGCATCGATGACTGGGAAATGACAGATGAGATCCAGCAGATCGTCGGCAAGCGCTGGGAGGATGTGAATACGGAAAACCTTTCCGAGCTTGCGGATTTTGACGGCTATCAGGCTGGATTCCTCAAGCTCTTCGGCTTTGGGCTGGAGGGTGTAGACTATGAGGCAGAGTGCGATACCGCTGTAGGTGTGCCTTCGTTGAGCTGATTTTTTTTCTTAAATAGATAATCCCCCCCACAAATTATATGTCATCCGAATCATATCTTCCTGCCCCGTTTGCTCACAAGTATGAGATAGACCCGAAGTTCGGGAAGAGCGCGGTGTATTTCTCCAGCGAGTTCGCCATCGATCAGAGCTTTAAGATCTACTCCGGGGGACTGGGTTTCCTAGCAGGTAGCCACATGCGCTCTGCCGCGGATCTACGGCAGAACCTCTGCGGCATCGGCATTCTGTGGACGCAGGGTTATTACAATCAGGTGCGGGGCGAAGATAGGGAGTTTGCGGTGCAGTTCCGCAAAAATGAATATGCGTTTCTTCAAGACACGGGCATTCGATTCACCGTGCAGGTGCATGGCCATCCTGTGTGGGTGAAGGCGGTTTATCTGCCCGGCGATGTCTTCGGCACGGTGCCGATGTTTTTCCTGTCGACGGATCTTGACGAGAACGATTACCTTTCCCGCCAGATTACTCAGCGCCTTTATGATAACGATTCTCTGAGAAGGGTGGCGCAATACATCATCCTCGGCGCTGGAGGTGCGAAGCTGCTCGATGAGCTAGGCGTGGATCCGGAAATCTGGCATCTCAACGAGGCGCACGGTCTTTCAGCGGCGTTCCATTTGCTCGGGAAATTCGGCGATGTGGAGGAGGTAAAGAAGCGCCTGATTTTCACCACACATACCCCGGAGGAGGCGGGAAATGAGAAACATGATTTCAATTTGCTAAGGGATTTCTCGTTTTTTGGGAAAGTCGATGAGGGCGAGGTGCGAACGGTGACGGGCATCCATGGCAGTGAGTTCAACCACTCGCTCGCGGCACTGCGCCTGGCGAAGAAGGCGAACGGCGTCTCCAAACTTCACGGCGAGGTGTCCCGACAGATGTGGAAGGATCATCCGAATATTTGTGAAATCACTCATATCACCAATGCGCAGAACAAGAAGTATTGGACGGATCATGGCATCGAGCGCGCGCGGAAGGAAAACGACTTCGAACACCTACGCCATCGCAAGCGTGAGCTGAAGGAGAGGCTCTTCCGCGTCGTTGCGGATCAGACGGGGAAAATTTTTGATCCAAAGATTCTTACCATCGTCTGGGCACGCAGGTTCGCCGGCTACAAGCGTCCGGATTTGATTACTCGCGACATCAAGCTCTTCCGGGAGATACTCAACAACAACGAGCGCCCGGTGCAGGTCATTTGGGCGGGCAAGCCGTTTCCCTTCGATTACTCCGCGATCGATACCTTCAATCACCTCATCCGCATGACGAAGGATTACCCGAATGCCACGGTGCTAACGGGCTACGAATTGGAGCTTTCCCGTTTCTTGAAAAACGGCTCGGATGTGTGGCTTAATAATCCGGTGGTGACACGCGAGGCCTCCGGAACTTCCGGCATGACCGCCGCGATGAATGGCTCGGTGAATTTCTCCACCTACGATGGTTGGGTCTGCGAGTTCGCCCACGATGGGAAGAATAGTTTCATCATCCCACAGGCGGAGCCACATCTCAGCCACGAGGATCGCGACCGCCAAGACATGTGGGGATTCTATCAGAAGCTCCACGATGAAATCCTCCCGACCTACTACGACAGGCAAGACGAATGGAGTCAGATCGTCATGAACTCGATGAACGACGTCGTTCCATTCTTTGATTCTGACCGTATGGCGGCGGAGTATTATGAGGTGATGTATAGTTGATTTTGCTAGTCCTGCTCATTCATCTGAGTTTTGCGGCAGGCGGAAATATTTCTGATCCTCTATTGGAAAACTGGGATCATTAACCAGAAAGCCGGGCGGGATGTTTCCAACGGAGACCTTTTCGCCAGTGTATGGGCTCAGGACGAAGTCAGGGGTGTCAGCTATAGCCTCAGCGGTGGGGAAATCCATGTTTTCAAGCTCCTCCACGATTTTCAAACCGGTTGGCGCATTCGGATCAACCATTGTGCCGACGGCATAAATCTCTTCGCTTTCTTTACATCCGGTTATTGCCAGTGCTCCCGCCATCGCCAAAACCCCGGTTTTGAAGATGATACCGCAGGGATTTCGCCCCGGACTGCTGGATATTGAATCAACGGATGAAGGGTTGAGGAGCCTTCGGTTGCACTTGGTGCAGGCATAATTAATGCCGTTTTTAACGATGTGTTCTCGGTCAACGGTGCAATGCACTAAAATTTCAGGCTGATTGTCCTTTTTCATTACAATGCTGAATTCTGAAGCATGGATTCCGGAGGTCAAGATTGTGGCTGGCTTTTCCTATCGTCAAATCGTGCTCTGCCTTTTAGCGTCCCGCGTATGATTGAGATCGAAGTTGCAGGGACGAAGAAGGCGCAGTGGGGCGAGGGTGCAGTGTGGTGGCGGGGCGCGCTATATTATGTGGATATCGAGGGGCATCTCGTGCACCGCTTTGATCCTGCTAGCGGGGAGGAGAAATCTTGGGATGTGGGGCAGAGGGTCGGGATGGTCGTGCCGCGCTTGGATGGCGGGCTGGTGATCGGTGGGGATGATGGATTGTATTTTCTGGATGAGGAAACGGGTGCGCTGACCGCCATCGTCGATCCCGAACCTGATAAGGCGAACAACCGTTTCAACGACGGCAAGTGCTCGCCAGATGGGCGTTTCTTTGCGGGGACGATCAGCCTCGTGAAAAAGGAGGGCGATGCGAAGCTCTACCGCCTGGATCCGGATCTATCGCTGCACGAGGCCTACGCCCCTGTGACGAACTCCAACGGCATCGCGTGGTCGGCGGATGGCAAGACCTGTTATTACATCGATACCCCGAGCAAGGAGATCAAGGCCTTCGATTATGCGGACGGGCAACTGACCAATTTGCGGGCGGTCGTTTCTACGAAGCATCACGAGTCCTCACCGGACGGCATGACGATCGATGCGGAAGGCAACCTTTGGGTCGCGTTCTGTCACGGGGCGTGCGTGTGCTGCTACAGCCCAGAGACTGGAGAAGAGCTGCGGAAGATTGACCTACCCTGCTTGGAGACGACTTCTTGTGCATTCGGTGGTGCGGACTTAGCCGATCTTTATGTGACCACCGGCATCCACAAGAGCGAGGTGGAGGAGCATGCGGGCAGGTTGCTGAAAGTGACCGGTCTGGGTGTGAAGGGTGTGGCTGCATTTGCCTTTGCAGGATGAGGGTGATTCTTGCATCGGGTTCGCCGAGGCGGAGGGAGCTGCTGGAGGCGGCTGGTCTGGACTTCGAGGTGATTGTTTCTCCTGCGGAGGAAATCCACGACGCGTCGCTGGGCATGGCTGGGCTCTGCGAGATGAATGCACGCCTCAAAGCGGAGGCTGTCGCGAAGGATTATCCCGATGCTGTTGTGATCGGTTCGGACACCTTGGTCTGGCTTGAGGGCGAGGCTTTAGGAAAACCGAAGAATATGGCGGAGGCGCATGTGATGATCGCCAAGCTCTCCGGGCGTGTGCATCAGGTCTGCACCGGTGTCGCGCTGTGCGGGCCGCAGGATCAGGTGAGGTGCCTGCATGGGGTGACGGAGGTGTTTTTCCGAGAGCTGGATGAAGCTGCTGTGGCCGCATATTTAGCGAAGACTCAGCCGCTCGATAAGGCAGGTGCTTATGGTATTCAGGATCATGGGGAAATGATTGTGGAGAGGATAGAAGGAGATTTTGATAATGTGATGGGGCTGCCGGTGGGCAAGGTAATGGGGGCGCTGGCTGGGCTGGTTGACTAAAAAATCTCACACGAAGACACGAAGACACGAAG
>JANRFH010000015.1:5570-6831 GCA_030725745.1 Akkermansiaceae bacterium
ACACGAAGACACGAAGACACGAAGCCGGCACGATGGAACTTTTTTGAATTGCCTTCACAACCCGAGCTTCGTGACTTCGTGACTTCGTGTGAAACTTCACTTACAGTTGAAGGATCCGGAGGAAATCGGGTTGCCCATGAGGCGAAGATAGGCGAATAAGGGGTATGTCATTGCCGCAGCGATATCCGCTTATTTTTAACCCACGCGCCCGCAGCCAGAAGGGCGCGAGGACGCGGCAATTTCTGATGCAGCATGCGAACCGCTTCGCGCTTTATGCTACGAACACCGGGCAAGAGGCGGTGGAGTTGGCGAAACGCTTCGCGGATGAAGGTGAGCCGGTGGTGATTGCGGCAGGTGGCGATGGCACGCTCAATGCAGTGGTCTCCGGTCTGGCGGGTAGTAGGACTGCGCTGGGCGTGATACCTGCCGGAACGATGAATGTTTTTGCCAGAGAGTTGGGTATCCCCTCGAATAATTTAGAGAAAGCCCTCGAAGTCATTGAAAAAGGCCTGATCCGTGAGGTGGATCTTTTTTCAGCCAACGGTGCGCCCTTCGTGCAGATGGCTGGGGTGGGGTTTGATGCGATGGTGATTGAGGAGACGACGTGGGAGAGTAAAAAAAAGCTCGGGCCGCTCGCCTACCTGCTTGCAGCTGTGAAAGTGCTTGGAGACAAGCCACCGAAGATCGAGGTGACGACGAAAGAAGGGCGCAAGGAAACTGGTGTGGCAGTTCTGTGCGGAAATGGCTCGCTTTACGGCGGTCAGTTCAAGCTCTTCCGCAATGCCAGCAACGATGACTCCATGCTCGATGTCATCGTTTTCAAGGAGGCGGGCTACCGTCTGGTGCTCGACTCACTGCACGGCATCGCACAAGGCGGCATCGATATGGCGGCATCCACCAGCTATTTTCAATCCGAGTGCCTCACTGTGAAGTCCGACCGAGAAGTGCCGGTCGAGATCGATGGAGAGTTGCTCGGTCGTTTTGAAGAAATTACCTTCTGCGAGACCTCCTCGCGCCTGCGGGTGCTCGCCCCAGAGAAACCGTGCGGGACGCCCTTCACAGATGCGGTGAAGACGATGCTGCAGTGGCCACCAAAGCCCTACGATACCGCGATAGCCAAGATAACCAACAACTTGAAGGAAAAACGTAAACCGACCCTATTCACATGGATCAAGCGGCTGTTCATTCTCGGCGTGCTTGCCCTGCTGCTTGGAATCGGGCTGATCGTTTATGCGAATTTCACCGCCGTCTGGGCATCGCG
>JANRFH010000015.1:6931-94868 GCA_030725745.1 Akkermansiaceae bacterium
AACGAGCGGGCGATCTATCTCGCCCAGGCACACGGCATGGAGGCCTACGGCTTCAATGCCGAAGACGTCGAGATCCCGGCAGGCTACAAGACCCGCCTCCGCGAAGTCGGCGCAAGGGTGAAGATGTGGCTGGATGTGAATTTCCTCGATACCAGGCCCATTCATCTCGGGGAAAAGGAAGAGATGCCGGAGTGAGGATTAAAATCGGGAGCAAGGGTTGTCTAGTTGCCTATCTTGTCGCTGTAGCGTTTGCAGTATACCTGATCTTTGGAATGAAGCAGGCTCTTACCCCGCGCAATCTTGCGATGGAGGATCCGAGACAGGTTTTCGAATCATTCATCTGTTCGCCTCCTCTTCAATCAGCAAAAAACATCAAAGCGACAGGGACTATTGCGTTTGCGGGTGGTGATGCCTCGATTGAATTCCAGCTCGAACCGCGCGATTTCGACGAACTTATTCGGCGGGGCAAGTTCAGGTTGGGGGATGACAAAGCTTTTCAGTGGATAAGAGAGTTTCAGCCTGAAGGAGTGAGTGGCACCGTTGAGCGTTACGTCCGGATCAATGAAGGAATGAAACAGACCGCGTTATTTGTGTCCGAAGATCATCGCAGGGCGTGGTTTTATGAGATTCATTTCTAACCTAAGTCCAGCAAGGCAGTGGTTGCGACTGTGGGTAAGGTTCCTCGTTCGCTTCGACATGATCTAGGGAGTCCACTTCGGAAGCGCCGCAGGCTCTGGACTGCTGGGATCATTCCCAGCTTTCCCAGTGATACGGCATCCACGTCTTGTGGGGTAATAACCAGCTTTTTCGATGGAGCGAATGCAACTGGGAGAGCTGCGAAGTAGCGCAGCAGTCCAGAGCCTCCGGCGGACAAGGGGTGGCGAGCTTATTGGAGCCGGTGGAGGAATCTGGATGTGCATGGTTATGCGATTCCCGTGTAATTTATTGATAGCTATGGATGTGTGGGCGGATAGTCTCGCGGGATGAAAAACCTAATTTCATTCTTGGCAGTGTCGTGTGTGGTGAGTTTTGGAGCGCTTTGCGCGGAGGAGGGCTTTACGCCGATCTTCGATGGCAAGACGCTGGAGGGATGGAAGTCTGCGAAGAGCAAAGGAGAGGGGGACTGGGGGCCGTTCAGGATCGATGAGAAGGAGGGTGCGATCCATGTATACCAGGGTGAGGAGGAGGGATCGAAGCAGGGAAATGACTGTCTAGTATCGGATAAGGAATACAGCCGGTATGTGCTGAGGCTGGAATACAAGTGGGTGGGCAAACGTTTCGCGCCGAGGACGGATTGGGATAGAGATGCTGGCCTACTTTTCCATGTGCACGGGGATTTGAAAAAGGTCTGGCCGCTCTCGATGGAGATGCAGATCGGTGAGACTCCGGGTGATAGTGACAACCCGATGAACAGAAGATTCCACACCGGGGATCTGTTTGTTCTCGGAAAAGACCTGCGCTGCAAGACGACGAAGACGGATGATTTCTATGATCCGGAGGGCGATCTGGTGGAGAGCAGGAGTTGCCCGACCAAGCTTGGTGTTGAGAAGCCGATGGGAGAATGGAATGAAATGGAGATTGAGGTGGATGGCGCGGAAAAGGCGACCTTCAAGCTCAACGGTGAAGTGGTGTTTGTGATTCAGGATCTGACGCAGAAGATCGATGGCAAGAAGGCGCCTTTGGACAAGGGCAGGATTGCGCTTCAGGCGGAGTGGGCAGAGCTGATGTACCGGAACATCCGGATTAAGGAGATGGAGTGATTCTGGGAATGGACCCGCGATTCCGAAATCGCGACCTGCATGGCGATTTTTTCTCAGGTTCTGCTGCGGTTGCAGTCGCGATTTCGGAATCGCGGTTCCTCTCCTCCTTCTTACGCGGGAGCGTGCTCGAGGGCTCCGGTGCAGGATGAACCGGCGCCGGCGGTGCAACCGAGGCAGTGGTTGGCGGTGAGGATTTCTTGCTCGGCCATGGAGTCCGGGGTCACGTCCCAGAGGAAGAGTTTTTTGCCTTCTTTCTTTTGCTGCATGAAGAGCATTTGGTTGAAGTCGCAATCGAAGACTTCGCCCTTCCATCCTATGTTGATGGTGTTGCGGCACATGAGGCCTTCGACCGTGTCGGGGTTGAAGTTGTCGATGAGTAGCTGGTTGTAGTAGTCCCATTGGCCTTGCTCACGCAGATCGACGGCGAAGCGCGCGATGGGGAGATTGGTGATGGCAAAAAGTCGTGTGAAAACGATGCCGAAGTGCTTCTTAAGCTCGCGTTTGTAATCTGCTTCGAGCTCGTCCTGATTCGGCGGGAGTTTCGCACCGAAGGGGTTGAAGACCAGAGTGAGGGGGAGTTCGGTGCCGTAGCCGACGGCGTTGAGTTTCTTGAGAGCGGAGATGCTTTTGTCGAAGACCCCGTCGCCGCGCTGGGCATTTACATTTTCCGCAGAGTAGCAGGGAAGCGAGGCGACGACTTCGACCTCGTGCTTCGCGAGGAACTCGGGTAGGTAGGCGTATTTTTTCGTCTCGATGATGGTGAGGTTGTTGCGGTCGATGACGTGGGAGCCGACAGAGCGGGCGGTTTCAACGAAGTAGTTGAAGAACTCTGAAATCTCGGGCGCACCGCCGGTGATGTCGACGGTGGCGGGTTTGTGCTCAAGGATCCATGCACCGACTTTGTGAGCGCACTCTTCGTCCATCATCTCCGTACGGGTGGGGCCTGCGTCTACGTGGCAGTGTGTACAGGTTTGGTTACACTTGCGGCCGACATTGATCTGGAGTGTATCGAACTTTCCTCGGGTGAGGGGGACGTTGTTGGAGTGGAGGAGTGTTTGGAAGGTGTTCATAAAGTGGAAATTGATCAGTGACCAGTCGTCGGGTAGAGAGGTTTCAGGAAAAATCGGTAAATGAGTCCGCCTAGGAGGCCTCCCAAGATTGGAGCAATGATGTAAACTGTAAGCCAGCCGATACCGTTTGCGGTGAAAGGGATTTCCCCCCAGCCAGCGAGTGTAGAGAAGACTCGGGGGGCGAAATCGCGTGCAGGGTTGAAGCATGCCATGGTCAAGGGGCCGAGCAGACAAATGAGAATGGTGACGGTGAGGCCAATGCTGAGAGGTATGAGGGATTTCGGGATGGCTGTGTTTACCGGATCGGTAACGGCGAAAATGACTAGAAGTAGGATGGCTGTGCCTATGACTTCCGCAGCGAATGCAGGCAGGTGCCCCATGAAAGTGTGACTCTGGCGAGTTAGTCCACCGTCACCGGGGCTGGGGAAAAACTCACCGAAGACTCGCGCGCTGGCCTCGCTGCCGGGCATTCCACGAGTGATGCCGCTGTGCATTTCATAGTGGTCGATAGGCTGGGCGAAGATTAGGTAGAGCACGGCGGCTGCGAAAAATGCACCGAGCATCTGAACTACGATATAGGGGAGGACGCGCTTTTTTGGGAAATTCCCGAAGACCGCCATTGTGATGGTGACGGCGGGATTGAGGTGTGCACCGCTGAGTGAACCCGTGAGATAGATGGCAGTGGCGATGCCTAGTCCCCAGACGATAGCTACCTGAAAAACACCTACTAAGGCTCCAGTAGTAACGGCGCTAGCGACCGATCCGCAGCCGAAGAAGACCAGGAGGAAAGTTCCGAGGAATTCACCAGTAATCCACTTACGCATTAAAACTTTAAACTTTAAATTTTAAACCCGAAGGAAGAGGGAGGGGGCGACTGGAGATCGCCCCCACTTTCTTAGCAGCAGGCGTCGCCGCCGTCGCGGCAGTTCGATGCGGCGGTAGTGGCATCGTAGTCTGCACCTTTGGTTTCCTTTGCGTGGCGGATGGCGGTGCGGCTGCAATCGAAGGGCTTGGCATCATCGAGGGGGATGTTGGTAAGCGGATCGATGAAGGAGAAGTGCGCTGAGTAGGGCGCTTTTTTGTAGAGGTTGTAGGTCTTGTCGCAGACAGCGTAACGCTTGCCGCGCTCCATGGCGTGGCCATCGTCATCGAGGACTTTGAGGAATGGGCCGTTGTAAACGACGGCTTGGTTGCGCTCGAAGCAAGGGCCTTGTTTTCCTTTCCATGCTTGGATGGTGACGGAGCGGAACTCGATGCCCTCGACGGTCTGCCACGGGTCGGTATCGCGCTTGAGGATTTCGATGCCGTAGAAACCGGCTTCCTCGAAGGCTTTGAGGAAACCCTCTTCGGTGTATGAACCACTGATGCAGCCGCTCCAGAGGTATTCGTCGTCTTGGAGGTGCTGGGGGATTTCCTCGTCGGAGACGATGTCGGAAATGACCGCACGGCCACCCTTTTTGAGGACGCGGAAGATTTCCTCAAAGAGCTGCCGCTTCATGCGGTTCTCCACCAGGTTCAGGACGCAGTTGGAAACGACGACATCAATGGTGTCGGAGGCGACGAGGGGTTGTTTGATGCGCAGATCGGCGGCGAGATCATCGGCGGCGAGGTAGGAGGCGGCGTCGGCAATCGGATTCTTTTTCAGCTCCTCGTTGAGGACTTCGAGATCGAGGGCGAGATCTTGGATGCGGCCTTTGCGGAACTCAACGTTTGCGTGGCCGATAGTTTCGGCAACGATGGGGGCGTTGCGGCGGGAGACTTCGAGCATGTCGTCGAGCATGTCCACACCGATGACTTTTCCTTCGGGGCCGACGACTTGTGAGGCGATGAAGCAGATTTTGCCGGTGCCAGAGCCGAGGTCGAGGACGGTCTCGCCGGGGAGAAGGTATTTTGAGGGATCGCCGCAGCCGTAGTCTTTTTCAATGACTTCGGTGGGGATGGCCTTGAGGTATTTTGGATCGTAGCTGACGGGGCAGCAGAGCGCGGCTTCGGGGGCGGAGGCGGCGGCGGCGTAGCGGTCGCGAGTGGCGGATTCTGACATGTTCTGTGTGGTTTGGGAAAGGGGGTGAATCTTCTGGGTTCGGGAGGTGTGAGGCTTGTGACTGGCTTAGATTCGAATTTTCTCTAAGCAAATGGAATACCAGTAATGAGCGAGGTGCTGGCCGGAGTGAGTTTCTGCGCTCCTGATGTTGATCTGATAGTCACCGGAGCATGCATATTTTTCAGGGAATAAAGCTCCAGACATGCGCGGACGCTATAGCCAGGAGGGGATCTCGTAAGCCGGAAAGAAGCCTAGATGGTGAGTTCCATGAAGCCCTCGATGGCGCGTGATGGGTCTTCCGCGCGCATCAAAGTTTCACCAATAAGTAGGGCGTTTGCTCCGGCGTTGAGAGCACGGAGGGCGTCTTCGTGGGTCTTTATGCCGCTTTCGGAAACAAGAATGACTTCGTCTGGGACTTCCTCGGCGAGCCGCTCGGTGGTGGCCATGTCTACCTCGAAGGTTTTGAGGTTGCGGTTGTTGATGCCGATGAGGTCTGCGCCGAGTTCGAGGGCGCGTTCCATTTCCGGGAGGTCGTGGACTTCTACTAGGACATCAAGCTGGAAGGACTTCGCCTCGTCGTAAAGGCGGCGGAGGAGATCGTCGTCGAGAGCGGCGACGATGAGCAGGATCGCATCGGCACCGGCGATTACCGCCTCGTGGATCTGTGTTTCGTGGATGGTGAAATCCTTGCGTAGGAGCGGGATGGGTGAGAATTCGGAGATTTTCGAGAGGTAACCGAGCGAACCCTGGAAGTATTTCTCATCGGTGAGGATGGAAAGGCAGGAGGCTCCGCCATCGATGTAGCGACCGGCTTGGCGGATGGGATCGAAGTCTGGATCGATGAGGCCGACGGAAGGGCTGGCTTTTTTGACCTCTGCGATGAGGGCGAGATTAGAAGCTCCACGGTCAAGGGCGGCGCGGAAACCTCTAAATTCGTTGCGCTGAAGGGCGGCGGCACGGAGGTGGGCGGCGCGCGGAAGCAGGGCTTCGACTTCGAGGTGCTTGGTGGCGATGATTTGGGCGAGTTTGTCGGACATAAAATGCGGCGAGGAATGGGTAGAAGCGGATAGATGAAGTGTGTAGGAAATTTTTTCGTTATTTCTACCAAAATTCTCTTGAACGCAAGCGACGGGGAGGTAAGAACTCCGCACGCGCAACACGAAAGCCGGAAGGCTAAGCAAAACGCGGGCGTAGCTCAGTGGTAGAGCGCCACCTTGCCAAGGTGGATGTCGTGAGTTCGAATCTCATCGCCCGCTCCATTTTTTTTAAACCACCGCAATGCGGTGGTTTTTTCGTTTGTGAGGGAATACTTATCAACAGAATGGAATTCGGTTGCGGAGGTGTGCCGAGTTCGTGGATGGTCTTGGGACTATGTATCTTTGGTCAAAACTATCGGGAGCGCAGTGGATTGATGCTTGGGAAGAGCGATTTTCTGGAAACGCGAACTTTGTGATGGAGTATATCAAGGGAGGGAAGTCTGTGCGCTTGCAGGTTTATTGCGCGACGAAAAAGGATGCGGATGCAATTTTTGGGCAGTTCGGGGGATCGGTAAGGAAGGTGAAAGATGCGGATTGGAAGAAACCGGTGGACGCGCCGAGGCCGCTTAAAGTTCGGGATGTGTTTCTTGTGACGGCTGAAACCGAGGCGAAGAAACTCGCGGCTTTACAGAAAGAGCATCCGAAGCGGGAGTTAATCATCATTCCGCCAGAAATGGCCTTCGGAACTGGAGATCATGCGACGACTTCGACCTGCATGCGTTTCCTCGTGGATGTCTCACGCGAGCGCAAGGGGAGGAAATGGACAGTAGCGGATCTCGGGACGGGAACCGGCCTTCTGGCGATCGCTGCGGCGAAACTCGGTGCCGATGAAGTCTGGGGCTGTGATTTTGATCCTTTAGCGGTCGGTGTGGCGAAGCGGAATGCGGAGCGTAATGGAACGCCGACGATCGTGATGAAAGATCAGGATGTGCTGAAATGGAAGCCGAGGAAAAAGGGCTACGATGTGGTGCTGGCGAATCTGTTCTCCACGGTGCTGATCGAGGCCTGGCCGGTGATCGCGAAGTCGCTGGGCAAGGGCGGAGATCTAGTGGTTTCCGGAATTCTCGCGAGTCAGGCCTGGGCGGTTTTTGAGGGGGCGGCGAAGGAGGGGATCGGTTTCTCGAAAGTGGTGAAGAAGGGCAAGTGGGTGACGGCCAGGGGAGGCTGGTTCGAGGATCTTGCTCAGGAGTGAATGTCACTGGGCTTGAGATCGTGATTGTGGGCTCTGGAGATGCTTAAGACATCTTAAAGATATTGACAAACTGTGACAAATGTTCAATTTGTAACACGTGAGCCGATTGAGCATAGAGATTGATAATCAACAACATAGGGAGATCAAGATGTTGGCCGCCTCTGAGGGGCTGAGTATCAAGGATCTGATTCTTGTGAGGACGATAGGCTCGGCATCGCCCGCGCAGAACAAGCTATCACCTGCAAATGCACCCGAGGATGAGACGGAATTTCTATTCAGTTCGACGGTAAACTACAAGCGCCTGAGGGGTGCGGCGACATCACCGGATTGGCAGAATGTGAGATTCAAAACACTGGAGGAATTGGCAAATGAACTTGGAATTTAAGCCGCAGGGATACGAGGATATGAGGTACTGGGCAGAGACGAATCCGGGCAAGGCACGTCGTATCCTGGAGATGATTCGGGAGTTGATGGAGACTCCTGAGAAGGTTTCACCGAAGCCCGAGCCGCTGAAGAATGAGCTGGCCGGGTGGTTTTCGCGGCCAATCGACTCGAAGCATCGGCTGGTTTTCCGGAAGGATAGGGAGCGGATCGAAATCGCGCAGTTGCGATGTCACGTATGAAACGGGCGCAGAAGCTTCCTAATCAAGCCAAGCAGCCGGGGCAATTCTGGGCGAAATGGCCTGGGGTGATTTCGGAGAGCTCTGGTGAGTGATCTGTGAGGCAGAGCTCGGGTTTTCCGAGTAAATTCCTAGGCTGGAAGGCGCATCCGGCCGGTGGATGGGCGAGATTTGGCGGAAGGCCGGGAATGGTGATGAGTGGCTCGCCCTTCGGTTGTGCGGCGGGGATGGATTTCAGCAACGAACGTGTGTAGGCGTGGAGGGGATTGCTGAAAAGCTCGCTTCTGGTGGCGCTTTCGACGATGCGGCCGGCATACATGACGTTGATGACGTCGCAGACTTCGGAAACGACGGCTAGATCGTGGGTGATGAAGATGATCGCCGTGCCCAGATCTTTCTGGCGCTGGCGAATGAGGTCGAGCACCTGCTTCTGGACGGTGACGTCGAGGGCGGTGCTGGGTTCGTCGCAGATGAGGAGTTCAGGCTTGGTAATGAGTGCCATGGCGATCATTACGCGCTGACGCATGCCGCCGGAGAACTCGTGGGGGTAGGATTTGATGCGTTTTTCCGGATCTGGGATGCCGACCTCGGCAAGGGCGTCGATGGCGCGGGTGAGGGCTTGTTTTCCTTTGATTCCTTCATGGATTTCCAAGGGCTCGGTGATCTGGTCGCTGATCCTCATGTAGGGGTTCAGCGAGGTCATCGGATCTTGGAAAATCATCGAGATGCGCTTTCCACGTATACTGCGGAGCTGCTTTTCGGAGGCTTTGAGCAGATCCGTGCCGTCGAAGATCGCGCTGCCCCGCTCGATGCGTCCCGGTGGGGTGGGGATGAGTCCTAGCAGGGAATAGCAGGTGACGGATTTCCCCGATCCAGACTCCCCGACGATGCCGAGGGTCTGGCCTTTTTCGACCGAAAACGAGACGTCCTCGACGGCGTGAACCACTCCGTTGCGGGTGTGGAAACGCGTGGTCAGGTTGCGGACGTCGAGGAGCATGAAACTTTAGGTTTTAAACTTTAAATTTGCCTTGCGGCTATGAGGTGTGGTCTTCGACGTTTGATGAAGTTCGCTTAAGCTCACAGGTCATTCAATGAAGAGGTCGTTTTAAGCGGGTGCTTGAATTACGCTTTATCTAGGATGGAGTTCCAGTGTTCGAGGTTGTCCTTTTGGGATTCGAAGAGCTCGGCGGTGTCGTCGTGGATGGTGATGGAGGTGATTGCGTCGCCCTGTTTGATGGCATCAACGACGTTCTGGCCTTTGGTGACTTCGCCGAAGACGGAGTGCTTGCCATCGAGGTGAGGGGTGGCGTTGTGGGTGATGAAGAACTGCGAGCCGTTGGTTCCGGGGCCGGCATTTGCCATTGAGAAGATGCCTGCTTTGCCGTGACGAAGTTCGCGCACGAATTCATCGCCGAATTTGTATCCTGGGCCGCCTCGGCCTGTTCCAGTTGGGTCGCCGCCTTGGATCATGAAGTTCGGGATCACGCGGTGGAACTTGACGTCATTGTAGTAGCCGCGTTTGGCGAGATTGAGGAAATTGGCGCAAGTGGTAGGAGTTCTGCCTGCGAAGAATGTGGCTTCGATGTCTCCTTGGGTGGTGTGTACGGTAATATTGATGTCTGACATAAGATTGTGGTGGGATTAGGTAATGGGTTTTCTGAGTTTTTCCAGCACCCAATGATATTCGGCCGCGATTTGTTCTTCGACTGGGCGCTGGAGGTTTTCGGGGAGGACGCCCCAAGTGTAGGTCTCGATCTCGAAATGGGAGCAGGCGGTGGGGTTTTTCGCGCACCAAGCAAGGGTTTCGGCGACGTGGGAATGGGTTGAGCCGAGAGGGGCGGCGGGTTGAGAATCGAGTGGGATGTGGAAATGGACGCGGGCCTCGGCGAAGTCGGCAGGTTTCGTTTTTCCGCTGTCGATGGCTGAGAGGAAGAGCGGGAGATCGGGAAAGCGCTCTAGGGAGCCGTCCGGGCGTTGCGCGATGACTTGGTGGAAATAGGTCGGCTCGTCGAAGCGGCGGATCGCCTCGATGGCTGAAGGATCAGCGGGATCGAGTGCTAGGGCGTTGGAGAGATGGATTTTCGAAAGTCTGATGCCGGCGAGACTGGAAATCGCGTTCAGAGACGGGCTGGCGTCGTCGAATTCGATGGCGAAGTGGCAGGAATCGAAGTTCAGGCCGATGCGCTTGCCGATGATGGTAGGGGATTTTGCCTGATGGTGGAGGCGCTCGAAGAAAGCCAATGTTTCGGCGGTATTTTCGAAATGGCCGAGGGGTTCGGGTTCGAGGCCGAGGTGGAGGTCGATCTGGTGCTCTTGTGAGAGATCTTCGATGAAATAGGCGATTTTGATGAGGTTTTCCCGGATGGGTACCTCGTCGGCGGAGAAGCTTTTGTGAGAGCCGGGGAGGGTGGAGGCGGAGCCGCCAGTGCTGTGGGGGGCGATTTGAGCGAGGATTTTGAAGAGGTTCTGGGTGTATTCGACACGGTCGGGGCTTGTCCAATCTGGCTGGAAGACCTTTTCCTTCACCCGGGTGCCGTGGAATGAGCCGTAGGGAAAGCCGTTGATGGTGAAGACATAAGAACGGTTTTCGGCGAGCCAGTCCTTGAATTTCGGGAGATTGTCGCCGGAGAGGAGTTCGTCGGCGGCGATGGCAGAGAGGCGGAGGCCGATGGGGAAATCTCGTCCCGCTGGTTGGTCGCCGTTCTCAACGAGTCTGTCGCGAACAGTTAAAACGTGCGTTTCAAGGGCGTGCAGGGTTTCAGCCCAGGTCTCGGCGGGGTGGATGTTCGTGCAGTATCCCAAAGTCATTGGCTATCAGGCTTGTTCTGCTGCTTTGGCGACGCGGAGGAGCATGGCTTCACCGAGGTGGGGAGCGAGGATCTGGATGCCGACTGGGAGGGCGGCGGCTCCATCGAAGGCGGTCGTGCCGCAGGGGACTGAGATGGCGGGCACGCCGGCGAGATTCGCGGGGATGGTGAAGATGTCGGAAAGGTAGTCTTGGAGCGGATCTTCGGCGCAAGAGCCGATCTTCCGTGCAGGGGTGGGGGCTACTGGTGTGATGATTGCATCTACTTTCTCGAACGCCTGTTTGAAATCGCGAGTGATAAGCTGGCGAACCTTTTGAGCGCGGGAATAGTAGGCATCGTAATAGCCGGAAGAGAGGACGTAGGTGCCGAGGATGATGCGGCGTTTTACCTCGGGGCCGAAGCCTGCTTCGCGGGACTTGTGGTAAACATCGATGATGTCCTCGGCGTTGTCGGCACGGTTGCCGTAGCGAATGCCATCGAAGCGGGAGAGGTTTGAGGAGGCTTCGGCGGGGGCGATGACGTAGTAGGTGGCGACCGCGTGCTTGGTGTGCGGCATGGAGATCGGGACGATTTCAGCACCCAGGCTGCGGAGGTGTTCGATGCGTTTTTCGACGTTTTCGCGGACTCCGGGGTGGATGCCTTCGCCGAAATACTCGGCGGGAATGCCGAGTTTGAGGCCTTTCACGCCGTCGTTGATCGTGGCGGAGTAGTCGGGGACTGGCACGTCGAGGGAAGTGGTGTCGCGTGAGTCGTATCCGGCGATGGCCTGGAGGATGAGGGCTGCGTCATCGACTGTCTGGGTGAGGGGGCCGATCTGGTCTAGGGAGGAGGCGAATGCCACGAGTCCGAAGCGGGAAACGCGTCCGTAGGTGGGCTTGAGTCCGACCACTCCGCAGTGCGAAGCGGGCTGGCGGATGGAGCCTCCGGTGTCTGATCCGAGAGTGGCGAAAGCGGTGCCAGCGGCGACGGCAGCGGCGGATCCACCGGACGATCCACCGGTGATTCGATCTGGATCGTGGGGGTTGCGGGTGAGTTGGATGGCGGAGTTTTCGGTGGCGGAGCCCATCGCGAACTCGTCCATATTCAGGCGACCGAAGGGGATGGCTCCAGCTTCCTTCAATTTGGTGATAACCGTTGCATCATAGGGAGATGTGTAAGTTTTTTCGAGAAACTTGGAACCGCAGGTGCAGGGCTGGCCGAAGGTATTGATGTTGTCTTTGATGCCAATAGGGAGGCCGCCCAAGGGTTTTGATAAATCAATGTCGCCTGCTGCTTGGCTGCCGTATGAAACGTATGCTTGAGTTGTTCCGTCTTTGGCTTGGATCCTGACCGAGAGGTCTTCGATCAGCTTGGCTGGAGTGGTGTCGCCCTGGGTGAGTTGCTGGCGGAGGTCGGTGAGTGTCATTTGGGGTAAATGCTGAAAGGCTGAAAATTTGAGATGCTGAAATGGAGGGTCAGGCGTCGGCGACCACTTTTGGAACGCGGACTTGTTGTTGGGATTGTTCCGGGGCGTTTCCTAGGACGAGTTCGGGATCGAGGCTCTCGTGCGGGGTGTCGTTGCGCATGATTGCTAGGTGCGAGTTTTGGTCGTTTTCCAGATCGTCGGGCAGCTCGATAGCGGTCAGGGACTCGACGTGGCCTAAGATGGATTCGAGTTGGGACTGGAAGAGGGTGACTTCCTCTTCGGTGAGATCCAAGCGGGCGAGCTTGGCGACGTAGCGGACATCGATGGAATCGTGTGACATTGCGGCGAGATTTGTGGAGAGGAGCGGAAGTTGCAAGAGGTAAGAGTAAGTCTGTTTGTTGGGCGATTAGCTATCGGGCAATTTCCCTATCAAAGCCGTCTTCTGGGTTAGACAGATGATCGATACTTCAAGTTTCCTGCTAACGTTCATCTCAAAAACGGCATATTTAACTGAACGGATGTATTCGGACCCCAATAAAACTAAAGAATTTGTCAGTCTCCTGACCGATCATCAGGAGGTTCTGAAGTCGTATGTCATCGGCCAGTTGCCCGGCTGTACCGAAGTCAGGGATATTGTGCAGGAGGTGAACATCCTGCTTTGGGAGAAGATGGATGATTTCGAGATGGGCACGAATTTCGGCACGTGGGCATGCACCTGTGCCTACTACATGGTCTGTAACTACCGTAAGAAAGTGAAGCGCAACGGTTTCCTAGTATTCTGTGACGAGCTGTCCGAAAATTTAGCTGCTCGTTCGGAGAAGAGGGTTCCTGAGGCCCTGGAAGCCAAGAGTCTGGCTCTGGCGCACTGTCTTACGAAACTGAAAGAGAGCGACAGAGTGCTTTTGAGAGCTCGCTACGATTCTCCCTCTGGCGATATGGAGAGCTTGGCAGCTGAGACAGGTCGCTCAAGGGGGGCGCTTCGGGTGGCTTTAAATCGACTCCGCGCTGTCCTGAAAAACTGCATCACTAGCCGACTTGCCATGGAAGGAGGTGCGGCGTGAGGCCTGAGGAATTTGAATTGATGCTTTCTAGGTTGATGGATCGTGACCTTAGCGAGAAGGAATTCGAGGAATTCGAGCGGCATCTGATGAGTTCTCCGGAGGCACAGGAGCGATATTTGGATCATGTGGATGTCGAAAATCTACTTAGCCAGAAATTTGCTCCGAAAGAACTCGTAAAGCCGGGTGTTTCCAAAGTTTTCGATGTGAGCGCAGTATTACAGAAGCAAGTTCGCAAGACCTTGCGTATCTCCGCTTTTGCAGCGGCAGCTGTGGTCATGGTTTCGATGGTGTCCTTGCATTTGTTTTTTGCAGCGGATCAAGCCCCTCTTCTCGCATTTGAAACTGCTCCGGGAACGGAATTCAAGCTGACCCACAGCAAGACCCACAGGGAAACCGAGGGCATGATTTTGGAAAAAGGATCCCGTCTGGAGCTTTCCCACGGTACTGTGGAGCTTACTTTCGGCTCCGGCGTGAAGTCCATCGTCACGGCACCGGCAGATTTCTCACTGGTGGATGATGATCTTCTCTCCTTGAGGAAAGGAACCGCTTGGTTCCATGTCCCTCAGGAAGCGGTCGGCTTCAAGGTCATTACCCCAGAACTTAATATCGTGGATCTAGGCACGGAATTCGGGGTTCTTGCCGATGGGAAGGAATTCGACGAAGTCCATGTTTTCAAGGGAAAGGTCAAAGTCACATCCATGCGTGCGAAACGTGAAAGTGCGGAGCTATCTAAGGGTGATGCGCGGAGGATCGATCTGATCGGGCGCCTGGGTGAAATTCCAATCCAATCTTCATTGTTCGTTACGGCTCTTCCAAGGGAGTCTCCTACAGTAGTATTCGAGGATCAGTTCAATGAAGCCCTGCCAGAGTGGATCAGTACCGGCATGACCCGTTATGGTTCAGGTAATTATTTGAACGGAGACTCGATGATAAATACCGTCGCTGAAAGCGATCATTCGGGCATTCACTTTGACCGGATGGGACGCGAGGTTCCTGCCGTTGGGGATGGTTTTTACGCCATTGGAAGCAGCATGTCTCCACCTAGAAACTCCGTTTCAGCTGCGATTCCAGTGATTCATGGGAAGCGATACACGGTTTATTTCCGATATGCGGGAAGTCATAACGAAAGCCAGAGGATCACCGCCACAGTTTCGCTGGATAACGATACGGTGAGCACCGGCTCCCTCCATGCTCCCGATCAAGAGTGGGAATCCCATTCGTTTGTTTTCACTCCCCGCACATCGGGAAATGCAATCCTGACATTTGATGACTCAGGCACCTTTGGCGATCGCGACTCCGATCTGCTGCTCGACAGCGTAGTGGTGACAAGTATCCCCATTTTCTCTCCCAGACGAACGGATAAGTAAAAATCCAGAATTCACTTCTGAAATTCTTGAATTGAAAAAAACAAAAAACAAAACCAAATAATATGAAATCAACACTCGCAATCCCACTCCTCCTCGCTGCGTTGGCATCGTCCGCCCCCGGTGCCATCACTGTCGGAACCTGGATCAATATCGACTATGGGACTAGAGGTGGAACCCCTGGCGCTGGCGTGTCCTATGCCGGAGCGGTCAACACCGGACAATGGAATTCCCACAACGGCGGGCACTCTGGACCTACTACCAGGGTTGATAGTACAGGCGGAGCAGTTACTTTCGGTATATTTGCTGGTCAAAACAGCAGCGGTGGTGTCGGGAACTTTAATCTGGCCGGCGGCAGCCCTGCTGATCTAGTTGGACAAGATTATTTATTTCTGAACAACAACGTTGCTGGCGATGTTACCCTCAACGGGAGATCAGTTGGTAGCCTCTATCGCTTTACGATCTACAATGCCACTACTGAGACCAATGGCATTGCATTGGGCCAAACCTGGAATATCACATTTTCGGGTGGCGGGGACACTGTCGGTCAAGGCTTGAACCTTGATGTCAATAATGGCGGAACGATTGTTACAGCAACCCTTCCGGGGCCAACGACGACTTCACCGTGGTCGGGCTATGCAGACGGTGTGACCTATACCACACTCAATGGTATCAAACCAACCGAGAACGGTGCTTTCACTGAGATTGAATTCTGGATGTGGACACCCGCTGGATCAGCCACTGATGCCACTTCGGCTATAAGTGGCATCCAAATGCAACTTGTCCCAGAGCCATCCTCCGCTGCCCTTCTGGGTCTTGCCGGAATAGCTCTCCTGGCGCGTCGTAGGAGGTAACTCCTGAGCGTTCATTTCAATCAAGCCGCCCCATGTCAGTGGGGCGGCTTTTTTTTGCCTTATCGCTGTTTGTTATATCGTGAGCGGAGTGAACAAGCGACCCGCTTGCCCGACTTCAGGTTGCGGCGAATTTCGCGTGGCGGAGGGTGGTTTGAAATTTAGTTCAAAAACTTTGAACGTATTGATGACTTGAAGGTCTATTCCCCCTGAAGACCGGCACTGCCGGCTTTCATGTAAGGGTGTAACAGCAGTTGTCTCTCGAATCCCATGGGTGTGGGTGAAGAAGATAACTTTTATAGGCCGCCGGGGAAGGGACTCCTCGGCGGCCTTTCCTTTTGTCGCTGTTGGGCACGTTGCTTTGGCAAGTTAATGTGAATTTTATTCATGATGTCGGCCTCCATTGCGAAAATTCCGTTTGCTAATTAAAGCATTTGTGCAGCGTTTTCGCTGCTTTCTGTGTTTTTGGAGAGAATTCTGCGCATTTTTGGGCAGATTTGTGTGGCCATAGCTGAGTGGAATTGACAGTTTTCATCCTCCCACAAGTGAATTCGATCCCGGAAACGAAGCAAATCAGGCGATTTATCAGAATCGATCAACTTTCACGAAATTTGTTTCGGAAAACGCTTGTGAAAAATTTCACAAGCTCCTAATTTTCGCCCGCTTTACGGCATCTCATCTAATTTTCCCATGGCGAACATCTTTCCACGCTGGTCGAACCTGCTACCCCTCAAAATCGCATTTTGCCTTGGAACCGTAGGGGCTGGTGTTGTTTTGGCCTTTAGTTACTACGCGACGCCCAAGGCTCAAGTGGTTGGCTATCAGCCGACGCAGCCGATTCCGTTTTCTCATAAGATTCACGTTGATCAGCTCGGTCTTGATTGCCGTTATTGCCATTCCTTCGTGGATGTCGCCGGGCACTCGAACGTGCCGACCGGCAATACCTGTTGGAACTGCCACCAACACGTGCAGAAGGATAGCCCGAAGTTGGCACCATTGCACAAGTCGATGGATGTCAATTATCCCGGATACGACGGCAAGCCGATCGAGTGGGTGCGCATCCACAAGGCTCCAGACTACGTCTATTTCAATCACTCCGCCCACGTAAACCGGGGGATTTCCTGCCAGAGCTGCCACGGCGACGTGAACAAGATGGAAGTCGTCTATCAGGCCGAGCCGCACTCCATGGGCTGGTGCCTTGATTGCCACCGCGCACCTGAGGAGCATCTCCGCCCGCTTGAGGAAGTCTACAATCTCAACTACAGCGACGAAGACGCCAAAAAATATGTCACCGACGGCTCCGTCGAGACCACCAAAGACCTCGGCAAGCAGCTGAAAGAAACCTTCAACGTGCATCCGAAAACGAGCTGCGCGACCTGCCACCACTAAGCACCCGTTTTCCCACAAATTTTTCTCCGCAGCCCTGATATGAGCAAACGCATTTGGAATCACCCGGAAGTCCCACAGGACGAAACCACCGTCTCTTGGCGCAGCCCGGGACAGCTCCGTGACACCAAGGAATTCCGCACCTGGATGGATCGCGAATTTCCTCAGGGAGCTGCGGAAATGGAAAATCAGGAGGAGATGGAGACGTCGCGTCGGACTTTCCTCAAGTTGATGGGTTCATCGACTGCGCTTGCTGGATTTGGCATGGTGGCTTGCCGTCGTCCAGAGGCTTATATCGTTCCTTATACTCATGCGCCTGAGTGGGTGATTCCTGGAAAAGCGACTTACTATGCCTCCTCGATGCCACGTGCTGGTGGTGCGGTGCCACTTGTTGTTACGACTTTCGAAGGTCGTCCAACAAAGCTCGGGGCGAATCGCCTCCACCCGGACTACGAAGGCACGGATGCCTTCGCGCAGGCTTCCATACTGGATCTTTATTCCACCTCGCGCTCACGCAAGGTACTCAAGAATGGTAAAGCAGCTAAGCTCGAGGATTTCCAGACAGTTCTTACTGCTCTAAAGAAGGACTCTGCAGCGAAAATCGGTTTTGTCTTCGGTGCAGATGAAAGCCCGACTCGTTTGCGCCTCATCGGGGAGCTTAAAAAGGCTTTCGGAAGCGCGAAATTTTACCAATACGAGGCTCTCACGGCTAACAGTGCCGATGGAGTGAAGCTGCTGCCTGATTTCGCGAATGCGGATCGCATCGTCTCACTCGACTGCGATTTCACTGGTGTGGATCAGCACGGTTCAAATATCGCTTTCTTCAACCGCCGCAAGCCGGAAGGCAGAGGATACAAGGCCAAGGCAAATGCCGCTTCGATGAACCGCCTCTACTCGGTGGAGTCTGCGTTCACACTCACTGGTGGTATGGCGGATCACCGCTTGCGCGTGGCTCCAAGCCATATTGCTGCGGTTGCCGCTCAGATCGCCCGTGAACTCGGTGCTCCAGACGGTGGCATCGCCCCGATCACCGATGCGAAACAACTCGAGTGGATCAAGCAACTCGCCATCGACCTCAAAGCAAGCGGAGCGAAGACAGCGGTTCTTGCTGGCTCTCGCCAGTCCGCTGCGGTGAAACAACTGGCTCTTGGCATTAACAAGGCTCTCGGAAACATCGGCACAGGTGTTCAGGCTTTCCAGACTGAGAACAAAGGCTTTGGCGATATCGCCGCGCTCACTGCGGATCTTAATTCCTCAGCCATCGAGACGGTGGTCATGATGACTCCTTCGAATCCGGTTTACGACGCTCCGGCCGATCTGAAATTCGCCGAAGCATTCGCCAAGGCTAAAACCAGCATCCACCTCAGCGATCGCACGAACGCGACCGCTTACGCCAGCACTTGGCACATCCCTGCAGCCCATTATCTTGAGTCATGGAGCGATGCGCGCAGCTCGCGTGGCACGGTGAGCATCGTCCAGCCGATGATTCTTCCGCTCTACCCGGATTGTGTTTCAGAGCTTGAGCTGTTGCTCGCATTCCTTGCAGAAGAGGGGAAACTCGTCACTGGGGAAGGGGAGGACGGCGCTCCTGCACCAGCCCTTGAAGCTGTCAAAAAGACTTTCAGTGTTGATAAGACTGCTTGGAAAAACCTTCTCAAGAACGGTTTTGCCCAGGACAGCACCTATCCATCCGCGACTCCTTCCGGTGGAGGCAATGTGACTGCTGAGGCATCAAGCGCTCCTACCAAGGAAAGCCTCGATGTGATTTTCGCGACCGATGCTTCGGTCTATGACGGTCGCTGGATTGACAACGGCTGGCTCCAAGAGGCTCCCGATCCGGTTTCCAAGCTCACTTGGGACAACGCGGTGCTCATCGCTCCGAAGACGGCCAAAGAACTCGGCATCTACGACGAGATTATTCAGCTAGAAACGACCTTCGCATCCGTTTCTCCAGATGGCGAAGGCGAGAAACGCAAGTCGCCGATGATCACCGTTACGGTGAACGGCAAGTCCGCAGATTTCCCTGTCCTCGTTTCCTTCGGCCAAGCCGAAAATACCCTCATCATCCCGCTCGGTTACGGCCAGGCATTCAACGCTGATAATGATCTCGGCCTCGACGCGAAAAACGAGAAGTTCACAGGTCTCGTAGGTGTGAACCGTGGATTCGACGCATACCCGCTCCGCACACAGGCAACCGGCTATTTCGCCACCGGCGCGAAGATCAAGCTTACCGGCGAGAAATATCCCGTCGCACTTACCCAAGAGCACAACGCCATGTATGGCCGTGCGCTTGCCCGTGAAATTTCAACAGACACCGTTGCGCACAAAGGCGACTTCAACGCGCAGCTGAAAAACGTCCGCAAGCAGGGCATGGACTCCCATGCTCCGGTGAACATCTCGCTCTACAAGCAGGAAGACCGCGATGGTAAGGCGCTCCTTAGCGATCCACTCCATCAGTGGGCGATGTCGATCGACCTTTCTTCCTGCATGGGTTGCAATGCCTGCCTCGTCGCCTGCCAGTCGGAAAACAACATCCCGATCGTCGGTAAAGAACAGGTCGCAAAAGGCCGCGAAATGCACTGGATCCGCATGGATCGCTACTTCGCAACTCACAAGGACAACGATTTCGATGCAGACAGCCCAGCCATGGTTCCACAACCGGTCGGCTGCATGCAGTGCGAATCCGCACCATGCGAAACGGTCTGCCCGGTCAACGCCACGGTGCACACCGAGGACGGCCTCAACGCGATGGCTTACAACCGCTGCATCGGCACCCGCTACTGCGCGAACAACTGCCCTTACAAAGCGCGCCGGTTCAACTTCTTCGACTACAACAAGCGCAACCCGCTCATCAAAAACAACCTCAACAGGGGGCCATTGGGCGAGCGTCACGACAAGGAGCCAAATCACCTTCAGAAGAACCCGAACGTCACCGTCCGCATGCGGGGTGTCATGGAAAAATGCACCTACTGTGTGCAGCGCCTCAAGGACGCGGTCATCCGCCAGAAGCGCGGCCAGAAACAGGAAGTCCTCGCCTCCGGCAAGCAATCACCCGATGTCGCGGTCTCCAACGAAACCCTCCGCATCCCGGTTGATTCCGTGAAAACTGCCTGCCAAGACGCATGCCCTGCGGAAGCAATCAGCTTCGGCAACCTCAAGGACGAGTCCAAATCCGAAATGGGACGTGCGAAGAAACTCGAGCGTAACTACGACCTCCTCCAATACATCGGCACCGCACCGCGCACAAGCTACTTGGCTCGCGTGAAAAACCCGAATCCAGAAATGCCCGATGCGAAGTTCATCGGCCAGGCAACCATCAACATGGCCTGATCCCGCAATACCTGATTTCCCGATCTCACTTAACACATGGCCTCCTCCACAGAAACCGCCCCGGAAACCGGAGTTAAACTTCCGGTACTGAAGCGTGAAAAGCTGATCCTCAACGACCGTTCCTACCACTGGATCACGGATCGGATCTGCGGAATTATCGAGAACAAGCAGCCGCTCCTTTGGTGGCTTCTGTTCCTTCCATCGTCGCTGATCGCCCTGATCGGTGTCGGCGGTGGTCTATTCCACCTTGTCTCCACCGGTGTAGGTGTCTGGGGAAACACGAACCGCATCATGTGGGGCTGGCCCATCGTGAACTTCGTTTTCTGGATCGGTATCGGTCACGCCGGAACACTGATTTCCGCCATCCTTTTCCTCACCCGGCAAAACTGGCGGACATCCATCAACCGCGCGGCGGAAGCGATGACGATCTTCGCCGTGATGTGCGCGGGTATTTTCCCTGCCTTCCACGTTGGCCGTGTCTGGTTTGCTTGGTTCCTCGCACCGGTGCCAAACGCCAACGGCATCTGGCAGAACTTCAAATCGCCGCTCCTGTGGGACGTTTTCGCGGTTTCCACCTATTTCACCGTCTCCCTTATTTTCTGGTTCCTTGGCATGGTTCCCGACCTCGCGACCATTCGTGACCGCTGCAAGCCCGGCCTGCGCAAGGTGCTCTACGGTATATTCGCCCTCGGCTGGAGAGGCGGCAACCGCCAGTGGAGCCACTACGAAATGGCTTACCTCCTTCTCGCCGCGCTTTCCACACCGCTCGTTCTTTCCGTCCACTCCGTCGTCTCCTTCGACTTCGCTACCTCGGTTGTCCCCGGCTGGCACACCACGATTTTCCCTCCATACTTCGTAGCGGGCGCGATCTTCGGTGGCTTTGCGATGGTGCTCACGATCATGATTCCCGCTCGTTTCATCTACGGTCTCCAGGATCTGATCACCATGAAGCACATCGACAACATGGCGAAAATCATCCTGCTCACCGGCACGATCGTCGGCTACGCCTACCTGATGGAGCTCTTCGTCGCCTTCTACTCCGGAGCGATCTACGAAATGGCCGCCTTCAAATACCGCATCGCGGGGCCTTACTGGTGGGCATACGCCGCCATGATGAGCTGCAACGTTCTTTCACCACAGATCTTCTGGTTCAAGGCCTGCCGCGAGAACCTCTGGGTCGTCATGATTGTTGCGATGTGTGTTAACATCGGCATGTGGTTCGAGCGCTTCGTGATCATTGTGACCACCCTTGCCCGCATGTGGCTGCCGGGTGATTGGAAGACCTTCTCGCCATCGCCTCAGGATCAGATGCTCTTCGTCGGCACGATAGGCATGTTCCTCACGCTCTTCCTCCTCTTCCTGCGCTTCCTGCCCTGCATCAACATCGCCGAGGTGAAATGGACGAAGCTTGAGAGCGACCCACACTTCGACGACATCGAGTCGCATCCTGACAAGGGTGCGGACACCATCGCCGCCTATCAGAAAGAAATCGCTGACGCGAAGAACTGATAACTGATTTTCCAACCCCTAATTCAAGATTTCCACAGTGAGCACCACCCGCAAACGTGTCTACGGCTACCTCGCCGAGTTCAAAAGCGCATCCGCACTCTACAAGGCGGCCGAGAAGGTTCGTGACGCAGGTTTCCGCAAATGGGACTGCTACACGCCATATCCCGTCCACGGCCTTGATGCCGCGATGGGACTGAAGCGCTCGATCCTGCCATGGTTTGTCTTCTTCGGCGGTATGACTGGCACCGCCACTGCCTTCGCGCTCGCCTACACCACCCAGGTCGTCATTTACCCGACGATTGTTCAGGCGAAACCGACCAACATCTTCACGATCCCCGCGTTCTTCCCAGTGATGTTCGAGCTTACGATCTTGTTCTCCGGTTTCACAGTGCTCTTCGGACTACTCGCCCTGATGCAGCTCCCGCGCCTCAATCATCCTCTTTTCGCCAGCAAGCAATTCCACCGTGCTACAGACGATGGCTTCTTCATCGCCATCGAAGCACGCGACGCAAAATTCAGTCCAGACGGCACTCGCGATCTCCTCAGTGAGATCGGCGGTGAAAACATCGAACTCGTCGAAGAGGAAGAGAAATAAACCGTTTCGCCTCCACTCCATTTTTCTAAAGCCATGCGCTACTTCTTCATCACTTACGCGATTATCGCTGTCCTCGTCGTGGGCATCGGTGGCTTCCGCGGCCAACATTTCTCCAAGCCTCCTATCCAAGTTTTCCCGGATATGGACAATCAGGACAAACTCAAAGCTCAAGCTCCGAGCACGTTCTTTGCCGATCGACAAGGCGGACGCCTTCCTGTCGATGAAACGCAACCCCGCGGCTTCAACGAAGAGGGTGCTTCCGAAATCGGTGGTATCCCAGAGCCAGAGTTCGGCGGCCAAGAAGACTATTACCACACCGGCCACGTTGGTGACTACTACGGCACCGGTATGCCTGAGGAACTTGCTTTGAACGACGAAAGCATTGTCGAATTCATTGCTAAGGGCAAAGAACGCTTCGGCATCTACTGCGCAGTTTGCCACGGTGCAGCTGGAGATGGCCTTGGAATTACTTCACGATACGGTGTCCCCGGCATCGCGAATTTACACCTCGATCCTTTCAAATCTGCTTCCTACCCGGACGGCCGTATGTTCGAGGTTATCACCAAAGGCAAAGGTCAGATGGGCGCATACGGCGCGAACATTTCAGTGCGCGATCGCTGGGCAATCATCGCCTACGTCCGCACGCTCCAAGCCGCGAAAGAAGCCGCAACCGCAGCCCAATAAATTTTACCAGATGTCCCACCACGTAACATCCGCTGACATAGCCATCAACGGCGACCACCTCGACAAGTCGAAGGTCGCCAAGCTTAAAACCATCTGCCTCGGTATCACTGCCGTTGGCACCATTATCAGTCTCCTTGGGCTCTTCGGGGTCTTTGGTCAATGGTTCCAAGGCACCTACGCCTACTCATGGGTTTTCGCTTACTACTTCTTCCTCACACTCTCCATCGGAGGGGTATTTTGGACGCTCCTGCATAACGTCTCGAACTCGGGGTGGGGGACTTCTGTTCGCCGGACTTTCGAAAACCTCGGCTCCACCTACCCATGGATTTTCCTATTCGGTGTTCCATTGCTTTTCCCGCAAGTGAACCAATATCTCTTCGAGTGGATGAACGTCCACCGTGCAGGTGCCGAGGCCGTTTCTGGTGGTCACGCCAAGGACATGAAGGATTACCTGCACCACACTGATCACCTTCTCTACAACAAGCTCTTTTACATGAACATTGGCAGTTGGATCGGCCGTTTCATCTTCTACGGAGTGGGTGTAACTGGAGTGATCTACTTTCTTAGGAAACTATCCACAGACCAGGACACAGATCCGAAGCCGGGTCTTAAGCGTTTGTTCGCTGCTCGCAAGCACTCGACTTATACGCTCATCATCTTTGCGCTAACCATTACCTTCACTGGTTTCGATCTCCTCATGGGTCTCGACTATAAATGGTTCTCCACCATGTGGGGTGTATATATCTTTTCAGGCTCAGCTCTGAATTCAATGGCTGTCATCATTCTTGTCTGCACTTACCTGAAAAGCCAAGGGCACTTGAAGCACGTTACCACGCCGGAGCACTTCCACATCATGGGTAAACTGCTCTTCGCCTTCACCACCTTCTGGGCATACATTTCTTTCTCCCAGTATTTCCTTATCTGGTATGCGAACATCACCGAGGAAACCTCCTACTTCCTCATCCGCAACACGGGTAACTGGAACATCGCAATGATCTTCCTTGTCTTCGGTCACTTCGTCGTTCCCTTCGTCGTGCTTCTCCAGGCATGGCTGAAGAAGAATCCGAAATACCTCTCGATCGTGGCGGTTTACACACTTTGCATGCACGTGCTCGACCATTACCTCATTACGATTCCTGAGCGTGGTGTTTCCCTTGGAAACCTCATGATCAAGGATGGAGCAGGTAAAGTCGTGGTTGATGGACATAAGGTCTTTGGTGAAATCGCTGTCTCCATTCCCGGAGCTTTCTGGGGAGACATCCTCGCCTTCGTCACCATCGGTGCCGCTTTCGTCTTCTTCCTTCTCCGCGCCATCGGCCAGCATTCGCTCTACCCGAACCGCGATCCGCGAATCCTCGAATCCGCGAACCTCACCAACTGATCTTTTTTCACACTCTCTTTCCGAAACGCATGGACCCCACCCGCGACAATCCCCTGATCCGCATCAAAGCCTTCATCGATGGCTTGGGCATCTTCACCTTCTTCGCAGTTGTGCTGCTGATCATCATCGGCCTCGCTGCTGCTTTTGGCCTATTCAGCAAGGGCGAAACGCCTGAGGACGCAGCCGGTGACATTCGTTATGAGACGAAGACTGAGGTAGATGCCGCTCAGGCCGCATTCCTTACTCCTGAGCAAATTTCCGCAGCTATTCCTGAGGTTTCCAAGGAGCTCATCGCTTCTAAGCCGGTCGCTGTCGAGAAAGCTGAGCAAATTGTGCCGGGTTCTGAAACTGCTCTAAACCTAGAGAATGCCCCTGCGGTCGATACCACTGAGATGGATGCTGCTGCCGAAGGTGATGCAGACGCCCCTATCGATCCTGCGGTTTTGGAAAAAGGCAAAGCCCAATACATAATGTGCATTGGGTGCCATGGTGAGAATGGCCAAGGGGTTGAGAGCGTAGCACCCCCACTTGCAGAATCAGAATGGGTCACGGGCCCGATCTCTAATCTCATTAAAATCCAGCTTCGTGGTCTTGCAGGGCCGATCGAGGTAAATGGTCGGGTCTATGAATTCGCCAACGGCATGCTTCCAATGGCCTACCAGACCAACGAGCAAATTGCCGATGTTCTTACCTACGTTCGAAACAGCTTCGGAAACAAAGCCTCCGCCGTGAAGCCTGAGCAAGTAGAAGCTCTCCGCAGTGAAGTCGGTAAGCCACAAGTCACCGTCGAAGAACTCACCAAGCCGTAACCTCTTTTTTCAGCCAGATGTCATCAGCTACACAAAAATCATCCTCTCAGGACGCCCTTCTGCGCTCCGGCATCGACCGGTCGTTGCGCCATCCCGTCATGTTTTTCATGACCAGTGGTGCTGCATGGCTCGCAGTTTCGCTTATCCTCGGAGTCATTTCTTCCGCGAAAGCGCATTCCCCTGAGTTCCTTGATGGCTGCGGCTGGTTGACTTACGGTCGTGTTCAGGCGGCTCATACCAGTGCATTGATCTACGGCTGGGGCTTCCAAGCAGCTTTCGGCATGATCATCTGGATGATGTCGCGCTTGTCTCGTCAAGAGTGCAGAGCTTCCGGAATCATCCTAACTGCAGGACACGTCTGGAACGTTATTATTTCTCTCGGAACTCTTGGCATCCTTGCGGGGTATGGCACTGGAATGCCTTGGATGGAGTTCCCCTCATTTACTTGGCCTGTCATCACAATCACCTACGCTGTCATCATGGTCTGGTCGCTCGTCCAGTTCAAGGTGCGCCCTGAAGGACACGTTTACATCTCCCAGTGGTATCTTTTGGCCGCGATGATTTGGTTCCCATGGGTTTTCATCACCACGAATCTTCTGCTTCACGTATTTCCAGGAAATCCCGTCATGGCCGCTGGTATCAATGCTTGGTATAAATCTAGTCTGATCTTCCTGTTCTTCGTGCCGATTGGCCTTGGAATGGCATTCTACCTTATCCCTAAGGTGACGGGTCGCGCGGTTCACAGCTACTCGCTCGCCAAGCTTGGTTTCTGGTCGCTAGCGATAATTATGCCATGGGCGGGGATGCAGAAACTTACTGGAGCACCGATTCCATATTTCATCCCTTATCTAGGTGCCGCTGCCACAGTTCTATTCTTCATCCCAGCTTTCACAGCTGCCGTCAACCTGCTCCGCACAGCGATGGCTTCTGGAGATATCGTCAACAACAGCCCGGCGCTTCGTTTCACTACGGCAGGCATCGTAGGTCTGATTGTTATGGCAGTGGCCGCGGTTTTCCTGAATCTCCCTGGCTCCACCCTGAAGCTCAGTCAATTTTCCCTCTCGGGATATGGATTTGAGATGCTCTCGCTGTATGGCTTCTTTAGCTTTGTAGCCTTCGGTGCTATCTACTTCATCGTGCCACGCATCACTGGCCGTGAGTGGCTTTCTCGCCGCCTCATCAAGATGCATTTCTTCATCTCGATCTACGGGATCATGCTCATCGCTGTCGTTGCGATCTTCGGAGGACTCCAGCAGGGAGTTGGTCAGGAAATGTTTGACCAGCCATGGGCAACTGCCTCCACCCGCGCCTATCCCTATGCGATCTGCATCACCTTCTCGTGGTGCACCATCCTCATTTCAAACATCTTCTTCTTCATGCATCTTATGGTGATGTGGCTACGCCTCGGCCGCCGCAGCAACCACCCGACGCTTCTCGTTTCCGCTCACGGACACAGCCCGCACGGCGAGGAAGGCGATATCGATAACGCTGGCCCCGGCACAGCAGCAGCCCACTAATTTCCATTTTTACGCACTACCCATGAGCTTCCGCACTTTCTTCCTCAGTCTCTCCGCCAGTTTCGGAGTGGCATGGTTGGCCATTATCATCGTCCCTTACTTCAAGATGCGTTCCTTGGAACCCATCGTGATGGAGGAAGGCGAGGGCACAAATGCAGTCTATATCCCGAAACGTGCGGGACGTATCGCCGATGGCGCCGAAGTCTATGGCGAAAATGGCTGCTATCTCTGTCACACCCAGCTTGTCCGCCCCACATACGCGGGCAACGACCTTTTCCGTCCGGACTGGGGTGGTCTTAAAGCCATTGACGATAGGCCAGACACCCGCCGCGAGACAAACGTCTACGATTTCGAAGGCGAACAATTCGCTCAAATCGGTGTTTCCCGCATGGGCCCGGATCTTTCAAACCTCGGAGTCAGAGTCGAAGAGCTCTACGCCAAGGACATCTCTCCTGAGGATTGGCTGTATCGCCATCTTTACAATCCACGCTTCAAGCCGGAAGACCGTGACTCGAAATGCCCTTCGTTCCGCTTCATGTTCGATGAGTCGGAGATCAAAGGAAATCCATCTGATGATGCCCTGGAATTTGCCGGAAAGAACGGTGGAGAAATTACCCCGAAACCCGAGGCTAAAGCGCTAGTTTCTTATCTTCTCTCGTTGAAAAAAGACCAAGCTGTTCCATCGTCTCTCAACTTCGCTCCTTCTTCCGGGGAGGAAGAAGCAGCTCCTCCTGCACCCGCAGATGAGCCATCACCTGCAGGTGCCTGATCCATCAATTATTTTCCCAGAAATTTCTATCATGTCTTCGCCCGATCCGCAGCACAGCAGCAAGCCCGACCTCGACGAGTCGATCAACGTCACCAAGGCGCATGGACGCGTCGAACGGGAATCAGCAGCCACCGCCCGCGAGCAACGAATCGCCGACAACGGTCACGAGCCACTGGCTTTGTGGGTCATCGTGGCTTGTGGCATTGTTCTCCTCATTGCTGGGGGAGTGATTGGAGATGCTGGGACACTATTTTCCTACGGAAATACCTTTAAAGAAGGCTACGTGCGCGGGAAGGCACCGGGATCCTTGGAGGAGGGCCCGGCTCCCAAAGATGCGCTAGCGGCTTTCAGCGCAAAAGGTCAGAAGGTTTATTCTAAATGCAACGGTTGCCACGGCGCCGACGGTAAAGGTGGCGCGAGCTACCCATCGCTCGCAGGTTCCGCATGGGTTGTGGGCGATACCCAGAAGTTTGCGATGATCGTGTTGAATGGTCTCCAAGGGCCTGCAAGCAATGGCAAAACCTACGGTGTGATGCCTGCCCAAGGTTCGGGCATGTCCGCACAGGATCTTGCAGCTCTGATGACCTTCGTCAGGAACGGTTTCGGAAACTCGGTAGGTGACGTGGTGACTGTGGAGATGGCAGAGAACGCCCTTGCGATTTCCGCCGCCCGCGAAAAGGTTGGCCAGGCAGTTACTGCAGAAGAGATTAAAGCGGATCACATGGTCATGCTTGAGGGTGAGCCTCTCGACCCAACGACAATGGTTGATCCCGCCAAGCTGACACCAGTCGAATAAGTTTCCTTAGAGTTTAAAGTTTAAAATTTCAAGTTTCCACCTATGAGCGCCAACGCAGCATCTCACGACTCCTCGCATGATCACCACGACGATCATGGAGATCACCACCACAATCCTGGATTCATCCAGAAATACATTTTTTCGACGGATCACAAGACCATCGGTATTCAGTATGGTATTACCGCGATGTTGTTCCTCGCATTCGGATTCTACCTGATGATGGTTATGCGCTGGAGCATCGCCTATCCGCATCAGCCTCTTCCGGAGTGGATGAGTTTCCTTTTCACAGATACTTGGAAAGCCCGTTGGCTTCTGGACGGCAAAGTCACGGGTGAGACCTACAACATGTTCGGTGCTATGCACGGCACGATTATGGTCTTCCTAGGAATTGTGCCACTAGGATTCGGTGCCTTCGGCAACTACGTCACGCCCCTTCAAATTGGTGCTGTGGACATGGCTTTCCCTAAGTTGAACATGCTCAGTTACTGGATTTATTTTGTGGGTGGAGTCATCATGTGTGCCTCCTTCTTCATGGAGTCCGGTGCAGCAAAATCCGGTTGGACGAACTACTCTCCGCTGGCTGGTTTCGCCGATGGTCAGATTGTAAACCAATGGCTCGCGGGTCAGACCCAGTGGTTGATCGGGCTCGTTTGCCTCATTACGTCATCACTACTCGGCTCGGTGAATTTCATCACCACCATCATCAATCTCCGCGCACGGGGAATGACCTGGATGCGCCTGCCGTTCTTCGTCTGGGCCATGCTTGTAACCGGCTTCCTCCTTCTGCTCGCTTTCCCACCGCTTGAAGCTGCTGGCATCATGCAGTTGATGGATCGCGTCGCACACTCTTCGTTCTTCATGCCATCCGGTCTCTACACCAGTGCCGAAGGCCTTGCTGATCTTTCCGGCGGCGGATCGCCTCTCTTGTTCCAGCACCTTTTCTGGTTCCTTGGTCACCCAGAGGTTTACGTCCTCCTTCTCCCTGCGATTGCCTGCGTTGCGGAAATCATTCCCGTCAACACCCGCAAGCCGCTCTGGGGATACAAGTCGATGGTCTATTCCGTCCTCATCCTTGGCTTCCTTTCCTTCATCGTGTGGGCACACCACATGTATATGACCGGCATGGGATCCGCCGTCTCCACCTTCTTCCAGACCACGACAGTTCTGATCTCTATCCCATCGGTGATTATCATCACCGCGATGCTGATCTCTCTCTGGGGTGGTTCTATCAGATTCACCATGCCGATGCTCTGGGCATGTGCGTTCATCCCGATGTTCGGCATCGGCGGTCTCACCGGTCTTCCACTCGCTTTCAACCTCGTCGGACTCCACCTGCATGACACTTATTACGTCATCGGTCACTTCCACTATGTGGTAGCTCCCGGTATCCTCTTTGGTCTCTTTGCCGGCGTTTACCACTGGTATCCGAAAATGACTGGTCGATACATGAGCAACTTCCTCGGCCACCTTCACTTCTGGCCGAGCCTCGTGTGCATGAACATCATCTTCTTCCCGATGCTCATCCAAGGTATGGCTGGCTTCCACCGCCGCTGGTATAACGGTGGCGACGCCTACCTCGCTAAGGCTGCCGACAGCACGGACGTATTTGGTAACGTGGTTCGCGATTACATTGACCTCAATATCATTATGTCTATGGGCGCATGGGCACTCGCACTCGCCCAGATTCCATTCGTGATTAACCTCTTCATCGCCTGGAAAGCTGGCAAGAAGGTCGAAAGCGACAACCCATGGGACGCCACCACACTTGAGTGGTCCACTCCGACACCTCCGGGACACGGCAACTTCACCTACGATGTCGCCGTCTATCGTGGCCCTTACGAATATTCTCGCCCTGATTGCGACAAGGATTACTTCCCACAATGGGAGGCACCCAAGAAGCCCGTGGAAGAACCCGCGGATGCGCCATCCGTCGCAAACACCAACGATCATCACTGAGTTCGGTTTCCTGAAAACTGAAAACTGAACACTAGCAAACTTTTACAAATGGAAATCCCATACATCGTCACTCCCCGTAAAGACACGGGTCTGATCAACTCCAAGATCGCCATCTGGCTCTTCCTCGCTTCTGAGGTCATGCTCTTCGGTGGTTTCTTCTCCGCTTACGTTTATCTGCGCATGGGTGCAGATTATCCATGGCCGGAGCGCACGCTTCCCGTCCTTCCTGGTCTCATCAACACCTTCGTGCTTATCGGCTCCTCGGTGACAGTTGTCTTCGCATGGGCTGCCCTCAAGATGCGTGAGTGGAGAAAATTCCAGATATACATGGGCATCACCGTCGCTTGCGCCGCTCTGTTCATGGTGCTGAAAGGCGTGGAGTATAACGTCAAGTTTCATCACCAAGCTGTTCGTTTGGATGACTACTCGGTCGTTGAAGGGCACCTTGGTTACGAACTCAAAGAGGGTGCCGATGCGCATCATCCAAATGCCGATGACTACGTAAAAGACCACAACGGAGATAAGATCGAGGAAAACATGATCCGGGTGAAGGTGGAGAAGCTCACCTTCGCTACCAAGCGCTACTACGCAGAGTGGGTGGATGAAATGCTTTCCGAGGCAGACCACGCCAATGCGAAGATCACCCTAGAGGCTGATATCGAGGCCACCACCACCGAGGGTGGAAAAATGAAAGTCATCGCTAAGAAGGGCGAACCCCTCAGCCTTGATCTCCTCAAAAAGCTCAAGGATGTCCAGCTCGCCGCCCTAAAGCACAATGCTGCTCTTCGTACCCAAAATCTTCGTGAACAGTGGGTCGTCGCCAAAGATGCAAACCCTGGCAAACAAGGCTGGGAGATTAGTGATGATGTCAGCATTAACATGGATGACATTACACCGCTTATGCTTTCCGAAGTGCCAAGCGCTACATTTGTAGTGAATCCTCCGACTGAGTTCCTCTTCAAGCCAAGGGATATCCGAGAAGCTGAAGGCAGTTCAAGGCTCCGTGACGACACCGTCGTCGTCGGTGAACTCGAGGAAAGCCCAATGGTATTCCACAACGTCGATGCAGTGGACTTCCAATGGCTTGTCATGAAAGCCGAAGAGAAGGGTATCTCCCCGGAAGCCGCCATTGAGAATTCATGGCTTATGAAAAATAATGCCTTTGTCCGCGAGATATGGGCATGGCACTTGAAGCGCAACGAGGCTAAACAGAAGGATCTCAATGAGCAATATGGCTTCAAGGAAGATGAAAACGGTAAGCCAACTGAGACTCCTGATCGAGTCCTCACCCACAAAGAACTCTACCGCATCGGCTGGAAGGAATTCAGGGACTACGGTGAAGAAACCAAAGGTGTAGAAGTTTCCGCTGTTGCAGGTCTGAAAGAAGAATTCATGGGGCCGAATTACAAAGCCCGCGGTGCAGAAACCTTTCCAGAGCTTTCCCTTCCCCGCGAAGAGATCCGCCATGCGGCGAAGTTTTCTCCGGCTTGGAACACCTACTACGCGATTTACTTCACCATCACAGGCCTGCACGGCCTTCACGTCATCGGTGGCGCGCTCGTCCTTGCCTACTACCTGTTTTTCGGACGCAAGATGTATCTGGAAAATCCGGAGTGGCTCGCAAACCGCGTCGAAGTCGGTGGACTCTTCTGGCACTTTGTCGACCTGATCTGGATCTTCGCGTTCCCGATCCTGTATTTGATGTAAACCAATCTAACTTATTTCCAACCTTTCGTAAAAAATGGCCGATTCTATTGAAGCAATTCAAAAATCCAAAAAGACCTACATTCTGGTTTTTCTAGCACTCCTTGTGGGTACTGTGCTAACCGTTCTCGTTGCCGAGGCTCCCACTTGGGCTACCTGGCTTCAATGGATGGATGTCGGCGAGCATGGCTTTGACAAGTATGATGCGATTTTGGGGCTTTTGATCGCCACCACCAAAGCGACACTCGTAGCCTATTATTTCATGCACTTGAATCACGAGAAGAAGGCAGTATATTGGATTTTCGGCTCTGGTATCGTCTTCGTTCTCTGGATGGCTTTCCTGCTTGCTCTTGCCTACAGGAGTCCGATCAACGATTACCTCTTCTACAAGTAAAACCATTATGTCACTCCGTAGCTTTCACCTCGTCTTCGTCACAGTCTGCACTCTTTTGTGTGCCTTCTTAGTGGTGTGGTCATTCGTGCTTGCTCCAGAGCCTTCCGCTATGGCCACGGCTTTCGGGGTTGTCGGTGTCATTGGCCTCGTGCTGATGCCCGTCTATGGTTTCGCCTTCCTCAAGAAAGCCTCCAAACTTCACCTCTAATTCCGCCATGAACTTCTTCAATATCCTGGCCTGCCCGACCTGCGCTTCCTCTTTTGAGGCATCGGGAGATTCCATCGGCTACTCGATCTTTTTCCTTCTTATCGTCATCCTCGCCGTTCTCGGTGGAGTAGCTTTCTTCATGACGCGCATCATCCGCCGCGAAGACAACAACCTCGATCCCGAACTCCGCGACGACTACGTCAGTCACTGATAAAATTTCAGCATTTCAGATTTTAACTTTTCAGCATTTACCCCAATGACCTTTTCAGAACTCCTCGGACTTCCAAGCAACCACTCCGCACACGGTGGCCACGTCGATCACTTGATCATGGTGGTGCATTGGTTCATGCTCGCGCTGTTCGTGGGTTGGACTGTCTTCTTTTTCGTCTGCCTCTTCAAATTCTGGCACAAGCGTAATCCGAAGGCCTCCTACGATGGGGTTCGCAGCCACCTTTCCAGTCACCTTGAGGTCGGCGTGATCATTATTGAGGCGGTGCTTCTCCTTGGTTTCGCCTTTCCGCTCTGGCAGACCCGTGTGGATAGCTGGGAGAGAGTTCAGGAAATGGATCCCGTCCGTGTCCGTGTCGTCGGTTGGCAGTTCGGCTGGACTTATCACTATCCCGGTCTAGATGGGAAATTCGGTCGCACCGATGCGGCGCTGATTTCTGGCACGAACGATCTAGGTATCGACTACACCGACCCAAACGCCCTCGATGATTACACCGACTCCACCCTCAGGCTTCCGGTCAATCGTCCGGCAGTGCTCAACATCGGCACTAAGGACGTGATCCACAACTACGCGATTGTGCCGATGCGTATCCAGCAGGATGCCATCCCGGGCAAAGAGATCGCCATGTGGTTCACACCGGTGGACAAGATCGAGACTTCCGTTGTCTGTGCCCAGCTCTGCGGCGAAGGCCATGCGAACATGATCGGAAATATGGAAGTGATCGACGAGAAGGACTACGACTCCCAAGCGACATCCAAGTCTGAGGCTGCACTTAAAGCGAATTCCCCGAGCACTGCTCCAGAGGAGACGGCTGCGGTGATACGCTAAGGTGGTTATTACTGAGCTAGTTATCCAAAACATGTAAGAAGGCGGTGTTTCACCGCCTTTTTTCATGCCCCGTAGACACAAAAATACCCCACATCGCTGTGGGGTATGAAAGTTCGATTTAATAATCAATCAGTCGTTCGAGCGACCTTGATACGAGCCGTCTTCGGTCTTTACGAGGATTCGCTCGCCTTGGTTGATGAAGAGGGGAACGTTGACGTTAAGGCCGGTTTCCATGGTAGCTGGCTTGTAAACGTTGTTGGCGGAGTCGCCTTTGACGCCTTCTGAGGATTCAGCGACGGTCATGACCATGGTGAGCGGTAGCTCGATGCTGACGACAATGCCATCCGCGATAAGTAGGGTGTAGAGCTGACCTTCGATGAGGTAGTTCTTCACGTTATCGATGAGGTCTTCGTAAACGACCATGTCGTCGTAGGTCTCCGGGTGGAGGAAATGGTAGCCTTCGTTGTCCTTATAGGAGTATTCGTGGCCGGTTTTTTCAAGATGCACACCTTCGAGCGAGTCGTTCGAGGTCATGCGAAGGTTTGAGACCTTCTTAGTGGCTACGCTGCGGATCGACATCTGCACATAGGAGGCCATGCGGGGAGGGGTTTTCAGTTCGTGCTCGATGACGAGGCAAACCTCGTTGTTGTGACGGACTGCATGGCCTTTGCGGAGGCTGATTACGTTGACGCTGGACATAATGGTGTTGGGAAGTGGGTAAGGGGTGGCGGCGGGATTGGCAAGGGATTTCAAAGAGTGGCTGGTGCCGAGTGCCGAGTGAGAAGTGGAAGACGGGGGTAGATGAGACTATGGCACTTTGCGGGTGACCTTTGGTGCGCCTTTTTTGAACCAAGATACGAGAGCTACGACCACCCAGATTGGGAGGTATCCAAGTAAGACTGCATCCCAGTTGACATGCCATTTGATCGGCCCATGCGGGATCTTTCCTGAAATGACGTCCTCAAAAATCTTATCCGAATAATTGGTGGTGCCGAAGGTAGAAGTCGTATGAAACGACGCCCTTCCGACGAGGATTGTTTCAGCATATCCGATTACAACTATCTGTCCTCCACGGAGAAACAAAACCTCTCCGCTGATATCGGAACCCGTATCCGTGGAGGATGTCGAGTAGCGACCTAGTCTGGTGCCGCTATTTGTCAAAAAGCTAAGCGGAAGAAAAACTACGTAGAGCGCCAAGGAAATCAGAGAAATACGCTTCAACATGACAACTATCGTGTGGGATTTCCGTGGCTACCCAAGCTCTTCCATTGAGGTTTAGAGTTTAAAACTTAAAGCTTCAAAGCGTGTGCCCCATCCTCAACCGCTTCGTATCCAGATACTTCTGGTTATGAACGTTCGATGGTAGGGAAAGGGGGATTTGTTCGGTGATTTCCAATCCATAGCCTTCGAGGCCGACGACCTTTTTGGGATTGTTGGTGAGGAGCTTGATGCGGCGCACGCCGAGATCGTAGAGGATTTGGGCGCCCATGCCGTAGTCGCGGAGGTCGGAGGCGAAGCCGAGTTTTTCGTTGGCTTCGATGGTGTCTAGGCCTTGCTCTTGGAGCTTGTAGGCGTGGAGTTTTGCTGGGAGGCCGATGCCGCGGCCTTCTTGGCGGAGGTAGAGGAGGACTCCGCCTTCTTCGGAAATACGTTTCATGGCGGCATCGAGTTGCGGGCCGCAATCGCAGCGCTGGGAGTGGAAGACATCCCCGGTGAGGCATTCGGAGTGGACGCGGACGAGGGTGGGTTTCTCTGGATCGATCTCGCCGCGAGTCATGGCAATGTGGTGGGAGTCGTCCAGCGAGACGGTGAAGAGGTGGCAGTCGAAATCGCCGAAGTCTGTGGGCATGACGACGGTTTGGTCGCGCTTGACGAATTTCTCCGAGCGGCGGCGGTATTCGATGAGCTGGGCGATGGTGCAGGCTTTAAGGCCGTGTTTTTCCTGGTAGGGGCCGAGATCGCCGACGCGTGCCATGGAGCCTTCGTCGTCCATGATTTCACAGATGACCCCGGCTGGCGGGAGTCCGGCGAGGGTGACGAGGTCGATGGCGGCCTCGGTGTGGCCAGCGCGACGGAGGACGCCTCCAGACATGGCTTGGAGGGGGAAAATGTGGCCGGGTTTCACGAAATCATCGGCATGTGTCTTCGGATCGGCGAGCAGGCGAATGGTCAGGGCGCGGTCGGCGGCGGAGATGCCGGTTGTGATGCCCTTGGCGGCATCGACCGAGATGGTGAAGGCGGTCTTCATGCCTTCGAGATTGCGGCGAGTCATCTGCGGGAGATCCAGCTCCTCGGCGCGGCTAACAGAAATGGGAGCGCAGATCAGACCCCGTCCGTGTATGGCCATGAAGTTGACCATTTCCTTGGTGCAGAGGGAGGCGGCGGCTACGAGATCGGCTTCGTTTTCACGGGATGGATCATCGGCAACGATAACCATTTTGCCTGCGGTGATGTCGGCGATGATTTCGTCGATGGGATGGAAGGTGAGCTGTGACATGCTGAAAACTGAAATGCTGAAATTTGCTTAGTTAAGGAAAGGATTTTTCGGAGCCTCGGCGAGGAGGTGGTGGTAGGGGGAGATGCCTTTGAGCAGATCCGTCCAGAGTGAGAGGTCGTGGGGGTGGTTGAAGAGGGCGGCGGATGGCCGGAGGGTGATCCATGTGTTGCGCTTCAGCTCGTCTTCAAGCTGACCGGGTGACCAGCCGGAGTGGCCGACGGTAGCACGGACGATGTGTTTGCCGCTGGCGACGAGTTCGGAGGCATGTTTTGCGGAAATGCGTGGGGCGTAATCGAGGGATTTAGTATTTGCCCATGAGAAAGCGGAGAAACTGAGCTCGCCTGTGGAGACTGGGCCACCGTGATGGACGGGGAGGTGGTGGAGGGCGGAAAAGGCGGGATCCGGCAAGATGTCACCGACTGAGGTTGGAGTGCAGTGATTGATGATCGTACCAATGGCACCTTCGGTGGACGAATGCTCGGCGATGAGGATGACGGCGCGATCGAAAGTGCCGTCCGATAGCGCCGGGGAGGCAAGCAGAAGCTGGCCGCTCAGGGAGAAGGGGAGTTCGGATGCTGAGGATTCACCGGGCACGTGGGGAACATGGGACGGGGAAAGGTGGAATTCAAGGACGATGGAAGCCCTTGGAAAAAGCTGAAACGCTGACAACTGAAATCCTGAAAGTTTTGGAGCTACCTACGCTTGCGCGAACTGCCGCGTCCTCTTGACGGGCCGGACTTGGCGGCGGGCTTCGGCGTGGGCTTTTTCGAGCCACGCGTGTTCGATTTGGCGGGCGGGCGGCCTCCCTTTTTTGCGGGGGACTTGCCGGAGATCTTCACTCCCTCTGTGGTCGGTGCGCCTGCTACGGCGAAATCAACGAAGCGCTTGATCTTGTCGATGGCGACGATGCGGAGCGGGAGCTTCATGCCTAGGGCGAGGCGTTTTCCATCGAAGGAAGTCCACGCCTTATTGTGATCTTCGAAGCGCCACTTGCTGCTGCTGGGGAGGTCTTCGCGTTTCACGACACCGCGGACGCCCATGTCGGGTATCTCAACCATGAGACCCATCGCGCGCACATCGGTGATGACGCCGTCGAAGGTCGTTTCCTCACCTTGGTTCTTGGATTGATCCGTGAGGGCGATGAGTTCGAGATATTCGAGTAGTTTGATCTGCTTGGTCTCGGATTCAGCTTCGGAAGAAGTGCGTTCGGTATCGGAAATGTGTCGGGCGATATCGCGAAGATCCGCCTGTGAGGGCGTGCGATCCGGGCTCTTCGGGGCGTTTTCGAGAAACGGCTGCATAGAGCGGTGGACGATGAGATCCGCGTAGCGCCGGATGGGCGAGGTGAAATGAGTGTAGTCCGTTTTCGCGAGGCCGTAGTGGCCGACGGGGTCTGCGGCATAGGCGGCACGCTTCAGCGATTTCAGGAGGCCTAGCTTGATTTGGTGCTCTTCAGCGGTGCCTTTGGCTGCGTCGAGCAAGGCCTGGATGTGGGCGCGGTTGTTGAGATCACCCGGGCTGTATCCATACTGTTTCGCTGTTTCCGTATAGTCATCGAGACGCGATGGATCGGGATCTTCGTGGATGCGGAAGATGGAAGGCTTGGAGCGCTCGCGCAACAGCTTCGCCACCGATTGGTTGGCGATGAGCATGCATTCCTCAACGAGCTGGTGGGACTCTGTGTGAACGACCTCATGCGCCTCACAAGCGCGGCCATTCTCATCGAGCTTGATCTTGATCTCGGTCATCTCCAGATCCAGGGCGCCGTTGGCGAAACGATTTTTGCGGAGGAGCGATGCCATTTTCCATGCCTCTTTCACGGAGCCGACGAGGGTGGGGTCGGAGCCTTCCGGTGCGCCTTTTCCATCGAGGATCGCTTGTGCTTGCTCGTAGGAGAGCTTGGCGCGGGAGTGGATGACGGCATCGATGAACTTCGTGTTCAGGATATGGCCTTCTTTGGAAACTTCGATGACGGCGCACTTGGTGAGGCGGTCGACATCGGGTTTCAGCGAGCAAATTCCATTCGATAGCTCGACCGGGAGCATGGGCAGAACGCGATCGACGAGGTAGGTGGAGTTCCCGCGCTCGACGGCTTCCTTGTCCATCGGCGAGCCGGGCTTGATGTAGTGAGAAACGTCTGCGATGTGGACTTCTAACAGCCAACCGCCGGACTTGGTCTTGGCGATGTAGATGGCGTCGTCGTGATCCTTCGCATCGGCGGGGTCGATGGTGATGACGAGCTTGCTGCGATGATCCATGCGACGGGCGATTTCCTTTTCATCCGGAAACTCCGGGACGGCGCGGGCTTCGCGGAGGACGTCTTCTGGGAAAGAGGTGCGTAGGCCGTAGCGGGCGATAGTGGAGAGGATATCCACACCTGCATCGCCCGGCCAGCCGAGGACTTCGATGATGTGGCCGATGGGGTCGGTCGAAGGGTTGTCCCAGCTCACGAGATCCGCGACAACGGTTTGCCCCGGCTCGGCGGTGGTGTCACCGGTGATGTTGATGCGCCCACCTTCGAGGGCTTTGTCATCTGTTTCTACCCAGGCGAATTTGTTCTTCCTACGGAAAATGCCGACGATACGGCCGGAGCGGCGGGAGATGACTTCGAGGACTTTGCCGCGCATTTCCTGATCGTCTGGAGCCGCGCCGCGCTGGCGGGGCTTCGAGGATGGGGCGGATGGGAGGATGCGGACGCTGTCGCCATCGAGGGCGGTTTCCGTCTTGTCGCGTGGGACAAAGATGCGTGAGTGCACGGTGAAATCGATGCCTGAGGCTTCGTTCTCCGGATCGCCGATGATCGGGTAGAAGAAGGCGTGGCCGTTTGGCAGGAACTTGATCGAGCCGGTGAGGGAGCCTTTCGGGGCGTCTCCGGATGGGGCTTTTGCGGGTGTCTTCGCAGCTGGCTTGTTTGCGGCTGCGGGTGCCTTCTTTTCCTTGGGAGGTTTCGGGAAGGAGTATAGATTCTTCGCGCCGATGTGGATCAGATTGTCTTCGGCGAGATCGCTGAGCACTCCACCGAGTTCACCCTTGCGGTTGCCGGGGATGTCGAGCTGCTTGGCGATCTGGGTTTTTGAAAAGGTTTGCTCCGGGTTCTGGCGGAGGAGGTCGAGAATGGTTTCGCGCATTTGGAATTTCTAAAAAAAGGGTGGTGACCGCGTCTGCCCGCCACTTTGCGGGTGTGCATGCAGGTCGCCTTGCTGCATAGACTAGGTGCGGATCAGGGATTTACAAGGGTAGCTTTGGAGGGCGTGGGGAGGCTTGGGTTTTGCTTTTTCTAAGATAATAGAAGTTGAAATGAGGAAGGCAGGAAGGCAGGAAACGGATTTAGGAATTGGAATTGGAATTACCCTAGCTGGATTGTGCTGGTAGGTGGGTTTGGGTGATTCTGAGGTAGGCGGGCATTTATCTACGGGGAGGGAAGAAGGAAGATGGGAGGAAGATGGGAGGAGAAGGAGGGTAATCTAAAACAAGATCTTTCATGTGCTTTAAATCCAATCTTCTCCCTTCTCTCCTCGGCCTCCTTCCCTCCCTGTTTTAAAAAGCCCGAAGCAACTAATAAAGCCTGTGACATATTCCTACGAGATAACCAAACTCTGACCCAGTTCCTGCCTTCCTGCTTTCCTTATTCATCAACTAGAGCTTGGCCATGAATATTCCCTAGCTGAATCGAGTTCCATCCGGGCTTGATTGATGGGTGCGGGTGGGGAAGATCGCGCGGATGAGTTTTTCGGGGGAATGGAACTATCCGGCGGAACTGCCGGTGGTGGGGATGCGTGGGGAAATCGTGGAGGCGATACGTGGCAACCAGGTGGTGGTGGTCGTTTCCGATACGGGTTCGGGGAAGACGACGCAGCTGCCTAAGATGGTGGCGGAGGCTTTAAACTCTAAACCTGAAACTTTAAACTCCAAGCAGAGGAAGAAGCTCGTTGGGTGCACGCAGCCACGACGGATTGCGGCGGTGAGTGTGGCGAAGCGGGTGGCGGAGGAGCTGAAAGTGGAGCTGGGTGCTTATGTCGGGTATCAGGTGAGGTTTGATGACAGGACTTCGCGGGAGACGCGGGTCAAATTCATGACGGATGGTATCCTGCTTGCGGAGACGCAGGGGGATAGGGATTTGGGGAAATATGATGCGCTGATTTTGGACGAAGCGCATGAGAGGTCGCTGAATATCGATTTCTTGCTGGGGTATTTGAAACGACTGCTGGAGAGGCGACCGGACTTCAAATTGGTGATTTCTTCGGCGACGCTGGATGCGGGGAGCTTTGTTGAGTTTTTCGAAAATGAGGGGAAGATGCCGGTGCTTGTCGAGGCGGAGGGACGGATGTTTCCGGTGTCGGAGTTTTTCCTGCCGGGGAAGGATGATGAGGATTTGGCGGTGCATGTGGGGCGGGGGATGGACTATTTGAATGCGATTGATCCCATGGGTGATGTGCTGGTTTTCCTGCCGGGGGAGCGTGAAATCCGTGAGGCGGCGGATCTACTGGAGGGCAGGCATTTCCGAAATACGGAAGTTCTGCCGCTATTCGCGCGACTGGGGATGGGCGATCAGCAACGGGTGTTTCAACCGGGCAGCAAACGCCGTATCGTACTTGCGACGAACGTTGCGGAGACCTCGCTGACCATCCCGAGGATCGCGTGTGTGATCGATAGTGGGCTCGCTCGCATGAGTCGGTGGAATCCGGGAAAAGGTGTGCAACGCCTTCAAATAGAGGCAATTAGCCAAGCAAGCGCGCGGCAGAGAAAGGGGCGCTGCGGTCGTGTTCAAGACGGTATTTGCATACGACTGTTTGAAGAGGAGGATTTGAACGACAGGCCGGAGTTCACAGAGCCGGAAATACGGCGGAGTTCGCTGGCGGGGGTGATTTTGCGCATGAAGTCGCTGGGGCTGCCGGAGATTTCCGAGTTCCCATTTCTCGATCCGCCGAATCCAAAAGCCGTTGCGGAGGGCTACCGGACGCTGCGCGAGGTGGGGGCGCTGGACAAGGATCGGGAGCTCACAGAGATCGGTCGCGAGCTGGGCAGGTTACCGGTCGATCCGCGCATGGGGCGGATGCTGATTGAGGCGCGGCATGAGAAATGTGAGGAGGCGGTGGTGGTGATCGTCGCTGGGCTTGAAACGACCGATCCAAGGGAGCGTCCGGCGGAGAAAAAGCGCGAGGCGGATGCAGCGCACTTTCGCTGGAAGGATGGCGACAGTGATTTCATGGCGATGCTCAACATGTGGGAGGAGCTTTCCGAGTTTTACGATGGCCGCCGATGGAGGTGGAATCAGCTACGGAAATTCTGCGGCAAGCATTTCCTGAACGCCAAGCGGGTAACGGAGTGGGGGAACGTCGTTGAAGAGTTGTCCCAACTCCTCAACGACGAAACTTCAAACTTCAAATCTCAAACCTCAAAGAAGAGTGAAGTCGGGAATGCGGATTTTGGGGCGGTGCATCGCTCACTGTTGGCGGGGGCACCGCGGCAGTTTGGATTGTGGGATAAGGAGAATAAGGCCTACCAGAGTGCGGCGGGTGGGTTCTTTGCGGTGTTTCCGGGATCTTTCCTTTTCGGGCAGAAGAAGCGGGCGGAGTGGGTGATGGGCTTGGAGCTGGTGGAGACGACTCGGCTGTGGGCGAGGCGGACGGCAGTGATCGAGCCGGAGTGGGTGGAGGTGGTCGCGCCGCATCTGTGCCGGAGCCGATATGGCGAGGCGCATTGGGATGAGAAGCAGGGCGCGGTGTATGGGAAGGAGACGGTGATTTGCGGAGGGCTGCATGTGGTGGAGGGCAGGCGCGTGCACTACGGGCGGGTGGACAAAAAGGCGGCGAACGAGGTCTTTCTGCGCGAGGGGATTCTCGGCGGCGGGCTGCGAAGGAAAACGCCTTTCATGGAGCGCATGGAGGAGCTGCGTGATGAGATACGCGCGATCGAGGACAAGCTGCGCAGACCGGGTGTGCTCTGGAGCGAGGATGCGGTGGTGAGATTTTTCCAGCAGCGCATCCCCATGGAGATCAGCACGGCGGCAGCCTTCCACAAGTGGCGGGCGGAGCACGAGGATCTGCTGATGATGGGGATGGCGGATGTGGTGTGGGAAGATCTGAATGGCCTGGAGTTTTTCCCCGATATCCTGAAGCACGGCGGCGAGGAGTATGCGGTGTATTACCATTGTGCGCCGGGTGAAAGGGATGATGGCGTGACGCTGGGCGTGCATGTAGATCAGCTCCCAGGTCTGCCGGAGTGGCTGCCAGCGTGGGGGATCGATGGGAATCTGGAGGAGCGCGCCGAACTGCTGATGCGCAGCTTGCCCAAGGATTTTCGAAGGGCGTGCCAGCCCATCGCGGAGGTGGCGCGGAGCTTTGCAGATCTGTGGAAAGGCGCGCCGAAAGATGTGCCGATCCTGGAGGCGCTCACCGAGCACGTGCGTGATCACACCGGGGCGATGGTGCCGGTGCGTGAGTTCGATGCCGACCGCCTACCCGAGGAGCTGGTGACGAAAATCTGGGTCTGCGATGACGAAGGCGAGGAGCTAGCGCTGGGCACGGATGTCGCGCAGCTGAAGCTGAAACTTGCGGACAGGATGCGGCTACGCTTCGAGGCAGCGGCCACGGCGGATGTCGAGCGACGCGGGATGAGCAAGTGGGATGGCGAGGAGCTACCCGAGCAAGTAATGACCGCCGGTGGCGCGGTTTTCCCAGCACTGGTGGATGAGGGCGGGACGGTCGGCGTGCGAGCCTTTGCAGACATCCACGAGGCGAGGGAATCTCACCGGCAGGGTGGGGCGCGCTTGCTCGTCATCGCGGCAGAGCGGGAGGTGGATTACCTGCGGAAGAAATTTCCCCTCGGTATGCTGGCAAAGGTGGAGATGGGTCGGCTGGGTTTGGGCGGCACGGAGCTGGAGGATCTAATCTTGCTCGCTGCGGAAGGCGCTGCTGATGGCGTTTTCCCGAGGAGTCCGGAGGCCTTTGCGAAGCTCAATGAGGCGACGAAAGGAAAATGGTATGAAGCGGCGACAAAGATCGGCGCGGCGCTGGATGAGGTGGTGGAGGGTGAACGGGAAATCTCCGCATGGATTGCCGCAAACCGTGGCGACCGGAACTTCGGCGAGATCGCGGCGGATCTGGAGGAGCAGTTGTCTTGGTTGCTGCGCGGTCGTTTTGCTTGGCGTGCGGGCTATGCGCGGCTCGTGGATTACCCGAGGTATTTCCGCGCGATGCGCTCGAGGCTGGGGAGGGTGCAGAGCCTGCCCTTGGTGAAGGATCTTGAGAAAATGGACACCATCCGCCGCTACTGGGAGGGTTGGTATGCCGACTGGCAAGGTGCTCCCGAGGATGCCTCCCGCTGGGAGGCGGGTTGGTTGTTAGAGGAATGGCGCGTTTCCCTCTTCGCACCGGATGTCGAGGTGAGGATGAAGGTCTCTGAGAAGCGCGTCGCGAAGGTGTTAGGGCTATGAAGAAACAAGAAGCGTCACCTCTATAGACTGCCAATCGAAGGGCAGCGAAGATAGAGGGACACAATGGATCATATTCATCCCTCAAAGAAGAATCCGGAATCGAGCGGAGCCATATGGAGAGCCGTCCTTCCAGGCGGCAGCGAACCCAAGCACACTAGCCCGGCACGATGAAGCCCGTTGCAGATCTAGCCGCCTGGAAGGACGGCTCTCCCTATTGGTGTAGGACGGATGCAAGAAGCGGTTCTGTTCAAAAACAGCTCTTTTGCACACACGGGGAAGAACGTGCAAATAAAACGATGTTCTTTAGATGTTTAACGCGACATGAAAGAAAACGACGAATTTTTCACATGAGCTCGCTTCCTCCATTTCCGCCGAAGACTTGCAGGCGGTTTGGATGGGCGCAGTACATACCGAGGAGAACTGGGTATTTCGTCAGTTAAGTGACGCTCTTTGTTAGTTGGGGTGAGTCAGTGGGAGACTTTAGCACTGGGGCGGGCTGTATCGAATGGCACGGGATTTAGCCAAGAAGGCAGGGAATTTTATCACTAAAAGTCTATATCTGACGGGCACGACTCGTCCCACCGGCTTCTCTTCGTGCAATGCGCCGCGAGATATAGACGACAAGGATTGTCGTCCCTGCCTATTTCACAAAAGAGGGCTTCATCCCTTGGTATTCGGGACTGTATGCCTTCATAGATACCTCAAATGCCGCTCCTTGGGCTTTGGATCTTTGGGCGGTATTGGGTTGTATCGTGCTGGAAGTGCTGAGAGTTTTCCGTGGTGATGATTCGGAGTTGCTGAGAGAAGTTGATGGAAATGTTGATATGACGAAGAGGGAGGAAGTGGCTGAAACGGGAGGTGGCAAGAGGGAGGAGCTTCGTGTGACTGGGAAGATTACGGGCTGGGAGACGGAGCGGGGGTTTGGCTGGGTGGCGTATGAGGGTGGGAGTTTGTTCCTGCACATCCGGGAGTTTGAGAAGGGCTTTGTGCCGAGGTCTGGGGACGAGGTGAGCTTCGTGAAGGGCGCTGACTTCAGGGGAAGGCCGTGTGCAAAGGATGCGAAGTGCCCGAGGATGAGTCCCTTTCCCTCAGCGAAATCTTGGATGAAGCTGGGCTTGCTCTTGGTGCTACCGATGTGGGCGAACCTGAGGCTGCCGATTGCGTGGTGGCTGCTGCCGATGGCGATGCTCCCGGTATCGGTGGGGGCGTGGATTTTATTCCGGCACGATAAAAGGCTGGCTCTAGAAGGGCGCTGGCGAAACTCGGAGACGGAGCTGCACGGGCTGGAGTTCTTCGGTGGGTGGCCGGGGGCGTTCCTAGCGCAGCAGAAATTCCGCCACAAGACGCGGAAGGTGAGTTATCAGGCGATTTTCTGGGCGATTGTGTTCCTCTACCAGTTGCTTGCGATTGATGTCCTTACGGATCATCTGATGTGGAATGAGGTGAATGCTTTTTTGAAAGAGTGGATGACGCCGAAGATCTAGCGCGTAGCGCTAGAAGTTTACTAGTGTTCAGCTTGAAGTGCCGAGTGATTTGACGGCAGTTACGAATGAGATTGGCCGTCTATGTCGCTGCGCTCCATTGTGGAAGACTGGGGTTGTGCGGGAAGAGGGTGAACCGCCAAGACGCGAAGTTCGCCAAGGCCGGGGTTGTGTTTGGAAAGATGGTGAAACGCGAAGGTTGGGGTTGGAGAGTTTTTTTTGACTATGTTTTCCGAAACTTGGCGATCTTGGCGTCTTGGCGGTTTAAATTTCTGTTGTGCCTGCCTCTCATTTCAAGATGCGGGTGAAGTGGGCTAGGGTTAGAGCCCAGACTTGGGTGGCGATTTCTGGGTCGTGGCGGTGGCCGATGTCGCGCATGAAGGCGTGCTGGCCGTTAAATTCGTGCCATGAAAGTGTGAGGCCGGCATCGGTCATGGTGTCGTAGATCTTGCGGCGGCCTTCGCGGGGGATGTGGGGATCTTGGCGCCCCCAGATCATGAGCATCTCTGCTTTTATCTCGGAGGAGCGCTGGAGGGTATCGTCGGATTTTCCTTTTCCAAGGGTATTGGAATGGAGGTCGGTGCCGTAGAAGCAGGCACCGGCGGTGATGGCTGGCTCGGTGACGCAGGCGCGGAAGCTGAGGTGGCCGCCGAGGCAGATGCCGAGGGCACCGATCTTGCCCGAGCAGGCTTCGTGGTTTTGGAGGAATTCCACGAGGGCGGCGGCGTCGTCGTCGAAGGAGGAGATCTCCTTGGTGATCTTGAGTTCATTGCCACGGTCGGTGCCGGGCTTGTCGTATTCGAATACGGTGCCGAGTTTTTCAAACTCGTGATAGACCTCGGGGGCGACGACGATAAAGCCGTGACCAGCGAGGTATTCCGCAGCGCGGCGTATGGGTGCGGTGACCTGATAGATCTCTGAGTAGAGGATGATGGCCGGGTATTTCCCCTCCGCGACGGGGCGGAAGATGTGGGTGCGCATGGCACCGCGCGGGGTGGGGAGGTCGGCGTCTTCGTCGTTTCGGTAGATCATAGGAAGTTTGCTAGGCTCAAGTGTTCAGTTTTCAGGGAGAAGGCCGATGGCTCCGCTTTAGCTAGCGGAGCTTGCTCCACGGGGTTCCACTTTTGGTTTTGTTTCTAGGCTGTCGCTCCGTATTGCAGAAGTCGAGGCTTCCAGCCACCAGAGCGGAGGCGAGCCATCCGCACTCCAAAACGGGGCTAGTGGCTTATTCCTCTTTGAAATCGGCGAGGAACTCTTCGAGGCCGTTTTCCTTGAGCTTGTCGACCGGGATGAATTTCATGGCGGCGGAGTTCATGCAGTAGCGTTTCCCTGTTGGCTCGGGGCCATCATCGAAGACATGGCCGAGGTGGGTGTCTGCCTTAACGCAACGGACTTCATCTCGGGTCATGCCGTGGGAGTTGTCGGTGCCGACTTTGATGACGCCTTCTTTGATGGGCTTCGTGAAGCTGGGCCATCCGGTGCCGGATTCGAATTTGTCCTTGGAGCTGAAGAGGGCTTCGCCGCTGACGATGGAGACGTAGATGCCTTCCTTGTGGTTGTCCCAGTATTCGTTTTTGAAGGGAGGCTCAGTGCCGTCCTCCATGGTCACCTTGTATTGCATCTCGGTGAGCTTTTCCTTGAGGGCTGCTTGTTCAGGGGTGGGCTCGCTGCAGGCAGTGAGGCTGAGCGCTAGGAGACCTAGGGAGATTTTTCCGAGGAGTGTGATGGGTTGCATGGTTCTTCAGTTTTCTAGTTAGAAGTGTTCAGTATTCAGGGAAGACGGATCTTTATGAAGATAAGAGGGGAAATGTGGGGATGCATTCCGTTTTTTTGCGTGGGCGAGAAGCCCATGCTCTTAGATCTCAATTTCGCCTTCGAAGACGAAGTCGGCGGGGCCGGTGAGGGTGACGTTGGCGAAGGTGGTTTCTCCGGTTTTCTCGAAACCGATGATAAGTGTGTCTCCGCCTTCGACATCGACCTTGATGGGGCTTTCTGCGCCAGTGAGGAGGTGGTGGATGAGGGCGCAAGCGACCATGCCGGTGCCGCAGGCGAGTGTCTCGTCCTCGACGCCGCGCTCGTAAGTGCGGATGGCGATATGATCCGGGGCGAGGACGGTGGCGAAGTTCGCGTTGGTGCCGCTCGGGGCGAAGTGGTCGTGGAGGCGGATGGCGCGACCGTGGGTGACGACATCCGTGCTTTCTAGATCATCGACGAAGGCGACAGCGTGTGGGACTCCGGTGTTGAGTGAGTGGATATCGCTGTGGAAGCTATCGATGCGGGCTCCGGTCTTGAGTTCGAGATCTTTCGGCTCGGACATGGCGATACGGATGTCTTCATCGACAAGCTCGGCGGTGAGGGTGCCGGCGATGGTTTCGAAAGTGACAGAGGAGGGGACTTCCTCGCTCTCGCCAAGATGGGCGGTGAAGAATCCGAAGCAGCGCGCGCCGTTTCCGCACATTTCTGCCTCTCCGCCATCGGCGTTGTAGTAGCGGAACTTGTAGTCTGCACCGTGCTCGGCTGGCTCTACGGCGAGCAGGCCGTCGGCTCCGATGCCGCGGTGGCGATCGCAGAGGGCGGCGATGGTGTCTTCGTCGAGGGAGATGGTGAGATCGCGGTTATCAATGACGATGAAGTCATTGCCGGCGCCGTTCATTTTGTAGAAGTGGAGGAGCATGTTGCTGGAAACTTTAAGTTTTAAACTTTAAACCTCAAGGAAGAGGCTTGGAGCCGGGGAAAAGATTGCAGCGGAAGGGCGGGAAGGCAAGGCAGGCTATTCTGAATCAGCGGGGGCTAGCTCGGGGTATTTCGCGAGGGTCAGCGCTTGGACTTTTTCCATGGCGATGCGGACTTCGTCTCCGAGGTAGATGTTTTGCAGGTTCTCTTTGTAGGCGGCTCCGGATTCCACAGCGATGATCTCGCGGTAGTGCTCGATGGAGGCATCCATGTTGTCGACGTAGTAGTCAGCAGTGATGCGGTAGATGAGCGCATCTACCTTCTGACTTTGAGTTGGATCATCATCTTCAAGAGTTTTTGCTGCCTTGTTGAAGTAGCCGAAGGCCTCTTCAGGATTGTCGTTGAAGAGTAGGATTAAGGCTCGGTCGATATCGGAAATACCGTCTTTTTCTAGGGCGCCGGGGAATTGCTTGCGTGCGGCAGTCTTCTTACCCGCTTTCCATAGGTTGATGGCATATCGTGCATGGCCACGTCCGTTTTCGGGTTCAAGTTTATGATATTTGCCAAAGTATTCGGCGGCTTCTTCAAACTCGCGATCTGCCTCTAGCAGGAGGGCTAGGAGTTCGACGGATAGCACGTGATCCGGCTTGATGGTAATGGCGCGGCGTAGGAGTGAAATGGAGCGTTCTCGCTCACCTGCAACATTCGCTTGGCTGGCGAGCGCGTGAAAGACATCGGGGTTGTTGTAGGAATTCCGCTCGGCTAGCTCTACCAAGCGAGCCACGCGTGCTCTGATTTCGAGGATGACGTTTTCGATGTTTTCATACTCCTCTTTGTCTTTTTCGGGGTCGAGGGTGGCGAGGTAGCTGACCTTGTTGTCGATGTCATTCTGCCGCCACTTTGCAATGGATGCGTGGATGAGGCCGACGCCCGGCATGGCGGATGATAGGGTCGCGAAGGGGACGTTAGCATAGTTCAGCCAATCGATGGTGGTGGCCTTTGATGCGGGGGAAATGGTGCGTTCGGTGGGGTATTTTACGAACCACGAGTCGCCATCGATCGCGGCGACTTTCTGCCAGCTTTCGAAAGGGTCGCAGGGTGTGGTGATGCCTCGTGCTCCCAGAAATAGGGTTCGATGGTGGTATCCCCTCCGATCTCGGACTGCAATCGATCAACGATGCGCTTCGCGGTCTCCCGCTCCATTTTGACGTCGCCGGGGGAGGAGAAAAAGATGCGGATGTTCATGAAACTCTAAATGATAAACTTTAAATCCCAACGAAGAGGGGAAACAAAACGCTGTTATTCAACACGATCCAACGCGGATGTGGAGTAAACTTTGGGTAAAAAATGCGTGGTGGCACACCGTCCGCCGCCACTTGCCCTCACCGAATCGCATCGATGAGCGGCTTGGCGAAGTCACGCACGGCTTGTGCGGGGTTCTCCGGGTTGTTCTCGATCTGTTTCACGATTGCAGAGCCGACGATGACACCATCCGCAGATTTGGCGACGAGTGCGGCTTGCTCTGGATTTGAAATGCCGAAGCCGACGCAGACAGGAGTGTCGGTATGAGCCTTGATCGCGGCGACTTGGGCGGGGATGGTTTCCGCTGGGGCGGAGTGGCCACCGGTGACACCACTTCGTGAAAGGGCGTAGATGAAGCCCTCTGCCTTTTCCGCAAGGAGCTTGATGCGATCCGGTGGGGTGGAAGGGGCGATCAGGCGGATGTGGGAGAGAGAGGGGTTTTCCGCGAGTTCTTCCGAAAGCTCTGCTTCGTCGGGCGGGAGGTCGAGGAGCAGGACACCGTCGGCTCCGGCCTCGGTGGCGTCTTTCTGGAATTTCGCGAAGCCGTAGGTGAAGATCGGGTTCAGGTAGGTGAAGAGGACGAGGGGGGTCTTCGTGTCCTTCTCGCGGAAGGCGCGTATGAGATCGAGCGAGCGGGCGGTGGTCATGCCTGCCTTGAGCGCGCGGTCGGCAGCCATTTGATTGACGATGCCATCGGCGAGGGGATCGGAAAAGGGGAGGCCTAGCTCGATGATATCCGCTCCGATATCCGCGAGGGTGTGCATGATTTCCAAAGAGAGATCGAAGGAGGGATCACCCGCAGCAACGTAGGCGATGAAGGCTTTTTTGTTTTCGAATTTAAGAGTGGCGAAGGTTTCAGCGAGGCGCATGGGGGGAGTTAAGCCTTAAATTCTAAATTTTAAACTCTAATTCAAGATGTGGCGAATATGGAGCGCGGTGTTTGTAACCCGCTGTCTGATACTCCGCTACAGGGAAAATGCCTGGAATCTCGTGGGCGCCGGATGGAAACAATTGTAAGAAAGCGGCTTGAAATACCCAAGGGGCCCACTTTGCCGCGCTCAATATTACTTGGCCCCGTCAAACCGACCCACCTGACAAATCGTGACTCGCCACGGCGTGTCTCTGCGTGGAAGCTCAACGGAATATTCCATGACGAAGATACCTAACTCTCTCCTGATCGCCCTGCTGGCCATGGTGTGGCAGAGCCCGCGCATCTTCGCGGAGGAGGAAATGCAGGTGGTGCGCTACGAGGATTTCGGAGCGCTCGGTGACGGGGAGACCGATGATATCGAGGCGATTGCCAAGGCGCATGCGTTCGCGAGCGAAAAAGGCTTGCCGGTCAAAGCGGATGACAAGGCGACGTATTTCATCGGGGGACGGGACATGACGGTGGTCATCCAGACGGATACCGACTTTGGCGATGCCAGGTTTATCATCGACGATACCAAGGTGGAGAATCGCAACGCTCATGTATTCGCCGTTCGCTCGATGCTGGAGCAGTTCAAACCAAAGGGAATCGATTCCCTGAAGCGGAACCAGCGCAGGATCGCGGCGGAGCTGCATCAGGATTGCGTGATGCGCGTCACGGACTTCAACGTCAAACGCTACATCCGCAGAGGGCTGAACCAGAACAGCGGATCCCCGCAGACCGATGTGTTTGTCGTCGGGAAGGACGGGCAGGTTGATGAGAATACCCCCATCCTCTGGGACTTTGATCAGATCACCGATATCGTGGCCTATCTCATCGACCCGACCCCGTTGACGATCACCGGCGGTCGCTTCACCACCATCGCCAATGCTGAAGAGTCGAAATACACCTATTTCGCCCGGGGGATCGCGATCCAACGCTCGAATGTGCTTGTCGATGGCCTGGAGCATCGCATCACCGGCGAAGGCGAGCACGGGGCTCCGTATGGTGGATTCATTAATATCAGCGACTGTGCGGAGGTAACGGTTCGCAACACCACGCTGAGCGGGCACAAGACCTATCAGACGGTCGGAAATGCGGGCAAGCCGGTGTCCATGGGGAGTTACGACATTTCCGTCTCACGCGCCCTGAACGTTTCGTTTGTAAACTGCCGCCAGTTCAACGATATCAAGGATCGCTCCCGCTGGGGCATCATGGGGTCGAATTTCTGCAAGAACCTCCTGTTTGATGGGTGTGAGCTGTCGCGATTCGATGCCCATCAGGGAGTGTTCGGCGCGACGATACGCAACTCGACACTCGGCCACATGGGCATCAATGCCATCGGCAGCGGAACATTTCTCGTGGAGAACTCCACCGTCTACGGCAGGACTTTCATCAATTTGCGCAGCGACTACGGCAGCACCTGGCAGGGGGAATTCGTGATTCGTAACTGCACGTTTGTCCCAGCATGCGGCAAGCCCGTCAGCGCCAGCCTGATCGGTGGTTCGAATGACGGGCAACATGACTTTGGATACACCTGCTATATGCCCGAGCGGATCACCATCGACGGCCTGCGTATCGACGACTCCAATCACCCGGCCAACTACCAGGGGCCGACCCTCTTCGCGGACTTCAACCCCAAATACACCCACGCCGGTTATGAGGAGAAGTTTCCTTATGTCAAAACCCGCGAAGTTCTTCTCAAAGGCGTCACCACCGCAAGCGGCAAGCCGCTCCGCACCAGCAAGAATCTGTTCATGTTTGAGGAAGTGGTGGTGAAAAGTGGAGAGTAGGGGAACGAGGGCACGGGGGGAATACTTCACCCTTCTTGAAAGAGTGATATGCCGAACGTTTATATTACAAAATATCAGCTTCCTGAAGAAACCTTGGCGCTCTATTCGTCTCAATTTTCAAGAAAGACAAACAACATCCTCACAATCCTAGACGCTGTTTGACATTATCTGCCGAATTCGGCAGCTTTTTACACGTGAAACACCCAAGGCATATTGTCATTCGGTGATACCAATAACACTGTTCGACTAAAATGAATCACAACACTTTCTTTATGAAACTAAAACACACAAAAGTGGCCACCCTTGCTGCCACTCTAATTACATTCGGATCGCTCGCAGGGGGAGCGAATGCGGCGATCAGCTTCACCTCTATGGGGAATGATCTAGTGGTGAACATTACAAGCCCTATTAGCTTCAGCGTTACAACGGCCTTGGCGACTGACACCCGGTGGGGCCTTCGACTAGAAAATGTCTTTACTGTTGCACAGTCGACAAACATAGTCCCCGGGAGCACGACTAGCACAATTGATCTTGCAGGGACAACGTCAACAACCACGCTCAATCAACATGGAGTGTTCACTTTTGGTTCCACAACTGGGCAAGATCTTTTTGTTTTTTGGAATCCCCCAAGTTACACACCTACGATAAATGACTCAATCAGTATATCATCAGGAACCTTTACACTAAATGGTTTTTTGGATTCAGGCATTTCTCCTGATACTGTAGCGACGTCGACAACGGCTTCTATAATACAAGGAGCGAATGGTAAAGCGATTGCTTCAACTAGTGTTGCACTTTTAGCTATTCCTGAGCCATCGTCAGCTCTTCTTCTAGGGCTTGGGGCATTAAGTTTGCTGGCTCGGCGCAAAAGAACTGCCTAGGTCGAACAAGCAGGTAGACTCAACGCGCTACCGCGCGTGAGTCACCTTAAACGTTCGGTAAAGAAATAAGAATGAAGACCTTCGTTGCCTTAGTTTCCGGCATTACTATTGGGTGTCTCGGGACATTTCTAATCATGCGCACGCCAATCAATGGTTCGCAACTCGATGGCCGTGCAGACGAGGTTGATGCATCGCCCAAACAGATGGTCGAGGATGCATCTACTGATCCATTCGCCGACGATCCAACTGATCTAACGGAACATCCTCATGGCTTCACTGAGATGGATATGGCAGATCCGATTCAGCGCGATATTGTTATTTCGCTTTGGTACACGGATATGTATAGCGTAGTGCAGAACATCGAGCTGCATACAGGCCATAAGTTCAACAAGGAGGTTTACAAGCTTCATGCCAGTCCCATGGAGATCCTTGAGGAGCAAGCGGAGTTTATGGAGACGTTCCTTAAGGAGACCCGTCGTATTGCCGCTGAACGCAACTCGAATACTGAAACCGAGGACAAAAAGATACCGAACAAGGCGGAGATGGCGACTCCGAACCAGCCGTCTGATTAAATTCGAGCTTCACCCCGGAGCGCCATTCCTATAACGTTAGGCTAGGAAAATGAAGACAATTATTAGCCACTTACTCGCGGTTGTCATTGGAGTATTGACAGCGCTTCTGTTGCGCCCTGCCATCGACGACCAGAAGAGCCCATCTGGTGAGACTCAACAATCCGAACGAGTAAAGCGCGATAGGGCAGACTCGGCCGCGCCACGCTCAACAGGAACTGTCCCTCGTATCGACGGACAGCAACTTGTAGCGGAACTTTCGCGTGAGATTACAGCATCTGATCTTGAGAAGTGGCTGGCTGAATGCAGCTACGATGTTCGTTCGCTGGCAGAGGCTCAGGCGATTGCTGGCTTGCTTACCAATAATCCGGATTTAGTTCTCCAAGCAATAGAAGCAGATCCTGAAAACCCCCATCTCCTCTACATCGGCGCAACCCTGTCGTCCATTAACGCAAAAGAGCGTCTGGCACTGAGCGAGCGTTTCTTTCAGCAGGACACCGGGAATGCATTAGCGGGCTACATCTACGCGTCGCAACTGTTCGAGACTGGTGATATCAAGAAAGGAATCGAGATCATGAAGGGCTCGCAAGACCAGCCTAAGATCGATGCTTACGCCAAACAAACGCAACTGCTAATGGATGACGCATTTATCGCTGCAGGCGATTCGCCTAGCATGGCCAAAATACGGAGCGTATTGAACTCTACTACTATGCCGTATTTTTCTGATTTGCAGTCTTTGGCCGGTTCAATAAACGATCTTGGAGATTCCCTGACGCCCGAGGAGGCTGCTGATCTACGCTCCCTGAGCGCCTCGATGGGTTCACGTCTCTCCGATCAAGGAAAATCAAGTACCTATATTAATCATCTGGTGGGGCTGAGTTTGGAAAAAAAGGCCTTGGCGGGATTGCCAGACAGTTCGCCATCGCCCTACGAAGGACTCACTGTTGGGGAAGCTAGGCAGTCGATTGCAAACGAGCGCGAGGAACTCTTCCAAGTGATAAATCAAACCCCGATGGAAGCCATTATATCAGGCGACCCGGAGCTCGTAGATCGCTATTTTGATCGAGTCCGGCTAGTGGGTGAACAGGAGGCCTCAATGTGGTGGCTTGAGGTGACAAGCGGACAGAAATGACTGAAAATACCCGATCAGCCTAACAAGCAGCGCCAGAACAACCCCTACCAGCCGCCCAGTTTCGATGACTTTACTTAGTTACAACATCAATCCCTCGTTCAACGCTCGCTCCCGCTGGTAGGGGTGCCTGCGCTCTGGACGTTGCTTAATATCTTTAACATGGGGCGTGTTTCTGTCGGATAGTCTTGAGAAAGCGGCTAGATAAATCGCAATGCTTATTCCTTAGCGACCGTCTCCACTGCCTCCACGGGGATCCAGCAGGTTTCGCCGTTGAGGAGGCGGGCTTGGTGGTAGTGGTTGCGGGTTTGGAGGATTTTGAATTCGGTGCCGGGGTGGAGGGGGGATGAGAAGGCGTTGTCGTAGATGAGGCCGTCGCCTTGGCGGGCGATGACTTCGCGGGCGGTGACGACGGCGTCGACCGGGTTGCCCCAGCGGAAGATATCGGTGAGGAGGGAGGCGAATAGGATGAGGGTGAGGGCGGCGGTGGCGGCGATGGCTTTGATGAGGGTGATGGATTTCCTTTTTCCCTTTTTCCCGTTATTTCCTAACAGGATGCGGGCGAGGAGGAGCCAGAGAGCGGCATTGGCGAGGCCGAAGAGGATGGCGCGGAGGAGAAATGGGGAGCGGTGCCAGAAGGTGAGGGCGTGGACGACTTGTTGGCGGCGGGTGGGGGGTAGCTCGTCGATGGTGAGGGTGCGGAGGTAGCGGAGGTTGTGGGTGGCATCCGCGTTGAGGGGATCGAGGGCGAGGGCGCGTTGGTAGTGGAGGACGGCGCGGCCGTGGTCGCCGGCGAGGAAGTGGGCGTTGCCGAGATTGAGGTGGAGGGCTGGGGTTTCGACGCCTTGTTGGTCGATGAGGTATTGGTATTTGAGGATGGAGGCGGCGTAGAGATCGCGGGCGGCGGTGGGGTCGGAGAGGGCGGTGTTGTTGGCGGCGGTGAAGGTGGCGTTGGCCTCGTCGAATAGGGCTGTGGTAGTGTTGGCTGTGGTTGTGGGGCGAGCTGAAGACTCGCGGTCCGGGGCTGGGGTTGTGAGGGCTAGGGTTGAGGGGGGGCTCACACGAAGGGACGAAGGCACGAAGGATTTTGGGTTCGTGGCTGGGGTTGATAGGCTCGCAGCAGGGCTGGGGTTGTTGGGCGACAGGAGTGTCGCCTCTCCTTTGGACGAGGTGGGGAGGAGGGCTAGGGTTAGGGCTAAGATGGTGGAGAGGGATTTTACGGCGGTGATGGCTTGGGGGCGGAGGTTTGGGGTGGGTTGTTCGGGGGTGTGGTGGAAGCGGGTGGACTCGGTGGTGGTGTAGATTTCGCGAATGGTGGCTAGGGTTTCCTTTGATGCTCCTTTTGCTGTGAGGGCGAATTCGATTTCCGGGAGGGTGTGGGCGGTGGGGTGGAGGTGGAGTTTTGCGGAGAGGTAGTCGCGCAGGGCGGCTTCGGTTTCGGCGAGGGTGGAGGCGTGGGAGATGGCTTTAGTGAAGGTTTTTCCGGCGGCGAGGGAGCGGGCTTTGGCTGGGTCTTTGGCACGGAGTCGGGCGGGTGCCCCGAGGATGAGGTAGGCGAGGAAGGCGATGGGTGGAAGGGCGGCGAGGAGCCAGAGAAGGGGAAGATAGCCGGAGGTGGTGGAGCTGTAGAGGGCTGCGGGGTCGGTGATGTTTGCGGTGATGCCTTCTTGGTTTTTTGAAACCAGATTGCGGAGGGGGCCGGAGCCGGTGAGGGAGGCATCGAAGGCGGTGATGGTGTCGGCGGGCTTGACGGTGATGGGGATGGGCTGGGTGGAGGCGAGGGCGTAGGCTTTTGTTTCCGGATCGAAGTAGGGCAGGCGGATGGCGGGGATGGCCGAGGCCTCTTGGCCGAGCGGGCGGATGGTGCGTATGTAGGTCTTGGTAGTGCCTTCGATGCGACCGGAGGATTGGCGTGGGGGGATGGAGAACTGGCGGGTGAAGGCTTCGATGCCGTCTAGCTCGGGGAGTTCGGTGATTTCCGGGAAATCATTTCCTGAGATGGTGATGGTGAGTGTGATCGGGTCTCCGGCATGCAGGACGGTGGGGCTGGCGGTGGCGGTGATTGTGCGTTTTCCGACTTGGCCGGTGAAGTCATCGGGCTGGCCGGCGGTGGGCAGGGGGAGGACGACGAGGCGGTTGCCGCGTGAGGCGGTGTGGAATTTTTCGAAAGCTTCGCCGTCGGTTTCCTCGAAGAAGTTGTTGTTGAAATAGGAGGGATAGGTGGAGCGCCATTGGGCGGCGTTGCGGCCTTTTGGCTCCGGTGGGGCGATGTAGGAGGTGAGCAGGGTGGCGGGCGAAAGGGTGTATTCGCCGGGTTTTTCCGGGACAACGATCTTGTCGAAGGAGATGGCGGCGGCGGGGACTCCGGCCTCCGTGGCATCCGAGTAGCGGGCGATGAGGCGGGTATTGGAAACGGGGAGGCCGATGGATGCGTCGTCGTCCTGAGAGATCGCATCGTGCGGGGCGGTGATGGAGAAGGCGGTGTCGTAGAAGAGGGGGACGTCGAAGTTCAGCGCGCGGAAGCCGGTGAGGGGGATTTCTGAACGGAATTTCCAAGAGGCGCGGAAGGGCTCGCCGACGTAGAGATCGCGATCCGGCATGGTCTGAGTGAGGGAGAGGGCGGGGTTTGATTCTGCCTGGCGGGCGGTGATGTATTCCTCTTCGTTGGTGGAGAGGTAGGTGTCGTCGGCTTTGACGGAAATGATGGGGAGTATGATGAGGCCGTTATCGAGGGGCATCATGCGGTAGGTGAGGGCGAAGCCTTTTTCGCCGCCGCGTTCGACGGCGGTCTGGCCGGTGAACTGGATGGCGAGGGTGTCGTCGCCTTCGATTTCGTCTGCGCTGACTTTTTCCGCTCCGGTGATGAGGATTTCGTATCGGAACTCCTCGCCGACGTAGAAGGTGGACTCCGAGATGTCGACGTGCAGGGAGGGCGCGGCGAGGGATGGAAGAGTTAGGATCAGGAACAGGATGTAGCGGAGGTGGGGCATTTCGTTGAGTGGAAAGTGATCAGTGGACAGTGATCAGTGGGAGACTGGGGTTGGGTGGAAGAGGTTGAACCGCGAAGACGCTAAGGCGCGAAGGCTGGGGTTGTGTTTTTTTTTTGAATGAGGAAGGCAGGAAAGTAGGAAGGATACGGGGCTCTGGCTTTTGGCTTCTGGCTTCTGGGCTGGGGTTGATGGGGCGAGCTGAAGACTCGCGGTCCGTTTGCTGGGGTTGGGTGGGAAGAAGTTGAACCGCTAAGACGCTAAGGCGCGAAGACTGGGGTTGTTGGAATTGGTAATTTTATATTCTGAAAAACTTAGCGGCTTTGCGTCTTTGCGGTGAAATCTTTGTGTGGTTGGGGTTACCAGTCTTTTTCTACGGGTTCGGCTTTTTTGGCTGAGCCGCCTTGGCGGGCTTGCTGGAGGGCTTGGTTGCGGTTGATGACGTCTTCGGGGGAGTCGCCGGGAGGGGGGATGTCGAAGGCATCGAGGTCGGTGCGGGAATCGCCTTCGGAGGGCTCGTCGCTCATTTCGCCGTCTTCGCCTTCGGTGGACTCGCCGTCTTCTCCTTCTTCGCCGGATTCGGAATCGGCGTCGGAGGGGTCGCCTTCTTCGCCTTCGTCTCCCTCTTCGCCTTCGGCGGCTTCTTCGGGGTCTTTTGGCAGTGCGTCGAGGGCGGCGCGGAGGGCGTTGAGGGCGAGTTGTTCTTTTTCGCGGCCTGGGGTGGGCTGGAGGGGGAGGAGGCCTGTGGCTGCGGTTTCTTCGGTGACGGCGGTCTCGAGTTGGGTGAGGGTTTCGGCGAGGGGGCTGACTTCGCCGGGGAGGTCGCCGAAGAATTTTTCCTGGGTCTCCATGGCGAACTTGCGGGTGGAGGTGGTGTCGGTGGTGATGGTTCGCTCGGTCTCGGTGAGGGTGGTGGTGGTTGGTGTGGGATCTACTGTGGGTTCCGTAGGTGTTGGGTCGGACTTGAGGTAGGTGTCGGTGTTGATGAGGTTGGTGGATTGGGCGACGATGAGTGCCTTGATCTGGGTGGTGATCTTGTCGAGGGCGAGTTGCAGTTCGGCGCGGCGTTTCTCGTCCTCGGCGATGAGTTTGCGGAGGGCGGCGCGCTCAATGCGGGCTAGCTCGGTATTGATGGCGGCGGGTTTGTCGGTGGGATCTGTTAGGAGGATTTTTCGGTAGAGGGAGAGGGCGCGGTCGGTGAGGGAGAGGGCGGCATACATGTCGTCCGAGGCGTCGGCCTGGCGGAGGAGGGTGTTGGCGAGATTGAAGGTGAGGTGGCGGATGAGGGGGGAGCCGGGTGAGAGGGAGAGGGCTTGGTCGTAGGTGGCGGCGGCTTCCTCGAAGCGGGTGAGGCGGAACTCGGTGTTGCCCTTGAGGAAGAGGAGTTCCGGGTAGGGGGTTTTCTCGGCGAGGGTGGTGAGGATTTTGTCGGCGGCTTCGTATTTGGCGTTTTCGAAAAGGGACTCGGCTTCTTCGTAGGTTTCGGCTTTGAGGTTCTGGGCGAAAAACGGGAAGAGTAGTAGCAGGGCGAGGGCGGGTTTGATGCGGGCACGGGGGACGACGGCCATGAGGGTGAGTGCGATGAGGGCGATGGCGATGAAGAGCTGGAATATGCCGTCGTAGGTGATGGCGCTGGTGCCGGCGAGTTCGCGTTTGCCTTCTTGGGCGCTGAGGCGTTCGTAGATGTCTCCGAGTTTCATGCGACGGCTGGCGACCGGGAGGAAGGCGGCTTTTTCCACGGAGTTCGTGAGGGCGGTGAGTTGGGCGGTGTCGAGTTTTGACCAGATTTCCTCGTTGTTGTAGGTGACGTAATCGGAGGCGCCGGATGGATCAGGGATGCGGGAGCCGGTGCGTTCGTCGCCGAGGCCGATGGCGATGAGTTTAACTTTCTTTTCGTTGAGGACGTTGATGGCTTTTTCGAGGCTTTCGGATTGGTCGCCGCCGTCGGTGATGAGGACGATGTCGCGGAAGCCTTGTTCCTCGCCGGAGAAGAGTTTGTCGCAGGTTTTGAGGAGGGCGTCGCCGATGCGGGTGCCGCCATGGGAGACGCTTTCGGGGCCGGTGAGGGCGAGGGCGTCGAGGAAGAAGCCGGTGTCGGAGGTGAGTGGGCAGACGATGGAGGAGGAGCCGCCGAAGACCACCAGGCCGACGCGGTGGTTTTCAAGGTCTGCAACGCATTCGGCGATGGAGGCTTTGGCGGAGCCGAGGCGGTTTGGCAGGAGGTCTTCGGCGAGCATGGAGCGTGAGACATCGAGGACGAAGACGATGTCGCGGCCTTCCTGGGCGAAGGTTTTCGGGTGGGGATTGATGGCGGGACGAGCGAGGGCGAAGATGATGGCGGCGGCGGTGAGGAGCATCATGGCGAGGCGACCGTGGCCGGAGGATGGGCGGGTGGCGGCGGCTCCGAAGGCGGCGGTGTCCGTGCGGCGTTTTGCGACGCGGAGGCGGTGGAGGAACGCGAAGAGACCTAGCAGCGGGAGCAGCCAGAGGAGTTCGGGTTTCTGTAGGACGAAGGGAGGCATTTCTTTTAGTGGCTAGTGCCGAGTGATCAGTGATCAGTGGGAAGACTTGGGTTGGGTGGCTGGGGTTGTGGGGCGAGCTGAAGACTCGCGGTCCGTTTGCTGGGGTTGTGTTTTGAAAGTTGAGAGTTCTATGGGGAGATGCGGAGGAGGGTGGCGGTTAGGAGGGAGCGGAGGGCTAGGAGGGCTAGGGAGGTTAGGGCGAAGGGGGTGAAGGCGTCGGTGCGTTCTTGGAAGCCGACTTCGCGGATTTTAGTTTTTTCGAGGGAGTTGATTTCGGCGTAGACGGATTGGAGGGAGTCGAGGTCGTGGGCGGTGCGGAAGATGCCGCCGGTGGAGGTGGCCATTTTTTCTAACACCTGATCGGAGGCGGTGGATGGTTCGGGGCGGAGGAAGTTTCCTTCGGCTGTTTCGACGAGGTTGGGGGCTTGCTGTTCCTGGAGGCTGATGGTGTAAATGCGGATGCCCCATTCTTTGGCCATGGCGGCGGCTTGGAGGGGCATGGTTTCGCCGCAGTTGTTTTCGCCATCGGTGAGGAGGAGGATGACTTTGCTTTCCGGGGTGCCGGGGCGGTCTTCGCTGGCTTTGAGTTCGGCGGCGGCGAGGGCTGCTGCGTCTCCGTAGGCGGTGCCGTCTTCGTTGGGGCGGGTGTTGATGGTGATTTCCCGGATCATGTAGGTGAGCGCATCGTGGCCGAGGGTCATCGGGCAGATGCGATCCGAGTAGCGGGCGAAGGAGATGACGCCGATCATGTCGTCGGGGCGGCCGGTGAGTTCTTCGCCATCGCCAGAGACGAATTGCTCCAATACTTTCTTGGCGACTTCCATGCGTGTCATGGGGCCGTCTTCCATTTTGATATCCATGTCCATGCTGCTGGAGACATCGACGAGTAGCTGGATGGCGATGCCCTCGCGGTCTTCGCGGGTGCCGGTGGAATCGACCTGGGGTCGTGCGAGGCAGAGGATGAGCGCGGCGAGGGAGAAGTGGAGGAGGAGGCTTGGGAGGAAGAGGAGGTGCTGGCGCCAGGTCTTTGGAGCGCCTTCGAAGGAGGCGAAGGACGGGTAGGGGATGGCGGCGCTGCGGCGGATTTTGCGCTGCCAGAGGGCGATGAAGGGGAGCGCGGCTAGGAGGAAAAGGAAATGGGGGGCGGTGAAGGTCATGGCGCCTCCTCGTTTAAAATAAATGTTAGGAAATGATAGATTTTCCAGACGTCTCTATCGAGTGGAGATGATGGGGAATACTGGAATCGTTCAAATTGGTCGATCGTTCCGAGGAGGGTTTGAGATGGGTTATCCAATGCTGCGAGGAGACCTTGAAAGTCGTAAGTTTGAAGACTTAAGTGGTATTTTTGAGCGTAGCTGCGTGTGAAGGCGGATTCGACCTGACTTAGGACTTCTGCCGGTGTGGCCAACTTGAGCTGGCTGAATGCGTCGTCGCCGATAATTTCTGGGGGATCGGGTTTGGAACAGCGTTTTGCGATGAAATAGGCTCCTATGGGTATCAGCAGTAAGACTATTACGAGGAAAGGAGCCGGGACTCGGAAGCTGTATGACTGGACGTAGGGCTGATCGGGATCGGTGACGATGTCTGAGGATTTGGTTTCGCCATCGGTGAGCACGGAAGTGATTTCGATGGAGACTGGGTCGGTGAGGATCTCGGTGGGTGTGCCGCTATCTGGAAGGATGACGGTTTTTAGAGAAGGTAATGTGGAAGTGCCGGGGAGATCTGGCTCCAGGGTGTAGGTGCGGGCGGTGGTGATTTTCCCGGCTGTGTTGAGGGCGGGTGGGGTGTCGCTGGATTCGAAGACGGTGAAATCGCCGAAGTTGGCGGTGGTGGAGGGGAATTCGATGTGGGCGGACTGGGGGTGCTCGGCGCTGAGGGTGGCGGTGAGTATGCCGCTGGTGGGGAGGGTGGTGGTGGAGAGGGTTAGGGTGAGGGAGGTTTCGGCGGTGGTGTGGGTTTGGGTGATGGATGGGGGTTTCTGTGAGGACTCTTTGCAGGAGATGAAGAGGAAGCAGATGAGTGTTAGGAGGGTGAGGTTGGCTGTGAGGGTGCTGGGGTAGCGGATGGGTGGCTCACACGAAGGCACGAAGGCACGAAGGTTATGTGGGTTGGGTGCTGGGGTTCCTCCTTCGCTGAGGCTTCGGCGGACGAGTTTGGGGCGAGCTGAAGACTCGCGGTCCGGGCTGTGGGACTCACACGAAGGCACGAAGGCACGAAGGTTTTTGGGGTTACTTTGCATCGGCGCTGCGGGTGTTGCGCTCGCGGAAGAACCGGATGAGCTCGTGGAGGTAGTCGTCGGTGGTGCCGAGTTCGAGGAGGTCGGAGCGGATTTCGTTGCAGAGGTTTTGGAGGTTGGCTTCGCGGGCGGATGAGGTTTGGGCGACTCGGTTGCGGAGGCGGGGGTCGCTGCAATCGACGCTACGGATGTCTCCGGTTTCGGCGTCGCGCATTTCGACCATGCCGCCGGCGGGTAGGACGTGCTCGAGGGGGTCGCTGAGGGAGACGCAGATGAGGTCGTGGAGATTGGCGGTGCGGCGGAGGGCGTCTTCGTAGCCGGTGTCGAGGAAGTCGGAGAAGAGGAAGACGACGCAACGACGGCGGCGTATCTGGTTGAGGTGATCGAGTGCTTGGTCGAGATCCGTGCGGGGAGAGGAAGCGGTGTGGGTCATGATCAGGTCGATCATGCGCATGACGTGGCTCTTGCCTTTTCGAGCCTTGATGTGGGCTTCGATGACATCGGAGAAAAGGATGAGGCCGACGTTGTCGTGGTTGTGCGCGGCGGCGAAGGCGAGGAGGGCGAAGATGCGGGCGGCCATTTCGCGCTTGGTCATTTCCGCGCTGCCGAAATCGCCGGAGCCGGAGACATCGATCATGAAATAGAGCGAGAGTTCACGCTCTTCCATGAACGTTTTGACGTGAGGCCGGCCGGTGCGGGCGGTGACGTTCCAATCGATGGTGCGGACGTCATCGCCATGGCCGTATTCTCGGACGTCTTCGAATTCGATGCCCATGCCTTTGAATCGGCTGCGGTATTCGCCTGCGAGTAATTCGAGTACGGCCTTGCGGCTGTGCAACTGGATGTGGCGCACTTTGGATTCGAGTTCCTTTTGGGGAATCATGGCTCGGGTTGTGGGAGTTTGAACCGCCAAGGAAGAGAAGTTCGCCAAGTTTGGATTGTGTTTTTTAACTGCGAATGGATGCTAATTTTCGCTAATGGATGGGATGTTGGAGAGGATTTTCTGGACGATGTCTTCGGAGGACATGTCTTGGGCTTCGGCTTTGTAGGTGATGGCGATGCGGTGGCGGAGGACGTCGGGGGCGATCCATTTTACGTCGGATGGAGTGACGTAGTCGCGGCCTTCGAGGAGGGCGTGGGCGCGGGCGCCTTTCATGAGGAAAATGCTGGCGCGTGGGGAGACGCCGTGGGCGATGAGGGATTCTAGCTCGGGGAGGTCGTATTTCGCGGGGTGGCGGGTGGCATCTACGAGGCGGAGGACGTATTTTTCGATGGCTTCGTTGGCATGGATGGAGTCGAGCGACTCGCGCATGCGCATGATGTCGGCGCCGGTCATGACGGATTTCACGGTGGTTTTGGGTTTGTTGACCGACATGCGTTTCATGACCTCGTGCTCTTGCTCAAGCGTGGGGTATTGGATGAGGACTTTGAGCATGAAGCGGTCGAGTTGTGCTTCGGGGAGGGCGTAGGTGCCTTCTTGCTCGATGGGGTTCTGGGTGGCGAGGACGAGGAAGGGTTCTTCGAGTTTGTAGCTTTCGTTGCCGATGGTGACCTGTTTCTCCTGCATCGCTTCGAGCAGGGCGGACTGGACTTTCGCGGGGGAGCGGTTGATCTCGTCGGCTAGGACGATGTTGGCGAAGACGGGGCCTTTGTGTGGGGTGAAATCGCCGGTGCTCTGGTTGTAGATGAGGGTGCCGATGAGGTCGCCGGGGAGGAGATCCGGGGTGAACTGGATGCGTGAGAAATCGACGCCGAGGGTCTGCGCCATGGTGCTGACGGTGAGTGTCTTGGCGAGGCCGGGCACGCCTTCGATGAGGACGTGGCCGTTACAGAGTAGGGAAATGAGCAGGCGATCTACGAGATCGGAGAGGCCGACGACGACGTGTGAAATTTCAGAGCGGACTTCGTTTAGCTGGCGATTTTCTTCGGAAAATGAGGTGGGAGCTGACACGTCTATTAAACTGAGCGGAATGCCCGATTCTGTCAGCTGGAATATGAGAAATGACCGGGGATCGGCAGTTTCATATGAATGCCTCCGAATATACCTGTCCTCCGCCGTGGCAGCAGGGCTGCTTCACGGAAAGCTACAGCAGGCTGTAGCAGTCCAAAGCCCGCTGGGCGATTAATCCAGGGTCTGGTGGAAGTTTTCCGTGTCCTTGACGGAGAGGACGAAGGCTTCGAGGAGCTGGATGGTGGCTTCGATGTCGTCGAGGTGGGCGGTTTCCACGACGGAGTGCATGCAGCGGAGGGGGAGGGAGACAAGGGCGGAGGGGATACCTTCGCGGTTGTTGAAAATCTTGTCGGTATCTGTGCCGGAGAAACGGCTGGAGGATTCGTGTTGGAGATCGATTTTGTTTTTCTCCGAAAGCTCGATGAGGCGCTTGACGATGAGAGGGTGGTTGCAGGTTCCGTGGGTGACGGTTGGGCCTTCTCCGAGTTTCACGAGACCGAACTTTGCGGGGTCGATGCCCGGGGTGTCGGTGGCGTGGGTTACATCGAGGCAAAGGCAGATTTCCGGATTGAGGCGGTAGGTGGCCATTTTCGCGCCGTGGCCGCCGATTTCCTCTTGGATGGCGTTGAGGCAAACCAGGGTGACGGCGGGCTTTTTGCCGGAGGCGGCGATGCGTTTCATCACTTGGGCGATGATGTAGGAGCCGATGCGGTTGTCCAAGGCGCGGGAAATGATGCGTTTGTGGGCGAGTTCGGCGGGGCCGTCTTGGTTGACCATGGGGTGGCCGACGCGGAGTCCCATGGCGGCGACTTCTTTGGCGTTTGAGGCACCGATATCGACCCAGAGATCATGGACGGCGGGTGCTTTTTCGGTGCCGGCTTCGTCGCGGCGGAGGTGGATGGCGGTGTTGCCGACGATACCGGAAACGACTCCTTTGTCGCCGAGGATGTGGACGCGGCGGCCACGGGCGGTGGCGGCATCGGTGCCACCGACGCGGTCGATGCGGAGGAAGCCTTTGTCATCGATGTGCTTGATGATGTAGCCGATCTCGTCGGCGTGAGCTTCGAGCATGACGACTTTCTTGGATTTTCCTTCGAGGGTGGCCCAGGTGGAGCCGTAGGCGTCGCACTCGACTTTGGAGGCGGTGCCTTTGAGGTAGTTCGCCCAAACGTTTTGACCGGGCATTTCGAATCCGGTGGGGGAAGGGGTTTCGAGGAGGGTGAAGAGGAAGTCTTTGTCGGCCTTTTTCATGTGGGGGTAGTTGAAACGCTTTGAGCCGGGGACGCAAAGGGAGAGTTTGAAAACGATGATTTTCAAAGTTCAATTTCAGGGGGGATCATTCTTGGCTTTTCTGGGTGGCATGGTGAGGCGCAGGGTATCGCCATGTCGCATGAAACCCTCGATGTTCGTCCTGGAAAACGCCCTGGATTTGTATTTTCCCAGAAAGGTGAGGAGATAAAAATTCCTGCGGGCTGGGCGCTATTACCTCCTGGTGATGCCGCCCTGAGCCGGAGGATCAAGAAGGATGGGCCGAGCTGGACGGTAAAGGAGATGTATAAGAAACGGCTGACTTCGAGGGGCATCTGGGCTCCGGCAGAAAGGATTGAGGCACTGCGTGGGGAGTTGGAAGCGGAACGTGAAGATCCGGCTTATGCGAAAAAGCTCGAGGCGGGGCGGCAGAGGCGGGCGAAGGCGGAGGTGGCTTATGTGGAGGATTTCACCGGGGCGGTGCGGGAGTTTCTCTGGTTTGACGACCGCTATTCGGCGCTGGCAGACAGGCTTTCCTTGTTGATCGCCGCGCATGCGACGCCGGTGGGTAGTGGCACAGTGGCGCGGACGAAGCGCATCCCGATCGAAAAAAGGGCGGAGGCGGCGACGATTGCCTGGCTGAGACATCAGACGACTTCCTATGACGAGATGCATATAGAGCGCGTCAAAGGGCGACGGCGCGAGGTGCGGCAGATGCTGGCGGAGGTTTCGCGCAAACGGTTGCGGAAATACCGTGTTGGGGAGGATGTGGACAAAGCGACCTGCCCGGTGTGGAAAGCGGTTACTAAACAGTAGCCCCTTTTTATTCTAAATAGATGCGGTGAATTCCACGTCGTTCCATTTCTGTCTCCACATCTTCGAATTTGACTAGGCGCTCATCGGCATTTTCATTGAGTAAATCTGTTTCCACAGCTTTGAACTGCTCAAGCCAAGCTAGCCCTCCATTGATTTTTTCTTCCGCATTTTTGATTGCGGCCTTTTGGTGAGTGTCTCCGCGAAGGTTCCTTTCATTACTCAAAAAGGTTTCGAAATATTTCAGATAAGTCAGGCGACGTCTACTTACCTCGCCGGGATTCTGATGGTCGAGCATCAGAGCTCTCGTGTAGGCAAAAAAGGAGAGATTAAGGTCTCCCCGGAATGTAAGTGCATCACCCACGGTGACGAAGCCATCGGCGAAGGATTGGTCGTTGCGGATCAGTTGTTCATAGCGGTCTTCGAGAGTTGGCGCTTTGGCAGGCTTATCATGATCCGAACCATAGTCGGAATCTGAGAAACTTTCAGGATAGGCGACGCCGAGGAAATTTTTCGCCGGGGGATTCTCTTTGGTGGAGTGCTCGTTTTTGGCTCTCCAGCGTAATGCTTTTAGATACCAGTCCCCAAGTCCCATGTGTCCTTCTGGTTTTAGCTCTAAGGCTTTGGCAATATATTCAGCTCCTTTTTGGAAATCTCCCTGTTTTTTGGCGGTCACCCCCATGTTCGACAAAGTCTCATAGTGATCCGGCTTGATTAGCCGCGCAGCTTCCAAGGCTTTCCACGCTGGTTTAAATTCTTTGAGGCGCACATGAGCGACGGCGAGATCGTTCAGGCTCGCCACATCTAGCTCACCTGCCTTTTCCAGTCGAGCAATCCGTGCCTGATAGTAGGCGTCTCCATGATGTGGAAACTGCCCGAGTAGCAAGTCCCACATCGTTGGGCGAACTGCGATTTCTTCTCTCAGGGTATCGGTGTCCCACAGACAAGCGGAGCCGACAGTTGTAGAGATGCCAAGTCCGCCGAGAATCCGCAATGCCTGTCTTCTATTCATAATCTGACTAAACTGAGATATCCGCTTTCATGCATCAAGCGATCACTTCAACATCAGACGGATACTAGTTCGTTGTTGATACCGCTCTTTTGGATCAATCGGCTAGGCCTTGGGCGTGGATGTCGTCGGGGGAGTTGATGATGATGAGCATGGGGCGGCAGCAGATTTCGCAGTCGTAATCGTATTCCGTGGGCATTTCGGACTCCGGAGGCACGGCGATCTCGAATTCCTCGAAGCAGGTGGGGCAGGTGACGGGGAAGGTGTCCATTTTCTAAACTCTCAATCTTCAACTCACAAATTTCAATGAAGACTTGGGATGGTATTCGGGCTTCCTGCGGGTGAGTGGATGTCCTAGAAGTTTCTGAGAAAATATTGTGAGCATTGACCAACCAAAACTCGTGGACTCTTGCGGGATCAATCAAGACGAGGGCAGCTGTGTCCTAGTGATTGTTGATGACCGGAAATGGAATGAGTGGGAGCATCTTAAAGCTCTCAAAGAGAAGCTGAACAACTATCTGGCGTTCATTGAATCAGGTGAGATCTACGAGGTACGCCCTGAGGCTCAGGGGCTTGCGATCGAGATTTGTATTCGCTGTAAGTTCGAGCCTGAAGGGGAGGATGATTTTAGCTTTTTACGCGTGTCGAGGAAAGCGATTGAAGGGGCGGGGTTTCGGTTCTCCGTGATGACGGATGCGGGTCGGTTTGAGATTCCTGATTGTTGATCCTACTTCGCCAAGGCTACGGCGGATAAGGTGGGGAAGAAGTGGCTAGTGCCGAGTGATCGGTGGAAGACTTGGGTTTTGCAGGCGTTCTGTAGAGACGCCTCTCCTTGTTTATCTTTCGAGGAGAATCTCATCGCCAAGCACTACCAGATCAATCCGTCCGCTGAGGGTTTTGTCGAGGAAGGGGGTGTTCTGGGCTTTGGATTTCATGAAATCCTTGGTGAAGGTGGAGGTGGCCTCGGTGTTGAAGAGGGTGAGGTTGGCGGGTTGGCCTTCGGTGATGGTTGGGACGTCGAGGGACATGAGGCGGCGGGGCTCGGCGGAGTATTTTTTGACGAGGGTGTCCCAGCCGAATTTTCCTTCTTTGATGAAGTGGTGGTAGAGGGAGACGACGGCGGTATCGAGGCCGGTGATGCCGTTGGGGGCGCTTACGAAATCCTGGGATTTCTCGAATGGGGTGTGGGGGGCGTGGTCGGTGGCGATGAAGTCGAAGGTGCCGTCGAGGAGGCCTTCGAGGAGGCCCTCGTTGTCCGCTTTGGTGCGGAGAGGGGGGTTCATTTTGTAATGGGTGTCGAAATCGCCGATGTGCTCGTCGGTGAAGAGGAGGTGGTGGGGTGAGACCTCGGCGGTGACTTTGACGTCGCCGCGTGACTTCCACCAGCGGATGGTTTCCATGCCCATCTTGGAGGAGACGTGCTGGATGTGGATGTGGGCGCCGGTGGTGTGGGCGAGGCGGATGTCGCGGTCGATGATGATTTCTTCGGCGCAGGCGGGGGAGCCGTGGATGCCGAGCTTGTAGGCGGTGGGGCCGTCGTTGAGGGCGCGGGGGCCGGCGAGCTCGGGGACTTCGCAATGGGAGGCGAAGAACATGTCGAACTCGGAGGCGTATTGCATGGCGCGGTAGAGGAGGGAGGAGTTGATGGTGGTATCGCCATCATCGGTGAGCATGAGGACTCCGGCGGCGCGCATGCCGTCGATGCCTGCGAGTTCCTTGCCCTCGCGGCCTTTGGAGACGCAACCGGAAGTGTAGATGGGGATGCGGGAGTTTTTTGCAGCCGAGGCAAGGACGGAGGTGACGGATGCACCGGAGTCGATGGCGGGGGAGGTATTTGGCATCATGACGACGCCGGTGATGCCGCCGTTGATGGCTGCTTCGGAGCCTGTGGCGATATTTTCCTTCTGCTCCTGGCCGGGTTCGCGGAAGTGGACGTGGGCATCGAAGAAGGCGGGGAGGAGGATCTGGTTCTGGCAGTCGATGACCTTGGTGTCGGCTGGGGCGCTGATGCCGGGGGCGACTTTTTTGATGATGCCGTCGATGATGAGGACGTCGGCGGAGAGGAGGCCTGGGGAGGATTCGGAGGCGATGCGGGCGTTCTGGAGGAGGAGGTTCACGGGGCTGATGCTAAGTTTCAAATTTCAACCTTCAACTCTCAAACTTCAATTAAGACTGGTGTTGTGCAGGCGCTCCTTGGATGGGTACAAAGAAAATCGGCAGACAACCGAGGTGGATGTCTGCCGATAGTTTTTCTTTGGGGGGAATTACTTTGTTTTTTGGGTCGTTGAGATCGGGCTTGGGGGGGAGAGCCTGTTTCTCGCTAACAGACTCACTATGCCACTATTCGGGCATATTGATATTCCGTGATCGCGTGTAATTTTGGATTTTTTGGGAAATTAAATGTAGTGGGCGCGGATGGCGGAGAGGCTGAAAAGGGTGGCCGTTTCCACTCGCAAGACGAGATCACCGAGGGTGATGGGGATGAAGCCGGCGGCGATGGCGGCTTGGGTTTCCTCTGGGGAGAAATCTCCTTCGGGGCCGATGAGGATGGTGACGGAAGTGAGATCCGGGTGGGCGGCTAGGGTTTCGCGGAAGCTCTGTGGATCATCTGAGAGGGAAGCGATGAGGGAGAGCTCGGTGGTGGGGCATATGGGGAGCCATTGATCGAAGGTGAGGGGGTCTTCAATGATGGGGACGGTGAACTGGGCGCATTGCTTGCAGGCCTCTAGGGCGGTGCGGCGCCATTTTTCCGCTTTGTTATCGCCGGGGGTGGCGATGGTGTGGCGGGTGACGAGCGGCTGGATGCGCGAGACGCCTAGCTCGACAGATTTCTGCACGATCCAATCCATGTTTTTTCCCTTGGGGATGGCTTGGGCGAGGGTGATCTCTGGGAGTGGGGTGTCCTTGGAATCGGCGAGGTCGAGCATGAGGTCGATGCGCTGGCGGGATACACTGAGAACTTTCGCCTCGGCGAAGTTTCCCCTTCCATCGAAGACGGTGATCCATTGATCCGGCTGGATGCGGAGGACTTGGGCGGCGTGTTTCGCCTCGTCTCCGGAGAGGAAGGGGGTTTCCGTCCAGTCGGCGGGGGGGAGGTAGAAACGGGGCATAACTTTCAAATTTCAACCTTTAAGTCCTAAGGAAGAGAGGTGGTGGTGGGTAGTTTTCGGTAGGGAACGGGGCGTCAGAAAGCGGCTTGAAAAGCCGCGCTCCCTATAGGCGGAGGAAGGTTTCGAGCATTTGTTTGCCGTGCTCGGTGAGGATGGACTCGGGGTGGAACTGGACGCCGTGGACGGGGTGTTCTTTGTGTCTAAGTCCCATGATTTCGTCCTCAGCAGTCCATGCGGTGATTTCGAGGCAGTCGGGTAGGGTGTCGCGCTTGACGATGAGGGAGTGGTAGCGGGTGGCCTCGAAGGGGTTCGGCAGGCCGGCGAAGACGCTGGAGCCGTTATGGTGGATGGGGGAGGTCTTGCCGTGCATGAGGCGGTCTGCGCGGACGACATCGCCGCCGTAGACTTGCCCGATGGATTGGTGGCCGAGGCAGACGCCGAGGATGGGGGTGGTGGGGCCGAGCTGGCGGATGAGTTCGAGGGAGATGCCCGCTTCGTTGGGCGTGCAGGGGCCGGGGGAGATGCAGATTTTCTCCGGGGCAAGGGCTTTCACTTGATCGACGGTGAGGGCGTCGTTGCGGTGGATCTGCATTTCCACGCCAAGCTCGCCGAAGTATTGGACGAGATTGTAGGTGAAGGAGTCGTAGTTGTCTAAGATGAGGAGCACGGGTGAAACTTTAAATTTTAAATTCGAAACTTCAAGGAAGAGGAGGAAGCATTGAGGGTGCTCAATGCTGAGCGACGTAAGCTAGTGCATTCTATCAGGAAGCGGGGGAAAAGCTAAATTCCTCATACGACGGCCAGTTTTGGCACAGGAGGTGTTTCCGGACTGCTGGGGTGGCTTATACCACTCCGCATTTCAAAAGAGACGAATGAGTATTTTATGTGGTTGAGATCGAAGTGCGCTTCGCATGGGCTGAGAAGCCGGGCGCTTTCCCGTAGTCTCTGCGTTACTCCTCAGTCATGATGCACCCAAGGGCATTTTACCCGCATCACTCCCTCGTCATGCCTTGAGCCTACGAAAAATCACTCCGGCATTCGTCTCTTTTGAAACGCTACTTGGTATTACTTCTCCTTGAATTTTTCCTGAGAGTTTCGCCGAATTCGTCAATGATGTTCGGTGATTTTGCGCCTTTGAAGATCGGGCTTATGGGTATTTTGTGTAAAGAGGTCAAATGGCTTGGATGCAGTCAATTTCAGCAATACAATGAATCGTTCTAACTCGCTGCCTCACTAATTCTCGCGAGGTGACAAATTCAGTTATTAATTACCATGTATGCCAAATCGTAAGGCGATACGAGATACAAATCGGTCAACATGAAGTGCCTCCGAGAAAAATATAAACATGAAATTTGGCAAAAGAATCCGATCAAACAAAGGAAAGCAGGAATTAGGATTCGTATTGATCGTCACGCTAGTCTTGATGGTAATGCTGGTGATACTGGTGACTGGCTTGCTCAGTATTTCTTCGGTTACACTGAGGAGTAGTAAGGTTGATTCGGATTTGTCTATCGCGCGCTACAATGCGCAGCTTGGCTTGCAGATGGCGCTGAGTCAGCTGCAGGAAACGATGGGGCCGGATCAGAGGGTCACAGCGCCGGCGGATCTTAAGTTTGCTGGAACGGATTCCAGCAAATGGGTGGGGGTTTATGGAAATGAATCGGTGGCCGATTATTCACAGAGCCCCTCAGCTATTCCTTCAGAGCCTTACAAGCCAGTGCTTCTGAATTGGCTCGTGAGTGGAAATGAAAACGTTTCCTTCAGTTCATCGGTTTCGTCAGGAAGCTTCGGCTCGATCACGAGTCCACCAAGTTCGATAGACTTTGAGCCGACTGATAATGTTTCAGGGCTAGATGGGTCAATTGGCGGCATAACGATCGCGGGTCAGAAGGCCGCTTTGTTGGTGGGTGATGGATCGGTGGAGAACCCAAGCGGCTCTTCAAACTATGTGGCTGCGCCCATAGTATCGATAATGGATCAAGCAACTTCCAGCGAGACCGGTGGCTATGCCTATTGGGTAGGCGATGAAGGAATGAAAGCCAGGATCGACTTGCGCGATAATTTTCGTAAGCAGACCACATCAAGCGATATCGATGAAGCGAAGGCCGCTAGCTTTATTTCTTCTCAGCGCAACGGGATTGAAATGATGAGTCGGGATGATACCGCCAATAATCAAATCGGTGACGACTATGACCCAGAAAATGCGGATATTGAAAAACTTATCACAACGGGAGAGTTCCCACTACTCTCCGCAAACCTGATACCAGTCGCGAAGTCGAGATATCATGACATCACTTCATATTCAAAAAGCGTTATAGCGGATAGTTATGCAGGTGGTTTGAAGCAAGAAATGGGCGCCTTGATCTACGGGAATGAAGGGCCGGATGATTCTGATCCTGTTTTTACACCGGAAAATTCTAGTGAGTTTGGAATTCCTAGATGGGGTCACATTCGCAGTTGGGCCAATCTCACTGCGCCTCTTTCCACTCCACCTCCAGTGTTATCTGCCTCAGTAGTAAGGCCATATACACGCACACAAACGAAGTTCGGACCAGTGTTAGTCCTAGCGACCTTCGCTATGGGAGTCGAGGTGGATCAAGAAGCAGCGAATGCAATCCGAATTGTATTTTACCCTGCCTTGATTCTTTGGAACCCCTACACGGTCGCGATTCCTGCCACCGATTACGAAGCGGGTTTTCGCTATATTCCTGGTTCGCCTGGAAATGACGCTCTTAGGGTTGTAATGAAAAGCAATCACCCTACGGATCCGGAGCGTACGCTTGGTACGGGTTTTCTGAGCGGAGGAACCCCAGAGTTGTCGGCAGGAAACGGTTTCTTTAGATTCCGAGTTGTGGGCGAGGAAATCCCTGCAGGTGAGTCTCACATTTACTTGGCGCAAAGACCTTCAGCCGGGATGTATTCTCCTGGGGTAACGACATTGACCAGAGCCGAGGACAGCAATATCGGATATCTCGAACGTAAAGTAACAACAGATACGTCATACGCCTTTGATCCTGATTCTTTTAATTATGTGATACCACCGGGGACAGACCCCAATAATTTCGAACCGGAATCCGAGTTAGAAGTTCGGCTGGATTGTGACCTGGCTAGGGAGCAGGGGATGGCCAGTGGAAATAGGTTTGAAGTCATCCTCACCAGCCCTGGCGAACTAGAAGACGGCTATGATCAGACGACACCGGTCTATCAGGCTTTGACGGATATGAATTTTGGTGTGGATACCTATGATGTTCCTAGAGGTCGCGATCCGCACGACGTTTACGATCCAAATGGGAATGCTTCTACTGTAGATATTCTCAGGCTTTTTAGCGCAGGAAGCCCAAGCTCCGGCTCCGGGCCGCAGTATATCACACGAAGTACGATCATGATGGAAGCGCGTGGAAACCCCTCAGCGCGTTGGCCGCAGGTGGGAGCGATGGGACAAACAGGTGGTTCTAATGCCGTGCGCTGGATTGCTGGACAGAATCCTATAGCGCCCTTCATCAAGCGCACAGCAAATGAAGAACAACTGGGAGGAGGAGCCTTCTCACATGGCAGTGTTATCTCCGGGGTAGTCAGTAACCGTGGTAGATTGATGTTAGGAAATTCTAGGGTGGACAGCTACCTTGCCGGCATAGGTGGCAGCCCTGCGACGCCTGCGGGCAATGGTGGAGCGCGGCAAGCTACATTAATCGATATACTTCCTGACACTATACCACTCATGTCGCTGGGGCAGCTACAGCATGCCCAGCTCGATCCTTATGGTTTTGGATCGACCTACACTTTCGGGAATGGTGCGGCGAATGTGAATATTCCTCGTGCCGATCAATTCATATCCGGTGAAGTCGCCCAGCCTGCTAATTCACCCACAACTTACTCAGATAATTTATACGATATGCCTTGGCATACCAATCGAGCCATTTGGGATCGTTACTTTGTATCCACCGCCGAGTCCGATTTAACTCAACAGGATATTGACGACAACGTTCCACTACTCAACGGAAGGATGGAATATTTGACCGCGAACGGAAGGAGACCGAGTGAGGCTAGCCTCCGGCCAACAAGTTCAGATGCTTTCCTAGAAGCGGCAGCCAACCTCATGGTCAAAGGGGGATTCAATTTGAATTCAACTTCGGTGGATGCATGGAAAGCGATTTTGACGGGTACGAACCAACTGACGGTTCCCTCAACACTTGCTCATCCTGAGTATAGCTCTGAACCTTTAAATGTGATGATGCCACGTTTTTCACGCGATGTGAGATTAGTAGATACAGTAGATGCTGATGGTTTGACGAATATGTGGAGTAGCGATACAAACCGAAGAAACAATCTGTATCGCGGTAATCGGGAGTTGGTTCTGTTTAGAGAAGTTGGCAATGATAGTGAGGAAATCGAAGATGCTCAAGATAGGCTGAATGAGGTGGTAAACGAGCTGGCGGAAAAAATCGTTGAAGAGATTCGTTTAAGAGGCCCGTTCCTATCAGTTAGTGATTTTGTCAATAGAAAACTCGATAACACTGATGAGGGTATCCGTGGAACACTTCAGGCGGCCTTGGATAAAATGGAAAATTATCCAGTGAATCCGCAGGATAGCTTCGGTACGCTTAATGGCGGATATAACGACGGAGGGTGTTACGTATCAAAAAACGTCATTACAGGGTGGGAAGAAGAGCATTTCTTGGGAACTCCGACTTCGGAAAGGAGATCAGTAGCTAATTCTAAGGCGGCGATGTCGCCAAAGTATCTAACGCAGGGCGATATCCTTACTACCATAGGCTCTTCGCTTTCCGCTCGATCTGACACGTTCTTAATCCGTAGCTACGGTGAGGCACTCGACTCGGGCGGTAACGTGATTTCACGTGCATGGTGTGAGGCTGTTGTTCAACGCCTCCCTGACTATGTAGATCGTGAAGAAGAGGCCTGGACCGCCCCCAGCGATCTGACCCTTTCGTCTAATCGAAGATTGGGTCGCCGTTTTTCTGTGGTTTCATTCCGTTGGTTGTCCGAAGGCGAAATCTAAATTAATTATGAAATACCTAATAATAGTGGCATTAGCTGCCTTTGCATTTCTCACTAGTATCACACCCGCGTCTGCTCAGAACGATGACGGCGATAGCGGTCGTTCTTCCAAACGCACGATGAAGGTCATCGGGTTTGGAGGTGAGCTAGATTCTGTCTTTTACGAGTCGAAAGGGAAAAAGATAGAATTGTATGCGTCGACTGGCTCTTTGTCATCGCCCCTCCTTTTGCCGAGTGGAGGAGTTCTCAAGCTATATCATGAAACCCAAATACCAGTCAAAGGGTCTCCAGATCAAACAGTTCCCCAGTATAGAGAGTGTGGCAGCGTCGAGTTCCCATCTGGGTCAAAGATGATTGTGCTGCTAGTTGTCCCGCCGGATTTGAAGGAGGCAAACATTCGAGGGAGGGCTTTCAAGGATTCGTATACGAGTCACCCTACCTTAACTGCGCGGGTTTTTAACATGTCTCCTAAACAGATCGGAGTGCGTGCTGGGGATAGCTCAGTCTCTTTACAGCCCGGAGAAGAGGGCATGATGGCGTGGAGGCCTAAGCCTTACAATTCGGTTGCTTTTGAAGTGGCAGTCCGCAACAAGGAAAACACTGGCTGGAACGTTATATCAAGCGGAGAAGAATTGACCGCTGTTGGTCTAAGAACTTTCATCTTTTTCGTAGCAACGGGAGCCGAGGACGAAGGAGGCCCAGTTTCTTCGGTGATGATCCAAGATAAGGTAGGCTCCGACTCCGAGGACATGGAGTGAAATTTGGCTAGTGTGATTTCCTAGAGGCTGAGTAGGGGAGGCGCTTGAGCCTTTTGAGGTGAGTTGTTCCAATTTGTCTTTATTTTTCAATAGTCTGAATCCTTCAGTATGCAGGTGAAACGCGACCCCATTGACCTACCTCTGGCTGCGGCGGTTTTCTCGCGGCGGCAGCGCGCCATGGCTCGGGGACGGATGGAGTGGACATCCCGCGAGAATACGGCTGTCCCGGGAGCATCCGCGAGATTTCACTAGGGGCTGCGTTTGCTTCGCTTACATCCTTCAAGCTGACTACCTCACTAATTCTCGTGAGGTGACAAAGTCAGGTAATTACTATGTAATGCCCATATTCGAGGTGACACGGGATACAAATCGGTTAACGTAAAGTGCCTCAGAGAAAAACAAAAACATGAAATTTGGCAAAAGAATCCGATCAAACAAAGGAAAGCAGGAATTAGGATTCGCATTGATCGTCACGCTAGTCTTGATGGTTATGATGGTGATACTGGTGACCGGCTTGCTAAGTCTGTCTTCCATCACACTGAGGAGTAGTAAGGTTGATTCGGATTTGTCTATTGCGCGCTACAATGCGCAGCTTGGCTTGCAGATGGCGCTGAGTCAGCTGCAGAAGACGATGGGGCCGGATCAGAGGGTGACCGCCACGGCGGATCTTGAATTTCCTGCCGCAGATTCACGCAAGTGGGTGGGCGTGTATGGCAACGAATCGGTTGCCGATTATGACCAGAGACCTTCTGATATACCCTCCGAGCCTTACAAGCCCGTGCTTCTGAACTGGCTGGTCAGTGGAAATGAAAACGTTTCCTTCAGTGCATCCGAGTCTTCAGGAAGTTTTGGCTCGATTACGAACACACAAGCTTCACTGCCCTTTACTCCGGTAGATACGGTTTCAGGTTTGGATGGGACATCTGGCGGCGTTACGATCGCTAATGCGAGGGCCGCTTTGCTAGTAGGTGAGGGCTCGGTGGATAATCCAAGTGGCTCATCAAATTACGTGGCCGCCCCTATCGTTGCGGTCAGGGATCAGGCTAGCGCCAAGGACACCGGTGGATATGCCTATTGGGTGGGTGATGAAGGGATGAAGGCGAGGATCGATCTACGAGATGGTTTTCGCCAGCAGACCTCATCAGGCGACATCGACGAAGCGAAGGCCTATAGTTTCGTAACTTCGCAGCGCAACGGGATCGAGATGATGAGTAGGGATGATACCGCCTCCAGCAAGATCGGTGACGACTATGATCCGGACAGCGCGGATATCAAAAAACTCATTACCACGGGAGAATTACCGTTGCTTTCGACAAACCTAACGGCGGTCGCTAAATCAAGGTTTCATGACGTCACGGCGTATTCGAAAGGTGTGCTTTCGGATAGTTATGCGGGTGGATTGAAAAAAGAAATGAAAGCCGCGCTCTACGGTGGCCACGGTCCGGATGACGGAGATCCTGTATTCACTCCTGAGTCCACTTCGGAGTTTGCCCTGCCAACCTGGGGACACATTCGCAGTTGGGCGAATTTCACGGAGCCCCACGCCACTCCTCCTCCGATCGCTTCCTCCGTGCGTCCGCAGACACCGACCCAGACACGTTTCGGCCCCGTCATTTCCATGGCCGCCATGGGTCTCAGTGTGCAACAAATCCCGGGAACCTCAAACGAACTACGAGTCCTGCTCTATCCTGCTCTAATTTTGTGGAATCCATATACTGTGGGTATTCCTGCCAGCGACTACGAAGTAGGCTACAAATATATTCCATCCTCAAATGGCGGCGATGCAATCAGTGTCCGGACATCTGACGCGAGTAATGGTCCCTGGTCTACTGTAGGCTCCTTCAATCTCAGTGGTGGAGATGCAGCGATGAACCCTGGTAGTGGACACTTCCGCTTCAAAGTTAAAGGCAGCGAGATTCCTGCAGGTGAAAGCCATGTCTATTTGGCTGAGAATGTAGGCTCTATTTACGCCTCCTCTGGCTCCGTGAACGAGTCCACTCTTGTCCGAGCACCGGATTCCGCCCCGATTGGCTATAACACCCGCTACTTTGCCACCAACAAGACTTTCACCTACACCGGAAGCGATCCGTATGTCACCTTCTCAGGCAGCTATCCTAACAATGGCAATATGTCCAATGGGGATCGCCAAGAGGTCGTCCTCACCACGCCCGGAGGACTTTCCAGTGGATTATCCAGCTCCACACCTGTCTATCAGGTACTGACGGATATGAATCTCTATAATCGTATCTTTCCCGCCTATTACGGCACAGCCCGACAACTATCCGTCATTGGCCTTCAAGCTCACTTGGTGTTGCGCACACAAATCATGATGGAAGCTCGTGGAGGCTTTAGCGCAGATTGGAGAAAGGTCGGTGCCATGTTTCATTCTGGCGGAGCCCGTGGTCAGGAAAGAAACCGCTGGATCGCGAGCCAGAATCCGACCGCACCTTATGTCAAACGAACCAAATTAGAACAAAACGGTTGGCGTGGTGGTGCCTTCTCCCATGGCAGCATCGCAGATGGGGATCTTCGGAACCAAAATAATATGATGTTGGGAGTCGGCGGCCTAGGTAACTATCTCGCCGGTGTGGGCGGCGATCAAAGTGGAGGTGCAGACGCTCCGTTGTTGGATATCCTTCCCTCTTCGAAAATGCTGCTCTCAATCGGACAGCTCCAACACGCCCAACTCAATCCTTATGTGTTTGGAACGACCTACCCTTTCGGGAATGCCGGAGCCAATGTGAGTATTCCACGTGCTGAGCAACATGTTCCATCCTATGTCGCTCGTCCCGGTGACGATCCTACCGATTACCAGGATCCGCTCTACGACATCTCTTGGCACACAAACCGCGCCATCTGGGATAGGTATTTTATTTCCTCAGCAGACACTACACTCAGCCAAGGTGACATCGATGACGACCTCTCGCTACCGAACGCCCGGATGATTTATTACAAGGAAGATGGAGAGTCACCTGATGTCACAGATCTCAGTCCCAGCAACGCTGACGCCTACGAAGAGGCCGCGGCCAACTTGCTCTTAGCTGGTGGCTTCAATGTAAATTCTACATCCATCGATGCTTGGCGTGCGATCCTCACAGGGACTAACCAGCTAAACGTGACAAGCGAGCTAGCCAACCCAATGTACTCCTCGGAACCCCTAAGCGCCATGATGCCACGTTTCTCACGTGATATCCGCTCATCCAGTAGTAGCGACTACAACGGACTGACCAATATGTGGAGCAACAACTCCAAAAACCAACGCTTCAACATGTATAGAGGCAATCGTGAATTGCTACTTTTCCGCGAAAACGGCAAGACCAATGAGTCCACTTCTGACGCACAAGACCGCTTGCACTTAGTAGCCAACGAACTGGCTACCAAAATCGTCGACGAAGTCCGCCTGCGCGGTCCGTTTCTTTCCCTGAGTGACTTTGTAAACAGAGATTTAGTAAGTAGCTCTGACGCCGAAGCAGACAACGGTATTCGGGGCGCTTTGCAGGCTGCCATAGACCGTATGGAGAGCAATCAGGTGAATCCTTACAACAGCATCAACCAAATTGGCGCATTTGTTAATCAGGCAAACAATAACTGTGCGTTCGTATCAGTGTGGGATCCCGAGCATTACATGGGTACGCCAACTTCAGAGTATCCCAACTCCTCGAATGGCCGCACCGCAATGGCGCCAAAGCATCTGACGCAGGCTGACATCCTTTCTACCCTCGGCCCCTCGCTCACGGCAAGATCCGACACCTTTACGATCCGCAGTTACGGAGAGGCATTGGATTCCAGCGGACAAGTCACTGCCCGGGCATGGTGCGAGGCTGTGGTGCAACGCACTCCTGAATATGTGGACTTTGCCGATGAACCCTCCGTTGAGCCGGAAAACCTTACCGTCACGGCTAACAAAATACTCGGACGGCGCTTCGAAGTGGTATCTTTCCGCTGGCTTTCCCAAGATGAACTGTAAAAATCCGAACTGATGAAACCTCTTTTCTTTCATGCCTTTTTAGCCTTCTGTTTCATTGGAGCCTCAAGCCCCGCGTTGGCTCAGGATGTAAACGCCCAGCCTAACGAAGAGAATTACTCTCAGAATTCCAAAAGATCGATGCGAGTTATCGCTTTCCGTAGTGGCAGTGGAGACGGCGAAGAAGTCGACCAACTGGATGCCATCTACTACGAGGACAAGGGGAAGAAAATGGAACTTAGCATCGGTGTAGGCACGTTGTCAGGCAGCATGCCGATGCCCAAAGGTGAGGCAATGAAGCTCTACAGGGAGATTCAACTTCCCATCGAAGGATCCGTAGAAACAAAAACTACCTATCAGGATGTAGGCACGGTCGAGTTGGTGAATGGCTCCAGGGCAATCATCCTTCTTATTATTCCTGAGGATTTAACCACGGACAAAATTCGCGGGCGGGCGTTCGAGGACTCCAAGTCAATTCACCCGAAGGAGACTGCCCGTGTCTTCAACATGTCCACCAAGAATGCTGCTATCCGTGCCGGAGACGAAGCCTTGAAACTAGCCGTGGGCGAGACAGGTATCATCAAATGGAAGGCCATGGCTTATAATTCCGTGGCCTATCAGATCGCCATGGAGGGAGAAAAGGAAGGCACCTGGGAAATCATCCAGAAGGCGGAATGCGCAGCTAGTCCTGACATGCGCACTTTTGTATTCATCAGTGGCAGTCTGCTCGAAGACAGGGAAACCATCACCTCGTCGACTTTCCTAGATCCCGTTGCCGAAGGCAATGACGGTGACACTCCCTAGATCCGCTGCCGTTTGAAGGTTCTCGATACGGCGGGATCCGAAGACGAGGAGGTGAAATGTCTGGGTGCCTAATCCTTGATCGTCTTCGCCAATGGATGGCTCTGCGGAGAGCCATGGATTTGTTGTCGGTTTCCTCGTATTCGTAGGTGGGATCGGAGTCTGCGACGACTCCGGCGCCGTCCTGGACGTGTGCTTTGCCGTCTTCCAACCCCGAGGGGGTTGTGGATTTAAGCCCGGGGTTGCTGGAGTGTAACGAAGGCTACCCCGGGAAAGTTCACACCAAGATTCAACAACCCCAACGGGGTTGCGTCCATGGCGCGAAAAGATCCCCGATTCTTCAATCCCATACATAACGTTCGTCCCATTTCTCCCCATGCCGACGTAGGAGTTCACGGTATTCCTCTTGGAAGGTGATCTTCTTGTGATGCTCTTCCTGAGTTTCGATATAATGAGAGACGACCGAAAGCTTTGATTCCGAAACCGAGAAACAACCGTATCCCGCCTGCCATGCGAAGTCCTTGTAGCCTTCCTTCTCCTTCATCCAGAGAGTGCTGTTGCGTTTGATCTCCTTGATGAAATCCGCCACAGCCACCGTCCGGGAAAGGGATGCGAGTAAATGGACATGATCTTCTGTGTCTCCGATACTGATGGGCTGGCATTCGAGGTTTTTCGCGCAACCTCCGAGGTAGGAGTGGAGTTGGTCGCGGAATGCGGGATCGCGCATGAGGGGGGCGCGGTTCTTGGTTGAGAAGACCGAGTGGATCAGGACGCGAGACAATGATTGCGGCATGGTGGAGTTTGGATAAATACCGGGCGTGGACGCAACCCCGATTGGGGTTGGGGAATGTGGATGGGCGTTACCCAGGGTAGCCTTCGTTTCGCTGCGGCAACCCTGGGCTTAGATCCGTAACCCCGTTGGGGTTGGGATGTGGGGAGGAAGGCTCAGTCCTTGATGGTCTTAGCCAAGGCGATGGCTCTGCGGAGAGCCATGGATTTGTTGACGGTTTCTTCGTATTCGTAGGTGGGATCTGAATCGGCGACGACGCCGGCACCGGCTTGGACGTGCGCCATGCCGTCTTTGAGAAGGCAGGTGCGGAGGGTGATGCAGGAGTCATGGGAACCATCGAAGCCAAAGTAGCCGACGGCTCCGGCGTAAGCGCAGCGTTTGTTTTTCTCGAGGGAATTGATGATCTGCATGGCGCGGATCTTGGGTGCTCCGGAGACGGTGCCTGCGGGGAAGGTGGCGCGCAGGACATCGTAGGCGGTGTGCGCGGGATCTAGCTCGCCGTGGACGTTTGAGACGATGTGCATGACGTGGCTGTAGCGCTCGATGATCATGAAATCATCGACGATGACCTTGCCATGTTTGGCGATGCGGCCGACGTCGTTGCGGGCGAGATCGACGAGCATGAGGTGCTCGGCGCGTTCCTTGGGATCGGCGAGGAGCTCGGCGGCGAGGGCGTCGTCTTCCTCCGGGGTTTTTCCCCTCCAGCGTGTGCCGGCGATGGGGCGGATGTCGATGCGGCCATGGACGGAGCGGACGTGGACTTCCGGGGAGGAACCGACGAGGGCGAAGTCTCCCATTTCCAAGACGAACATGTATGGCGATGGATTGACGTGGCGCAGGGCACGGTAGAGATCGACGGGTGATTGGTCGAAGGGGACGGAGAAGCGCTGGGAGGGGACGAACTGGAAGATGTCCCCGGCGGCGATGAATTCCTTTCCGTCGCGCACCATCTGTTCGTATTCGGCTTGGGTGGTGTTTGAGGCGGCGGGTGGGACATTGACTTCCGCGAGGCCGTTGAGGGCGGGGACGTGGAGGGGGCGGTTGAGGATTTCCAGGATGGAGGCGATGCGGCCGGTGGCGGCGGCGTGGGCTTCGGCGGGGGTGTCGTGTTCGTCGAGGAAAGCGTTGGCGATGATCTGGAGGCGTCTCAGGCGGTGATCGAAGACCAGGAGAGTGTCTGCGAGCATGAAGAGGGCATCGGGGACGCCGAGAGTGTCTTCGGGAGGTGAGCCAAGGGTCGGCTCGAACTGCGATACTGCATCGTAGGAGAGGTAGCCGACCATGCCGCCGGAGAAAGGAGGGAGGGCGGGGTTTTCTACGGGTTTGAAAGGAGCCATTTCGCGTTCAAGGGCGGCGAGAACGTCGTCGGGGGCGGTGATGGTGTGCGACTTGTTGCCATCAGTGATGGTGATTTCCTTGCCGCGTGCGGTGAAGATGCGGCGGGGGCCGGAGCCGACGATAGACCAGCGGCCGCCTTTGTCGGTGGCTTCCGCGGATTCGAGGAGGAAGGAGTGTTTTGCGTCGCGCAGTTTGATGTAAGCAGAGAGGGGTGTCTCGAAATCTGCGGCGAGCTGTGTGAAGACAGGAACGACGTTTCCTTGTTTGGAAAAGTCTTTGAAGGCTTCGAGGGATGGCTCTACTGGGATGGGATGCACGGGGGGATTCTGGGATGAAACTTTAAATTTTAAACTTTAAACTTCAAGGAAGAGGGAAGACTTGGCTTTAGGTCTGGGGTTGTGGGATTGTGGCTCACACGAAGACGCTAAGGCACGAAGTTTTTGGATGATTTCAGGGAGGCTTTGGAGGGGCTTTTCTTGTGGGCTTGCGTTTTTGGACGTCAGGGGGATGGTGGGGGCGTGCCGATTGAGTTGAGGAATTTGAAAGAGGCGTTGCCTGAGGGTGGGTTGTTTGGTGGCGGCGGATGGCAGTGGTCGCCGGAGCCGCTGAAGCTGTCGGCGGCTGAGGCACGGGAGATGATGTCGATGGGGCATCCTCTGGCGAAATTTCAGCAGGCGAGCGATCAGCTTTACCGGAGGTCGGCGGCGGGGAAGATCGAGCCTTGGTTGGCGGAGTTGCTGGACGAGGGGAAGCCGGATTGGCTGGTGGCCTTGCAGCGTGAGGGTGCGATGGCGGATCAGTTCCCGAGGGTGATACGCCCAGATCTGATCTTGGCGAAGGGGCACTTTGCGGCGAGCGAGCTCGATAGTGTCCCGGGCGGGATGGGGATCACGGCTTGGCTTTCCAAGGTGTATTCGGAAGCTGGCTATGAGGTGCTGGGTGGGTCGGATGGTATGGTGGAAGGTTTCCGGTCGCTGCTGCCGGATGGGGGGGATATTTTGGTTTCCGAGGAGTCTCAAGATTATCGACCGGAGATGGATTGGCTGGCGGGTCAGCTGGGGGATGGATGGAAGACGGAGAGGGCGGAAGAATATGAAGAGTGCGGGAGGGATATTTATCGTTTCTTCGAGCTGTTTGACTGGGAGTCGATGCCATTTTCTAAATCGATGGCGGAGAGGTCTGCGAGGGGTGAGATTTCTGTAACACCTCCGTTTAAGCCGCATCTTGAGGACAAGCTTTGGCTGGCGTTATTTTGGTCGCCTGCTTTGAAAAAACTGTGGGAACAATCGTTGCGGGGAAGTCATTTGAGAAGACTGAGGCAGACGATTCCGTTTGGCTGGGTGATGGATCCGGAGCCGCTGCCACCACATGCGGCGCTGCCGAAGATGAATGCGCATTCGTGGGACGAGGTGGCGGAATTTTCCCAAAAAGAGAGGCAGCTGGTGCTAAAAATTAGTGGATTCCACGAATCGGCGTGGGGATCGCGAGGGGTGTTTGTCGGGCATGACTTATCCGCTGTGGAGTGGAAGGAGCGGATTGCGATCGCACTGGAGCAATCCGGTGAGCAGCCGTGGGTGATGCAGGAATTCCATGAAGGTCGGCGCTTCGAGCATCCGATCTATCAGGAGGATGGTAGCGTGAAAATGACCGAGGTCAGGGCAAGGCTGTGTCCCTATTTTTTCACAGACAGGAAAGGTGAGACCTCATTTGGCGGGTGTCTGGCGACGCTGGTGCCGGCGGACAAGAAGAAGATCCACGGGATGAGCGACGGGGTGTTGGTGCCGTGCGTGGTGGAGGATTGAAATTTTAAACCTTAAACTTTAAACTCGAAGAAGACTGGATGCTAGAGGGCGGCAGCGTGCTCTATGGCGTCGCTGACAGCGGGGAAGATCTGGCGCTTTCTGGAGACGACGCCGGGTGCTAGGTAGAGGGTGTCATCGACGCGTTTGAAAGGCAGGGCGGCGATGACGTTTTCGGGGCCTACTGCGAGCACCATACTTTTCAGCAGGGCGACGTCGGTGACGGCGAGGACGGCGATGTCGTAACCCTTTTCAAACTGAAGGGCGCGGAGGGCGTCTTCTAGTTCCTGGCGGCGTGCTTCGAAGCCGTGGAGATCGCGCTCCTCGACTTGCGAGATGCTGATGAACATGCCGCCTTCGTTGAATTCCTTGCGGTCGGTGTGGATGATTTCGTCTGTGCTACCAGTGGCGATGAGCGAGCCGACGGCGAAGAATTCATCGGCAAATTCCTTGGGATCAACTCGGGCGATGCCAGCCAGCCAAGTGAGCATTTTCTGGTCGAGCTTGGTGGTGGTGGGTGAGGTGAGGCAGAGTGTATCTGAGACGATACCGCCACAAAGGCAGAGGGCTACACTGGGTGCCGGGATGAGATCTCGGTGGAAAAATTTCCGTGCAACGAGTGTCGAGGTGGAGCCGACGGGTTCGTTCAGGTAACGGATGGGTTCGCGCGAGACGAGATCACCGGAGAGGCGGTGGTGATCGATGACTTCAATAATGGTGGCTTCTTCGATGCCCGAGATAGCTTGGGCATATTCGTTGTGGTCGACTAGGGCGAAGCGGAGTTTTGGGGGATCTACGAAATCGGATTTTGCGAGGACACCGAGGAGGGCATCTGTTTCGGAATCCATGACAGGAAATAGATCCTGATCGAGGGATATGAGTTGTTTTCGTATCTTGGAGACAGGCTCGTATTCTGGGACTGTGATGAAGGCAGTCTGCATGACGTGGCGCACTGTTCGCGAGCAGCGGATGAGGGTGTTTGCGCTGGCGGTGTCTTGCTTGCAGCGTAGGAGGACGGTGCCCTTGGCGATAGCAAGATCCATGATGTCTTGAGAAATCTGGTTTTTCCCGGTTACGAGAAGTGCTCTCACGCCGTGATCGATGGCGAGGCGCTGGACGATGGGGCGGTCTCCGCAGATGACGAGGAATTTGGCGATGTTTCCATCTTTAGCTGCTTCTTTGAGGCGGCTTTCTACCGTGTCGTGAGAGGATGCGCCGACGAGAAGGATGAGATCTTCTTCTTCGTCTTGATCGCAGATCGTTGCTCCATGGCTTTCTGCATTGAGGGTGGAGGCGAGGTTATTGAGAGATGCGTGGACCGTCCGAACGCTGAGGCCTTCTGTATCTAGGGGAAGGAGTAGTCTGAGGAGGTCGATGTACTGGAGCATTCCGGCGACAGAGCCATCTTCTTTCACGACGGGGACGCAGCGAATTGCAGAAGCTGACATGCGATTGTAGGCAGTCAAAAAGGTATCGCTGGGTAGGACGGAGATAACATTTTTACGGCAAGCCATGCCTGCTGTGGTGCGTGCATCTGTAAGAAGGACAGGGGCATCCATCTTGGCCTTGTCGAGAACCCATAAGGTGCGTTGGGACATCTCTCCGCAACGTGCTGCGATGGCTTCGGGCTCTTCACCGGACGCACGGAGAAGAGCTGCGTGCCCGATGGCAGAGCAGATCGCGTCCGTGTCTGGGTTTTTGTGTCCAATGACGTAGAATGGCTCCATGAAGCGAGTCTTTCCTATCATGAGGAAAGTTCAATCCCAAAAAAACACGAAAAAACAAAGAATAACAAAAATCTAGCGGGTAAATCGCTAGATTTCTTCGGTGCTACATGCGCTCTGGACAGCGGATGCCGAGGAGGCCTAGGCCTTTTTCTAATACGCTGGAAGTCAGGGCGCAGAGGGCGAGGCGGCTGGAGCGGAGGGGCTCTTCCGATTTCAAGACCGGGCAGGCCTCGAAGTAGGAGTGGAAAGCGCGGGCAAGCTCTAGGAGGTAGTTCGCAAGGAGGTTCGGGCGGTGGTCTTCCAGGACGAGCGGGAGGATTTCGCCGAAACGGGCGAGCAGGCGGGCGAGGTGGATTTCCTCAGGTTTCTCTAGGGAGATTTTTGCGGAGGTGGGATCAAATGCGGCATCGAGCTTCCGGAAAATGGAGCGGATACGCACGCTGGAATACTGGAGGTAGGGCGCGGTGTCTCCCTGCAGGGCGAGCATGCGATCCCATGCGAAAACGTAATCCGTGAGGCGGTGCTGGGAGAGTTCGGCGAATTTGACTGCGCCGATGCCGACGATTTCTGCGACCTCGGCGGCTTCGTCTCCTGTGAGGTCGGGGTTTTTCTCGGCGATGGCTTTGGCGGCGCGTTCGACGGCTTCTTCGAGGACATCGGTGAGGCCGACGTTGTCGCCGGAGCGGGTCTTCATCAGCTTACGATCTTCGCCGAGGATGGAGCCGAAGGCGATGTGGCGGAAGTCGCCGTGTTTTCCCCAACGCTCTGCCGCCTCGAAGATCTGGCGAAAATGGAGTTGCTGGGGGACGCCTACGACGTACCAGATCTGATCGGCATTCCATTCATCGATGCGGTAGCTGATGGTGGCGAGGTCAGTGGTGGCGTAGAGGAAGCCACCGTCAGCCTTGCGGATGATGGCGGGGTTGTCCGTCCAGCCGTCTTCCTTGTGGACTTTGAATGGGTCGTCGCCGGGGGCTTTCGAGTCGTCGGTGAAAACGCAGACGGCGCCGTTGCTTTCGCGGGCGAGGCCATTTTCGAGGAATTCATCGACGAGGCCGGGGAGCATGTCGTTGTAGAAGCTTTCGCCCAGCCAGTGATCGAATTTCACATCGAGGCGGTCGTAGATTTTCTGCAGGCCCAGCTTCGAGACATCGATGCACTGTTGCCAGATGGCGAGGTTTTCAGGATCGCCGGCTTGGAGGGCGACGAGCTCTGCTTTGCAGGTATCGAGGACGGTGGGGTCTTCCTTGGTGGAGGCATTGACCTGTCGATAGACGCGGACGAGTTCCTTGATCGGATCGGCGGCAAGGGCATCGTGGTTGAGCAGGGTTTTCCAGCCGTGGAGGATCATGCCGAACTGGGTGCCCCAGTCGCCAATGTGGTTGTCAGCGATGACGGAGTAGCCGAGGAAACGGGCGATGCGGCATAGTGAATCTCCAATGATCGTGGAGCGGATGTGGCCGACGTGCATTGGCTTCGCCACGTTCGGCGCGGAGAAATCGACGACGATGGTCTTGCCTTCGCCGGGCTGGGGTGCGCCGAGGAGTGGGTCTTTCAGGAGGGATTCCGCATGGGCGGCGTAGGCCTCCGGGAGGATGGTGAAATTGATGAATCCGGGGCCGGCGATGCTAGTGGTGGCGATGTCGGTGACGTCCAAGGCGTCTAGGATTTGCTGGGCGAGCGCGCGTGGATTGGTTTTGAGGCGTTTCGCCATGACCATGGCGGTATTGCTCTGGTAGTCTCCGAAACGGAGGTCTGCGGCCGGGGAGAGGTTCGGAGCAGTTGGCTCGCCGATGGCTTTTTCAAGGGCCGCGGAAAGACGTGCCTCAAGGGTCTGTAGCAAGGTCATTGGGTAAATGCTGAAAAACTGACAGCTGAAATGCTGAAAGAGGAAAACT
>JANRFH010000015.1:94968-107928 GCA_030725745.1 Akkermansiaceae bacterium
TAAGCTGAAATACTCAGCAGGGTTCGGTGCCGATATTGACGACGCGGTTCGGCTTGGGATCGAGAATATCGAGAATGTCGTTGCGGCAAATGGCGGTGGCGAGGTTGCGGCGGACTTCGCAGTTGGTGAACATTTTCGCGATAGCGGCGAGTGTGCGAAGGTGCAAGTGGTAGTCCTTGCGCGGCACGATGAAGAGGATGATGAAATGGACGGGGGCATTGTCGAGTGCCTCGAAGTCGATGCCTTCCTTGGATCTACCGAAGACAGCGACGACCTCCTCCAAGGTATCTGAAAAGGTGTGGGGGATGGCAACGCCCGAACCGATGCCGGTGCTAACTTGGGCTTCGCGCTCCTCGAGGGCGGTGAGAATGGGTTCGCGGCAATCCTTCGGGATATCGCCCATCTCCGTGAGGAAATCGACGAGTTCCACGATCGCAGCCCAATGTTCCGTAGCCTTCATATCGAGAAGGATGCGGTCAACGTTGAGTAGTTTGGCCAGCTTCATGTAGTTCTAAAGCATTGATGCGCCGGGAGTTCGGCTCAAAAAAGGTGGGCGGAATTATCGCCGTTCGCGGGGAATGGCAAGAAGTTTCGCGGCACTACTATATACGTGAAATTCAGGGAAACCAAGGGCAGTTCGTTGTGTAGCGGCTTTGTTAACCTTGCACTCTGCGCAATCCCACTTCATGGAAGGGGCGGAAAATGTTTTCATGAGCGGCAAGAGGAAAGAGATCATCATCGGCACGAGGGGAAGCGAGCTTGCGCTTGTGCAGGCGACGGCGACGGAAGGTTTGCTCGGTGCGAAGTTTCCAGAAACGGGATTTGTGAGGAATATCATCCGCACGACGGGCGACCGGCGCACGGATGTTTCGCTGGCCGATGTGGCGAAGGCTGAGGGCACTTTTGACAAAGGCGTGTTCATCAAAGAGCTAGAGGAGGCGCTTGAGGATGGGTCGGTGGACATCGCGGTGCATAGTCTCAAGGACATGCCGACGGTGCTTGATTCTCGATTCAAGCTGGCGGCGACCTTGGAGCGAGCTCCGGTGCGCGATGTCCTGCTAATGAAATTCGCGGGCGGTGTGGAAGCTCTGGAGGAAGGCGCACGGGTAGGCACGAGCAGCGTGCGGCGTGCGAAGCAAATGGAATTTCTCCGTCCGGATTTGAAAATTCTCGATTTGCGAGGAAACGTCCCGACACGTATCCGCAAGCTCGCGGAACACGACGACTACGATGCGATCCTGCTGGCGGAGGCCGGTCTAGTGCGGCTGGGTTTTATCCCGGAAATTGCTCCCTCCGGTGAGGAAACGGTCGAAGGCTTTCCTGATGTCTACGCAGTAAGACTTCCTGAAAATGAATTTTATCCCGCAGCAGGGCAGGGTGCCATCGGATTGGAAATCCGTGCTGGTGATGAAGGTGCGGAGGCTTATGCAAAGTCGATCAACCATCTCGATACTTGGATCCGTGTCGGAGCAGAGCGTGAGTTTCTCCGCTTGCTCGATGGCGGCTGCCACACTCCCGTGGGCGTTTATTCATCGCTGGACGGTGGGGAGATCCACCTTTGCGCAAGGGTATTTCCGGACGAGGGTGGCACGCCCCGCACCGGTGAAGCCAAGGGCGTCGATCCGATTGCGGTCGCGCTAGAACTTTTTCAATCACTGAAATGAAATCAAAAGGAATTTGCTATCTTGTCGGCGCTGGCCCCGGCGATCTCGGACTTGTCACTCTGCGCGCCAAGGAGTGCATCGAGACGGCTGATGTGCTGGTCTACGATGCTCTTAGTAGCCCGGAACTGCTGCGCTGGACGAAGGCTGGCTGTGAAAAAATCTACGTCGGGAAACGGGCGAAAGATCATGCAGTGCCTCAAGATAAGATCAACGAGATCATCGTGGAGCACACAAAGAAGGGCAAGATCGTTACGCGTCTCAAGGGAGGTGATCCTATGATTTTCGCACGTGGTGGCGAGGAGGCAGCAGAGCTTGCGGATGCTGGCGTGGCGTTCGAGATCGTGCCGGGTATCAGCTCAGCCATCGGCGGGCCGGCTTATGCAGGTATTCCGGTGACGCACCGTGACCACAATACACAGCTGACGATTTTTACCGGACACGAAGACCCGACAAAGGGCTATTCCTCCATCGATTACGCACAGCTCGCGAAGACTCCGGGGACGAAAGTTTTCCTGATGGGTGTTGCTCGTTTACGCGAGATCACTAGCTCGTTTATTTCGAACGGAGCTGCTGCGGATACTCCTATAGCACTCGTGCGCTGGGCTACGACTAACGCGCAGCAGACGATTGAAGGCACATTGGAAAGCATTGCGGATATCGCGGAGAAAGTGGATTTCAAATCACCTGCCGTTGCTGTGATCGGGAATGTGGTGAAGGAGCGTTCGAAGATCAATTGGTTCGAGAATCGTCCACTCTTTGGCAAACGTATCGTAGTGACACGCACTCGCGAGCAGGCCGGTGATCTGAGCAAACGTTTGCAGAATCTGGGAGCAGATGTGATCGAGCTTCCGACCATTCGTATTGAGCTTCCTGAGGATCGCGAAGGCTTTGCCGAGGGCGTGACGCATGCGCATGAGTATGATTGGTTGGTTTTCACGAGTCCGAACGGTGTGGAGAAATTCTTCGATGCGTTTTTCGCAACCTACGAGGATGCCCGTAGCTTGGGTAATCCGAAGATCGCCGCGATAGGGCCCGGAACAGCGGCAAAGATCCGCGAGTATCGGATCGGCGTGGATCTGCTACCGAAGAAATTCGTCGCCGAGGGTCTGATCGAGGCTTTCAAAGAAATCAACGTCGAGAACCAGACCATGCTCTGGGTGAAGGCCGCAGAGTCGCGCGATGTAATTTATGACGGCCTGATGAAGCTGGGTGCAATCGTCGATGAATGTATCTCCTACCGCACTGTTCCTGAAACGGACGACTACACCGGCGCTCAAGCGAAGTTCATCGAAGACGGCGCGGACATGGTTACTTTTACCTCGAGCTCCACCGCGGAGCATTTCTTTGCCCTAGATCTGCCGTGGCCGGAAAGGTGCGCAGTGGCGAGTATCGGCCCCGTGACTTCAGCGACGCTGAGGGATATCGGTCACAAGCCGAATGCAGAAGCCTTCCAACATGATATTCCGGGGCTAGTTCAGGTGATTTTGGATCACTTCGGGAAGTGAAATTCACAGCAAAGGTGTATTGGTCTGGTTGTTGCTTGGTAAGATGCCTTGATGACAGAAAAGCCCACTGATCTGAACTACGCCGCGCTTGTTGACCCTTTCCTCGGGTATGCCGAGAAGGATTTGCCGGAGGCGGAGGGGATCGCGGCGAGGTGGTGGTGTGCGAAGCCGCCGATCGGAAACACGCATCCGGGAGCTTGCCTACCGTTTGGAATGGTTTCGGCGTGTGCGTATTCTGGCGCTTATGTCACAGGCTACGGGCGCTATGGGCTATCGCTGAGTGGAGATTCGCCGCCGGTGATGTATGATCGGCATGAGGCTGTGGGTATCGCTCATTTCCAGCAGTCTGGGACGGGTCGGATACGCATGTATTACAATTACCTTCTAACGGCTCCGCTAGGTGCCGAGGGGTTGGAGAGCCGTTTTGAGAGGATGGAGTTGGTGGATGAGAGGGCGTGGCCGGGATACTATGCGGGGAAATTTGCGGAGTCTGGTGTGAGCTTTGAAGTGACGGTAACGCCACGTGGCGCGAGACATGTTTATCATTTTCCGGAGGGGCTGGATCCTGTGGTGGTAGTGGATGTTTCTGCGGGAGGATTGCTGGTCGACGAAATGGGGATTTACCCGCAGTGGGCGGAGCTGGATGTGCTTGAGGACGGCTCAATCTGCGGGCAGGTGGTGATGGAGGGCATTCCCGTAAAATTCCGCTGCAAGTGCGAAGGCGGCCAGGCGTTTCTTTGGGAAGATGAGGACGAGCTTGAGGAGAAGGGCTATGTGCTGGGGCTGGAGCGTCAGAAGTATCGGCCGGATTTCGGTTTCGGATTCCGGGTGAAAGAGGGGGCGGAGGCGAAACTGGATTTTGGTTTTTCCCTGAGGACGAATGAGAAGGCAGAGCGAGCGATTTCCTCGATTGGGGATTTTCAAGAAAGTGTATCGACTGCGGGAAAAGTGTGGGAGGAAACACTCTCTAAGATAGAGGTGGAAGGTGGGACGGCAGCACAACGTGAGATTTTTTACTCGGCGCTTTATCATTCTTGCCTGAAGCCAGCGGACTTTGCGGACGAGAATCCTTTCACGGGCAAAGATGGGCCGTTTTTCTTTGATCTCTCGACGCTGTGGGACTCCTACAAGACGCAGCTGCCGCTGATGATGACGCTGTGGCCGGAGAAGGGTGCGGCGTTCGTCGCGTTTCTCTGCGAAGTGGCGCAGCGGGAGGGTGGATTCCCCGTGAGTTATTTGATGGATAATGTGCCGGATCGTTTCACGAAACAGGCGACGGGGCTGTGCCATGCGATCCTTGAGGATGCGCGGTGCAGGGGAATGGTGGGCGATTGGGACAGGGTGCTTTCTCTGTTGTGGAAAACGAGTCAAAGCGGGAAGGGGAGGAAGAGTCGGTTCGGGGAATACGGACGCTCTTTTGTGACTACGCCGCTCTCGCATACGCTGGATATTTCATACGCGCACTTCTGTATGGCGAGAATGGCGCGGAGCACGGGTAATCAAGCTGTATATGACAAGGCCGCGGCGCTTTCTGTGCATTGGAGGAACGCCTTTGATGAGAAGACCGGGCTACTAAAAGAAACATCGACCTACTACGAAGGTGAGAATTGGAACTACTCGTTCCGTTTCCTCCACGAGATGACGGAGCGCATCGAGCTAGCCGGTGGAGACAAGGGCTTTGTGGCGCTGCTGGATAAGTTTTTCGGCTTCACGGTGCCTGCGCATGGAGAGCGAGTGTTTCACTTCGAGGGGCTGAACAACGAGCCGGATATGGAGTCGCCGTATGCGTATCTGTATGCCGGACGTCATGACAGGACGGCGCGAGTGGTGCGGCGTGTGATGCAGTGCCAGTTTAATACTGGCCCCGGCGGCTTGCCTGGCAACGATGACTCGGGCGGAATCTCATCGTGGTTTGTGTGGAATGCTTGCGGCCTGTTTCCAGTGACGGGGCAGCCAGTGATGCTGATCGGCAGTCCGCTTTTCGAAAAGGTGGTGATTCACCTTTCTGATGGTGATTTTTGCGTGTTAGCGGAGGGGAACTCCGATGAAAACGTATTCGTGCAGGAAGCTTATCTAAATGATGTAAAAATTAACAGAAGTTACCTTAAGATCAGCGAGTTCTGTGGAGATTCTATTCTGAAATTAGTGATGGGTGCGGAGCCAACAGACTTTGGGACGACACATCGGCCACCGAGCTTCAATCCGTAGGACTTAGCTGGGGTAGATTTGGCATGGGAACTGCCGTAGTGGAGATGAATTCTTCTCAATACGCCATGCTCCTCACGAAACCTGACAGTCCTGTCCGCAACGCCGTTTTCCTTGTCCGCGCCGATCCTATTATCTGCGGCCATTCCACCGAAGCTAGGAATCTGGCGGAGGCCGCCCTTGCGATGGGTATGGAGAATGTCCACATCGTCAGCTATCCGCTTGATATTCTTGAGGCGAGTTCGCTGCCACTCAAAGATCTAGCAACCATCACCCCATACTCGGAAGGCATCAAGATGGATAGACCCGAGGCGCTGGGTGATTACAAGGTGCTCGACGGACGTCTTGGACTGGGCATCAGCGGTCACCTCATCGATCTTCTGCACAGTCTGCCGGGGAAAACGATGGTGATGGATCTCTACCTCGTGCCTCACGGGACTATGGTGATGCAGGCGGTAAACAGTTTCAAAAATAGCGGCTGTGGGGCGGATGTTTTTACCGTCGGTGAAGCGGTAGGCTCGGACATCACGAATGTCGTCGGCAACGCGCTGGAGGAGGGTCGGCTTGGCGCGGCGCAGTTGGTGCTTTCGAACTATCTAGAGCACGATCATCCCGTGGCGGTCAGCCGTTTCACGAAAGATCTGATCGTAGAAGCAGGAAGGAAAGTCGATGAACGACTTGGCACAAATTTCACCGGGCAGCTTGAGCAGCGTGTGGGCATCAGTTTCCCCGCCATAGATACGCAGGCCTACACTAGCCTTTCCGAAAAGCCAGAAGAGGTGGATGCAGTTCTCGCGAAGCGTGGGCTGGAGCGCGATGGTTACGTGATGTTCCTTTCACGCATTGCCCCGGCGAAAGGTGTGGATGATTTGTTGGAGGCATGGCGCGGATCGAAGCTGAATGGGAAAAAGAAACTTATCATTTGCGGCAACGGACCTGCTAAGGAGGAAGTTCGCAAGATTGCGTCCGAGATGGAGGGCGTGATGGTGCTCGATGACGTGAGCGATGCGGAGAAAGGCGCGCTGATGAACGGTTGCTATGCTTGGAGCCTGCCGAGCAAGCCGAAGACCGAGTTCGTCGAGACTTTTGGAATTGCTGTGGCCGAGAAGATGCTCGCGGGCGGCTTGGGGCCAGTGATCACAACGCGAACTGGAGGCATCCCTGAAGCGAGCGGCGGTTACTGCCTAGAGCACGAAGGAGGAGATGTGGCTGGCCTGCGTGCTTGCCTCGACAAGGTTGCAGGTATGAGCGATGCAGAACGCGAGAAGCTATCTGCTGATGCGAAAAATTTCGCGATGCGTTTTGATCGAATGGAAATCCTAGCACGCTTGATTGAGCGCGCGGTTGGGTGTTCCGCAGCCGCTTGATAGACTATTTTAGGGTGTTACCGCAAGACGATCGGTTTCGGGTTCAGCTTCGAAAAGGAAGCCGTTTTCCTTGTAGGTCTTGAGACGGAAATGAGTGGCGGTGGAGAGTACGCCGTCGAGAGAAGAGAGCTTCTCAGAGACAAAACGGGCGACATCGCGGAGGTCGCGGCCCTCGACGACGACCATGAGATCGTATCCTCCGCTGGCGAGATAGCAGGAGACGACTTGGTCAAAACGCGCGATGCGCATGGCCAGTCTATCGAAGCCACCGCCGCGTTCAGGGGTGACACGCACTTCGATAAAGGCTGAGACGGCGGTGTCTCCGATGGTTTCGGGATTGGTGACGGCGTGGTAGCCGAGGATGGTTCCGTCTTTTTCCCAGCCTTGGATTTTTTCCGCGACTTCGGATTCGGTGGAGCTGGCGAGATCCGCGAGCTCTGCGAAGGAGGCGCGGGCTTTGCGGCGGAGGAGGTTGAGGAGTTTCATTCTAAGAAGTTTGTTAGTGGGAAGTTTTCAGTTTTCAGGGGGGACGATGGGGTGCGCCGGGTGCGTGGTCAACGCGAAGAAAAAGAAAGGGCGGAGGAATTTTATTCCGTCCGCCCTCTCTGTGATTGTCAGTTGTTGGTCAGGCCTTTTTCGAGAGAAGATCGCGGATCTCTGTGAGGAGTTCTTCTTCTTTGCTAAGCTTTGGAGCTTCTGGTTCTGGTGCAGCTTCTTCTTTCTTCATGGCACCGATCACTTTCTTGATGACGATGAAGACAGCGAGAGCGAGTAGGATGAAGGAAATGAAGTCAGTAATAAACTGCCCGTAGTTGAGCATGACGGCTGGAATTGCTTCTGTAGCGTCTGTAGCTGCGACACCTTGTTTCAGCTCAATGCTGAGTTTCTTGAAGTCGATGCCGGCCAGTAGAGCTCCCAGAGGTGGCATGAAAACGTTGTCCACGAGGGATTTTACGACAGTTCCGAATGCGCCGCCGATGATGATGCCGACGGCCATATCGATGAGGTTTCCTTTGAAAGCGAATTCTTTGAAGTCTTTGAGCACTGTTGTATTTTGGTTATGAACGGCAATTTCTTAGCAACTGGTGGGAGGTATTACTAGGCCAAAGTCCCTAGATGAAAGCTGTAATTGGTACGGATGGCGGCTTGCCAAGGAATGGAGTAGCGATATGGTCTGCCTTCGACGGAAGATGACGCCATTTCTAAGGAAAATACTGGGGATGAATTGGGTGCTGGTGCTCGTGATGTATGGGCTCCTCATCTTCGGGGTATTTATGATCGAGAGTGCGGCGAGGCACCTTCCCATGAGCGCGGAGAATCTTGCAGAGTTTGGCTCTGCAGGCACCTATTTCGCATGGATGCAGAAAAACTGGATCGTGATCGGCAGCGTGGCTTATTTTGCTGCGGCATTGATTGATTACCGCTGGATACGCTGGCTGGGTATACCGCTTTATGTGGTCAGCCTAGGGCTCATGGTGATGGCGATGCAGGCGGACGATGATGTGCATCGCCTTACGATCGGAGGACTGAGCTTCCAGCCCGCGCAGCTCGGGGTGACTTCTGGGATCGTGATGATTGCCTGGTTAATGCAAGATTTACCTAAGCTACATCGCTGGTTGGGTGATCCTTTTGTTCGTATCGGCGTTATCGGGGTGGTTTCTGCCATTCCTTTCCTGCTGGTGATGAAAATGGGCGATATGGGTTCCGCGCTCGTTTGGATACCAGTAGTGATTGTCGCGTTGCTAGTGGCAGGTATTCCTTACCGTTTCCTGACGTTCATCGCTTCGGTTTCGGCCATGATCTTACCGATCCTGTATTTCGTGATTCTGCCTTTGGTTTCGGAGCGGGGGCCGGATCGTATTGATCTCTGGCTGCGAATGTTGGATGGCCAAGAGGTTGACATTCAGGGTGATGGATACGCGCCTCACAACGTCTCGATGGCGGTGGGAAAAGCCGGTTGGAAAGGCGTCGGCTGGAAGGCGACAGCTGAGAAGGGATCCCTGCATGATAAGAAATTCATCCCTCACCTTACGGCACACAACGACTTCATTTTCGCAGTGATCGCTGAGGAACTGGGCTTCCGGGGGGCTCTGCTACTGATTGGGGGATTTGCGCTATTGTTGATTCAAGGGCTGTTCATCGGATTTTACAGTCGAGATGTGGCCGGACGGCTCATTGTCTGCATGGTGGTGGCGCTGTTTTTCGCACATATCTACGAAAATATCGGGATGTGCGTGCTGCTGATGCCGATTACGGGGATTCCGCTGCCGCTTATCAGTTACTCGGGCACCTTCGTAGTGATCTGCATGTTCCTGCTGGGGTTGGTGCAGAGTGTCTGGGTTCACAGGCACAGAAATCGCCCGGAGGAAGCCTGAGGATTTTAGGGCTCGTCCTGTTTGTAGCTGGTGTAAGGCGTGTAATCTGCCTCGTATCTACCTTGTCCGTTCGAATGCTTATTCGCGAGTGGCTTGAGCATGTCGAATAGTGTGCCGCAGAACATGCAGCGGAATTTCTGGAACAGGATGATGGAAAAGGTTGCCGTGACACCATGATTCAGTGGGAACCATCTGACTGCTTTCTGATGTGGAAGGGCACCGGAGTTAATGAGCGGAGTTCCTTTACAAAGGGGGCAGTGGGTTTGGCGGCGTTTGCAGAAAGCAATTAGCCATGACAGAGCACTAAAGGCTATGCAGATCATGAAAACCTTTGTGGCAAGAGGGCTGGGCTGAATGAAGAAAACCACGAGAGTGGTGATAGACGCGATGATTCCGAGGTAATGGATCACAAAATCACCGTGTTAGTAAATATGCCACGATGGGGAACCGAGCGCGCACGAGGAATAGGCCGCCCCTTGCTAGGGGTGGAATTTACTGAGCCAATGCTGACGCCTCCTGATGCCAATTCGAGTCCGATTGTCAAGATTTCCAGATATTATGCAAGTAGCGAATTTGTACAGTTTGAATACCGTGTGGGTTCTCGTCGCTTATTTCATCACCAGCCTCTGCGAAATTGATGAAATGCGAAATTTTATAGATGGTGCTTTCCAGTGAAAGGTAGCCAATCAGATTTCCCACGAAACTGAGAAAGCAGACTCTCCATTACTTGCGTGCCGACAAAACATTACAGCACAACGTGCGCGGCAAAAAACCATCGGAGCAGCACTGTGTAAAAAAAGCCTCTGGTGGTCATTTTGAAAAATCACCGATTCAGAATAAAGTAGCGCTTGGAAACCCGCATCATCCAAACGGGGGATATACAGACAACGAAAATTAGCTAAGTTTGCTCCAGTCATTGGATAGATCCCTTGAATCAAAAACTCCATTATTTCCTTACCTCCATCATTTCCTAGCCAAAAACCATGAAAATTAATATTACACTATCAGTATTAACTGCCGTCGCCCCATTCGCGTTCTTTGGAAATCAAGCCAACGCAGATACGATCACTTGGGACGCGGTGAACGCCGTCTCTACAGATTGGAACGACGGTAACAACTGGGTCAACGGCATCGCCCCGGTTGCTGGCGACGATGTGGTATTAATTGCCGACGGCACCAATGATCCCACGAACAACAGCGCGTATACCGGGATTTCTCTGAATTCGATTACGCTCGATACAACCTCAACCGCCACGCTTACCTTGGGTTCCGACATCCAAGTCGGTGCGGGCGGAGTGTCTAACAACCGGGTTGGCAGCTTAAGCCTGAACCTTAAAGGCGTCAACCTGACAGCAGATTCGACTTGGGGCGGCACCCGGACGATTTTCGTCAGTGGTGCGATCACGGGTTCCAAGATGATCTTTGATGGCAGCGGGATACGTTTCGACAACAACAGCCCTAGCTGGTCCAGTGGCGTCGATGTTCACACTGGTTTAGGAATGAATGACCGATCCGCGGATGTCGGTGCCACCATCACTCCTTGGGGAACCGGAACGATAAATTTGATCAATCAGAGGTTGGACGGATTGACCAACTCTAACGTTTCATTGAGTCTGGCTGTCCCTGCGGGAAATGTGGATCTCGCGACCGCCACGACTCTTGCCAATGATATCGTTCTGCAGGATCCCGGCACCGGCACTTATACGATCACTCAAGGCAATGATTCTCAGACTCTCGTTGGTGGGCATTTCATCAAACTCACAGGAACTATCTCCGGAGCGGTGGATTCAGCCCGCACGCTTTCCTTCAATAACATTAAAGGAGCCAGTGCGCCAATAACCTTCATTCTGGAAGGTGCCAACACACACACTGCAACCACAATGTTGAACGACGACTATGTCACGCTGGCTCTCGGCAATGTCGATGCCCTGCAGAACTCAACATTGGATACGGTCGCGAGCGACGCCACGAAGGCTGTGACTTTCACCGTTGCTGGAACCAACACTTACAATCTCGGTGGCCTCAAAGGAGCCGACGATCTGAACATCGGAGCCAACACCATCAGCGTGGGTGGCAATGATGAGTCGAATAGCTTCTCAGGCGCTATAAGCGGTGCAGGTGGGTTTACCAAAGTAGGAACTGGCACCCAGACGGTAGCCGTAGCGAATAGCTATGACGGAACCACTACGGCCAGTTCCGGTGTATTGGCAATCAGTGACGCCTTGGCCTTGGGTAGCACGACCGGAGGAACGACAGTAAGCGATGGTGCCGCGCTCGAGCTTTCCGGTGGGATAACGGTTGGCGCTGAGGCGCTCGGGCTGACTGGTTCTGGCATCTCAGACGGTGGTGCTCTGCGCAATACGTCAGGCGACAATGCCTACAATGGTGCGATCACGTTTAACGGTTCCACTCGGATCAATTCGGACAGCGGCACGTTGACCCTGGGTGGTGGAGCTACCGGCGCACAAGCCGTCACTTTCGGCGGAGCGGGAGATATCACCACTACGGGCGACCTTGCCATCGGCGCGGGCACCATTACCAAAGACGGAGCCGGAAGGCTCACACTGGGAGCCGCGAATACCTTCAGCGGAGGAACAACTTTCGCAGGCAATGCCCTGACAGTGGGAGCCGCAGGGGCACTCGGAACCGGAACTGTGACCGGCACCGGTAACGCTATATTGACCTTTAATACCGCATCCGCTGCGGCGTTTGACAACGACATCACACTGGACACCGCTGGTAATAATGGACTCTTCAATGCGGGAACGGGTGATATAACCTTGAATGGAACGGTTGCTTTGAATAACGGGTTTACTTCTCTGGTGGGCACAGGGGTGAATAACGCAGGTTTTGTGCTCGGAGGTACCATTAATCCCAATCAACGGTTTGGCTTGAGAGACACGAACCTGACTATCACCGGAAGTGGTGATATCAATTACGTGGCATTCCGACGCTTTACGCTGGCAGAATCCGGTGGTTCGGGGTCGGCTCTCTACCTAGAGGATGGAGTCACCTTTAATGACCGTATATACGACTCAAACAACAATGCGGTCACTGCAGGCAAAACCTTTATCCTTGGAATGAAATCCGCAGGAACTGCGACCTTCGCGGGCGACGGCGGTTTAGCCGTTGATCTGGCGGTAAATGGCGGCAGCGTAGCCAACGACTGGGAGATCACGGCCGTGGCCGGTGCGACAGCCAATTTCACGGGTAGAATCCAGAGTAACCAGGCGGTAGGTTCCACGATTACTAAGACAGGAGCTGGTACAGTCGTCTTTTCCGCAGCCAATACCTATGATGGTTCCACCACAGTCGCAGAAGGCAAGCTCACCATCGCGTCCTCCGGCACGATCAACGGCACCAGCGAAGTGTTCATCGGGGCGGGCGAGTTCAACTACAACTCCTCTTCCACACTCACCCAGGATGTATCCTTCCTCTCAACCGGCGGCATCCTGAGCGGCACCGGCACCATGGGGAACGCCATCAACATCACCACCGGCAACACACTGGCCATCGGCAACAGTGTAGGGACGATGGATTTCGTCTCCAACCTGACGGTCACCGGCACCTATGAATTCGAATTGAACGGCGGCACATCATCCGCGGATCTCGGCAACGTCGGAGGGGATCTGACCCTCGGTGGCATACTCGATCTCGTCCAACTCGGCTCATACAACGTCGGAGACAAGTTTACGCTGCTCTCCTATTTCGGTACGCTTAGCGGGGAATTCACGGACGGCTCGCTCGTTACCCTTGCGGATGACACCACATTCACCGCTGCGGGTGGCATCTGGCAGATCAACTACAATGACACTGTGGCCGGCAATAACACCGGCGAGCTATA
>JANRFH010000016.1:0-99640 GCA_030725745.1 Akkermansiaceae bacterium
CACCGGGCTAGAGGAAACCAGCCGCTCAGTATTCGTTAGCAGTTAGAATTCGCCTATGATACCCCCTTGACCGTCATCCGCTGGGGCAACTAGTTTGCGGGATGGAAGGCAAGGGCAACAAGGGTATGGGAGGTAGGGCACCGTTTCGTAAGGGCGCCGCTCGTGGGAGAGCTGTGTCACCGAGTGCGAAGCAGGAGCAGGGCTGGGACGGGGTTGCCGGATGGTATGATAAATTGGTCGGCGCGGATGGCTCGGATTATCACCGCAATGTCATCCTCCCGGGTGTGATGGATTTGTTAGGGATTTCGAAAGGCGATGCGGTGGCTGATGTCTGCTGTGGGCAGGGTGTACTGGCGCGGCATTTGTTGGAAGCCGGGGCGGGGCGGATTCTTGGGGTTGATGCTAGCGCGAAGCTGATCAGTGCAGCGCGGCAGCGGCACGGGGCGGATGATCGGGTTTCCTTTTTGAAAGCGGATGCCTGTGCGCTGGGAGAATGGGCGGATGCTTCCTTCGATGTCGCGGCCTGCGTTATGGCGGTGCACGATGTGCCGGATGCGGCGGGGCTGATGGAAAATATCGCGGCTGCGCTGAAACCCGGTGGTCGTGTGGCGATTGTGATGATGCATCCGTGTTTTCGCATTCCTCAGGAGAGCCATTGGGGCTGGGACGGGGATCAGAAAATCCAGTTCCGCCGACTCGACAAGTATGGGAAGCCATTGGAAATAGGTATCAAGACGAGACCGGGACTGGGCACGGAAGAGAGCACGGTCTTCTACCACAGGCCGCTGGCGGAGGTGATCACGGCGATGGGTGATGCCGGGTTGGGGGTGACCGTTTGCACCGAGCTTTTTTCGCACCGGCGCTCGCAGGGCGGCGGGCCGTTCAGCAAGGCGGAGCATCTGGCGGCGGAGGAGTTTCCGTTGTTTCTGGGGTTGAAGGCGGTGAAGGTCTAGTAATCTTTATCCTGAAAGGATGACAGCCAGTAGCCGGGAGCCGAGCACAGCGACTGCCCCCGGATCAAGTCGGTAGATTTACGGGCGAGCGTGGCGGTCGGACGTTAAAGCGGGCTCCGTCGATGCCCGTCACCCCAGAAGTCTTCACGTGAAGGAGGTAAAGCGCAATCGCTGGCACCCCTGCCGGGGTGCTAAATTGAATCGCATCATTTTCCGGGGGCGGTCGCTGTGCTCGGCCCCCGGCTACTGGCTGAAATCCCTGCCGGGATACAGATACAAAAGTCTGTGGTGCACGCATCCATTAGAGAGTCGTTTTCTCGTTGGTGGGTTAGGGATTTCTGCGAACTATGCAGCCACGGACTTCCCCGTTTCCTTTCCGGAGGTGAAATGCCATGCCACTAGGAGGGCGGCGAGGAGGACGAGGATCCACAGGCGCGAGAGTGGGTCGGGTGCGGTGTGGAGATCCAGGGAGGCGGTGTTGGAAATGGCGTCGAGTTCGGATTCGTCGCATGCGGAGAGATCGGCCTCGCGTGTGTCGGCGAAGTGGACGGCGGCGGTGAGGAGATTCACCGATCCATCTCCTGTGGGGACGAGGCTGCCGAGCACTTTTTCAGAATCATTGAACTCCTGGCTGATGGTCAGGAATCCCGGCACGGCGGGTGCGCGGCCTGATGTTGGAGTGGTCATGGGTTTCCCGGAGGGATCGGTGGCGGCGACTTCTACGGGGATGCCGGGAGCGGTGGCGATGCGGATCTGTTGGCCGGTTTCGAGGTTCAGGGCTTGGGGTGCGACCTTGGCGGTGCGCAGGGATTCGGCGAAGCGGTGGAGCAGGACGATGAAGGCCGGTTGCTGGGTGGCGTTGGAGAGGCGGAGGTCGAAGTTGAAGCAAAGGACGCGCTGGCCGTTTTCTTCGCGGAGGAAAATGAGCGGTCGTTTCTCCTGCCAGAGGAGGACGCGGTCGGTGGCGAGGCGCGGGAGTTGGAGGGTTTCGCGGACTAGGAGTGCCTGCCAGTTGATGCCGTCCATGAGCGGGTGGGACTCGGCGAGGATGCCGCCTTTGAGGTATTTCCCGGCTGAGGTGGGGTCTTCTACGAAAAGGATCGCGTTGGTGGCGGGGAGTGCGGGGTCGAGAGGGTCGTAGGAAGTGATGACGAGATCCGAGGACGCTGCATCGGTCGAGGGGCGTGTGGATTGCAGGGAACGGAGGAGCTTATCCGTGAGGCTGCGGAAGGCGGGGGAGGTGGCTGTAAATAGGTTGAGCGCTTTAGGCTGCGGGGCGACGATGGGCAGGGTGTCATCGAGCGTGAACGCATCCGGTGTGAGGGTCAGGCGCACGTTTTCCGCGCCCTGCGGAAAGGCTGACTGGATGGTGACGAAGGAGTTTGCTTTGATGGAGAACTCGCGCGGCTCGGTGGTGCCGTTGGTGGCGAGCAATGACCACGAGCGCGTGGCACTAGATTTGCCGTAGTTCCGGATGATTGCGCGGAAGGTGAGCGCGCCTTCTTTTTCCTCGAAGGAAATGCCTGTGAAGCCGACGTTGTCAGTGGGCTTGCCGACGGCGATGAGCTGCGATTCGTAGGGCAGGGTTTCGGCAGGCGTGTCGGTGAGATAGATGACGATGCCATCGTTCGAGACGATGGAGCGGGCGAGGCGCAGGGCATAGGAGGGATCGGTGATGCCTGTGTCTGTGGAGAAATCCCCTAAGGAGGTGAGGAGTTCGTCGGTTGAGCCGCCTGCGTAAATTCGGTCGGCTCCCGGGGTGGATGGCAGGAGGGTCAGTTCCATGGCGGAGGCGCTGCCTTGGAGGGAGGGGAGCTTGTCACGGAGGGCGGCGATGGCCTCGTCCTTGAAGACTGTCATCGACGCCGATGAATCCACCACGATGGCGACGCGCTGCACGGTGTCTTCTTTTTTGAAACGCGGCTCGGCAAGAAACCACGCCAGCAGCAGCACTGCGAGGATCTGCATCCAGAGGGGGACGGAAGGAATGAGTCGCTCGAAACGCCGTCCTGAGGTCGCTTCGCGCTGGGTGCGCTCCAGTAGGAAAAGTGTGGATACGGGAAGCGTGATGGATTTCCGCTGGAGGAAATGAATGGCCAAAATCGCTGGAATGGCGAGGAGGGTGAGGAGGCCGAGAGGGTTGGCGAACATTTCTTTTAAATCTTAAATCCTAAGCACGAAATTCTAAATGAAGAAAATGGGGAGCTTACTTTTGGGAGTTGCGGTGGATGGTTGCGAGGATGCGGACGAGTTCGTTGTCTGCGTTTGGATGTTGGATAAACGCGCAAATGAAGTCAATCGGCTGTTGGATTTGTGGGATGATAGCAAGTCAGGTGGGCAGGGATGGCTTTCCAAGCCGTCCGGGAAAGTGTGCGGCGCGATGCATAATGAAAGTGGAACCTTCTCGCCTTCAAGCAGGATCGTGACTAATGGGTGGGTTGGACGCACAGACGGACGGCTCGGAGAGACCGTCCCTGCCATTAGTCTATCCAGCCGATGCGGTTGGGCGGACGCCAGACGTGCGGCCAGGCGTCATAGGTGTCCACCAGTCCGGCACGGACTGGGTTTTCCCTGATATATATCCATTTGTTCGCCAGATCGTTATCGCTCCGGATCCGGTGGTCGAAGAAATCCCTCTGCCATACGATTTCTAACTTACGCGCTGTGAAACGTTTCCAGTTTTGGATCACTTGGCCTAAGCCGTCGCCGCGTTCCCAGTCGAAGGAAATCATAGCATGCAAATGGTCAGGCATGAGAAGAACGATGGAGGCGTGCCATGTTTGCCTTTCGTTTTGAAACCGGAACGTTTGAAAAATCTCTTCAGGTATCCGACCTTCCGTGAGCTGGGCTACGCCGCGCCGGGCGCAGTTTATCGTGATGAAAAACGTGGCGGATGTTCCTACCCAGGAAGGAGGTTGGTGGATTTCGTGCCTTACTTTTCGAACCGGTTTTTCATCGGGTTCCATTAGTATGATTGTGCTAGGAATAATTCTTCCGGCGATAAAATAAATGGGGCAGGGATGGCTTTCCAAGCCGTCCGGGAAAGGGTGCGGCACGATGCGGGGTGAAAGTGGCATTCCTCTCGCATTCAAAGCGGGATCGTGACGAATGGGTGGGAGGTTCGGTACATCCTTATTGATTGGACGCACAGACGGACGGCTCTGAGAGACCGTCCCTGCCGAGTCACTTCGTGGTTTCCACTGCTTTCACTGGCAATGCGTGCTGATAGAGAGCAGGGATGAGATCCGGCTCGCAGGGGATGCGGGCGAGGGGGGCTTGGTGGCGGAGAGCAGTGTCTTTCCAGAGGTTGAAATGAGAAGCGTAAGCCTCGTGGTAGCGGCGGAGGGTGGCTGGCTCGATGCGGTGGGGGTGCTTGGTTTTTAGCTCGGCATCGACGAAGTCATAATTGCCAGTCCATGCGGGCGCGCTCTCGGCTTCGGTGAAGGGGGAGAAGAGGATGGGTGTGCCTTGTTTCTGGCCGAGGGTCTGGAGGATGGGCTTGGGATCGGCGGGGAAAAGGAGATCCGAGAGGAGGACGCGGAGGGCGTGGGAGCGGAGGGGGAGGCGGTGGATCTCGGGAGGTGCGCCGGGAGTTGTGGGGGCGAGTGCCTTGATGTCGTTTTGCCAGCGGCCGGACTTGAGGGTCATGGGGTCGATGGCGAGCTGGGCGTCGCCATTCATGGCGTAGATGCGGACGCTGGCTCCGGCCGCGAGGGAGGAATCGGCGAGGAAAACGAGGAGCTCGGCGGTGCGTTTTTCCTTTTCAGGGGAGAAGAACATGGAGGGCGAGGCATCGAGGATGAGATCGACGACCGGGCGGATTTCCTCGCGGAAGAGCTTCATGGAATACTGGCCGGTGCGGGCGTAGGCGTTCCAGTTGATGTGGCGCGGATCGTCTCCCGGCGAGTAGGCGCGGTGATCCTGGAAGTCCATGGAGGCGCCGGTGCCGGAGCCGGCGAATTCACCGGCAGCGCCTCGCCAGACTCGGGTGCGGAAGGGAAGGCGCAACATGTGGTGAAACTTTAAATTTTAAACTTTAAACCTCAAGGAAGAGGAAGACTTACGGCGGGACGCCGTTTGCACGGCCTGCTGCGGGACGCAGCAGCTACTTTGCAGTGGGGATGACGGAGATGCGGAGGAGATTTTCTTTGGGGAAATACTTTTTGGCGAGGGCGTTGATTTCCTCGAGGTTGATGGACTGGTAGTCTTCGTCGCGGTGTCGGGCGAGATCGAGGCGGAAGGGCTCTGCCTGGGATTTCGGGAGGACGGTGCCGAGCCAGTAGGAGTTTTCGCGGAGGCTTTTTTCGAGGGAAGAGAGGATGGGAGCGAGTGCGCCATCGAGTTCATCCTGCGTGGCTCCATTTTCGGAAAGTTCGTCGGCGATGTTCTGCATGGTGTCGAGCAAGAGTGGGATATCGTCTGGCTTGCCGACTGCTTGGCCGAGTAGATAACCGTAGTCCTCAAGAGCGTCTTCGCCGGAGGCTCCTGCGTTTGGCGAGTACGATGCACCTAGTTTTTCGCGGATCTCGACGCGCAGGCGGTCGCCGTAAATATCAGCGAGGACGTTGAGGCGGCGGAATAGCTCGAGGTTGCCACGAATGCCATCGGTCGGCCAGATGGCGGTGGCGATGGCAGTCTCGATCTTGGACTCGTAGGGGTAGGATTTTTCCGCAGGAGCCGAGGGGAAATCAACATTTCGTGAGTTGATTGTTTCGGAGGCGGGTTCGAGATCGCGCTCAGGGAGAGTGCCGAAGGTGGCGAGGATGTCGGCGATGATTTTTTCCTTATCGAAATCTCCGACGATGGTGAGTTCCAGATAGCCATTCTCCAACTGCGGGGTGAGCCACTGCTCGACATCGGCGATGGTGTAGGCGGAAAGCTCGCTCTGAGTTGGGATGGTGAAGCGGAAGTCGCCGCCGTGTAGCCATGCGTCCATTTCTTTCATGGGGCCGGAGGCGGTGTGCTTGAGGCTCTGATAAATGTCGGGGATGGATTTTTGGAATTGCCAGAGGGCTTCAGGGAGGTAGCCGGGATCAGTCATCGATGCGACCATGAGCTGAAGCTGGAGAAGCTGGTCATCCGGCGTGGTGGCTCCGGAGAGCATGAAGCAGTCTTCGGCAATATTGAGACTGGCGGAGACGTTGCGCCCGGCGAGGATTTCAGAAAGCTCGTCGTTGCTGTGTTTTCCGAGGCCGCCGCCATCGAACATCGACTGCGCAAACAAATCGAAGAGTGGCTTGTCCTTTGGCTGGGTGAGCTTGCCATCGCCGATGCGGGCGACGACGCCGATGCGGTTTTTCTCGAAGTCTGTGGGCTTGAGGTTGATGCGGATGTTGTTGGTGAGGGTGATCTGGGTGACGCCGAGATCGGGCACTTCTACGGTGGTGGCGACTTCGCCAGGCGTGCCGAAATCGGTGTAGCCGAAAGGCTGGATCTCGCGTGCGGCTGGCGGCTCAACGGCGACGGCGGATGATTCCTCGTAGAGGGCAGCGAGGGTAGCGGCGGCTTCTTCCTGGGCGTCTTTGGTGCTGAGTACGAGGTGGTAGCCCGGCGCTTGCCAGAACTCGGTAAAGGCGATGTGCACCATTTCCGGGGTGATGCCTTCGAGGGCGGCGGAGGCGATTTCTAGGCTGGTCTCTGGTGTGGAGAAAACGGTGCCGTCATTGACTGCTCCGGCGATGGCGGTGGCGAGGGAGTCGGATTTCCGCGTGTCCTTGCGTTTCACTGCTTCTTCGTAGGCATTGAGTAGATTAGCCTTCGCCTCTGAGAGCTCGGCCTCGGTGAAACCGTGCTCAAGGGCGCGGCGGAATTCCTGCTCAAGCAACGGCACGGCCTCCTGCCATCGGTCTTCTGCTGCCGTGACGGAAACGGAGCCGAACTCCAAAGCGTTCACAAACTGAAACTTCGAGGCGCTGCCCTCGCGGATGGCAGATCCCTCCTGTTTCGCAAGTCGGTCGAAACGGCGGCCAATGATGGAGTGGGCGATCTCAATAGGGAATTTGGCAGTGCGTGTCTCGCGCGTGTCTGGCTTCTGTTCGTAGGGGCGGACGAGGTTCACAGAGATTTCTGTTGAGCTGAGTTCGGGATCGGTGAAGACGCTTGGCTCGATGCCTTCGGGGAATTTTACCTCGCCGAGATCCGGCTCACCGCCTGGCTCGGCGGGATTAGTCATGCTGCCGAAGGTCTCGGTGATTTTTTTCACCATAGCCTCGGTATCGACATTGCCGACAACGACGAAGGTCATCCTACTTGGGATATAGTAGCTACTGTAGAAATCGACGAAACGCTGACGCGGAGCGGTCTCGATAACTTCCTCGATGCCGATAGGAAAACGGGCGGGAATGAGCGAGCCGGGGAGGAGAGTATTGAACTGCTCCTCCATGATGCGGAAGTCTACGGAGTCGCGTGAGTTTTTCTCCGAGAGGATGACGCCGCGTTCGGCATCGATTTCCTCGGGGGAAAGGAGTGCACCATCGCCGAAGTCGCGCATAACGTTAAAACAGAGATCGAGGGTGGTGTCCTTGATGTCAGGGAGATCGAGCATGTAGACCGTTTCATCGAAGGAGGTGTAGGCATTGACGTGGGCACCGAAGCCTATGCCGCGTCCGCGCATTTCCTTGATGAGTGCGTTCGCGTCTTTGAAGTTCGAGGTGCCGTTAAAGACCATGTGCTCAAGGAAATGAGCGAGGCCGCGTTGGTCGTCGTCTTCCATGAGTGAGCCGGCATCGATGTGGAGGCGGACGGAGAGGCGGTTCGGCGGCTCATCGTTGGGCAGGATCATGTAGCGGAAGCCGTTGGGGAGATTTCCGAAGATCGCTTTCGGATCGGCGGGGATATCGGATGCCTCAAAAGGCCACGGGGTGGGCTCGACTTGCACAGCTGCGGCTGAGTTCGGTGTGGCAGAGGGTGAGTCCTTTCCGGTGAGGGAAAGGATGATGGCCGTGATCGCGAGAATGATGACGAGGACTAGAGGCGTGGCGTTGCGCATATCGTTAGGATTGCGTGGTGTGAGGATTTTGCAAGGGCGGGGAATGTCGAAGTTGAAGAGAAGAAAGTTGAACCGCTAAGGCGCGAAGACGCTAAGCTGAGGTTTTGAAATTTTCTAATTTATCCTGAGGAGTTTCATCGTGCTTGCTTTGCGTCTTTGCGCCTTAGCGGTGAAAAATACGTAGGATCAGATTGCTGGGCATTGAACTCATGGACGAATGCCGGTTGCAAAAACGGACGGAACAGGGCGAAATGGAGGCGATGACTTTGGAAATTTCCACCCCGGCGCTGCTTTTCCCGGCGATTAGCCTGCTGTTCCTTTCCTATACGAACCGATTTCTCCACCTTTCGGCACTTATCAGGAAGCTCCACCATGATTGGTTAGAAAAGGGCGACTGCACCGCGAGGAGGCAGATCGACAATCTCAAGAGCCGTCTGAAACTGATACGGGCGATGCAGTTCTTCGGCGCGGTGAGCCTGTTTCTGTGTGTTTTAGCGATGCTAAGTGTGATCGCAGAGTGGAGTTTGGTGGCGATGGTGTTCTTCGGCATTGCCCTATTGCTGATGGGGCTTTCCCTCGCTTGCCTGATCCGCGAGGTAGCGATCTCCGGCGGCGCGTTGAAAATTATGCTCCTAGCGATGGAGGAAAAGGAGAAGGAGGGTTGAATTTTCCGTAGGCCATGGGAAGGGTTTCTAATGAGTGAGAAAAAAGCATCATTTAGCATCCCGTCCCTTCTAGCGATCGTTGCCGCGATCCTGTCCTTCAATGTCGGCGCCATCGGCGGCCTGCTGCTCGCTGCGGTGGCGTTTATCTTTGGTGCGCTAGGCATCGTGCTCGCTCTTTCGCCGAAGACACGCGGTGGCGGGTTGAGTATTCTTGCGGTTCTGCTGAGCTTTATTGGTGTGATTGCCGCCATCATCAAGGCGATCATGTGGCTGATGAGTCTGGGTTAGGGAAGGCTTGGAGGAAGAGTTTTCACCGCAGAGGACACGGAGAACGCAGAGCCGTTTTTTGGATTTGAGGTTGGAGGCCAAGTCCTCTGAGTCTCTGTCTTAAGTTGTATGTGATGAAGTATTGGCTTCGCTGCTACTTCTTCACGGCGGGACGGAGTCTTGCATGCATTTTCCGTCTGGAGGTTTCCGGCGAGGGGTGCAGGATTTCCCGCGATGAGCATCAACGCCGAAGATTACGAGAAGCTAGGCCAGTTTTATCTGGGGAAAGAATACGATCTGGAGAAGAAGGAGGTCGGCGAAGATCTGGTGATGTATGACTCGAAGGATCTGGTCACTCACGGGGTGGTGCTGGGGATGACGGGATCGGGGAAGACGGGCTTGTGCATTGCGCTGCTGGAGGAGGCGGCGATGGACAATATCCCGGCGATCGTGATCGACCCGAAGGGTGATATTTCCAACCTGATGCTGACTTTTCCGGAGCTGGAAGGGAAGAGCTTCGAGCCGTGGGTGAACCCGGATGATGCGGCGAAGAAGGGGATTTCCGTGCCGGAGCATGCGGAAAAGACGGCGGGGATGTGGAAGAAGGGATTGGAGAGCTGGGGGCAGGGTGCGGAGCGGATTGCGCAGTTCCGGGAGAAGGTGGATATCAATATTTTCACGCCGGGGAGCAATGCGGGGGTGCCGGTATCGATCCTGAGCTCGCTGGATGCTCCTCCGCCGGAGGTGATGGAGGATGGTGAAATTTTCGGGGACAGGATAAGCAGTACGGTGGAGAGCTTGCTGTCGCTGGTGGGGATCGCTGCGGATGGGACGCAGGGAGTTGAGGCGGTGCTGCTTGGAGCGATTTTTCAGAATGAATGGACGCAGGGCAGGGGGCTGGATCTGGAGAAGCTGATCGGCAAGATCCAGAGGCCGGGCTTCGGCAAGATCGGAGTGATCGATCTGGAGAGTTTCTACCCGGAGAAGAAGCGGCAGGAGCTGGCGCTTAAATTCAACAGCCTGTTGGCGTCACCGGGCTTTTCCACATGGCTGGAGGGGGCACCGCTGGACATTGCGCGAATGCTGCATCGTGAGGATGGGAAGCCGAGGATCTCGGTGTTTTCTATCGCGCATCTGAGCGATACGGAGCGGATGTTTTTCGTGAGTCTGTTGCTCAACCAAATGCTCGGCTGGATGCGGACGCAGCGGGGGACGACTTCGCTGCGGGCGATGCTTTATATGGATGAGATCTACGGATTTCTCCCACCAACGGCGAATCCGCCTTCGAAGCGGCCTATGATGACGATGCTGAAGCAGGGGCGTGCGTTTGGCCTAGGCTGCTTGCTGGCTACGCAGAACCCGGTGGATCTAGACTACAAGGCGCTGTCTAATATCGGGACGTGGTTCTTGGGGCGCTTGCAGACGGAGCGTGACAAGATGCGGGTGCTGGACGGGCTGGAGGGGGCGGCAGGTTCGCAGAATGCGAAGTTCGACCGGAAGCAGATGGAGGTGTTGCTCTCGGGGCTGGGGAATCGGGTTTTCCTGATGAACAATGTCCACGAGGACGGGCCGGTGCTTTTCCACGTGCGCTGGGTGATGAGCTACCTGACGGGGCCACTGGCTCGTGGTCAGATCAAGGGCTTGATGGATCCGAAGCGAGCGGCCTTTGAAACGGAGAAGGAAGAGGAGGCAGCTGCGGATAATCCGATGTCGAAGCCGAAGGGCGGCGAGTCGGCTGGAGGTAGGCCGGTGCTGGGCTCTGGTGTGGAGGAGGTTTTCGCGGAGGCGGAGGGTGATTGCTACACGCCCTACCTGCTGCGTGAGGCTACGGTGCATTTTTCCCTGAAAAAGGCGAATGTGGAGGGGAGCCGAAAGGTGGTGAAAGTGAATGCGATCTTGGAGAAGGGCATAGCCTGGGACGAGACTGGATCGGTGGCTGTGATTTCCCTGCGGGAGAAACCAGAGGAGGGGATAGGCTTCTCAGAGCTTCCTGGCTTCGCGATGAATGCGAAGAACTACAAGCAGGTTGAGGATGAATTTGAGGACGAGCTTTACCGTGAGGAGAGGGAGGATATTTTTTCATGCCCAATGCTAAATGCCTATGGAAAGATCGGTGAGAGCGAGGCGGACTTCCGTGTGCGTGTCTCTCATGAAGCGCGTGAGGAGCGCGATGAGGCGATGGAGAAAATCAAAGATGCGGCGGAGAAGAAACTGAAGACTCTGGAAGGCCGCTTGAGCACAGCGGAGGCAAAAGTGGCGAAGGAAAAGGCGGAGTCTGGCTCTGCCAAGATGCAGGCGGGGATCTCGATTCTCGGCGGTATTCTTAAAGCCATCTTCGGTAGGAAGACCGGAATGGGTGGCTTGACTCGTGGCACAAGCAGTAGCTCGGTGACGAAGGCAACCACAGCCTACAAACAGCACCGCGATGTGGCACTTGCCGAAGAAAAGGTGGAGAGTATTGTGGAAGAGATGGAGGCGATCCGCAAGGAGCTTGAGAAGGAACTGGATGAAGTGAAGGAAAGCCACGATCCCTCGAAGCTGGTTCTGGAAAAAGAGACGCTCAAACCGACCCGAAGCGATGTGCAAGTGGAGCGGGTGGGGCTGCTGTGGAAGTGACCGGAAAAGTTTTTCGGAAAAAGTTTCAAATCGATTGAACGTTTCGAGAACCTGAAGGTCTATACCCCCTGAAGACCGGTTCTGCCGGCTTTCATGTAAGGGTGTAACAGCAGTTGTCTCTCCAATCCCATGGGTGTGGGTGAAGAAGATAACTTTTAGAGGCCACCGAGGAAGGGACTCCTCGGTGGCCTTTCCTTTTTATTGATTTAGGCCTCGTGAGCTTTGAGAACGTCGAGATCGACGTATTCGAGGACGGAAAGATGGGATGCTTCGAGGACGACGGGCGGGGCTTTTCCCGCAGCGAGTGCTTCTGTCCAGCGGGTGACGCAGAGACACCATTTGTCACCATCTTTTAGTCCGGGAAAATCAAATTCGGGGCGGGGTGTGGAGAGGTCGTTTCCGGCTGTTTTGGAAAATTTCAGGAAATCATCGGTGACCATGGCACAGACGGTATGCAGCCCGTGATCGCCATGGCCGGTGCGGCAGTATCCATCGCGGAAATAGCCAGTGAGGGGGGCGTTGCAGCAGGATTTTAGCTCGGAGCCGAGGACGTTGGTGATCATGTGGTTGGACTATACCTCACCGATGTCTTCATTCCAGAGCTCAGGGCGAGCTTTGATGAAATCTTCCATCATCGCGATGCAGGAGAGGTCGTTTACCACTTCTAGCTCCACTCCGTTCGAGCGGAGGTGGTCTTCGGCGCCGAGGAAGGTTTTGTTTTCACCGATGATTACGCGGGGGATCTTGTAGAGGAGGATGGCACCGCTGCACATGGGGCAGGGGGACAGAGTGGTGTAGAGGGTGCACTCGCGGTAAATAGAGGGAGCTAGGCGGCCCGCGTTTTCGAGGGCATCCATTTCCCCGTGGAGAACGGTGCTACCCTGCTGGATACGCTTGTTGTGCCCTCGGCCGATGATTTCCCCGTTGCGGACAATGACGCTACCGATGGGGATGCCTCCCTCAGCCAATCCTTTGCGGGCTTCTTCAAGTGCGGCTTGCAGAAAATGATCCATGGCAGAGAATGTGCTATCCCGAGAGGGGAGCGTCCAGAGAAAGGGGCGCGTATCAAAGAAATTCATACATTAGAAAAACGAGGAAGATGCCAAAGGTAAGATTAGCGGGGACAGTAAAGGGCGAGAGAGATCCAAACAGGGAGAGCCGCGCGAGGCTGTTGTATCAACTTTTTAGCAAGGGCTGGGATATCTACAACTCCAACGGCGACCAGCGCATCTCTCTTGGTAACATCGAGAAGAAGATCATCGAGTCCGATGCCTTTGTTTTTACCCCAGGGGCGACACTGGAGGATCTATTTAAGGCGGTATCGATTTTTGTCGGCTACCAGACCCTCGATAAGAATTTGGAGAACAAGCCGACGGTGCTCTTGAACTCTGATAAGTCGTGGGACGGGCTATACGGCCTGCTTAAGCACCTCAACGGCATGGGGACGGTGAAACAGGATGCGCGTGACTATTTGCTAGAGGCTGAACAAGTGGAAAATGTCATCGATTTGCTGGAAAAAGCACGAGAAATAGGCATGCCGGATGCCGGGCGCGAGCGGACAGGCGAGGTGGCCGGGCCATCGTTTGAGACGGATCTCCCCGAAGGTCATCTTGGTAATGTCTGCGTGTTCTGCTCTGCCTCGATAGAAAAAGAGGATTACCTCAGCGATGGCTATGAGCTCGGAAAAATGCTGGCTGAAAATAAGCTGGGATGTGTTTCTGGAGCGGGGAACTCGGGGATTATGGGCGAAGTCGTGCGCGGTTCAGTGGAAGCTGGTGGATGGACAGGGGGATCGAACGTTCCCCATATCATCGAGCTTGAGGGACTGCCGGAGGGGCTTTCCACTTTTTGGCTCAAGCCGGACATTTATACGCGCATGGAGATCATGATCGAGAATTCCGAGGCGTTTGTCATCTTTCCCGGAGGTGCAGGCACGGTGCAGGAGATGCTAGCACTAATGATCTTCAAGCATCAGGGCAAAAAGGGCATGGCGAACAAGCCGGTGATCGTCTTCGACCGCATGGATGCCTCGGGAAATCGGTTCTGGACGCCTCTCATCAAACTGCTCCGGGAGTGGTGCTACGACGGCGAGTTTATTGTCGTGGAGGAGTTGGAGGAAATCGTTCCGACCGTCAGGAAGCTTATACCATCTGCTAATCCCGCAAATTTTCCATAGTTTCTTGTAAAGGCCTCGAATTGCAATCAGGTTTAATAGATTGAAAGTAGGGATTCTGCTCAACCCGCAAAAAGCCGGGGGTTTAAAAACGATGGCGGCCTTGCGCGACGCCTTGGAGAAGCGTGGCTGCAAGTGTTACCTTGAGACGAAGACTGCCAAGCTGGCTGGCGAGAAGGGAGGCATTCCCGCCAAGCGATTCGTGGACAAAGTGGATGTCGCGGCGGTGCTCGGTGGCGACGGCACGATGATGCAGGCGGTCTCGCGTTTCGAACATTTCGCGAAACCCGTGGCAGGGGTGAACATCGGGACTCTGGGCTTTCTAACAACCTGCACCGAGGTCGAGATCGACCAGCTGGCAGATGCGATTGCTTCTGGGAATTTCAAAACCAGCCCGCGCATGCTCTTGGAGGCGACGGTGATCCGTAAAAAGGAAAAGCCGGAGGTCTATTACGGGCTTAACGAGGTGGCTATCGCCCGCGGCGAAACAGGCAGGCTTGTCACACTAAATGCGCGAGTCGATGGAGAGTGGCTCAATCGCTACCGCGCGGACGGGCTCATCATCGCGACGCCGACAGGATCGACGGCATATTCCCTTTCCGCAGGCGGACCGCTCATCGCGCCGCAGTCATCGGTGATGGCGATCACACCGATCTGCCCTCACAGCCTCAGTCAACGTGCGCTTGTCGTATCGGATGATGTGACGATCGAGATTTCACCCGAAAGGGAGGAGGATGGGCCGATGCTTTTCACTGTGGATGGACGCGATATGACACGGCTGAATCATGGTGATAGGATCATTGTGAAAAAAGCGGATCGATCTTTCCATCTTTTGCAGCTGGAAGGCTCTTCCTTCTTCGGAGCACTACGTAAAAAGCTCGGTTGGCAGGGGGTTTGAGTGAACTACCCACGTATAACGCTGCGTAGCGTTTCGATGAGTCGCTCGCGCAAAAGGCGTGCTTTTTCCGCCAAACGGCGCTGCTCGTCTTCATATTGTTTGCGCCCATCAGGTGTTTCGATTTTCACCGGTGTAACATCCCATGCTGATAAGTCATACGGGCTGGCGCGCATGTCCAGATCACGGAGTTCGTTCGCGAGTCGGAAGGTCTCCAATAACAGTTCGGAGCCGATCCAAGGCATGCTTTTCGCAGCCCACTTGTAGAGATCCATGTTTGCGTGGACGCAGCCGGGTTGCTCGTTGAGGTGGCGGGTTTCGAGGGTCGGCTGCAGGCGGTTCAGGGGACGGGCTTCCTTGGCAAAAAAGCGGAATGCATCGTGATGGGTGCAGGTGATGGGGCGGGATTCGATGAGTGCGTCGATCTCAGACTGAGGGAGGCGGAGCGGTGCGAGGGAAGCGTGGCGGATTTCCTCGGCACGATAAACCATCGCCCACTCATGTAGGCCGTGGCAGGCGAAGTTCGGGATGTGGCGTTGGGTGGCTTCGAGCAGATTTGCGATCCACTCAAGGCGCTCGCGTTGCGCGGGCTTCATGCCATCGGTATCGACGAAACAGATATCGCCCTCGATGCGGTAGCGTGCGGATTTGAATCGATCAGGGAGCGTCTCGATGTCAGGAAAACGGAGAGTTATGCCGCAGCCCGGGTGCCACAGCTCGATTAGTACGAGGGGGTAGGGGTAGTAATCGAAAAGGAAATCCTCCACCGGATGTTTTTCGCCCCGATCACGGCGATAGCGCGGGCCAGTAGTATAGGCGCAGGCTTTGGACAGATGTGCATCCGCCACCTTCGTCCAATCCTCCCATTCGAGGATTTGTTGTTGTTCCGCCGTCGCCTTCATTGCTTCGGCAGGGATGGCATCAGAAATTTCACGCAATGACAAATTTTACCCTTGCCGAAAACTACATCCGTGGGATAGTTTCTCCGTCCCGCCGAAAGGCGCGGAACATAAATCGCGGGATGGAGAAGTCAGGTATCTCGTCAGGCTCATAACCTGAAGATCGTAGGTTCAAATCCTGCTCCCGCAACCAATGAAGGCCGCTAAGTTACAATTACTTAGCGGCTTTCGCCTTGTTTGGGTGGGACGATCAGAAGTTGTGATTTCTGCTACCGTGAACAAAAACGGTCGGAAACCGTGAACAATCTGCCCCCGTTTTTGGGGGAGGTCATTGTCGCCACCCGACCACACCTCAAAAGGTGTGAGTTTTCCACAAATTCGCCCGGCTTCGGTTCTTGTAACAACCGAAACCATTCATGGCATCCTACTACAAGCGTCCCGACTCCAAACATTTCTCTTTGTCCTGCTACCCGCGCCCCGGCTCGAAGTTGATCCGCGCGAGCCTTGGAACCGATGATGCGATCTTGGCTGAAAAGATGACACGTAAAGTCGAGATTCTCTGCGAACTCGAAAAACTCGCCGATATCCAAATCCCGAAGAGAATTCTCAGCGCATTCTCGCTGGACGGCATCTCGGGTGAGATCGAGCCGCCTCTCTCCCTGGAGCAACTGACTGCTCAAGATGGGAAAGAGGAAGTGGCAGAGGTTGAATCTCCCGGATCAGGGGATATCAGTGAAGCGATACGTGCCTATCTAGTCCGCAGCGTCGCGACCAATGTGCCCGACGCCCAAAGTGACAAAGTATCCCGCCTCCGGCAATTTTTCGGGACAGACTTGGTCAATTCTTTGGATCCCCGACCACCGGCGGCTTTCAAGCATGCAAGAAAGGGAAAATTTATTCCGCCATTTTTCAAAGGCAAATATCTTTCCGAAATCTCAGATGTCGAAATCCTGAGATTTCTGGTTGAAAAGAAATATGGTCTCAGCAGCAAGAGGCATTTCCGGGAACTCTTCCATGGTCTCTTTCAAGTGGCTCTCAAGAGCGGAATCTATAAACCCTTGAATCCGTATTGCGCCAATCCTGCGGATGAACTGCCTGGCTTTACAGGAAGAGATAAACCAGTGACCGTCCTTTCCGAAATTGAGGAAGCCGCACAGTATGCGGCGGTGACGGGTGATCCCGGCGTCCATTTCGGATGTCAATTGATGATAGAGGCTGGTTTCCGCTTGCATGAAATATTGGCACTGCGTCCTTGCGATCTCACCACGGAGGGCAAAATCCGTCTGATCCTGCCTGAAAATGTCAATGTATCGCAGACTCGATTGAAAACGGGTGAACGAACCGTAACCGTCCGGCACAATTTGCGCCCAATCATTCGCCAATACCTGGATTCCTACTCTGGCGATCGGGCATCATGGTGTTTCCCTTCAGCCACAGATATGAGCAAACGCATGACATCAGATGCATTTGGTGACAGCCTGAGGACATTGAACCGAGCTGCAAATCTGCCTTGGACCACGCAGGATTACAGACACACCTTTGCTACCCGGAGGATTGACGAGGGGTGGAATCTCAAAACCCTTGCTCAGGAAATGGGCACCAGTGTTGCGATGCTTACGGAGACTACCTCCAGCTTAAAAAAGGTGATGTCATCCAAATTGCCATCGCAGAAGTCCCCGGCGGCATGGTCGGAGGAGCACTGAAAATTCAGGTCAAAGACAAACACTACAAGGAGGACAATCATGATGATCCGATTCTTCACCCCTTCGTAGCCGGAGAACTTTCCCGCGATGAAAAAAAAGCTCTCGAAATCTCAGGCATCGAATTAAAGCTCACCCAGATCCCCGAGTTCAAATTCGTAACCAAATAGCAACTGATTTCTCGGCTCCCTGGAAAACACTCCCTTTTTGAAGTATTGCTTATATCGCTAGGCTCAAGCGTCCACGAAGGCGCACCATCTGGGTGGGCAGTCGAGATGCTAATGGGGGTAAGTGAGCTCTACTAGTCCGAGGTGAAGTCAATTTCCAAACTTGATGCGCAGGCAGCTGGCGTGCGGGGTGGGAGCTTCTGCGGGGAGCGTGACGACAAGTCCGGTGTCGGTTTGTTTGAAGTCGAGGGCGGAACCACCGAGCAAGTCCACTGACACCACTGCACGTTTTTCATTCGGGTTTCCGAGGGCGAGCGATTTGATGGTAATGGATTTTTCCGGCCACTCCATGAGGAAGGCATAGACGGCGTTGTCGCGGGTGGTGAAGCGGATGTCCTCGGTGGTGTAGCCTTTCTGTTTGTGCTCCTGGTGAGCGCCTTCGGCATTGGTGGTGGATCCTTCACCGAAGGTTTTCCACGGGCGGGAGGAGTAAATGCCTTCGCCGTTGGTTTCGAGCCAGGTGCCGATTTCACGGAGCATCGCCTGTTCCTCGTCCGGGATGGTGCCGTCTGGCTTGGGGCCGATGTTGAGCAGCATGACGCCGTTTTTGGAAACGATGTCGATGAGGTCATCGACCATCACGTTGACGGGTTTGTATTTGTGGTTGGTGACATAGCCCCAGCTCGTGTAGCTGACGGAGGTGTCTGTCTGCCAGAGCTCCGGGCGAATGCCGGCGAGCTTGCCGCGTTCGATATCGAGCATGGCTTCACCGTCCTCGTAGGCGTTCCATTTGTAGTTGATGGCGATTTCCTGGCCGGTTTTGGCGGCTTGGTTGTAGTAGTAGGCCGCGAACTTCTGGTTGAGCGCGTAGTGGTCGTTGCCTTCGGTGGTGCCGTTCTTGTCGCGGCCGATTCCGAAGTCGAACCAGATGACATCCGGCTTGTAGCGGTCGACAAGATCGGCGGTGCGGGCGAGCCAGTCGTCGCGGAATTTCTCGTCGGAGACCCAGGTGTGTCTGTGGTTTCCTTGGAAGATTTCATCGCCTTTGCCGGGGTAGAGGTAGGGTTGATCCGGGCTATAGAGATCGAAGAACTCCGGGTTGGTGTTGTCTGCACCTTCGGTGCGGAAGAAGTAGGCCCAGTTGAAGGCGCGGTGGCTGGAGACGGCGAATTTCAGGTCTTCGGCTTTGATGGCTTCTGAGAGTTCGGCGATGATGTCGCGCTTGGGGCCGAGCTGAACGGAGTCCCAGCGGGTGAAAGGGTTGTCATAGAGCGAGAAGCCGTCGTGGTGTTCAGCGACTGGCATGACGTATTTCGCGCCGGATTCCTTGAAGAGTTTTGCCCAAGCAGTGGCGTCGAAGTTCTCGGCCTTGAACATGGGAATGAAATCCTTGTAGCCGAACTCGGAGACAGGGCCGTAGGTTTTCTGGTGGAATTCGTATTCCGGAGTGCCGGGTTTATACATATTGCGAGGATACCATTCGCTGCCGAAGGCGGGTACGGAGTAGACGCCCCAGTGGATGAAGATCCCGAACTTGGCATCCGCATACCATTCCGGGATGCCGATTTTTCTGAGCGATTCGGCATTCGGTTTGAAGGGGCCTGCGGCGATGACTTCGTCGACTTCCTTGATTTTGGCAGCGATGAGGGCGTCGTGTTCCTCGGCGGGGATCTGTGGAGGAAACTCGGCGGCACTTAATGAGGCGGGCAGAGTGGCGAGTAGGAAACAAAGAGCGTTTTTCATAATATTAAGGTTTGATTGGTTAGACGAAGTTTGTGGGGATGAGAGTGAGGAAATATGTGGGGTTTCTTGAAGTGATTTAGCGAGGCTTCGCGTTTCGCGGGAGGGGGAGGGTGGCCGGGTGTTGGTCGGCGGGGCCTTTGGCGACGGCGACCATGCGGCGGCATTCCTGGCGGAGGATTTCTAGGATTTCGGCGTGTTCGGTTTTTGAGGCGAGATTCACGTTTTCAAATGGATCGCTCTCGAGGTCGAAGAGTTCCTCGTAGACGGGTTGTTCACCGCGGATGGTGGAGGTGAGCCAATCGTTGTAGCGGTTCGCTTGATCGGGTGAAACCTTGTATTTGTCTTCGTCCGCGATGTTTTCCCAAGGGGTGTGGTCGTTCTTGAAGTAGCGATTGTACTTCCAGCGGGAGTTTCTAACGGTCTCGATTCGTGGGTTCCCGAAGAGGGTGGACCAGAGGTTTTCGGCGAAGGCAAAAGTGCGCCAGTCCGGGGCGGGTTCTCCATGGATCAGGCGGAGGTAGGACTCTCCCTGCATGGTGTCGGCGGGTGGGGCGACTGCCAGATCCAACAAGGTGGGGGCGAGGTCGATGGATTGGACTAGCTCCGAGATCCTCGCACCATGGCGTGCTGCGGGCAGGCGGGGATCGAGCACGATCAAGGGAACGTCGAGGCAGGCAGCGTAGTTGAGCGCCTTTCCACCGAGGCCGTGATCGCCATGGAGAAGGCCGTGATCGGAAGTGACGATGATGATGGTGTTGTCGTCGAGGTTTGATGCTTTGAGCGAATCGCGGATGTGACCGATCATTTGGTCGATTCCGGTGATGGTTTCGTATTCGCGGACCATGAGTTCGCGGAGGTCGGGGTCGTTGTCGCTGTTGTCGTAGATGTCCTGGCGGTACTGGGTGTAGAGGACATCTTCGGGGAGTTTGGGGGTCTCGATGTCGGCTTTTGCGATGTAGGTTGACGGGAATTTGATCTGATCCATCTCGTCCCGATAGCCGGTGCGATACAGCTCGGGGTCGGTGGGGAGCATCTTCATGCTCAGGGTGCCGGCACCGTGGGGGACGTTGAGGCAGATGGAGAGGCAGAAGGGTTTGTCTGCTGGGCGGGATTTGAGGAAAGATAGAGCGCCGTCGATGTAGGAGCCGTCGTTTTTCAGAAATGAAAGCGCGCCTTCGGTGACGACCTCTACCTGCGTGTCGGCGGGGTTGTTATTGAAAATCTCGTGGACATTCTTCGGGTAGAAACTGAGGTGGCCGTGGCCAGCATACCAGAAGTCGAAGGATTTCTCCATGATACCGCTTTCATATCCTTGCGAGCCGATGGGGACGTGGTTCTTGCCGACGTAGCCGGTGTAGTAACCGCTTTCCCGGAGCAGGACAGGGTAGGACTTCTCCCAAGCTTCCGGAGCCATGGTGGTTCCTGAATTGAAGTTGATGCTGTGGCGACGCTCGTATTGACCGAGGAAATAACAGGCGCGGCTGGGAGTGCAGATGGCGGAGGTGACGGTGGCGTTATCAAAGACGACGCCTTCTGCTGCGAGCTTGTCGATCTCCGGAGTTTTGACGAAGGTGTCGCCATAACAGGGGAGAGAGTCCTTGCGCTGGTCGTCGGTGAGGATGAAGACGATGTTAGGGCGCGGCGCGGCGTGGATTGCCATAGACGCCGCTGCAAGGAGGAGAAGAGGGCGGGGGATCATTTCGCTTCAATCTCGATCTGGGTTTGGGCGAGACCTTCGGAGTTTGCTTCGAGAGTAATGGTGCCGGGTTTATCCTCAAGACTGCGGATCACGACGAGGGCCATGCCGCTGAACGCCTTACGTTGGTTTCCTTGGAAGGATTCCAGACTAGTGGCATCGCCATTGTCGACGGCGACGATTTCGCCGGGGCCGTCGATAGTGAACGTAACGTTGTTGTCTGCGAGCGGGCAGAAGTTGCCGTCTTTGTCGGTGATTTTTACGGTAACGAAGGAGAGATCCGCGCCATCCGCACCGATGGTGGGTCGGTCTGCGGAGAGGTGGGTGCCGGCGGGGCTGCCTGAGGTGACGCGGATGTCCTCGGCGATGGCTTTTCCGTCCTGATAGGCGACGGTTTTCAGCTCGCCTGGAGCGAAGGGCACATCCCAACGCAGGCGGTAGGGGGTGTTGTAATCGCCCTCTGTCCAGTTGTTGAAGGCGACCTTGATGGGTGTGGTGTCTTTGCCCTTGGCCTTGCGGCCGAGGGATTTCCCGTTGAGGAAAAGTTCGGCCTCGGCGGCATTGGTGTAGACGTAGACGGGGATGGTTTCGACTTCGTGATCCTGCCAGTTCCAGTGCGGCAGGACGTGAACCATGGGGTTGTCTTTTACATCGGTCCATTGCGACTGATAGAGGAAGAAACGGTCTTTTGGGAATCCGCAGAGATCGACGGCACCGAAGTAGGACGAGCGTGACGGCCAGTCGTCATTCCAGTAGCCGTTGGTCGAGTTGTCGCGGCCGCCGTAGGGTGTGGGCTCGCCGAGGTAGTCGAAGCCAGTCCAGATGAACTCACCGAGGACGTTCGGGTTTTCCTCCAGGGAACGAAACTCGATATCCGGCGGATAGGCCCATACGGGGCCGATAAGGTCGTAGGAAGTGACCTGTTTGGACGGGTGTTTTTCGTATTTCTCGATGGGCAGGTGATAGACGCCGCGTGAGGAGACGCAGGATGAAGTCTCGGAGCCGAGAATGTTCCAATCCGGATGTGCGGCGGTGACTTCCGAGTAGTTGAGAGGTTTGTAGTTGAAACCTGGGATATCGACTTCTGCTGCGAGGCCGTGGTTTACAGAGGCTGGGTAGTAGTTAAAACCGGCGGAGGTGAGGCGAGTGGGATCCTCATCTTTGGAGATGCGGTGGAGGTGTTGAGCGAGTTTCCAACCATCCTTTTTCGACTGTTCGAGGATCTCGTTGCCGATGGACCACATGATGACTGAAGGATGATTACGGTCGCGGCGGATCATGTCGCGCAGGTCGCGCTCGTGCCAGGCATCGAAGAATTTGTTATAGCCGTTTTCGATTTTTGGCATCTGCCAGCAATCGAAGGCCTCCACCTGGACGAGTAGACCCATTTTGTCGCAAAATTCAAGCTGTTCGGGTGAGGGCGGGTTGTGGGATGTGCGGATCGCATTGACGCCCATGGATTTCATGATTTCCAGCTGGCGTTCGGTGGCGCGGCGATTGACGGCAGCTCCTAGAGCTCCGAGGTCATGATGCATGCAAACGCCCTTGAGTCGGACGTGTCGGCCATTGAGAAGGAGGCCGGTGCCGGGTGTGTATTCGACGGTGCGGATGCCGAAGGGCGTCTCGGTGCGGTCAATTTCCTTTTCCCCATCAAGAATGCGTGTGACGGCAGTGTAGAGCACCGGAGTGTCGAGATCCCAGCGTTGTGGATTGGCAACTTGTAGGTTGTGGCTAACGGGGAGGGTTTCTCCCGGATGGATGGCAAGGAGCGAGGATTCTTCGGCGACCTGTTTCCCGGAAGAGTCGAGCAACTGCGTTTGGATTTGAAATTCTGCCTGCGAGCTGCCGGAGTGGGTGATCTGGTTATCCACATTCACATCGGCCGAGGCTTCGCTGACGACCGGGGTGGTGACGAAGGTGCCCCAGTGGGCGACGTGAGTGAGCGACTTGGTTTCGAGCCATGTGTTCCGATAGATGCCGGCACCGGGGTACCAGCGTGAGGAGAGATCCTCGGGGGTGAGGCGGACGACGAGGGTGTTTTCAGCGCCGGGTTTGAGATGTGATGTGAGGTCGAACTGGAACCCAATGTAGCCGAAAGGGCGGGAGCCGAGGTGGTGACCGTTGATCCAGACGTGGGCATTATACATCGCGCCGTCGAACTCGATGGTGACGAGCTGATCTTTAAGGTCTGCGGGCGCGGTGAAAGTTTTCCGATACCAGCCTGTGCCGTGGAAGGGTAGTCCGCCGCTGCGGGCGTTGTATTTGATATCGAAGGGGCCTTCGATCGCCCAATCATGCGGCAGATTCAGCGTGCGCCATTCGGAATCGTCGAATTCTACGGATTCGGCACCGGGGGCGTCGCCTTTTTGGAAAGTCCATCCCTTGTTGAATGACTCGCGGGTGCGGGCGTTCGCGATGAGAGGTAGTGATACCAGGGCTAGAAAGAGGGCTTTTTTGATGATCATGTGGTTGTTTTTGCGCGCGAGGTTTTTGATAATCTGCTAATGTCTTGAAATTCGTTTTTTTGCAGGAATTACGTGGGTTTCCTGAATTTTAGTAGTGGATTAATTCCAGCTTGAACGGGTAGCGGTGACCGGCGTTCCACTCACCTACGTAGATGTCTCCTTCTGAATCCACATAGAGATCGTGGACGTGTTTGAAGATGGGGTCTCCCTGGTGAATAGGTTGCAGCACGCCGTCCTGATAGGTGGGTTCGGTGCCGCCGGGTGCGGACAGAACCTTGTTGCTCTCTCGGTCGAGGATCATCACAAATCCTGAGTTTACCAGCCTCTTGCCGACACCATTTTCCTTGGACCAGCAGACTCCGGTGTAGAGCTTGTCGCCATGAAATAGCGCCTGTCCGGCAAATGCACCGGGAAGTTCGATGGTCTCCAGAAGTTTTCCCTCGATTGTGAAAGCCTTGAGCTTGTTCTCACTTCGCGAGCTCACCCAGACCTTCAGCTGCGCAGGATCGCTGGTGTCGATGGAGATGCCGTGGGCGTTTTCTAGATTTTCGGGCTTTCCGGGTTTCTTTCCACCCCATACCCGAACCAGTGTGCCATCCGGCTTGAAGTGCAGAATGCGGTCGGTGCTGTAGCCGTCTGCCACTAGGATGTCGTTGTCCGGTGTGACCGCGACGTCACATGGCATGTAACGGGTTTTCTCATCGATGTGTCCCAAGTCGTGCGGGGACGGGAGAGTGCGTAAAATCGTGCCGTCCTTGGCCATGATACGGATGGCACCGTTGGTAGGTGATTGATTTCCTTCGCTGTCTACCGGCCATCCGCAATCGACGTGAATCAGATACTCGACGCCATCGAGGCGAATGAGATCCACGCCATGACCTCCGGGAATCCCTTCGCCGAAGCTACGCACAAAGGTTCCGTCCTTTTCATAAACGAGAAACGCGTTTTTCGGGTGATCCGTCACTAGATAAAGCTGACCTTTTTCGTCTTCGATCATCGCGTGGGCGTTGTGCACCGGTGCCTTGTCCGGATTAGCCTTGCTCCAGTTCCGGATTACCCGGTAGCGGAGTTCACCGTGGCCGATGATGTCTGGAAGCTGGGCAGAGGCTTCAGCCGGAGCGTCAGAGGAGATCAAATGATCGGGATGTGCCTGTAGCCAGGAGGTGGTCAGGGAGAAAAGAAGGATGGTGATATGAGTTTTCATAGGAGGGGCTGGCGGAAACACTTCATGCATTTCATCAAGCCATGAGAGGCGTTGCGCGACATTCGGTGATGATCTGTTAACGTCGCGTGATCGAAGAATATTCCCTAAAGTAAAGATTGTCTACAATATTGGTTGAATTAGGCGCGTATCCATTGATGCTCTCAGAGTGATTTACGACCATCATAAGGATTTGATGCGTAATAGCTCCGAGTGAGACATTTCCACTAATAGTGGTTTTCCCAAAATATTCGAAGTCCGATGAGTTCCAGAGTTTCCGTCATAATCTCCAGTTTTGTAATATTGGCTCCCATGCTCGTGGCCGAAGAGGAGATCTCATTCAACCGGGATATCCGACCAATCCTTTCCGACCGATGTTTCAAGTGTCACGGGCCGGATGCGGAGAACCAGAAATCCGATTTTCGTCTCGATACCGAGAAGCACGCCCACGCGGATCTGGGTGGTTATTTCGGCATCGTGCCGGGGAATCTTGAGAAAAGCGAAGTTCACCACCTCATCCACACTGACGATGAGGATGAAGTGATGCCGCCGAAGGATTCAAATTTGAGCCTTAGTGCGCACGAGAAGAAGTTGTTGGATTCGTGGATCAAGCAGGGTGCCAAGTTTGAAAAACACTGGTCGCTCAAGCCGCTGCCTCAGAATGTCCCGGTTCCGGAGAAGATATCGGATTGGTCGAGAAATGAGATCGACCGCTTCGTGGAGGCCGGATTTGTGAAGCACGATGTGAAAGCTGCGGACGAAATTTCGCCGGAGAAGTGGTTGCGCCGGGTGAGCTTCGACCTCACCGGACTGCCACCCACTACTGAGGAAATATCCGCATATCTCGCTGACACCTCGCCGGAGGCCAGTGAGAAGGTCGTGAACCGTCTGCTGGATTCCACCCAATATGCGGAACGAATGACAAGCGAGTGGCTCGATGTCGCCCGCTATTCGGACTCCTATGGCTACCAGCGGGATCGCGAGCGCTTCGTCTGGCCGTGGCGCGACTGGGTGATCAAGGCGTTTCGCGAAAACATGCCCTATGATCAGTTCGCCACACTTCAGATCGCCGGTGATCTGCTGCCGGACGCTACCACCGAGACGATTTTACCTACGGCCTTCAACCGCCTTCACGGCCACGAGATGGAAGGTGGTATTGTGCTCGAGGAATACCGCATGGAATACATCGCGGATCGTGCCCAAACCTTCAGTTCCGCGTTTCTCGGTCTAACCATGGAGTGCTGCCGTTGCCACGATCACAAATACGATCCGTTGCCGACCCGTGACTACTACTCGCTGGGCGCGTTCTTCGCGAACATCGAGGAATCCGGCCTTATTTCTTATTTTACTGACGCCACTCCCACACCGGCCATGCCGATTTCCACACCCGAGGCGGATGCGGAAATGACTGCCGCAGAACCGCAGATCGCTGCGGGTGAAGCCAAGCTCACCGCCCTCCGCAACGCACCGGAAACCCGTATGGTGTTCGAAAATTGGTTGGGCAAGCGCCCTTCGCTCGACTGGCCGGGTCTGGTGGCCGATCTGTCGTTCGATGTGATTGAGGACGGCAAGTTATTGAACTCCGTCGCTCCGAATTCACCGGCCACCACTCCACCGGCGAATACCTTGGTTCCTGGGAAAAACGGACAAGCTATCCACTTCACGGGTGACGACCCTTTAATACTCCCGAAAGTCGGTCACTTTTCCCGCGAGCATCCCTACTCGGCATCATTCTGGGCGAGGCCGCACGCGATCACTGCCCGTGAGAATTTTTTTAGCCGCTCCCACGGTGGGGATGATGCCGCGAGCATCGGCTACGAGTTTTTGCTGCTCGATGGGAAGCCCACCGCCTCGGTGATTCATTTCTGGCCTGGCAACGCCATCCGCGTACAGGCAAAGCAGGCGCTCAAGCCCGGCGAATGGCAGCATCTCGCCATGAGCTACGATGGCTCTAGTAAAGCGGCAGGTCTGAGCATCTATTTGAATGGGGAACCACTTGAATTGGAAATCATCGTCGACCACCTGACTGGCCAGACCACCGAATGGACTATGGACATGAAGGATATTGTGCTCGGCGAGCGCTACCGCGACCGCGGCTTTATCAATGGGGAAATGGACGACTTCCGATTCTTTGACCGCCGCATCGTGGATGCCGAGGCTCGCCAGCTTTTCGACCAGACCTATCTTGCCGATCTGCTTGCCAAAAATGCAGCCGAACTGAGCGAATCAGATCGCGGAGAGTTATATGATTACTTCCTCGCTACCGCGTATGATCCGTATCGACTCGCTGCTGGGGAGCTTGCCGCTGCACGCAAGCGTTGGAACGATGCGATGGATCCTCTGCCATCAATCACAATCATGCGCGAGTTGCCCGAGCCGAAGCCCTCCTTCGTTCTGACACGGGGTGCCTACGACAGCCACGGCGAGCCCGTTACTGCGGACACGCCCACAGCGCTCCCTCCGTTTCCTACTGACCAGCCGAACAACCGTCTCGGACTCGCCCGCTGGCTGACACAGCCGGATCATCCGCTTACCGCACGCGTTACGGTGAACCGCTATTGGCAGATGATTTTCGGAAACGGTATCGTAAGCACGCCGGAAGACTTCGGTAGCCAAGGCAGCCTGCCGACCCACCCTGAGTTGCTCGATTGGCTCGCCCGCGACTTCGTGGAGCACGATTGGGATCTTCATCACCTGCTTGGCCAGATGGTGCTCTCCTCCACCTACCGCCAGAGTACGGTGACGGATGCCGCTACACGGGAAATGGATCCGGAAAATGCCTTCCTCTGCCGCGGAAATAACCGTCGTCTCACCGGAGAAATGATCCGTGACAACGCGCTCGCCGTCAGCGGACTACTCGTTGACAAGATCGGCGGCCCACCGGTAAAGCCCTACGAACTCGCCGTTTCATTCGAGCCACAGGTGCCCGACAAGGGAGACGGCCTTTACCGCCGCAGCCTCTACACGCTCTGGAAGCGCAATGCCCCGGCTCCCATGCTCGTCACCTTCGATGCGCCGAAACGCGACGTTTGTAGCCTACGCCGTGCCACCACCACCTCGCCGCTCCAGTCACTCGTCACCCTCAATGGCCCACAGTTCATCGAAGCCTCGCGAGTGCTCGCCGCGAAGCTCATGCGAACCCATGGAGGCGATCATGAAGCCTTGATCAAGGAAGCGTTTCTTATTCTAACAAGCCGCGAGATCCAGGCCGAAGAGGCGACTATCCTTAATGGACTCCACGCCACCCAGCTCGCGGACTTCTCCGCCAACCCCGAACAAGCTGCCAGTTTGCTTGAAACCGGAGAGGCTCCTGTCCCATCCGATCTACCCTTGGCGGAACTCGCCACTAACACCGTCCTCATCAATACTATGATGAACTTCGACGAATCCCTAAACCAGCGATGAAAAATCCACTCTGCACCGGCTTCGAAAATCCTGTAGGCGTCAGCCGCCGTAGCTTCCTCAACTCCTTCGGCATGGGCCTCGGCGGTATCGCCCTCGGCAGCATGATGAATAAGGCTGGAGCCTCTAACGTTTCGCTGGGTGGCCAGCAAATGTTCCCCAACTTCGCGCCCAAGGCGAAACGTGTGATTTATTTGTTCCAGTCCGGCGCGCCTTCCCAGATGGATCTTTTCGATCACAAACCGCGCCTCAATGCCGAGCATGGACAGGAGCTTCCGGAATCAGTTCGCGACGGTCAGCGCCTCACCGGTATGTCCACCAATCAGGCCAGCTTCCCGCTCGCCGGTTCGCCTTTCAAGTTTAAGCAGCACGGCGAGAGCGGAGCCACCCTCAGTGAACTCCTGCCTTACACCGCCGGCGTTGCCGACGAGTTGTGCTTTATCAAAACCATGTATACCGAGGCGATCAACCATGGCCCCGGTGTGACCATGATGCAGACCGGTTCTCAGTTTCCGGGTCGTCCTACCATCGGTGCGTGGGGATCTTACGGGCTTGGCTCGCTCAATGAAAATCTCCCCTCCTATGTGGTGCTCGTCACCAAGGAAGGCGGCGGCCAGCCCATCACCTCTCGTTACTGGGACAGTGGATTCCTCCCGGGAAAACATGACGGCGTGCTCTTCACTCCCAGTAAGGATGCTGTTCTCTATCTAAATAGCCCGGAAGGCATCAGCAAAGGCAGCCGCCGCGAGGTGATTGATGCGCTGCAGAAGCTCCACGAAATCCAACTCGCGAAGACTAGCGACCCCGCGCTCGAAACGCAGATCGCCCAATACGAAATGGCCTACCGCATGCAAAGCTCTGTGCCGGATGTCACCGACTTCAGTGATGAATCCGAATCCACGCTCAAGCTCTACGGCGACGACGTCCGAACGCCCGGAACCTATGCCTACAACTGCCTCATGGCCCGCCGCCTCGCGGAAAAGGGAGTGCGCCATATCCAACTCTTCCACCGTGACTGGGACGCCCACGCCGGCTTGCCCAAGGCTATACAAGGTCAGTGTAAACTTACCGACCAACCGTCAGCCGCGCTGGTTAAGGATCTAAAAATGCGCGGACTGCTGGAAGATACGCTTGTCATCTGGGGTGGTGAATTCGGCCGCACGAATTACTGTCAGGGAAAAATGACCAAGGACGACTTCGGTCGCGATCACCATCCGCGCTGCTTTACCCAATGGATGGCTGGCGGTGGCGTGAAGCCCGGATACACCCACGGCAGCACCGATGAGTATGGCTACAGCATCGAGAAAGACCCGGTTCACGTCCACGACTTCCACGCAACGCTGCAACACCTGCTAGGTGTTGATCACGAGAAACTCACGTTCAAGTATCAAGGCCGCCACTTCCGCCTCACCGATGTGCACGGCAAGGTGGTTAAGCAGATCTTGGCCTAGAAATGATCAGATTTGTGCGTGGATCTTGGTGACCTTCGAAGGGTCTGCTGACCACCCGGCGAGGGCGGTGCCGGCTTCGGAGAATGGCACGCAGCTGGTGAGGGTTTCCTTCACTGGGTAGCGGCCGGACTCGAGCACTTGGATGACATCTGCGAAATTTTTCAAGGTCGCGTTTCTCGATCCCCTAATATCGAGCTCCTTCATGACGAAGTATTTCGTCTCGTAACTGACAGGTTCCTTGGCATAGCCGATGTAAACGACCCGTCCAGCGAAACACACCTCGTCCACTGCAGAGCGGAAGGTGGCTGGTAGGCCGACGGCTTCGATGACGACGTTCGGGCCGTCGCCGTTGGTGAGTTCTTGGAGCCTCTGGTGGAGGTCTTCGGTCATCGAGTTGATCGTTTCCGAGGCACCGGCTTTTTTTGCGAGAGTCAGTTTCACATCATCTACATCCACGGCGATGACGCGTGCTCCGGCGAGCAGGGCTGCGCCGCTGATGGCTCCGAGGCCGATCATGCCGCAGCCGAAGACGAGCACTGTATCATCACTCGTGACATGGCCACGCTCGACGGCGTGAAACCCGACGCTGAGTGGCTCGACGAGAGTGTGCTCGGAGATATCGAGCTTATCCGAGCGGACGAGTTTTTCCCACGGTGTGGTGATGTATTCGGTGAAGGCACCTTCGCGCTGCACGCCGAGCGTCTGGTTGTTGCGGCAGGCGTTCACGCGGCCGCTGCGGCAGGATGAGCATTTTCCGCAGGTGGTGTAGGGCAGGACAGTGGTGATCATGCCGGGCTTGAACTCTGCAGGCACGCCTTCGGTGACTTCGGCAATCACTGCGCCGATTTCATGACCCGGGATGCGCGGGTAGGTGACAAGCGGGTTGCCGCCGCGGAAGGTGTTTAGATCCGTGCCGCAGAAACCGATGCGCTTTACTTCAAGCAGCACTTCCCCGGGGGTGGGCACGGGTTTGTCGATTTCGGTATACGCGGTTTTTCCGGCTTCGGTAATGACGAGGGCTTTCATGATTTTTAAATTGGAGATGGTCTTCAGGCGAAGAGGGAGGAGAGGATTTTTGGATCGCTGCCAAAGATGCGGCGGTAATCTTTCAGGCTCGGGGCGAGGCGGGTTTGCATCTTGGTCTCGTGATGCAATGCGATCGCGCTGAGTTGGTGGTCGAGAAACGGATTGAGGAAACGATCGATCGTTGTGCGGGCGAAATCGGAAGGTTTCTCGACGCGGCCTGCTAGCACGGGGACGATTTCATCGAAAAGCAATTCTTCCAGCCAAGCCCGGATTTCAGGGTGCTCGACGCATTCGCGGGGAGTTTTTAGCCCCATTGGCATGGCGTGTGCAACCAGCGCGGTGTGCGCGCCATTGAGTATGCGGACTTTGCGGAGATAGTAGGGTGTGATGTCCTGTGTGATGACCACGGCAGGGTGCTCTAACAAAAATGGTCGGTCGGTTTCGATGGCCCAGAAGGCAAAGGGCTCAGCTCCTAACAGCAGGGGATCCGTTTCCAAGAGCGGATGTTCCGGAGGTCTTCCCGGCACGATGCGATCCACGAGGTTGTTGACCCACTGGCATTCGGTTTTCAGCCATTCGGTAGCTTCCGGAGAGACTTTCCAGCGAAGCGCTTGATCGAGCACGAGTTGCAGGAGGCGCTTGCCGTTGTTTTCGATGAGCTCGCAGGGGATGATGGAAATTCCCGGGAGTCCGGCACTGTGGCGGGCTAATAGGACATCGAGAAGTTTTGCCGGAAACGAATGCGGCGTGCCGTCTCGCTGTTCGTCAGCGTCGTCGAGAGCGAAGCCGGCCTCGGTGGTGTTGGAAACGACCCACTGCAGATCGGGCGAGCAGCCGACAGCGCGGATTTCCACCCATTCGGTAGCGGCGTAGAGGGCACGCGTGATGGAGTCTACTTTTTCGACTTCATCGACGACGCTTCCGTCACTGAAGCCTTGGATGGCGACATGATAATTTCCTCCCGCAGCGTTCAGTGCATCCGCACGTTCACGACCGGTGGATTGCACAACGACCACGCCGCCCATAGGTTTTTCCGAGCGGTTCGCTTGAGCTACGAAGAAATCGACGAAAGCCCTGAGGAAATTTCCGGCACCGAATTGTAAGATGGTTTCTTTCATAATATTAGAGAGTGACGCCTTGTTTCCAGATGGTGATTTCGCGGAAGCAGTTGATCTCGTTGCGGGCGGGTTCGCCGCTGGCGACTGCGAGGACTTTTTCCATGAGGGCGGATGTTGTGGACTCTGTGTCGTTTCCTGATTCCAACAGGACGCCTGCGTTGAAATCGATCCAGCCGGGCTTGCGTTCTGCGAGTGAGGAATTCGAAGCAATCTTCATCGTGGGGACTGGAACTCCGAGTGGTGTGCCGCGTCCGGTTGTGAAGAGGATGCAGTGCACGCCTGCTGCTGCGAGTGCGGTGCAAGAAACGCCATCGTTGCCAGGTGCTTCGATAAGACAGAGTCCACCGAGTGCGGGTTTTGCCGTTCCTCCGTATGGCTCGATTTGTTTTACCGCTGCGCGACCACCCTTTTGGATGCAGCCGAGCGATTTCTCCTCAAGGGTGGTGATTCCGCCGTCCTTGTTACCAGGAGATGGGTTTTCATAAATCGGCTCGTCGTGGCGGCGGAAGTAGTCCTTGAAATTATTTACCATAGCCACTGCACCGTCGAAAGTCTCTTGGCTGTCGCAGCGTGAGAAGAGCGGAGCCTCGGCGCCGAACATCTCGGGAACTTCGGTGAGCACTGCCGTGCCGCCCCAGTTTGTCAGGCGCTCGGCCACCCGGCCGACCAGCGGATTTGCGGTGATGCCGCTGAATCCATCGCTGCCGCCGCATTTCATACCGAGCACGAGTTCGGATGCTGGGATGGGCTCGCGTTTGAAGTCGGCCGCATATGTCACGAGTTCGCGAACCATTTCTAGGCCGTGTTCGATCTCGTCGCCGACTTGCTGTGCATTGAAAAATTTGACCCGGTTCGAGTCTAGGGCACCGACCTCCTCGAGGAATGACTTGAGGGTGTTGTTCTCGCAGCCGAGACCGATGATGAGGACGCCGGCGGCATTCGGATGGCGAACCAGTGCACTGAGAACCTTACGGGTGAGACCGAGGTCGTCTCCGAGCTGGGAGCAGCCATAGGGGTGGGTGAAGGCGTGGATGCCATCGATACCGCATACTTCCGGATTGAACTCACGCTGTGCTCTAAAAGCGATCTGCTGGCTTGCTACGTTGACGCATGCCACGGTGTTGATGACCCAGATCTCGTTGCGAGTGGCAGCTCGTCCGTCGGGGCGACGGTAGCCCATGAAAGTGGGGACGCTCCCTGTTTGCTCGGGGCTTTCAGAAGCGGGTGGCGTCCACGTGAGTTCGGTGTCGCTACCAAGACCTGTGGCCATATTGTGCGCGTGGATGTGTGCTCCCGGCGGGATGTCCGCCGTTGCCACGCCGATGGGGAATCCATATTTGACGATTTTTTCTCCGACCGTGATTCCGGTGAGCGCTGCCTTGTGGCCCATCGGTATTTCCTCAAAGACTTGGCCGGAATCTTCAGTGCCGGAGGGAACGTCGCGGATGGCGACAGCTACGTTGTCGTCCGGATGAATTTGAATGAAAGGGGAACTCATGGGGATAGGTTTTTTGTTGAGAAAAGAGGCTTCAAGCTAGCAGCGGGTCGTGGTGTTCTGGCAGACCTCGGGTAAAGTTGTGGTTGTGGATCGGTTCGAGGATTTCCAAGACCTCGGCGAGTAGCGTTTCGTCCAGCGGCTCATTCGCATAGTCGATATTGTCGCGGATGTTCTTGGGATTTGCCGTGCCGACGAGGGTGGTGGCGATGTCGGGATTTGCGCAGCAGAACTGGACGGCGAGTTTGACGATATCCACGCCGCGGGACTCGCAGTGTTGTACGGCCTTGCTGCAGCCCTCTTGGATAGCCTTGGAGGAAGGATGCCAGTCCGGTGCGCCTCGGGAAGTCAGCAATCCCATGCCGGTGGGCGAGGCGTTGATGATGCCGACGCCGTGTTCCTTGAAATACGGGATGAGATCCTCCAGCGAGGTGTCATTGAGTTCGTAGTGGCAGAATGAAAGGATCGTTTCCACAATGCCGGGCGCAACGCGATCGATGATCGAGGGAAACACGTTCAGAGGCAGGCCGGTGATTCCGACATGGCGGACGAGTCCCTGTTCCTTGAGACGGTGCAGGGTGGGGAGGGTTTCATTGACGATCTGGTCGTGGTCCGCGAACTCGATGTCGTGGCACTGAATGAGATCGATGCAGTCGACGCCGAGGCGCTTTAGGCTGTGCTCCACGCTGCGCTCAGTGCTGGCACGCGAGAAGTCGTAGTCGCCGCGTTCCTCGCTGTAGCTGCCAATCTTGGTAGCGAGGATGTAACGATCCCGCTGGATGCCTTCCAATGCGCGACCGAGGTTGAGTTCAGCAAGCGTTTCGCCGTAAGATGGCGAGACGTCGATTAGATTGATACCGCCGTCGAGAGCTGCGTGAACGGTTTCGATACATTGGTCTACGGAGACCGGGCGAAACACCGCGCCCAGTGATGAGGCGCCAAAGCTGAGGGCGGAAACGGTGAGGCCAGTATTGCCAAGTGGGCGGTAGTCCATGGTGGTTGGGATTGTTTTTTCGATATCCGGACTTTGGCCGGAAGTGAGGACAATATCGCAGGAATGTGCAGCCTTGGGAATGGATGATGTTGCCTCAAAGATGAAGATAATTGACTTCCTTATTCCGGTGAGATATTGTCTTTTTATGAGTGAAATCGGGGATCCTGCATATTTCTCCGCGCAAATCTCTCAGGCAAAGAGGTTTCATCTTGATCTGAATCCTCAGCGGGATTCGGCGCTAACAGTGGTTTCCGGGGGATTGGAAAATTGCTCGCCGGAATATCAGGTCGAGCGCAGCGGATTTCCTTTTTTCGGACTCGAATTCGTGGCGCAGGGGCGGGGTGAGGTGAAATTCGGTGAGGATACCGTAGGAATCCAGGCGGGCTCGCTTTTTAGCTACGGGCCGGACACGAGGCATGCCATACGCAACGATCCGGGCGATCCTATGGTGAAGTATTTTGTAGATTTTACCGGCTTGAGGGCGGGGGATTTGTTGAAAACTCTTGGCCCAGCTCCCGGGACAGTGGTGCAGACTTCGACGCCGGGCGAAGTGCTGGCAGTGTTTGAGGATTTGATCCGCAATGGTATGGAATACACGCCGTTTGGTGGTCGCATCGCGATAGTGATGCTTGAACTTCTCTTGCTTCGCATCGCTGAGTCATCGATTCCTAACGAGTCGGCTGGGTCTCCAGCCTTTGGAACCTACCGCCGGTGTCGCCAGTATATTCAGGAGCATTGGCAGGAATTACGCTCGCTGGGGGAGGTCGCTACCGCTTGTCATGTAGATCCTGCCTATTTGTGCCGATTGTTTAAGAAATTCGACCGACAGAGTCCCTATCAGATGTTGCTGCGGCTGAAGGTGAACCATGGAGCCGTGATGCTACAGGCGGGGCTGAGCGTCGCGCGGGTTTCGGAAGAATTGCTTTTTGCCGACCCCTTCCATTTCTCCCGAACCTTCAAGAGTCTGATGGGGATCGCTCCGTCTCATTTTGCGCGGCTTCAGGATCGATAATGGCTGTCTGTTTTAGCTGCAAATAGTGGCGGGTTCATATTCCTGTTAAGAGGAAATCGAAAACACTTGCCATGAACTGGATATTGTCGACAATCCCGGCGAAGCCAAATATTCCCATGCTAGTTCCATGTCCCCATTGCAAAACCGACCTTGATGCCTCGCCGGATCACTACGGTCAGACCGTCCAGTGCCCCGCTTGTAACGGTCGTCTACAGATCCCAGCCGCAGCAGACGAGCCATCAACAACCGATCCCTCCGGCACCCCGCGCCCAGAACGCTCCGGCTGGGAGGAAACTGATCACGCCAACGTCGATTTCGGAAAAAGCCTCCTCATCGGCGGTGCCATCACTGTCGTTTTCCTCGTGGCGCTCATTCCCTTCAAGGACAGCTTTGGGGCTATTTTCATTGATCGCGGATGGGTCAACTGGGCGGAAACTTTCCTTTTCATCTGGGGCATGACCATCCTCTTCATGAAACTGAAGAAAAACCAACATCAGGAACGCGCCACTCTCCTTGAGCTTTTCCCCGCTCGTATCGGGAAGGAGATTCACCGCGAAAACGTCGGTGAGTTCATCGACAACGTCTACCGCACCCCACTCACCCTGCGAGACAGCCTATTCGTCAACCGCATACGTAAAGCCCTCGAACTCTTCGAAAAACGCGGCGACAATACCGAGGTCGCGTCCTTCCTTTCCACCCAGTCAGACATCGATGCTAACCGCTCCACTGGCTCCTACTCGCTCCTGAAAGTCTTCCTCTGGGCCATCCCCATCCTCGGCTTCATCGGCACGGTCATGGGACTCTCCACCGCCGTCGGCTCGCTCGCCATGGGTGACAATGCCGACCCGGAAGCACTGAAACAATCCATCAACAGCCTCACCGGCGGCCTCGGCGTCGCTTTCGACACTACCTTGCTCGGCCTCATCCTCTCCATGCTGATGAGCTTCCCGATGGCTGCTGTGCAGAAAAAGGAAGACGAGACGCTCACCCTCATCGATGCTTTCACCACCGAGAAACTCCTACCCAAGCTCAACGATAGCCGCAACCCGGTCTCCGACAGCCTCTTGCAGCAGGCCGATAGCATTCCTCAGCTTGTCGCCTCACTCGCCCGAGCCCACGAGACATTCCTCGTGAACCTCAACGAATCCACCATCCAGCTCAAGGAAAGCGGGAAGTCCATGGAAGATCGGCTCAACAGGCATCAGGAAGTCGTGCAAACCAACTTCACCAACGCCGTGGAAAAACTAACCGATACCAGCGGCGAAGTCTTCATCAAATCCCACATCGAGCTGGCTAAGACCTTCGACAAGATCGCCAACGGCATCGACCTCATCAACCACGCCCTCCGCGATCTCGGCCAGAACAAGATCCCGGACAGCGCGAAGAGGAAGAAAGGCTTCTTCAGTAGATAACCTCCTTTTCGACCCATGCCCAAGCGCAGAACCAGTAATGACGAGGGAGTTTCCCTCTTCTCGTTCATGAGTATCCTGGCATGCCTCATTGGCATCCTCACGCTCATGATCAGCGTGACGATGCAAGTCAATCAGATGAACCAGGAAGGCAAGACCGAGGAGGAACTCGCGCGCGCCATCGAAAACCGCGATACCAAGAAAAAAACCGAGGCCACGAAGAAGGAAGTCGCAAAACTCGAAGAAAAGCTACAGAAGGAAAAATCCACCTCCGCCGAGATGGCCAAGCTCGAAGACCGGACAATCGTTCTCCGTTCGAAACTCGACGAAATCCAAAAAGCAACCGATCCGAACGAGACCGACGCTTCCCTGCAAAAAATCGTTGAGAACCTGAAGCAGGAAATCACCCGGCTGAAAGGGGAGCGCCCGCCGTTGCAGAATCGACTCTCCGAGCTTCAGGAAGAACTTAAGAAACGTAAGGAGCCCCCTAAGGCCGTCGAGTCAGTGATCATCCGCCCCGGCGGGGTGGGCTCGCGCCATGCTCGCAACCTCTTCTTCGTCGAGTGCAACTCGACAGGTATCGTGATCATCGATGAGAACGGTCAGTCAAAACCCGTTTCCAAAGCTGCCATCCCGACCAACGAGGATTTCAGTTCGCTGCTCGAAAAAGTGAAGAGCACGGATGATTCGATGGTTCTTTTCCTGATCCGCAAGTCCGGCAACGAAGCCTATCTGTGGGCCGCCGGCATTGCCGAAACAAAATACGAGATCAGCACCGGTAAACTGCCGATCCCCAACGAGGGCAAAATCGATCTCTCCCTTTTCAATTAGACCCGTGGCGCGCAAACGAAAAAACAGCTCAGATGGAGGGATCAATCTTGATTCCCTGATGGACGCGCTCACCAACGTGGTGGCCGTGCTCATCCTCGTGCTTGTTCTTGTTCAGGCAGATGTCACCCAGAAGGTGGTGAAGTTCCTCGAAGACCTACAGCCCGCCACTCCGGAGGAAGTCAAAGCATCGAAAGATTTGCTCGAAGAAATCGAGAAGAAGAAGGAGTCCGTAGTGGAGAAGCTCAAGGAAGATGCGCCGACTCTCGCCGAAATCGAAGAGGAAAAGCGGCGCATAGCCCTACTGGAAAAAAGCATCGTAGAAAGCGACGAACTGCTCGCCGATGTCAAGGAACTCAAAGAGCTAGAAGAAAAGATTCGTAAGGAGCGCGACGCCGAGAATGAGCAGACCGTTAGCATTCAGGAAGAGATCGCCAAGCTAGAAGCTCAACTCGACCAGACGCCGGTGATCCAAGCCCCGCCGCCGGCCGAGGTCACCATTCCCAACAGCCGACCAATTCCGCCCAAGGCGGTTGTTTACCATGCACTCGCCATCAAGGATAGGGTTCACATCATCGATCCCAACGGTCTGCTGGAGGTCTTCGAAGAAGAGTTCAAAAAGCACAAGCGCGACTGGCTCATCGAGCGCATCAAACAGCAGGGTTTTGATCGGTATATCTATGATCAGGAGAAGATCACCGCACACTTCAAGAATTTCGATTTCAGGAACACCCAGGGACAGAAGGTTGAAATAATCGCCTACCCTGCGGGTAGCCGTCTTCACATCGAAGTCAGTCCGGATCTTGAGAAAGGCGGCACGCCGATGGAGGAACTTGAAAAACCGGGTTCGGCGTATTCAAAAGCCGCCCTAAAAATGAAAAGCGACAGTCGCTCAGTGGTTCTATTCCACGTAAATCCGGATTCCTTCAACACCTACCTCAAGGGTAGGGGACTGCTGGATCGCGCGAACATTCCGGCAGGATGGGAGGTTTCGGGTGCAAAATCTTGGCGTTTTCCAATCCCGGACATCGAAGTAAACAGGTTAGAGGATCCGCCGCCTGCTCCCGACAAGCCGAAGCCGCCAGGGCCGCCCGTAATAGGGCCGAAATTGGATTGATCTTCTGCTGTCGCTGATGAGACAGCGAGCTTCGTCTATCTTGATCATTTTGAAATACACTCCCGATACCGCATTTTACTTTTCCGTTTCTCTGTTGAGCCTATTCGATGTTATCGATGCAAATGTTTAAATCCTCCATCACCATTTCGCAGGTTGAAGAAGCTGTTAACGGCCCATTCGTTTTGCGTTCGCCGCTCCCGGATGCGTTTGCTACTGCGGCAGCAACCGGCTTTAATGCGGTGGAGCTTTTCTTGCCAAGTCCAGACTATGTATCGACGAAGGAGGTGGCTTCACTGGCTCTATACCACGGCTTGGAGATCGCCGCCGTAGGCACCGGAGCAGGTCTGTTGCGGCATGGTTTGACGATCACGGATACTGATGTTGATCGTCGCTGCGAGGCTCTTGATTTCGTATTTGCGATGATCGATTTCGGCGGCCGACTGGGTGCTCCAGCGATTCTGGGTTCGATGCAGGGAAGCGGTGATCATGAAGAGGCGCGTGACCTGCTAGCTGCGGGACTGCGCGAATGTGGTGCTCGCGCCGATCGTTACGGCGTGCCGTTTATCTACGAACCGCTGAACCGCTACGAGACCCGCCTGTTCAATCGCCTCGGCGATGCGGCACGATTCCTCGAACAGCATGAACTGACGAACGTCCAGTTGCTCGCAGATCTTTTCCATATGAATATCGAGGAACAGGATCCGGCATCGGCCATCCGCGATGCCGGAAGCCACATCGGCCACGTTCACTACGCGGACTCCAATCGGCAGGCAATGGGGTTCGGACATACGGACGCCGGGAGGATGATAGCGGCGCTGCGGGATATCGGCTACGAGGGCTACCTATCAGCGGAAATATTGGCACTGCCCGATCCTGAAACCGCTGCCCGCCAGACCATATCGTCGATTCATTCATTCATATTGCCATGAACGCAGCCCAATCCACCATGATCGATTCCCACCACCACCTTTGGAATTACTCCGCAACGGAATACGATTGGATTCCACCCGGTTCACCACTGGCTCAAGATCAGCTTTTGAATCAATTGGATGCTGCCGCCAATGCTGCGGCGGTAGATGCCACGGTGGTGGTCCAGGCACGGCAGATCCTCGAAGAATCCGACTGGTTGCTATCTCTGGCAGACCAATCGACAACCATCGCCGGCGTTGTCGGATGGGTGCCTTTGATCGATTCCTCAGTCGGCGAGCCACTCGCTCGCCTCGCCGCTCAACCCAAGTTCAAGGGCGTCCGCCACGTCCTACAGGGTGAGCCGGATTCTTATTTCCTTCGCGATGATTTCCATCGCGGACTCTCGCTTCTTCCCGATCTCGATCTGCGCTACGACCTGTTGTTGTTTCAACGGCAGCTTCCGGTCGCGATCCAGCTCGTCGATCGCCAACCGGAGCTCGGCATTGTCATCGACCACATCGCCAAACCTGAAATCCGGAAGGGCAAAATCGATCCCGCTTGGAAAGCAGGGATGGCCGAACTGGCGAAACGCGAAAATATTCTCGGCGTGAAAATTTCCGGGATGGTCAATGAAGTAGTGGACGAGGAAATCGACGAACCCACGCTTCGAGCTTATTTTGAGGAAACCCTCGCCCTCTTCGGCGCGGATCGCGTGATGTTCGGCAGCGACTGGCCGGTCTGCCTGCTTCGGATCGACTCCTATCAGGCGTGGGCGGAAATGTTCCGCGGATTCGTCGAAGGTCTTTCAGCGGATGAGTCCAAGGCGATCCTAGGCGGGAACGCGATTCGCAGCTACGGTCTCTGAGTCGATCAAGGCTGGATTTTCACAACAAGCTTGTCGGAGACGAAGTCACCGCAGCGGGCGGTCACCGTCACCACCCTTGGTTTGTCTTCGGACTGAATCAAAAGAAGGGCGCGACCCTGCCATGTGGTGAGATGGTTCGTCTGATAGGGTTGCACGCTTTTTTCCCAGCCGTTGTCCACTCCTAACAGCCGCGCCGGGCCGTCCACCTCGAAGGTGATTTCCTGGTCATCTTTGACGACGGGCACACCGTCCTTGTCCGTAAGTTGGAGTTCCACGCGGGTCACATCGTATTGATTTGCAGCCATCGTTTTCCGGTCTGCTTTGAGTTCGATTTTTGCCGGTGAACCGTGAGTGAGGAGGGTGTCGCTGGTGACGGGTTGACCTCCATCAAGTCCTACCAGCTTGAGTTCGCCCGCTTCGAAGGGCACCAGCCATTTGGCGATTCGGTCTTCCAGATCGGCCATTTTCCGGGTGCCAAGTGAATTTCCGTTGAGGAAAAGTTCCACCTCGTCGGTGTTTCCGTAAGCTTGGACGATAGTGGATTCTCCGGGTTGGTAGTTCCAGTTGGCGGAAACGAAATCCCATTCCCAGGGGCGAAGCCATTTCATTTTGGGATATTCATAGATGCGCTCGGTGAACTTCCATCCGTCTTCTTTGGTGTAGCTGTATTCGGATTCCGTAGCGGCGGTGCTGCCGACCCAGACTTTCGGTTTGTCGACCCACATGGCTTCAAAAAAGTGGCCACGCGGGGTTTTGAATCCGGCGTAATCGAATAGGGAAATCTCAAGTCCTTTGCGTGGCCATGGGCCGGCCTCGCCAAGATAAGCATAGCCTGTCCAGATGAAGATCCCGGCGACGAAATCACGGTCGAGCGCAGCTTTCCATTCTGCCCAAGTGCCCCAGTTCTCAGAACCCACGATGCGAGCTTCGGGATACATTTTGTGGGCGGTGTCATATTCCCCGGCACGGTAGTTGAATCCGACGACGTCGAGCGCATCGGTGTAGCCGGTGACGAAGCCGACGGACGGTTTCACGAGGCCGGAGGTAACCGGGCGGGTGGGATCAGTTTCTTTGACCCAACCGGAAAGTTTAACGGCTGTTTCGGCGAGCTCGTCGGGGCCATCGAGGAGCCTTGCCATGCGTTCGCGGATTTTTACCGGATCGTAGTCGACGGGGTGAGAGTGGACGTTTTCGGCGGCGCCTTCTGGCACGGGGTTGGCGGACTGGGGATAATAGGGGTAGGTCCACTCGATTTCGTTGCCGATGCTCCACATGATAACGGACGGATGGTTGCGATCCCTGCGAATAGTGGCTTTGACATCGCGCTCGGCCCACTCGTCAAACAGTTCGAAATAACCATGGGTAACGTCTTTGGGGGCGATGTTGTCGCTGAGATAGACCAGCGACTTTTCCTTGGGGACTTTCCATTCATCGAAAAACTCGTCCATGACAAGTAGACCCATTTCATCGCATAGATCCAGTAGATCGGTTGCGTGCGGATTGTGGGCAGTGCGGATGGCGTTTACACCGATGTCTTGTAACTTTGTGAGACGGTCGCGCCAGACGTCTTTCGGCACGGCCACGCCGAGGAGTCCTGCATCGTGGTGGAGGTTCACGCCTTTGAGTTTTACCTGACGGTCGTTGAGGAGAAATCCGCGTTCGGAATCGAACACCGCAGTGCGAATGCCGAAGTTCACCCTACGCTTGTCGAGTGATTTTCCGTCACGTTCGAGACGGATGTGTGCCTGATAGGTTTTCGGCGATGTGACGTCCCAGCGTTGTGGTTCGGCGATGTCGAGAGGGATGTCGACCTTGCTGTCTTCGGTGGGTTGATAGGTCTGTGTGTGGCTTGCGACGGTTTTCCCATCCGGATCCAGCAGGTCAACGGTGACTTGGATCGCTTCGTCGGTTGGTGAGGAAATTTCCGTAGTGACGGTGACGGAAGATTTCTCGTCAGTGATTTCAGGAGTCTGAACCCAGACGCCCCATTCGGGTATGTGGGTGGGAGCGGTTTTGATGAGATGGACGTCGCGATAGATGCCGGAGCCGCAATACCAACGGGTGTCGAGATAGGATGAGTGATCCGCCCGGACGATCAGTTCGTTGGATTCTTCTCCGAAGTTCGCGTGCTTGGTCAGATCCAGATCGAAGGAAACGAATCCACTTGGGCGACCGCCGATTTCGTGGCCGTTGAGCCAGACTGTGGAGCGCTTGTAAATGCCCTCGAAGACGATGGCCACACGTTCGCCGCGCCAGTCCTCCGGGAGTTTGAATTCCTTCCGATACCAGCCGATGCCGCCTGGCAGGAAGCCGGTGCTGCATCCGGTCTTCTCCTGTGTGAATCCGTCGGCGATGGACCAATCATGGGGTAGACGAACCGCTTGCCATTTCGCCTCGTCTTTTTCTTCACCGAGTTGGAATTTCCAGTCGAAATTGAAGTCCTGCACGATGCGTCCGGGATCGGCATGACAGATGCCGATCAGCGAAATCAGGAGTGCGAGAGTCAATTGGCGTAGGTAGGCATAATTGAAGAGATACATGGTCTGGATGGGCTTGTTGTAGTAAATTTGGAACGGTGAATCGAGTCACTCAGTCGGGTGGGTTTTGTGTTTTGACAGGCTTGTAGACGCGAATCCAATCTACTCTGAAGGTGTGGTTTTCTTTGTTGGCGAGTTCTTCGTCAGTTGGGGTGATGCCCTGCATGGAGCGCCAATCCTGATCTTCGGCGTTGATGATGATATCCATTTCCTTGTGAAGTCCTTTGCCCTTCGCGATATCATGCGGATCGATTTTTTTCGCACCTGAAACGGTTCTTACGAGTTTCCCGTTCAAATAGTATTCCAGGTGTAACGGATCTTTCCAGTAGACCCCGATCCGCAGGAAGTTGTCGCGCCATAGAGTGCCGTCGGTATACCAACTTCCAGCGTCCGTGGGTTGATAGTCTTGGAAAGGACTACGAATAAACATGTGATGGCTCAGGTGTAACCTTTCGGCGAACCATGTCTGATCTTTTTTTGCTCCGGCGGAATAGCTCGTTCCATACGCTTCCAGGATGTCGATTTCCTGGGTGTCATCCGGGCTCAAAAGCCAGACGTCGGAGGCCAGCGTGCTGTTGCTGATCTTAACCCGTGCTTCGATGAATACAGGATAAACCACCCTTTGCTTCGATGTGATGCAGCCGGTGAAAACTTGATTGGCATTGGCCCGGCTCGCGATGATTTGTAACTGTCCGTCAGCAACCAGTGAATGCTTTCGATCCCAAATGGTTTTCCCTGGACCCGTCCATTGATTGTGAAATGTATCGATCCACTTGGCATCGAACCGGGCACCCTTTTCAGCGGCCGGGGCATCATAGTTGAAGTCGTCCGAAGGAGCTTGGATTTTCCATGTTTTACCGGCACCGGGATCGGCGGGGACGGGTAAGCCTTTCCATTCCTGTCCGTCGGCGGCATCGGCACAGATAACTATGAGCGACGCAGTGAAAACGGATTTGGTGAAAGCCATGATTCGGAATTTTGGTTGCTCAAGGTGCGAAGGGTAAGATGCCTCTGTCTGAAAAACGTCTTGTTCCTTCCGATTGTAGTTCGATGGGGGTTAGGGACGTATCCTAGGAATAAGTTCACCAGAAGACGATGTAGAGGGTGATGGTTAGGAGGATCACGACGACGCCGAGCGCCTTGGCTCCTTTCGATGGGGTGAGATCGATGGTCGAGGTGGTAGCCAGTTGAACGGGTTTTGCCAGTGGCTTGATGGCGGTGATTGCCAGCAACACGACGAGTACGATTCCGAAAGCAAGCGAGGCGCGATCCACGAAGGAAATGCCGGGCGCGAACTGCTTGATCGTCCAGAATGATGCAGGGCCTAACAAGAGTCCCACGGTGCCGGTGATTGGCGGCGCGCGGCGGACGAGCATGCCTACGAGGAAGACGGCGAGGATACCGGAGTAAATATAGGCCTGACCTTCCTGGATGATGGCGAAAATGCTGTTTCCGATACGTGGGTCACCGAGTTTCGGAGCCAACCAACATCCGAGCACTGCAAAGACTCCCACCAAGATCCTGCCGATGCCTACGAGACGTTTCTGTGATGCGTCGGGCGAGATGTGCAGGCGGTAAATGTCCATGGTCACGATGGTGGAAGCTGCGTTCAGCATGGAGGCCAGCGTGCTGACTACCGCTCCCAGCAGGGCTGCGAGGACGAAGCCCTGCCAACCGGAACCTTCAGGAAGCACCTTGCTGATGAGAAAGCCGAATGCGGTGTCGTATTTGTAGCCCACGAGCTTTTCCTCGGTCGGAGTGAAGCCTTCGGATTTCGCGCGGTTGGTTACAGCTTCATTGAAGGTGGAGATTTCCTCAGAGATTTCCGGATGAGTTGATTGCCATGCTTCGTCCGCGATGAAGATGCCGGTGGTCGCGGAGGGGGCAGCTTTTGCCTCTTCGAACAATTGCAGCACGCGGTCGTTGTTCGGTTCGGCGGCGTCCCGCATCTCTCCGCTGAAGAGGTTGAACGCAATCATGCCGGGCATCACGATAATGAACGGAACGAACAGTTTCATCAATGCGGCGAACACGATGCCTTTTTGGCCTTCCGCGAGTGATTTCGAACCTAGCGTGCGCTGCATGATATATTGGTTGAGTCCCCAGTAGTAAAAGTTGGGAATCCATAGTCCGAGAATCAGGGTGGTCCATGGCAGGAATGGATCGGTGCGCGGGAGAACCATGTGGAACTTGTGTGAATTCAGTGCGGTGAACTTAGCCATGCCGCTATCCGCATCGGTCAGGCCGTCCGGAACGGGTGCGCTGGATGCGAGATCTGTCAGCGGTGTGATTCCAAGTTTTTGCAGGGCAAAATACATAATCACGCCGCCTCCGATGATCAGGGCACTGCCCTGGATGAGATCCGCCCACGCGCAGGCTTTAAGTCCGCCAGTCGCCACGTAGGCCGCGGCCATAATGCCGATGAACCATGCACCGGTGGTCACGGTGATTGGCAGGAATCCAAAAAGCACCTTGCCATGAAACGCCGTCTCGATGGTCAGCGCGCCCGAATACGTCACGGCACCCACCAGCAGGATGTAAATCAACACCATACAGAACGCCATGATCGACCGGGTGGTTCGATTGAACCTCCGTTCCAGAAATTCGGGGATGGTGTAGATGCCGGTGCGTAGGAAATACGGAAGGAAGAAAAACGCGACCACCACCAGAGTGACCGCCGCCAGCCATTCGTAACTCGCGATGGCCATCCCGAGTCGATCCGCCGCGCTGCCGGACATGCCGACGAATTGCTCGGTGGAAATGTTTGCCGCGATGAGCGAAAAGCCAATGAGCCACCACGGGAGTCCGCGCCCGGCGAGGAAATACGACTCGCTGTCTTTCTCATGCCGACTGCCAAGAATGCCGATGGCGACGACGGCGACGATGAATACCGCGAAAATGGAATAATCGATGAAATGGAGCTGCATGGGGATTTGGGTTTTAGATCCGGATGGATTCGGACATCAGCGAGATTGCAGGGAGAACGGCTAATATTCTACTCTCAGAATGCCGAAAACCAGCACCCTATTGACATCAGTCGCGGACAGTTGGTCATCTCCGGGGACGACTCTACTTGCTGCCACCGCAGGATTAGCTAGTCTTTTCGATAATCCGATGCCCCGACCTCCGACAGCAAAGTTTGAACTGGTTCCCAAGTGTGATCAGTGTTCCTTCAATCTCCGTGAGTTCAAGCTGCCGGAGTTTTCCAGTCCATGGCACTTCCACCCGGAAATCGAACTGACCTATATCGAACACGGCAGCGGCAGACGCTTTGTCGGTGACAACATCGCGCCGTTCGGCCCGGGCGACCTCGTGTTGATCGGTGCCAATCTGCCACACGTTTGGCGAAATGATGCTCCTGCCAGGACGCGGGCGGAGTATGCGCACTCACTGGTCGTGCATTTCGGTGAGGCGCTCGGCACGGATTTCCTCGACTGCCCGGAGCTACAGCAGGTGCACAAGCTCTTGGCTAGCGCCCGCCGCGGTGTCTCATTTGATGCGCGGACTGCGGCTGCGGCGAAGCCGATCTTGATGGGTATGAAAGAGTTGTCGGGATTGCCACGATTGATCCGTCTGCTCGAGTTGTTCCAGCTTCTGGCAAGCGCTGGAAATACCAAGTTGCTATCAAGCGCGGGATTTTCGCCGCAGCTCGACCAGTTCGCGTGCGAGCGCATCAACTCCGCGCATCAGTATGTTTTCCAGAATTTCACCGAGCAGATCGATCACGAGGAAATGGCGCGCAACGCGGGGATGAGTGCGTCCGCCTTCAGCCGCTATTTCAAACGATTCACCGGCCGGACGGTCTCGGGATTTGTCAATGAAGTGCGCATTGGCCATGCACACCGGATGTTGATCGAGACGAAGCAAACCATCTCCGAGGTGGCGTTTGCCAGTGGTTTTGAAAGCCTTTCAAACTTTAACCGGCGCTTCCGTGAAATCTCCGGTATCAGCCCGCGGGAGTTCCGGCAGCGGCACCAATGTGCGCAATAGAGTGCTACTTTTCAGCCGCAGAGGCGTGGAATGAAAGTGGCCACGGGACTAGGTTTGGTCATAACCCAAATGAAAAACCAAACGTAATGCCAAAAGTCACATTCATCACACAAGAAGGAAAATCCGTCGAAATTGAAAACGCCGACGGATGTCTTGTGGAAGTAGCCGTTGAAGAGGAAGTAGAAGGTATCGCCGGAGATTGCGGTGGAGCCTGTTCATGCTCGACCTGCCATGTCTATGTGCCGAAGGAATGGATGGATCGCGTGGGGCCTGCGAACGAAACGGAGAAGGATACATTGAGCTTCAACTCCCACTGCCAGCCGAATAGCCGGCTCACCTGCCAGATCGAGATGACTGACGAACTCGATGGCCTAGTGCTACAAGTTGCCCCGAACGATTGAAGTTTAAACGACGGCCATTATGAGCGATTACAACGATCCATTTCAAGAAGCACGTGGCAAGTGCCCGATTCATGTCGGCACTTTTGACGGAGAGAAAGTACCGATGATTCTTCGCCTCAAAGATGTGCGAACAGCGGCGAAGGACTCCACGACTTTCAGTTCCGATGCGCCACTGCGGGTGCCGATACCTTCGGAAAAAGATGTGCGGACGGTGCGGCAGTATCCGTTGGAAGTAGATCCTCCGGTGCATGCGGAGTATCGAAAAATCGTCGAGCCGTTTTTCCTTCGCCCGAAGCAGCCGGATGTGCTTGCAAAAATCCATGGCTTGATCGATTCGCTTTTGAACAAGGCTCTGGAGGCGGGCTCGATTGATGCGGTGAAGGATTTCGCGATTCCACTTCAGTCCTATGCATTGACCTACCTGCTCAATGTTTCGGAAAAGGAAGCGGAGCTATGGGTGAGTTGGGGAATTCATGTGTTCAAGGATGGCGACGGGAAATCCAAAGGGCCATTCATGGAAAAATACTGCCAGCAGATGTTCGAGGCTGCGGCGGAGAATCCGGGTGATGATTTTTTCTCTGCGCTTAATCAAGCGGAGTTCCAGGGGCGCCTCCTCACCATGGAGGAAAAGCTTGGTTATGCGAATATCGCCTTCGCGGGTGGACGCGATACCATCATCCATACGGCCACGCGGATCATTGCCTACTTTGCAGAACATCCCGAGGCCTTAGATTGGATTCGTGAGAACCCGGCTCGGATCAATCTGGCCTCCGAAGAGTTCTTCCGCCTGTTCATACCACTCACGCATATCGGTAGGGTTTGTCCGGTGAAGACGGATGTGCATGGATTCGAGGTGCAGGCTGAGGGGCGTGTTTCCCTGTGCTGGTCTTCCGCGAACCGTGATCCCGAGGTGTTTGACGAACCGAACGAAGTGAAGCTCGACCGGAAACCAAACCCGCACGTGGCATTCGGATTCGGAGCGCACAACTGCCTCGGTGCACATCATGCGCGAGCCATCATGCGTGGCTTGATCAAGGCGCTCTCAGAGAAGGTTTCCGACATAGAGGTTCTTGAAACTACGGAACTTGTTGAGAGGGAACCTGATTACACCCGGATGGTCGGCTACGAACTGCTGAGGACGAAATTCACCAAGCTTTCATCATGATTTTTCAAGCGAAGGCGGCAGTCGCCGACAACAAGGGATCTTTCACCATTGAAGAGATCGAGGTTCATCCGCCCGGGGCGGGGGAGGTACGCGTGGCGCTCAAGGCGTCCGGCATCTGCCACACCGATTACGATTCACTGAACTGGGGCTACCACCACGTGCTTGGCCACGAGGGTGCTGGTATCGTGGAGTCGGTGGGCGAGGGAGTGACTCATGTGAAGGCCGGCGACAAGGTGCTGCTCAACTGGGCGATTCCGTGCCGCTGCTGCTATCAATGCCAGACCGGGCATCAGAATATCTGTGAGAAGAATTCGCCCGTCACCGGCTCAAATCCCGATGACGGCGCAGCTCAGGCGGGAACGACGCGATGGAGGGGCGAGGCTCTGAAACGTTCGTTCAACATTGGAACGCTTAGCAATTACACCGTGGTGAAACAAGAGGCGGTGATTCCCTACAATGTGGAAATTCCTTTTGAATCCGCCTGCATCATCGGTTGCGGCGTGATGACCGGCTACGGATCGGTGGTAAATGCGGCCAAGCTCGCGGCCGGTAGCAGTGCCGTGATCCTTGGCACGGGAGGTGTTGGGCTCAATGTCATTCAAGGCGCTCGCATTTCGGGTGCTGCGAAAATCATCGCAGTCGACGTGAATCAACAACGTCTCGACATGGCCAAGCAGTTTGGTGCGACGCATCTGATCTTGGCTGACAGGGACGATGTGGGACTCATGAAAGCATCAGAAAAAGTCAAAGAACTCTGTGGCGGAAGAGGCGCTGATTATGGGTTCGAATGCACGGGTATTCCTGCGCTCGGTGCGGCTCCGTTGGCGATGGTTCGCAATGCGGGAACGGCAGTGCAGGTTTCCGGAATCGAGCAGACCATAGAGATCGATATGAACCTGTTCGAGTGGGACAAAATTTACATGAACCCGCTCTATGGCATGGCGATGCCCGAGTTTGATTTCCCGAAACTTTTGGATCTCTACAGTCAGGGTGCTCTGATGCTGGATGAATTGATCACCCGAACCTATGCGCTCGAAAACTTGCAACAGGCGATCGACGATATGATGGCTGGCCGCAATGCCAAGGGAGTCGTGGTATTTCCATAATATGACTGACCAAGCATCCTATTTCCGAACCACCGAGACCGGAGATTTTCCCTGTCCGGGTGGTATCTTGAAACATATGACCGTGAAGAGCCCGGCGCTGGGTGCGCGGGTAGACGCCTCGGTTTATGTGCCGGAGCAGGCAAAGGGTCTTGAAAACGTGCCGGTGGTGATCCTCCTGCACGGCGTCTACGGTAGTCACTGGATTTGGGCGGGGATGGGCAAGGCACATACGTCGCTGCAATCGCTGATCGATGCGGGCGAAATTGAGCCGATGATTTTAGTGATGCCATCCGACGGTTTGTGGGGCGATGGCAGCGCCTACCTGAAGCACAACAGCAAGGATTTCGAGAAATGGGTTGTCGATGAGGTGCCGCGACTCGTGAGTGAGGTCACAGGCAACTCACCGGATGCGCCGCTTTTCATAGCCGGGCTTTCGATGGGTGGGTACGGCGCTCTGCGCATCGGCGCGACCTATCCGGATCGTTTCACGGCCTTCGCAGGGCATTCATCGATCACGCGTTTCAGTGAGATGAGCCAGTTTGTCGAAGAGCCGCTGGATGCTTACGGGGAAATCGATGAAGAGGAGAACACCGTGATCAACACGATACTGCGAAACAAGGATAGCCTGCCACCGTTTCACTTCGATTGCGGAGTGGATGATGAGTTGATCGAGGGGAATCGCCGGCTTTACGCGGAGTTGCGTGAAGCGGGGATCAGTTGTTCCTATCAGGAGTTCCCAGGCGGCCACGAATGGCCATACTGGGTAGAGCATATCCGGGATACGTTTCTGTTCTTTGGTCGCTGCAGGTAGTGCGGGATGGGTGCCGGAGAGTCGCTTAGTTGGGGATTTCGTTGAGCGTGTAGTAGGCGTCTTGGTGCAAGAGCGGTTCGCCTTTGGCGGATCGGACTCCGATTGACTCAAGGTGGTGAACGTGTCCTCGGACGAGGCCTTCGATCTTGAGTTGGACGGATTTATTATCGGGGGAGATGGTGGCGGAAGTGATTTTGGGTGTGGCCTGATCGACTTCCGGGCTGCCGTAAGTGTGCTGGAGGATGTAGGTCCAGGCTTCCATCGAATAGCTGGCGGGATTTCCGGCGGATGTGGGATCGACGGGTTCAGTGAAATTGAGGGTGAAGCCGTCGTGATTGGCGGTCATGGTGAGGATTTCAAAGGGAGTTTTCCCCGTCCATCTGACACGCTCGAAGGTGAACGGCTTCTTGCCGCGCGAACCCCATCCGCGGTTGGAACCGCCAGCGAAAATGATGCCGGCTTCATCGTCGAAGCGGATCGGGATGAGGCCGGCCTCAAAGCCTTCGAGGAAATGAAAGACGGCTCCCTGATAGATGCCGTTGACCATTTCGAGGCAGACGCGCTGGACTTGTGAATGGGTTTGCTCGCCGACGTAGAGTTGCTTTTCCCACGGGCCGAACTTTCCACCGCTCTGGTCGCAGGCGATACCGGTGGGTGACTGTCCGACTTTCCCATGAGGGAAAATGACGGCGGGCGGGATGAATCTCGGATCCTTGAGGCGCTCGGCGAGGATTCTAGATGGGTCGGCGGGTTGCGGTGGGGCGGGGAGGTCGGCGAGTTTGTGGTATTTGTTGCCGGTGGGGTTTCCTTGAAACGATCCGGGCTTGAGCCACTTGAGAGAGGATGAGCCGTTCCAGAGGCCTTGGTTATCGGTGTAGAAGGCGTCTCCTTGGGCGTTGAATCCGATGCCTCCCGGGGAGCGGATGCCAGAGCAGGTGGGAATCATTTTTCCGTCCGGGGTGATGCGGACGCACCAGCCGCGCCAATCGGATCTGGCGGAGGCGGAGCCGGTAAGGCAAAGGGCGATCCAGACATCGCCGTTCTTGTCCGGTGTGCTGCCGAAAGCATACTCGTGGTAGTCGCCATTGATTCCCCAGTCGGCGTTGATGGTTTCGAAGGTGTCGGCGATGCCATTGCCGGAGGAGTCCTTGATGCGTGAAAACTCGGGACGTTGGGATAGAAAGAGCCAGCCGTCTTTGTAGAACATGCCGAGCGGTTCGTGGAGGCCTGCGGTGAGTTTTTTCCACGAAACTTTGGAAAGATCGTCATCATAGGCACCCGAGCAAATCCAGACATCGCCGCGGCGGGTGGCGACGGCGATTTGTTTCTCGGGCATCAGCGCGATGGAGCTGATTTCCATGACTTCACCTTTGGGTAGAGGGATTTCCTCGCGGTTGTAATAGTCCGAGTGGGTAGCGGCGTGTGCCAGGTTAAGGGTTAGAAATAGTGTAAGTAGACGCATGTAAAGAATGAGGTTCTGGATTGGACTTGGAATTAGGAGATTGTGGGAGGGTTATTTCTTCCAAGTGTAGGTCAGGGTGGCGGACTGTCCCGGGGTGAGACTGATGAACGACTTACTGTTCTTGGTCTGGAGGTTCACACCCTCGAGCTGGAGTAGGAGGTTGTTAGCTAGGTCATATAGGTTGGTTCCGGCGGGTTGGGGGTGGAGCAGGTCGGTGATGAGAATATCAACCGGGTCAGAACCTTGCCCGCTGAGTGAGAATTTGCGGGTGAGCCCGTTAGGAGCGGGCAGCCATGCGTCTGTCAGCAGACTGTCGCCGATCATTGCGCTGAAGGATGGATTTCCTGCGTCGTCGAGTTTGTAGCCCTTGAATTGTGCGCCTGCGGGTAGTGCGGGTGAATTGGAGAGTTTGATAACGTTTTTTCCTGCCGGGGGCTCGTTGCCTTGGCCGCGCTGGTACCAATGATGTCCACCGTCCATAAATGGGCCAGTCCAGATGAGCTCGGTGGTGAGGCGGTCTGCCGAGTATGCGAGGTTCACGCCGCCGGGGAAACCGAAACCAATCGCCCGCGGAGTGGTGCCGGCAATGAAGTTCCGATACATGGCTGTGTGTTCAGCGGTGGGCTTGATGGGTATCGAAGGCCAGATGGGGCCGGAGTCACCCTTGATTTCAGAGAGCCAGTTCCAAGTCTTGTTTTGGTTCTTTCTGCCGGATTTCCAGCCAAGGGAGATGCCCTTTTTTCCGTTCACCTGAAGGTATTCGATGCGGATGGGGTAGGAGCCTTGGGTGAGCCAGATCTCTTCGGTCTTGGCACGCTTGGATCCCATGGGGCCGATTCCGGTGACTTCGACGAGGAGTTCCCCGTCAATGAAAACGCGGGCGCTATCGTCAGCATCAAGTGCGAACGTGTAGGGTGCTCCAGCTTTTTTTGTACTAGCGGGGGGGGCATTGGCGATGAACTGACCCTCCCATACAATGGCGAAGTGGACCTCCTTCGGGGACTGCTCCGCACTAATGATGCCGAACTGCTCCTCTTCTACGCTGTCTGGCTTGAGGGTGCTGAAGTCCGGGAGCTCGGTCCAGGAGCCTGAAAAGACCGAGGAAGTGATGTTTTTGAGAGCGGTCACTTCGAGAGGCAGTGGGTGTTCCATCAGAATTTCCTCGGGCGTCCATGGTTTGGTGCGATCTGTGCTGGCGGCACGAACGGATTTCACCAAGTTCGGAGTGATGGCACTTTCGTTGTTTCCCCATGCGCTGCGGACATATGTGAGAATGGCGGCCAGTTGATCGTCAGGGAGCAGTGCGCCTTGCGGTGGCATCGCAAGATTGTAGTCTTTGCCGAGCACTTGAATGGGGCCCTCGAGGCCGTTGAGCACGACCTTGATTGCGCGCTGGCCATCGCCCTTCAACCATGGGCTCTTCGCCAATGGGGGAAATGCTCCTCCTGTTGCGCCCTTGCCATCGGCACCGTGACACGCGGAGCAATAGAGTGTGTAAAGTTGCTCACCATCCTGGGCGGATAGCGGAGAGGCGACTGCAAGCAGAAGAAAGAGGCGGTGGATCATGATTAGGATATGTATGGGATTGTTGCCGGAGTGATAGCCGAGTGTCTAATTCGCCTATATCGGAGAATGCTTTTGGTTTTGGTGAGGTTCAAGAGGACGAGTCAGGGTCGATTTACCATTTCACTCGTAGGTTTCCCGTTTCATGAAATATTCCTTGAGGGATTCATCGATCTCGAAGCGATTTATGTAGCCGGTTCCGGTCTCGTCGTCCACGACGTGGCAGAGTCCCCAGCGCAGGCCTTCGAGCGGGCCTATATCGTGATCCGACGTTCGGAAGAGTCCGTTGGCATGTGGCGCGCCCTTGATGACCGCCTGAATTTCGAAGTTAATGCCGTCCGGTGCCCATTGCAGGGTGTTCTTCTCGGGGCCGTCGGTGGTGAGCATGGCGGCGATTCCGCCGTTATAGTGCCAGACGCAGACTTCGTGGCCGGAATTGGTGACAGGGTTGTATTCGCTGCGGATGTATGGGCCTTCGATCTTGTCGGCGATGGCTACTCCCCACTTGGTCTCTCGCCCGCCGAAGAACATCTCTTCACCCATAGGCTCGCCCTTGTAGTAGAGGCAAAATTTCCCCTGATAGAACATGAGGGTGGGATCGTGCACCTTGTGACTGTCGAAGCTGCCTTTTTTCTTTACGAGGAAACGGTTGTCCTCTTCGCCCTCCCATTCGCCATCGGCGGATGCCTCGAGTATGGGGCCGGGGAGTTTTGTCCATGGGCCGGAGGGGGAGTCCGCGACGGCGAGGGAGATGTTTTCAAACGAACGCCGGAGGTAGGGAGATATGACGACTTGATAGACGAGATAGTATTTCCCCTCGTGGGCGAGGATTTCCGGAGTAAAGACGCTGCGATCGTCATAAGATCCCTTTGAACCGCGGGCGACAGCGAGGGACTGTTCCTCCCAATGCCAGCCGTCCGTGCTGGTGGCGTACCAGATATCGCAGTGATCCCATGGGAATGTCTTGGCGTCGAGGTCGCCCGATCCGAAACCATGGCTCCTGCCCTTAGATTTGCTGTACCATACGTGAAAGAGTCCGTCGGCGTGGATCACGGCGCTGGGGTCTCGGCGGGTTACTTCGGGATCGTTTTCGGCGAGGTCGCCTGTGATGGGTTTGGTGACGATTTCACAGAACCACTCCGGGCCTTTAGTGTAATTGAGGGCACGAAGGGAGGCGGCGCTGAGTTTTTTTTCCATGATGGTGAAGGGGGGATCAGGTCTTTTGCTTCTTGATGTGCAACTCCTCGAAGACGAGTTCGACTTCCTCGATGGTCTTGTTCTTTGTTTCCGGGAGCCAGCGGTAGAGGGCGACAAGGCCGACTGAGCACATCGCCGCATAACTCAGCAGGGTCGAGGAGGCTCCGAGGGTGGCGAGTTGCCATGGGAAAAACTGGGTGACCAGGTAACTGACGATGCTGGTGATGAAGGCGAAGATGGGAATAGCGACCCCGCGCAGCGCGATCGGGAAAATTTCCGAAAAGAGAACCCACATAATTGGACCCACGGAGAATTGAAAGGCGGCGATAAAGCTCAATATACCAAGCAGGATGAGGGTGGCATTGATGACGGCTGCCTTCTGGATCAGGACACTGCCGTGCTCGCGGGTTTTCGTTTCACCGATGGCTACATTCAGCGCGGTCTTGAACTCAGCATCGCTTGCATAGGTCTTTCCGACCATGGGCTGCAGGGAACCGGTGTCCACCAATTCGATAAGATCGGCCAGGGATTCATCGGTCAGTTGATAGCGGGCTTGGTGGAATCCATAGGAACAGATGGCGAGGCTCGCGATCACCCAGACCAAGCCGCCGATTACCATGGGGCGGCGACCGAAGCGGTCGATGAAGAATAGCGAGGACACCGTGGCGACGATGCTGACGAGTCCGACCCAAACCGTCTGCATGAAGGCGGAATCGGTGCCGATGCCGAGTTGTTCGAAAACGGTGGGGGCGTAGTAGAGAACGGCGTTGATTCCTGTGGTTTGTTGGGCGATGGCGATGGCCGCTCCGACCAGAAGTGCCAGCCGCATGCGGGGGCTGAAAAGTTCTCGGAGCTGGGCGCCGATCGAACGGCTGTCATGCGCGTGGTGCATGCTTTTCTCGATATCGGCGACCTGTTCATCGATCTCGTTTTCCGGAAGAACCTTGGCCAATACTTTGCGTGCCTGATCGGAGCGGTTGTTGAATACCAGCCAGCGGGGGCTTTCCGGGACGAAGAACAACAGGATGAGCCATAGGAGTGCAGGCAGGATTTCAGATCCTAACATCCATCTCCACGCAGCGTCCTGAAATCCAAGCGACTGCGCCCATGACGCGTCGGATTGTGAGGCTTTGAGGATGGCGTAGTTGATGAAATACGCGGCCGTCAAGCCGACGACGATGTTGATCTGGTTCATCGAGACGAGCTTGCCCCGCCACTTCGGCGGAGCGATTTCTCCGATGTACATCGCCGCCAGTGTGAGAGAGGTGAAGGCGAGGCCACCCAAGAAGCGAGCCGCCACCAGCATCATGTAACTCGTGGCCAACGCGGACCAGACCGCCGAAGTGAGGTAGAGGGCAGCAATGACGATGAGAGCCTTTTTTCTCCCGAACTTGTCACAACAATATCCGGCGATCATCAGCGCGAACAAGACTCCCAGGCCTGGAGCGCTGACCACGGTGCCCACCTGCATGTCGGTGAGGTTCCACTCAGTGGTGATGAATCTCACGGTGCCCGAGATGAGCGCGGCATCGAGGCCGAAGACAAAGCCGCCGAGCGCGACAACGATGGCGTAGAAGAACGCGTTTCGAATTGTGGGTGTGATCATGGGTTGGCGGGTTTGGCCGATGATTCGGAAAGCTTCCAGCAGCGCACGTAGTCGACTGCCATTTCGGTAGGAAAGCCTTCTGCGGTGGAGGCCTCGGGCACGGGTTCGCGTCCGTCCACTCCCGACCATGAGATCAACGGGGGGCGGGGTTCCAGCGTCAGAGTGACGCTCATTGGTAGGTGCCAATAGAGATTCTCCGACTCGGCGACTTTTTTGCCGTCGATGAACCAAGTGATCTTTTCCGGAGTATTTTCGACAGCGTAGACATGGTAGTCGTCGCGGGGATCCCATGGTGCCTCCCAGCCATTGCGGCAGATTTCTGGAAAGCTGTTCGGTCGACGCCAGATTTCCTTGCCCTCCTCGTTGATAATACGAGTGTGGAGATTGCAGTCGATGTAGTTGGGTCCCATCACGCGCTTGTGGCCGGGGTCGTAGACACCTTGCAGCATTTCTACGACGTCGATTTCGCTGTAGGTTACTTTGGGATAGTCTGGATTGAGATCTTCGGGATTATTGCCATAACTGTAGAGCCAGAACGCTGGGCAAAGGCCGGGAAACTTGCTGCACCCCTTGATGCGAGCCTCGAAATAGCCGTAGGTGGTTTTTTCGAATGACCGGAGAATGCCGACTTTATAGTAGTAGTCTTCGCCGCGATTCTTGTGCGGTTCATGGGTGGCGCGGATGATAAGTGAACCATCCTTCTGATTTACATTTTCCGGTGTCCATGCTCGGTCTCCCCATGGTGCGAGATTTTTGTCCCACTTGGTGGCGTTGAGTTCCGCAGAGTCGAATTCATCGGAAAATCGTTCGTCGAGAACCCATTTTTTTTCCGGATCTGCGATCTCCAACAGGGGCTGCGGAGTAGAATCATCGGTAATTTTCTTATCAGGTGATTCGCACCCCGTGATCGCCAGTGCGAGAAGTATGAGGTGACACGTTTTGGAATGTATGAAGATGGAGGATTTCATAGTATGGGCAGGTGCTGTTAGTTCGCCTCGATATGAAGCGGGTCATTGGAAAGGTCGGCGGAGGCGGCTTTGATTTCGGAGGAAGACGGTGAGGTTTTCGATTGGACGATCAGGAGGGCGCGACCATGGTGAGTGACGATTTTGTTCGACTGGAAATCCTGCACGTTTTTGTCCGAGCCATTGTCCACTCCGAGGACTTTTAATCCCTCACCGACTTCAAAGGTGATTTCGCGGTCTTCGGTTTTGACTGGGTTCCCTTTGGCGTCGGCGAGTTGTGCTACAAGGTGGGAGACGTCATAGCCGTCGGCTTTGAGTTGGAATTTGTCCGCTGTCAGGCGGATGGAGGCGGGTTCGCCGTGTGTGACGATGGTGTCGGAAACTTCGCGACCGTTTTTCGTTGCCACGATTTTCAGTTCGCCGGGTTCGTAGGCTAGTGACCATTTCATGATGCGGTCTTCAAAGTCGGCGAGGCGCTTAGTGCCAATTGATTTGCCGTTGAGGAAGAGCTCCGCCTCTTCGCAGTTGGTATAAGATTCCACGACCATGGTTTTGTCGGTGTCGTAGTTCCAATGGTCGTTCACATTGTGCCAGTTCCAGAGCGCTCGCTCCCAGTTTGTGGGGTCGGTCAGGCTGACATCTCCGTTTGGCTCCAGCTTGTAGAGTGGTTTGCCCTTGGCACCAACTTCTTCGAGCACTTGAGTGGCAAGATGGATGTGCGGTTCGTCACTCCATAGAGTCTTATACATGTGGAATGAGGGCTTAGCGAATCCGGCTGTGTCGAGAAGTCCCGAGCCGTTAGTCCTAGACGGGTAGTCGGCGCGGACTTCGCCCTGATAGTCGATTCCTGTCCAAAGGAAGGTGCCTGAGATGTGATCACGCTCGATGATGGCCTTCCACTCGTGCCATTGGCCGAGGTTTTCGGTGCCCATGATCGGCTTGTCCGGGAGCAGGCGGTGGCCGTAGTCATAGAGGACGCGGCGGTAGCTGTAGCCGATGACGTCTAGTGCGTCGGCATAACCGGAAAAGTGGCTGGCCGATGGTAGTATACAGTTGGCGGTGACTGGGCGTGTGGTGTCGAGTTCGCGCGTCCAGCTTGCGAGTTTTTGTGCGGTTTTACCGATGTCGTAGCGTTCGCGGGGGAGGGTTCTCAGAAGCTCCTGAATTTTCTCCGGGCTGTGGGGAGGCTCCGACCAGAAGTAGTTTCCATCCCAATTCATGTTATCGAAGAATCCGGTGGCCTTTGCGTTGCGAGGATAGGTCCATTCGATTTCGTTGCCGATGCTCCACTGGATGATGGACGGGTGGTTGCGGTGGCTGAGCATCACGTTCTTGAGGTCTCGCTCGGCCCATTCCTGGAAGTGTTCGGCATAACCCTGAGTCTCGTAATGAACCTCCTTTTGGTTCATGTTGAAACGCTTGTCCTTGGGATTGTCCCACTCATCGAAGAATTCATCTTGCACGAGAAATCCCATCTCGTCGCAGAGATCGAGGAACTCATCGGAGGCGGGGTTGTGAGCACTGCGGATGGCATTGCAACCACCATCACGGAGGATTTCTAGACGCCTGCGCCAGACGCCCTTGGGCACTGCTGCACCGACGAGGCCGCCATCATGGTGCAGGCAGACGCCTTTGATTTTCATGTTCTTCCCGTTGAGAAAAAAGCCATTGTCGGCATCGAAACGGATGGAGCGGATGCCAAAGCGGGTGGTGGATTCGTCGATGGTTTTGCCGTCGGCAGTGATACGTGAGACGGCGGTGTAGAGGTGAGGATTTTCGATATCCCAGAGTTGCGGTTGTTTCAGGGTGATTTCCTGAAGAGCCGGGTAGGTGGCATGGGCAGTGACGGTGACTTGGGTGTCAGCCTCGCCGACCAGAGATCCGTCGGGAGCATGGATGCTGGTTTTTAATTCGATCTTCCGATCCGTTCCGTAGTTGTTGCGGACTTGGATGTTGGCGACGACCTTCGCTTCTTCTTCGGAAACCTGTGGGGTGGTGACAAAGGTGCCCCAGACGGGGATGTGAAGCTTATCTGTGGTGATGAGTTCGACGTTCCGGTAGATGCCGGCTCCGGTATACCAACGGCTGTCGGCGAAGCGCGTGTGATCGACTTTTACGACCAGCACGTTTTCCGAATCCTGCTTCAGGTGGGGAGTGAGATCGTAGTGGAACGGGGAGTAGCCGTAGGGGTGGAAACCGAGTGGGTGGCCGTTGATCCAGACCTCGGAATTGTTATAGATACCATCGAAAAGGACGGTCACCTTTTTGTCAGTTAGGTCGCCGGTATTGAAATGCTTGCGATACCAGCCGATGCCCTCACCGGGAATGACGCCAGTAGCTTGGTAGAAAGGTTGATCTGGCCGGGCGGAATTCTCTATCACCCAGTCATGCGGCAGGTTCAGTTCGCGCCATGCGGAGTCATCGAGTGCCGGTTCATAAGCGTCCGCTTTCTGGTCTAGTGAGAAACGCCAGTCGGTGTTGAAATCAATTTTCCTGATGGACTCTGCGGAGAGGGAACTGAGGGTCAATGCACCCAAGGCGCATGCGACAAATTTGGAGAGGGGATTTAGGATCATGGGTATGGTTTTTTATGTTTTATTGGCGGTCGTCCAGCCAACGGGCGTTCACAAAGTAGGCTCCGCGCTCCTTGCTGGTCTTCTCATCCTTGAGGCCGGTTCTGAGGAGGGTGGGGCTGGCTGGGAGTTCAAGTTCGAAGGTGACGGAGGAGGCGTCGGCGGAAATAATTTTGGTGAGGTTTTGCTCGCCGATCGAAAGCCGTGCCTCAGAGGCAAGCATGGGTTTCTCCTTATCTTTTGGATGGCGGGAAAGCCGGATTTCATAGCGTCCGGAACGTGTCACATCGATTGCCCAGAAGCCATTGATGAAGAGATTGTCATCTGAGAGCTGTGATGGATGCCAAATGACGCTGCCTTGTTCCGGGTGCCAATCACGGATGGTGAATTGAGTTGGGTTTTCTTCGGGAGCGCCGATGACAAAACGGGTGTAGTCCTTATGATCGGTGATGACTTCGTCATACCACGTGCCATGCGCGACGATCAGGCTCTTGACCACTTCGGGGTGTAGGTCTGCGATGTTTTGCGTCTGCTCAGGATCCGCCTTGATGTCATAAAGCTCGCCATTCACGAGCCGCCAGCGGTCAGTTAGAACCGCCATTTGTGGGAGGAAGTTGGGGTTGGTGGACGGGGCATTCCACTTCTTCAGCTCGTCAGCCTGCCGCTCGACGAAGATCGTGCGATCTGTCCATGTGGGCGAATCTCCCTCCAGCAGTGGTTTGATACTGCGACCGTCGAGTTTGACGTTTTCCGGCGCCTTCAATCCGCAAAGATCAATTAGGGTGGGGAGCCAGTCGATGTGGGCGGTGAGTCCATTCACTTGCTTGCCTGCCTCGAAATGCTGCGGCCAGCGGACGAAGCAGGCGACTCGGTGACCACCGTCGTAGATCGAGCCTTTGTTTCCACGCATCTCGGCATTGAAGCCGGGTTTGTAGTCCGGTTCTCTGGGGACTCCCTCGGCGGTGCCATTGTCACTCATGAAGATGAGGATGGTGTTGTATTCCTGTTTCGAGTCATGGAGGACGGACATCAGGCGACCTAGGTTTTCATCGAAGTTCGTGATCATGCCAAAGAATTTGGCGCGGTTTTCCGGGTGACCCATGGCGCGGAAGGGCGCTGAGTAACGCTCTGCCACGGTGAAGGGGCTGTGCATCGCGTTGGTGGGGAGATAGATGAAAAATGGTTTAGCGTCTGCCGTCTGGTCGTATTTTCGAATGTAGTTCAGTGTTTCATCGAACCACACATCGGTGCAGTAACCTTTGAACTTCTCTGGCTTGCCGTTGCGGAAATACGTGTCGTCGAAGTAGTCGTTTCCGGTGGGGTTTCCGATTTCGTCCACACCGCCAGCGAGGTGGCATACAGTTTCTTGAAAACCACGATATTGCGGTGCGTAGGGCCATGGGTCGCCCAAATGCCATTTGCCGAACATAGCGGTCTGATAGCCGGAGGCGGCGAAAACATCGGCCATAGTCACTTCATCGCGATGAAGCAGTTGTCTTCCCTGAGTCACTGACCATGCGCCGGTGCGGAGGCTGTAGTGTCCTGTTAGTAGTGCTGCGCGTGTGGGGGTGCAGAACGGGTCGACATGATAGTTCTCCAGGCAAACGCTTTGTGAGTGGAGCTTGTCGAGATTGGGAGTTTTGAGCCACGGGTTTCCATGGCATGCCATGTCGCCATAGCCCTGGTCATCCGTGACAATAAGGATGACGTTGGGTCGGCTGCCGCTTTCAGCCGCCATGCAATTCCCGTTTTTGGCAATGATCGCTGCTGCAAGTAGCGGTATGAGTAAGCGGTTCATTCCAAAGTTGGGTTTTGCGTGATTCGAAATATCGCCGGAGCGATGCGCGCGATTGCGATACCTGAAACCGATGTTCAGATAGCCTGCGCCACCGAAACACCGTCATCCTCGTATTGCGAGAGTTCGACTGGAGGCATGTGTTTTATCTGATACGGGCGTAGCTTTTCCCAATCGAACTCGACACCGATTCCGGGCGTGTCGGGAGCGACGGCGAGGCCGTTCTCGATCACGAGAGGCCGCGTGGTGTAGCGGTCGATGGGGAAACTGTGGATCTCCAGCCAACCACCGTGTTCCTGTGAGGAAACCAGGCTGACATGGAGTTCCTGCATGCCGTGGGAGCAAACCGGAACGTTGTGCTGCTTGGCTAGTTCTGCGACCTTGAGCCAGCCGCTGATGCCGCAACAGTTCGAGGCATCTGGCTGGATAAACGAGAGTTTCGATTGATCGAATGCATAGCCGAACTCATGGATGGTATGCAGGTTTTCGCCCATGGCGACAGGGACTCCGGTGGCCTCGGTGATGCGGGCATAACCCTGATAGTCGTCCGGGAGGGTGGGCTCTTCGAACCACAGGATGTCATACTTCTTGAACGCGTTCGCGAGTTCGATGGCCTGCTCGACGGTGAGAGAGTAGTTAGCATCAACCATGAAGGTGGCGTCTAGGCCGATGAGTTCACGCACGGCGCGGATGCGCTCGATGTCTTCCGCTGGATTCGGCCTACCTATCTTAATTTTTACCGCGTTGACGCCAGTGGCGAGGTAGCCGCGGATGTTGTTGAGCAGTTTTTCTAAAGGAAACAGTAAGTCGATACCGCCGTGGTAGGCTTTGCAGGTGTTACTGGCACCGCCAGCGAGTTTCCAGAGTGGTTTTCCGGCGCGTTTGCAGCGTATATCCCAGAGGGCGATGTCGATGGCGGATGCGGCGAAGGAGGCGATGCCGCCACGACCGACGTAGTGGACATGCCATTCGAGTTCGTCCGCGATTTCCGCTACGCGTGTGCCGTCTTTTCCTATCAGGACGGGAGCCATGTCATGCTCGATCATGGCGAGAATGGAATGCCCGCCCTTGCCGCCGGTGTAGGTATATCCGGTGCCCTGGCTGCCATCAGAGAGCGTGATGGTGACGGTGACGAGTTGGAAATGGGTGTGGTCGCCGTGTTTGGCGTCGGCCATTACTTCGGGCAGTGGGACGGCAAAGAGTCGCGTGTCGATGCTGGTGATTTGGTTCATGAAAAATTGACGTAAAAGGTTTTCTTCTCGAGGTAGTTATCCATTCCGTATTTGCCGTCCTCTCCGCCAGTGCCGCTGAGTTTGTGGCCGTTGTGGAAACCTTGGCGCTGCTCGCCCATGGGGCGGTTCACGTAGATCTCGCCGAACTCGAGTTCGAGCACGGCGCGCTGGATGAGGCGCATGTCGTTGGTGAAAAGGAATGCGGCGAGGCCGTAGTCGCTATCATTGGCAAGCTCAAGAGCCTGCTCGAAGCTGGAGACTTTCATGATCGGGCTGACCACGCCGAAGACTTCATCGCGCATGATGGCCATGTCATTGGTGCACTCAGTTAGGATGGTTGGCTCATACCAATGGCCTTTTTCAAACTCAGAGCCAGTCGGGCGTTTTCCGCCGATTACGAGATTCGCGCCTTGGGCTACGGCGTTGTTGACCATTTTTTCCAACTGTTCGGTTTCGTAGGCGTTGACCTTGGGGCCGATGTGGGTGTCGGGCAGCATAGGGTCGCCAATTTTCAGTTTAGAAACTGCGTCGGTATATTTACTGAGGAACTCGTCATAGACCTGTTCGTGTATGTAGAAACGCTCCGGGCAGGTGCAGACTTGGCCGCTGTTAAGGTGGCGTGAGTCGACGGCGGCCTGCACGGCTTTATCAACGTTGCCGTCTTCGAGCAGTATGAATGGTGCTTTGCCACCGAGTTCGAGACGAACGGCGGTGAGGTTTGCAGCGGCCTTGCGGAAAATTTCCTGACCGGTGGCGGTGCTGCCGGTCATGGTTACGAGGCGGGTAAGTTTGTTGGTCACAAGCTCTTCACCCATGGTGGAACCACCGCCGGTGACGAGGTTGAGCACACCTTTCGGGATGCCGGCTTCTGCGGCGAGGCGACCGAGTTCCATGACGGCGACGGGTGTGACGGATGGTGGCTTGACGACCATCACGTTGCCTGTTGTTAGGCAGGGGCCGATTTTCCGGCAGGAGAGGGCGAGAGGGAAATTCCACGCGGCGATGCCGACGCAGACACCGTAGGGCACCTTGTGGATCCAGATGTGTTCGTTGGGAGTATCGGAGGGCAGGAGGTCGCCTTCGATTCGGCGCGCTGCCTGGGCGGGGAAGTTGATGAAATCTGCGGAGACATCGACTTCACCGAGGGCGAGCGCGTAAGTCTTGCCCATTTCCATGGTGAGGATGCGGGCGAGGTGCTCGCGGTTTTCTCGGATCTTGTCAGCGAAGCGGGCGAGGATGGTGCCGCGCTCGACGGCGGGCATGGCGGCCCATGCAGGCTGGGCGGCTTTGGCGGACTGGAGGGCGAGATTTGCATCCTCAATATTTCCGTTAGGCACGGTGTAGAGAAGCTCCTCGTTGGTGGGGCTGTGGACGTCGATGGTTTTTCCGGAGACGGATTCCACATATTCGCCGTTGATGAACATGCGGTGGTGATCCACGCCGTTTTTGGTTTCCTTGCTAGGGGTCATGATAATTTTTTGGGTAATGGTTTAACGCCCCATCCAGCCGCCATCGACGAGGAGAACTGCGCCGTGGACGTAGTTTGATGCTTGGGAGGCGAGGAAAACGATAGGGCCTTTGAAGTCCTCGGGTTCACCCCAACGACCGGCGGGTATGCGGGAGAGGATAGAGGTGGCGCGGTCAGGATCGTTGCGGAGAGCCTCGGTGTTATCGGTGGAGATATAACCGGGTGCGATGGCGTTGACGTTCACGCCTTTGCCTGCCCACTCGTTGGAGAGAGCCATGGTGAGTTGGCCGATGCCGCCTTTGCTGGCTGCGTAGCCGGGGACGGTGATGCCGCCTTGGAACGTTAGAAGTGAGGCGGTGAAGATGATTTTTCCGCTGCCGCGTGCGATCATTTCCTTTCCGAACTCGCGGGAGAGGATGAACTGCGAGTTGAGGTTTACTTCCATGACCTTGTCCCAGTATTCGTCCGTGTGTTCGGCGGCTGGGGCTCGGAGGATGGTGCCTGCGTTGTTGACGAGGATGTCGATGACAGGGTGGTCGGCTTTCGCTTGCTTGATGAATGTGTGGAGAGCTTCGCGATCGGCGAAGTCGCATTGATAGGCTTGGAACGAACGGCCTAAAGCGGTGACTTCCTTTTCGACGGCGCTGTCCTTGAGTTCAAGCGAGGCAGAGACACCGATGATATCAGCGCCGGCTTCGGCGAGGGCGACGGCCATGGCTTTGCCGATGCCGCGTTTGCAACCGGTGACCAGGGCTGTTTTTCCAGCGAGATTAAATGAATTGAGAATGCTCATGCTAGGCTGGGGTGGGGGAGCACTGAAGGATGTATTTCATGCCTTCGGGGTTGGCATCTATGGTTTCGAAAACGTTTTGGATTTCATCCAACGGGGAAACCTTGGTGATGAGTGGCTCGGCGGGAACGCGTCCGGTGGCGAGCAGTTCGATGGCCTCATCGTAATCGCAGGGTTCGTAGAGGCGGGTGCCGATGAGCTGGAGTTCGCGCCAGAAAAATTTAAAGAGGTTGATGGGCTGTGGCTGCGGGTGGATAGCCACCATGACGATGCGGCCACGGGCACGGGGTAGGTCGGTCATGGTTTCCACTGCTTTGGCAGCTCCGGAGACCTCGAAAACAACATCAGCCATTGCGCCGCCTGACCATTTGGTAACAAATTCCAGAAGGTCTTCCTTGGCGGGGTTCACGGCGTCGATACCGAGTTTTTTTGTGAACTCGACGCGGTTGGTGTTGACCTCAGAGACGAGGACTTTGGCTCCCTTGTCCTTGGCGACGAGGGCGATGAGCGTGCCGATGGGGCCGCCGCCGATGACGATGACATGCTCGCCAGCTTTGACTTCTCCGAGGCGGACGTCGTGACAAGCAACGGCGGTAGGTTCCACGAGCGCACCGTGAAGCAGTGACATGTCTGCGGGAAGCTTGTGCAGGGCGTAGGCGGGAACTGTCCAGGATTCCTGCATGCCGCCGGGGCTATCGAGGCCGATGAACTTGAGGTTTTTCCCAACGTGAGCCCATTCCTTGTCCGATGGATCGACCTCGCCGAAACGCAGCGGTCTAACAGCGACCGCATCGCCAAGGGCAAGGCCGGTAACGCCTTCTCCAATTTCCGCGACGGTGGCGGAGACTTCGTGGCCGATGGTGACCGGCGGTTTCACACGGGCATCCATGCTGCCGTGATAAACGTGGAGATCGGTGCCGCAGACGCCGCAGTAGGCGACGTCGAGGCGGACTTCTCCGGAGCCGGGTTTCAGGGACTGACCCTGACCGATGGTGAACTGTTTGTTTCCTTGATAGATGGCGGTCTTCATACGGTTTTGGAATTCCAGCTGAGGCGGTAAACGGTGGTATCGTCGTAGGCTTGGCCTGCGTCGATGGTGCTGTTGGGAGAGCCGGGGATGTTGGGGCCGTTCGGGTATTTCGAGGTTTCCACGCAGAGGCCGCGGAACTGGCCGAAGCGGTCGCCGTTTTCACGGTGGAGGGAGTCGGAGGTGTAGCGTCCGGTGTAAAACAGGGTGCCGGGCTCGGTGGTGAGAACCTCCAGACGGCGTCCGCTGGCGGGGTGGTTGATTTCACAGACTTTTTCCAGGCTGCCGTCCTGTTTGGTGAAGGCGTAGTAATGCTCGAAGCCAAGGGGCATTTCATCGAAAGCACCGGCCAAAAGCTTGGGTTGGTTGAAATCGCAGACGGTTCCGGCGATCGGGGACTCCTTGCCGACGGGAACATTGGTTTCGTCCGGATCGAGCACGCGGTCAGCGGAAAGCTGGACGACGTGGTCTAACACGGTGTCTTGGAATCCGTTGAGATTGAAATAGGTGTGATTGGTGAGAGAGACCGGGGTGGAGTGGTCGGACTCGGAGCGGTAGCGGATCCTGAGCTCGTTATCGTTGTTGAGCCGGTATTCCACGGTCACGGCGAGGGTGCCAGGGTAGCCTTCGTCACCGGCGGGGCTGACGAGTTTCAGGAGCAGGATGCAATCCTTGTGATCCACGACGGCAGCGTCCCAGATGCATTTGTCAAAGCCCTTGATGCCACCATGCAGGTGGTTCGGGCCGTCATTGGTGGCGAGCTGATAGGTTTTTCCGTCAATTGCGAAGCGACCGTCCTTGATTCGTGCGGCGTAGCGGCCGACGAGGCAGCCGAAGTAAGGCGAGTTCGCCTTGTATTCATCGCTGAAGTAGCCGTCTAGCGTGTCGAATCCACAGACGATGTCGGATTTGTTTCCATGGGCGTCGGGGATCACGATGGAGGTGACGATGCCACCGTAGTTGGTGATTTTTACGGTCATGCCGTTGTCGTTCTCCATGGTGAAGAGCGAGACGTCACGACCTTCGTGGGTGCCGAAAGGGGTTTGAGTTGTTTTCATGGGTTTGTCGGATTGGAGGTGACGGCTGGGGCGCTAGCGTCTTTTTTGAACTGGATGTATTGGGAGGTGGTGAGGATTCCCACGCCGATGACCATGGAGGCGAGGCCTGCGTAGAGCGCCTGTTTCGCTTTGGGCGAGGCATCGATCCATTCCTTGGTGACGATGCCGCTGACTACGGCGACGACGAGGCAGGTGGTGTTGAAGATGGCGTAGACGACGACGGGGCCTAGCTCGAACAGGCTGGCTCCATATCCATATCCGACGGACGCAGCGTAGTGGAAAAACGCCATGATGAAGATGAGGATGAAGTTTACCCCGAAGCTGGGAGTCTTGAACGAGCCCCACGCCTTTTTCGAAGTGATCTGCCAGCCGAAATAGCCGGCCATGATGACTCCGCCGCTGAGAAATACGACGAGCATGACCGCTAGGGAAACCATCCATGCGGGATTCCCAGCAGCTGCGGTGGCCGCCCCGAGTGGTGCGCCACCGACGGTGAATGCGACGTTGAATCCGGTGGCAAGTAGGCCGCCAACGATGGCGATGAGGATGCCCGCCGCCATCGACTTGCCGCCTGATGGAGTATCGGTTTCCTTGCGTTTCCCTGCCTCGTCGCGTTCGCGGATCAGTCCGGCCTTGCCGTTGAATATGACACCGCCGAGCACGACGACGATGCCCAATAGAATGAGGGCGAGAACCGCGGTTTCAGGTAGTCCTTTTCCCTGATAGAGACCTATCCCGATTGGAAGGACAGAGCCTACGAAGATTACCGTTCCGATGAAGAGGGAGAATCCGAGCGAGAGTCCGATGTGATGGATGGCCTTGCCCCACATCATGACACCGATGCCCCAGAGGACGGAGGAAACGATCATTACGGGAAGGACAGCTTTGACCGCCGGATCCGAATAGATCTGGCCGGTTCCCTTGAGTAGAGTCACCGTGGCGAGCAATGGCACAGCGAACATGGTGAGCATGAAAAACAGTCCCCAGGTGTTTTCCTCCTTGAAGTCCTTGGTGAATTTGCCGGGGAGGGCGTAGAGGCCGAGCATGAGGCCGGCGACGAGCGCCCAGATGATTCCGATAGTCATGGGTTTTGGTGGTTGTGTGGTTTAGCTGATGTTTTTTGTGAGAAGTCTTGAGGCGAGGTTGTGGTCTTTGATCTGGATCGCGTTGGCGATCGCCTCGTGCTCGCGGAAACTATCCATCCATTTGTCGTGACGGCTGTAGTGGATCATCATTCTGGAAATGACAGGCAGCCAAAGCGTGGGGAGCTCGTTTTCGCCCGTGGCGGATATGATGAAACGGTGAAAGGCCATGTCGCACTGAGCAACGGAGCTTGCCACCTCCGTGGAGCAAGCGTGCCGCAGGTCATCCAGGATTCCCTGAAGTGGCGAGAGGTCGACGTCATCAATCCGGTCGAACAGCCGATCGAGGGCGGTTATCTCAATCTCGCGGCGAAGCCGGACGATGAGCGGTTGGATTGTTTGATCCGGTAGGGGAGCGACTTTTACCCCGCAGTTTGGTTTGGCAACGAGCAGTCCTTCGTTGGTTAACTGAAGAAGCGCGTCGCGAACCGGCGCACGGCTCACGCCATAGCGTTTTGCCAGAGTGACCTCACGGAGGTTTTCTCCGGCTGCCAAATGCTGCGAAAGCACCTCGGAACGGAGTCGTTCTGTGATTTGCTCTCGGATGGTGCGGTAGATCGGCATGGTAGACGGAGATTGGGAAATGGCCGGGTCATAGTTGTCGACAAAAAACAAAAAGATCAATGGGAAAATTCGTTTGAGTGGAATTGGATGATGATCCTAGGGAGTTTGGAACCGCGTATGGACACGAATTTTCCATGCGGATAGTTGCTCGCGGGGGAGCTATTCTCTAGAACGGAAACTGAATGAATCCCTAGTAATTCGGGGAATACGGCCTATTTGGATATACGAGCGTTGAATGAATCGAATTCACAACATGCGGTGTCTTCTGTTTGTTCGTCGTTCGAAATTCTCTTGAAATTTCTGCTTGCGGTGAAATATATTTTGTTGTTAATTGCTGATCCGATCTGTATACAATCATCAATTCTATGAAAAACCCAAATAAACTATCCGGAATGACACTTCTGGAACTCCTCATTGTAGTGGTAATTATCGCCGTATTGGCGTCGCTAGGCTTCCTTGGTATAAGCAAGGGAATTCAGAGTGCGAAAGCGGCGCGAACAACGGACAACCTGCGACAACTCGGCAACGGGATCCGGGGAGTCATGACGGAAGGAGTTTCCACAGGACATACCCCGCCTGGGATGTTTCCTCCTTACGGAGGGCGCTTTTCTGGAGAAGGCAACGGATCCGGGGAGTTCACATGGATCAGCTTGGTTGCGGAATACCTGGGTGTGGGAAATAACAATCCCAGTGATTTCAATGACAAGCCGGTATTCACTACCGATCCTTCCACTACGGTGTTTCAGAATCCACTCTCGAACAACAAGATGGGAGAGGGTCAATCACTACCGATGGCGATCAAAGCAAATCAACCTGAGATGAGTGGCAGCTTTCTCTACAATGCTTATATCGGTTCCTATGAGACCTCCGGCAACGCGAATTCCGCGACAGGCGACGGACGTAAGCCCCGTCTGCGCAACGATGGCAACATTCCAAGACCCGATATCACGATACTACTAACGGAGGCAAATGACGAGAATCTTTCCGCATCCGTGTGGACTGGATGGGCGGGAACCAGAAGCAAAGGGAATTACCGTGATTCGTGCCACTGTCTGATGGTGGACGGGCATGTGGAATTGATTCCAAACAGTATTTTTTCAGACAGTGCCGGAGCGGCCTATTATTTTCAAATCACCAAGCCGAACAAGCCCTCAAGCGTCCGTTGATAGTGACGGGCGGCCAAGATTCTTGACCAGGAACCGTAAGGAAAATTCGATGTCAGCAACATCCGGTAGATGCATCCGGATCGGAGCTGTCAACTGATGTTCTTGGTCAGGAGTCTGGAAGCGAGGATGTGGTCTTTCTTCTGGATCGACTCGGAGATGGCTACGTGCTCACGATGGCTTTCCATCCAGTTCTCGTGGCGACTGTAATGAAGCATCATCCGGGAAACGACGGGCAGCCATAGGGTGAGGAGTTCCGGCACGCCGCTCGAGGTGATGATAAAGCGGTGGAATGCCATGTCGCACTGTGCCACAGAACTCGATTGTCCTGTTGAGCAGGCATCCCGCAGTTCATCAAGGATGACTTGAAGGAGGGCGAAGTCCACCTCGTCAATTCTATCGAAAAGCCGTTCAAGGGCTACTTGCTCGATCTCGCGGCGGAGCCGGATGATGAGCGGTTGCAGGGATCCATCCGGCAGGGGTGCGACCTTGACTCCGCAGTTTGGTTTAGCAACGAGCAGTCCCTCGTTGGTCAACTGGAGCAGGGCATCACGAACCGGAGCGCGGCTCACTCCATAGCGTTTGGCCAGAGCGACTTCGCGCAGGCTTTCCCCGGCAGTCAGGTGTTGGGAAAGCACCTCTGAGCGGAGCCGTTCGGTGATTTGCTCGCGGATGGTGTGGTAAATAGGCATGGCAGTGAAAGCGGTTGAACCTTGTATACAAACAGGGTGGGAATCAATTGGAATGTGGGAAATTTTACCCATCTCCCGCCTCAAACCTAGAATCCGCAGTTGGGGTTCTATTTTCACTACATATATGTCGGTCATGATCGAGCTGCGGGCTACCGAGTAGACCATTTTCAATCCGCAGTTTTTACCCTCGTATAACTAGGTAAGTCTCTATGATTTTTAGGGATTACCTTTTCTTATTGCCAATCATCTAATTAGTTGTCGAATGTATACAAAAACCAGCAAGCTGACTGTTTTGGGCTTTTCGCAGCGATCAACTGGCCGGGCACTATCGTTGAAAAATCGATCAGCCGGGCAGTTCCGACGTGACCGCCTATCCTCTATTTACGCGAATAGCGGCCTCCAGACTTTTTGCCTGATACACCTCCAATGAACCCGAAACCCTTCTCTCATTATACCCAATGGATCCTCGAATGGAAGCTCGCTGGAGCTTCCCTTCTCTGTGCTTCCATATTCTCCGCAGCGATGGCCAAGGCGGAATCCCAAGCCTCCGTATCCATCAAGCAGATAGGCGAGGCACCTACCTCAGGCGGTCTCGTCACGGCTGTTGTATACGAGAAAAACGGCAGGCATTTCCTCTACACCGGAGGGGAAAAAAGCGAACTGGAATCCTTCACGGTAGGCGACGATGGCACGCTGAACCCACTAAAGTCTTACGCCCTCTGGAATAACAAGGGCCCGGCGCGAGGATTGGTGACCGTGACACTTGATGGCACGGACTACCTTTACGCTGGTAACAAGTTCGGCAATGCCATTGAGGTCTACCGCATCGATGAGGATGGTATGCTCGACCGAATCCATCTCATCGAAGATACGGATCAAACCCATCTCGGGGTTGTTATCACCCTACAGGTTGTCGAAATGAAATCGGCGACCTACCTGCTGGCCGGAGGACTGGAGAAGACCCCGGGGCTGAGCTGCTTCAGGGTGAACAAGGACGGTTCGCTGACCCATGTTCAGTCGATGAAGGACACGGAGGAGATCTATACCGACGGAATCATCGGAATGGTTCTCCACCGGATCGCCGGAAAAACCTATGTCGTAACCGGCGGGTTTCAGGACAGCGGAGTGAGCAGCTTCTGTATCGATGAGGACGGCAGATTTGAGAATGTCAGCAATGTGGGCGACGACCTGGAGTTGTTCTTGAATGGAACCTATCCGGTCGATGGTGTCACTCTGGGCGATCAGGCCTACGTCCTGGTCGGACACCGTCACCACAACTACTACAAGCGCGGAGGGTTCATCAAGAACCCGGACTTCGTCTATCATGGAGACGGGGTGACGGTTCTGAAAATGGATCAGACCGGAAGCCTGACCGTGCATCACGTTTTGAAAAACACGCCGGAACTGCGGCTCCGTGGGCAGACACGGCTCGCTGTGCGAAAACTTAGCGAAGAGCAGGCGCTGGTGGTGGTCGGCACTCGTGAAGATCAGAGCCTGCAGGCCTGTCTCCTCGGTCAGGATGGGCGACTGGTTCCTTTGGGGCATTCTCCCACCGGCTTCGAGATCTACAATGGCATGACCTCGGCGGAAATCGCGGGCCGCTTCTATGTCTTCGCCGGCCCCGTCCCCGGCCTTGGGAGCGGCGTTCGTTCCTTCCGCATCGACCTTCCGCACGCTCCGTCTCCCTAATCGCCAAGTAAACACCAATATGTGCATCGCCTTGGCCGGAGCCGAATCCCTCTCGAAATAGAACCCACAAACCAACACCTAAACTACGATCAACATGAAGCACCACTTACAGATCCTCTTCACCCTTCTGACCATCGCCCTCCTTCTTCCTCTATCAAGCGCTCACGCTGAGGAGTCCGAAGCGTCCCAGGGCAAGCTCAGGCACGTTGTCTGCCTGAAGTTCAGCGAGGACATCACCGAAGCCCAGATACAGGAGATCGTCGATATAATCGCCGAACTTCCCAACAATATCCCTGAAGTGAAGATGGTTGAAGGTGGCAAAAACGTAAGTATCGAAGACAAAGACAAGGGATTCACCCATTGTTTCACGATGACCTTCGACAGCATGGAGGATCTCAAGGTCTACCTTCCTCACGAAGATCACCTCGCCCTGGTCGAGAAGGTCAAGCCGCTGCTCTCCGACGTCTTCGTCGTCGACTACTGGGTGAAATAGTTCGATTCCTGAATTCGCTCGGGCCCTTCGTAAACTAGCACTTCATCTGTCGCATGGCGCACTTCGCTCAAGGCTGTGTGGAATCCCTATTCGTCTCTTTTGAGATGCCGACGTTTACTGACTCATCTATTCGCATCGCCTATTGAACCTGTGATCAGCCTACAAACTTTTTACTTGCCTACTTCCTGAGATAGGACTAAAAAGGAAGAGATTGAATACAATCCGCAATCATTAAAATAGAAACCCCCAGAAATAAAATGAAATTAAGGCAAATACCGACTCTGCTCGGCGTAACCGTAGCTCTCAGCGTTGTAGCGAATGGAGCTGTTATAACACTCGACAATTTAGACATTCGGTCTGGTGGTGTTTTCGGACACGACGCAGGAGTTGGCACTCCCGCTGCTCAACAGGGCGGTAGCGGCACCGTACAAGTCAATGGCGCTGCCCCTACCAACGTGAACACTGCAGCAAACCCACTTGATATAGTTGTCACATATTCTGGATTGAATCTCGATGGTGACGCTTCCGCCAATGATGTCGTTACATTCACACTCCGATTGGCTGGAACTGGCGCGAGAACCATGAATCAAGGTGTTGATGCCGGATTTGGTGCTCTGAATGGCCTGACTCTCTCTATGCTGAGTGTTTCCGGAACGACTACAGATCTTGGTGATACGATTGTCTTTGACGGTTTCACCCAACTTACCGTCGCGAAGGGAAGTAGTACCGCTAACACCGGAACTGTAGACGTTACTGGCTTTGGAGAATCTGCACAAGGTGCTAGTCTCGTTACTACCGGTGGCGTGTTTCAGTTTGTCCAAGATGCTGTCGACTTCGCTGGCCCAGTCTCTAGCGTGTCCTTTTCCAACACCGTTTCCGACGGAGGAACCATGGTAGCTCGTAGCTACGACCTGCAATTCAGCACCGTTCCTGAGCCATCCGTAGCTCTGCTTGGTGCTCTCGGCATGCTCGGCCTCTTCCGCCGGCGCCGCTAATCCTGCGAAGAAATATTCAATGATCCGAGGTTAACTCGGGAAGCATTCAACAGTGCCAAGGTTTCTCACGAGACCTTGGCATTTTTCTTTGGCGGGTGAACTATTCGCGGCGCGTAGCTCCGGGAATATTCATAAGTTCTTTGAGCAGCGGCAAGTGTTCTTCGAACACTCCACGTGGTGAAGTTTGTTTGCGCACACAGATTGATGCCGCTTTTCCGAGGGTTTCGCCTATCATGCCGCAGGTGCGCATGACACGGGTGGGGCCGATTCCGTCCTTGGTGACCGAAAGATCGCGGCCGGCCATGAACAGGTTATCGATATTGCGCGAGTAAAGGCAGCGATAGGGTGCCCAGTAGGGGCCTTTGTAGGTGTAACCCTTGCCGTGGGAGTGTATGGCGATGAATTCCTCGCCTTCGAGTCCGTCGTCAAAGTCGTCATGCGGGGTGTGGAGATCGATGCCCCAGGTGCAGGGAAAGGCCTTGTCCTCCCAGTCGACGCCATCGAGGAAGTGTTTGGCTGAAAGCACCACATCGCCCATCAAACGGCGGGATTCCCGTTTTCCGGCAATGAAGGCCGCCCAGCCGAGCCGATGATTCGGATAGACCTTGTCGACGTTTTTCAGCGCGTCCCAGGCACCATACATCGCCCTGAAGTTCAGGTCGCGTATCAGCTCGATATCGTCGATGGAGCTCTTGTCATATCCGGATTCCCAGAACCAACCTCCGAGCTGGTCGAGGCCGGGCTTCGCTCCGGGCATGCCACCGCCCTTATACTCGCCGCGCCCGGGGAAAGGCTTGTCGGTGAGATCGATCGCCCATGGGCAGCGGGGAAAGGGTTGCTCAATTTCGCCCTCCTCGAACTTCGCGGTCAGTGCGTCCTTGTCCTTGCATTCGCATTTTAAAACCTGCTCTTCACTGGCGGCGTCGAGCACGTTCCAGAGGTTCGAGCTACCCATGTTGTTGCCGACTTCAAACTCGTAGTCCGCCCCAGCGTAGTGGCCGATGCAGGCGTCACCAGTGCAATCGGCGAAGAAGGCTCCCGTCAGGCGCTTTCGTTCGGCGGTGCGGGTGCTCTGGATGATGACGGCCTTGATATGTTTGCCCTCGCTCTCCGCTCCAATGGCGCGGTGGTCGTTCAGCAAGGTGATGTTTGGTTCCTGACGAACAACACGAAGCTTCTTTGCATCATCGTAGTAGTCGGAGCTTTTCGCGTTCTTCGACCCCTTTAGCTCAGGCGTCGGGGGAAGGATCTCATTGACGATGTCGCCGACGTGCTTGAACGGCTCGAAATTGGTGTGCCCTTCCGGCCAGACGCGGACTTCCGATGAGCCGTTTCCGCCCAATACCGGCCTGTCCTGTACAAGCGCCACCCTGAGTCCCTGACGCGCTGCGGAAATGGCGGTGCAAACTCCGGCGATGCCGCCACCAGCGACAACGAGATCATAGGTGCCGCCATCGGTGGGCTGGTCTGGTAAGCCGAGAAGTTTCCTGCGAAATGCGTTGAGCGTCTTCGGGTCGTTGTCGGGTTTGAAACCGGGATCCTTGCAAAAGAGGATTGCTTCGCAGCGGCCTTCGAATCCGGTCAGGTCATGAATGGCGATGCTCGCTTTCTCCGGGACTTCGACCAATCCGCCGTCGTGCCAGTGCCACTCGGCATTCTTTGTGCCAAACGTTTCCTCCACCGGCTTGCCGTCGATCCGGATCTGGAACTTGCCGGGTGCACCCGGAACCTTCCACGGTGCGACCCAGTCACGAGTCCTGACCCAGATTCGGTAAGTTCCGGCAGCGGGGAAGGTGGCCTGCGTGGTCGCGTCCTTGACCGGTATTCCAAGCCCGTGTGCGAGTAGGTAGGGCGAACCCATCTGATCCATCGACTGCTGGTCGAGTTCCCAGCCGCCGTGGTCGTCGAAGCCCTCCGCTTCTAGAAAAAGAAAATCGGATGAGGCGGTAGGAGCCGCTTGGAGCCGCGAACCGGCAAGGATGGCCAATGCTGCGGCTCCGCCCCGCCCGATGAACTGGCGACGGGTGGGATGGGATGATGGTTTGATGGGATGTTTCATGGATACGAGATGTTTGTTAGAGCGAGCGATGCCGCCGTGTGATCAGTTAGAGAAAAATTATTCGATGGTGATCTTCAGAGGAATCTGGACGTTGAAGGAATGGCGTTCGCCTTTTTCATCGGTCGTATCGGCGGCACAGAGCAGCGCGACGGGAATGCCGTTTTCGAGATGGACTTGCGGACGCTCCAAGTGGGTGACGTCTTGAACGCTGCCGTCCTCCCAGTGGATTTTTAAATCGGAGACGTGGAAGTTTTTTCCTTTTGTCCACTCGTAGCCGTCGACCGAGTCATAATGCACGAGTGAGAACTTCCGCTTCCCGGGCTCGGAAGTGTCCATGCGTTTGACGATGGCGCGATACTTGCCATCTTGATGCCAGATGTAGGGATCTTCGGCAGGAAAACGCTCGCCGGGGACGAGGAAGGTCGGCTTGTCATGTTTGACGACAGGGCCGGTGGGACTTTCTGATGTGGCGACGCAGTGAACGACCGGGCCGCCACTTGGAAGTGGAAATTCCTGGCCGACGCCTTTGTAAACGAAAAGACAACCACCATCGGGACGACCACAAACCGAGGGGTTTGAAGTGACAAGCGAGTCGTTGATCTTGTCGTCCGGGCTGACGTCGACGAGCGGCTTGTCGAAGCGTTTCCACGGGCCGTTAGGGCTGTCCGCTACGGCGACGCCGATGCGCTGGTTATTGCGGTGCTGTCAGTTCAGGAGTTCCTTACCCGGCTTGCCCATGATCTCTCCGTCGCCGGTATTGCCCATGTAGTAGAGGTAATACTTTCCGTCGAACTTGTGGACTGTCGGATTGTGCGTGCACCAGCCGTCCCAGAAATCCTTGCCACGACGGGGGAGGGCGATATCGCGGTGCTCGAAGGGGCCGTAGGGGCTTTTCGAGACGGCATGCGCGATCTCGGAGTCGGTGACCCACGACCATGCGAGCTTCTTCGGCCAGCGCGAGTAGAACATGTGGTAAAGGCCGTCTTCGCCCTTGATGAGAGAGCCGCCCCAGATGCTCCATTCGTCGCTGACGAATTTGGCGCTCATTGGTGCCTTGCCGAGTTCGATCTTTAGGTCGCTGGCCATCGCAGGTGCGGATGACAGTGCGGAAAAGGCAAGCAGTGAGAGGATTCGGCGGATGGTGCGATGACTCATGGTTTGGTGGGTTTGCTCAAAATTCGTTCTCGCTGTGCCCGGCTCAGGCCTTGTTTGAAATAGACCTCGGGTTTGTGCCAGACGCCGGTCTGCTTCATCGCGGGATCATGCCAGTCGAGACTCAAATCGCAGTCGAAGCGGGCAAGGATGGAGTGTTGGGTCGTGCTGGTTCCGGCATTGATGAAGTGGCACAGCCCCCAGGTGATGCCGCGGCCGTTTCCACTGTCTGTGAATGCATCCGGCGTATAGGGGCCTGCGGCGGTGGGTGTCAGTTCGACGACGCAAGCGATCTCGAAGTTCACGCCGTCTGGTGCGTATTGCATCGTGCTGTGTTCATTACCGTCCTTGATTGCTAGAGCTGCGATTCCCTCCTTGAAGGGAAAGTAGGTGGTTTCATGCCCGGAGTTGAGCACCGGATTGAGGTGGTGTTTTTCGAACGGCCCGAGCGGATTGTCCGAAATGGCGAGTCCGTGAGCGACGGCGTATTTATCTCTAACATCCGGCCATTTGTTGAAGGCGGATTTGTAGTAGGTGTAGATTTTCCCCTTGTAGACGATCGGTTGCGGGTCGTGGATGGCGTCCTGATCCCATTCACCTTTTTTGCCAAATGGGATGAGTTGCTCTTTGGTAGGAGTCCAAGGGCCGTCGGGAGAGTCTGCGAAGGATGCGGTGGTGGGGCACCAATCGCCCTTGATGCCGCTTGGCTCGTTGAAAGCTTGATAGTAGAGGTAATACTTCCCTTTCCATACAAGTATGTCCGGAGTTGCAACGGATCGCCAGCCGATGACTGGCTTTGGTGGACGAGGAACCGCGATGCCTTTTTCCTCCCAGGTGAAACCGTCTTCGCTGGTGGCATACCAGATATCGCAAAGATCCCAGTCGGTGGAGGGGATGGTGTCGGTAGCCTCATTTGCGTGCGTAGAACCGATGGGCGGGACAGGTGAGGCGCGCTTGGTATACCAGACATAGTATTTGCCATTCGCGAAGATCGGTCGGGTCGGATCCCTTCTGGAAACCGTGCCATCCCCGCCGTGGTAGTCGAAGCCTTTGAGCTCTGTGTATTTGAAATGGCTGAAGAGTTCGTTGTCCTGCACGCGGGGGGCAGGGTAGCTGAACATCCGTTCCGTCGCCGCGCTGAGCGGGAAATTGGGCTTCTTTTCCGGCATCTTGTGCGGGAACACGGTCTCCTCTGCAGGACAAGTGAGTGAACTGGCGATAGTAATGAAGGCGAAAAGCTTTGGAATCATTGGGTTGGAGTAATTCTTGATCTGGCTGAGAGAGATTACGCCTTAAATATATAGAATATTACATACAATCTGGCTTTTTGGTTTCCCTCGCGTTCCTTTACCGCATTTTCCTTGTGGGGATCGCTCCACAGCGGAGCGACGTTTTTGGAGTTCCATTGTTCATCGCGTGTCAGCATGCGGGCGGTGATATCCGGCGGAACCTCAGTCTCCTGTCGGCACGAAGGAGAGATTTTTCCAGCGGCCACGAGCCCAGGCGTGGGCATCGCCTTCTGGGATGAGGCCGTTCGAATCGGCGTTTGACTCGATGGATACGGTGTCGCCCTGCTTGATGTAGATCTTCTTCCATGTGTGGGCATGTTCCTTCAGATCCTTATCAGTGCCGACCCGAGGGTTCTGGAAGGTGGCGACGACATCGTCGTTCACCAGCAGGCGGTAGGTAGATTCGCCGTCGAACTCGGTGATGGTCTTGATGGTCACGTCGTAGTGGCCTGTGCCGAGGTTATACGCAAATTTAGCACGAGCGAACTTTCCGTGGGTGTCGGGCTTGGCTGCGTTGATTCCAAGGACTTTGCCGTTTTGAGGGGCGACGTAATACTCGGTGCGGCCGTCTTCGGCAGGCTGGAGGGTGAAGTCAGCCACACCGGAATAGGTGTTGGCCGTTTCAATGATGGGGCTGGTGGGTATGGAGTCGTCCTTGAAGCCTTCGGCGTCGTTCTTGAAGAGGTGAATCTTGTCGATGCGGAAGCCTCCGGAACGTCCACAGATCCAGAAGTAGTGATCGCCAGCCTCAAGCTCATAGGTAGGGACGGAGAATTCACCGTCTGTCTTGGCGACAGAGCCGTAGTTGTTGTGGGTCGTGTGCCAACTGAAGCCCATGCCGCTCTTGTATTCTTCGTTGTTGATTGCGTGGTAGGTTTTGCGGGTGATGCCATACGGGTGAACCGGGTTAAGACCCATGAGTGTCCAGCAGTCGTTCCACTTATCTCGTTCTGGTGCTCCTTTGTGTGAAGAACGCATGGCCATGCGGTAGGTACCGGGATTGGTGATACGAATCCGATAGGCGAGGGTGCCCTGATGCTGGTGGCTGATTTCGTGAATGTAGGACGGCATCCAACGAATGTAACCCTCACTGGAGTAGCCCTCTTCGGTATTGTCGAAAATCCAGTGATCGGTGAGCGTGACATTTTCAGCTTCGATGACCAGACGGCCGTCGGTTTCTGTGAAAATACGCGTCGGGGCAGGTGGGCGGACATCGGGCAGAGTGCCGGCTGGAGGGGCAGGAGCGGCTGCTGAGGTGCCCTTTGTGGGAATCTTGTCGGCACCGAACCATGCTTTCATTTCAGGAATGGTGACAACCTCGTCCTCGCCGTTGATACCAATCAGCCAAGTGATCATCCCGGTGTCTGAGACGTCGGGCTTGCCTGCGCTAATCCGTTCAAAGACCCAGTTCAGATTCTCGTCGGCATGATCACGGAGCCATTCGAAATCCTGGTTGCCAGCGCCCTTCAGGCCGGAGCCGTTGTGACCATTCTGATCCTTGATCTTGATGTAGCCGATGTCGGGAACGAGGTTCCGGATGTCGGTGATGTTTCGTTGCCACAGGCGAGGGGTGAAATACTCGTTGTAGTTGTGATGAGAGACGAGCACCACGTGCTTTCGCGCCTCCGGTTCGGCGATTTCCAGCGCGCGGTAGGTGAGTTCCAGTGGCCCCGCGATAATCAGGTAGAGGGGATCGTCGGCAGTGGAGCGGTTGATTTCTGAAGCGAGATTTTTCACGGCTCCACGCGGGTCAACGGAACCATCGAAGAAGCGCTTGCGATCGAAGCCCCAGCGGGTTTGTCCGCCGATGGCACCCATCCACATGTCGTTATTAGCAGCCTCGATCTTCTTGTATTCGAGGAAGTTATTAAAATCGTAGTGAACCAGTTGATTCTGAAGTCCCGCTTTGGCGAGCACTGCCAAGGTGAAGGGCGTCGCGCCGATGTCATCGGCGTCAGCGTTAGGATTGCCATCGGAACTGATGGCGATTCGATGGGTTTCTTTCCAAGGGCTTGGGGCTGCGGAAGCTTCGGAAAGGGCGAAGGCCACCAGCGGAATTATTACGTGTTTCAATCTCATTGCAGTCGCTGGCGAAAATTATTGCTTAGGCATACAGCCGGTTTCTTCCTCGCGTTCTTTGGCGACGTTTTCCTTATGGGGATCGTCCCAGAGGGGCTCGATGTTCTTTTCGTCCCATTTTTCGTAGAGGGTTTGGAGGCGGGAGAGCGTTTCGGGACGGTTTGCTGCCTGGTCGTTTTCCTCGGAGATATCGGAGTCCATATCGTAAAGTTCCGGTGTATCAGTCCAGCCGGGCTTCACGAGTTTTTCGGAACCTTTGAGAACCGCGTAGTCCCAGCCACCGGAGACTCTCCAGAAGAGTGTTTCGTGAGGGGCGTTCGTGTCCTTTCCGGTGACGAACGGCATCAGATCCACGCCTTCAGTATCCTTCATTGATACACCTGCGAGCGCCAAGGCTGTGGCGTGGATGTCCAGCGAGCTGACGGGGAAATCGAATTTCGAGCCGGCTGGGATGGTTCCGGGCCAGGTGGCGACGAACGGAACGCGGACACCGCCTTCGTAGGTGTTGCCCTTGTGGCCTTTGAGTGGGGTGTTGTCCGCCACGTGGGTGCGGCCTCCGTTATCGCTGAGGAAAAACACCAGTGTGTTGTATTCCTGGCCGGTTGCTTTGATGTTGGCCATGGCGTCTCCGATTGCGTCATCCATGGCGCTGACCATGGCGGCGTAGATCTTGCGTCTGCCTTTCAGGTCGGGAAACCGGTCGAGGTATTCTTGTGTCGCCTGATCCGGAGCGTGAGGAGCGTTGAAGGAAAGGAAAAGGAACCAGGGTTCCGCCTTGTGGCGTGTGATGAAATCCACCGCTTCGTTTCCGAAGTTATCCGTCAGGTATGTGATGGAGTCCGAATCGACGGGTTCTTCTCCGCGATAGATCGGCTCACCGTCTTTAGGAGGTTTGCCGAAATAGTCGTAGCCGCCTGAGAGAAAACCGAAAAACTCGTCGAAGCCTCGGTTGAGAGGCTTGAACTGGTCGGCCACGCCAAGATGCCACTTGCCGATGAGGCCGGTGGTATAGCCGGCTTCCTTCAAGCGGGCTGGAAGGAGGATTTCACTGGTGGGAATGCCGTCGTTGTTGGTGGCTGTAGCTTCCTGGGGATTGCATTCGTGGCCGAAGCGTTGCTGGTAGCGACCTGCCATAAGGGCCGCGCGTGAGGGACTGCAATAGGGATGGGTAACGTAGCCTGACTCGAATTTGACGCCGGTGTTCGCGATCGCGTCGATGTGAGGAGTGGGGATGTCCTTGCAACCGTTGAAGCCGACATCTGCAAAACCGAGATCGTCCGCGAGTATGATGAGGACGTTGGGTTTCTCGCGGGCCTCATCGGCGGAGAGGGGCGACAGAAATAATGCCGTCAGGAGCAGTGTTAGATTTTTCATGGTTGAGTTCTATTAACGTTTGCGGGCGATGAAACCGCTGCCGGTGATTTCAAAAGCGAGAGCGATCTTTGCCTTGAAGTCGGATGGGATGCTCACCTCCAGGGAGAACTGGCCTTGTGTCCATTCGAGGTCTCCTTCGTGCCCGAGGAGTTTGATTTGTTTGATCGAATTTCTCGGCCTTCCAGAGGGGGAGGATGTCTTTCCAACCTTGCTCGGAAGGGTGACCGTAGTTCTTGAGGTGATGTTGGTAGTTTCCGCGAAAGTTATCCTCGGTATACAAGTGGCGGGCATACCAATCTCCACCCATCGGCACAGACTGCGGCCCCCAGTGAGACCAGATACCGAACTTGGCATCGCGGAACCAGTCCGGGCATTCATATTGGGTGAGAGAGTCCTGGGTGGCCTCGAAAGGGCCGGGGACTTTCGGGAGATCTTCGGCTTGGGAAAAGGCGATGCCGCTGAATGCGACGACGAGTGGGGCTAAGTGAATTGGCTTCATTGTTGATTGTATATGATAAAGATACACGAAACTTACCAGTTTTCTGAGAAAAATCGCGTGGGGCAGGTTCGATCAGTGGCTAGGAACCGTGGGACGGCCGGATTCCACGATATCCATGTATTTGGCGAACATCTGATCGACGATCTCCTTGTATTCAGGATTTTTGATCAGATCCTTCGACTCGCTAGCGTCGTTTTTGAGATTGTAGAGTGCCTTTGGTTCGAACTTGGTGCGTTTGAAGTCACTTTGGATGATGAGCTTCCACGGCATGTTGCGAATCATCAGTTCCTGATTGGCACCGGCTTGATTGACCCAGAATTCACGTTGCTTGAACTCGCCGTTTCCGGTGAAGAGTGGCAACAGGTTGTTGGAATCCTGTGCCTGATCTTTCGGTATCTCCGTGCCGACGAGTGCGGCGAAGGTAGCGACCATATCCTGGTTCACGGCGAGTTCATCGGTGACGCCTGCTTTGATGTGGCCTGGCCAAACCGCGAATGTTGGCACGCGGTGACCTCCTTCGAGTGGTCGATTTTTGCTGCCGCTCCATCCGCCGCCGGGAGCGTAACCGTGGTTCTTGGTGGCGGGGCCGTCTGTTAGTCCGCCGTTATCGGAGCTGAAGACAATCAGGGTGCTGTCGAATTCACCGCTGGCTTTCAGCGCGTCTACTATCCGTTTCACTTGGAGGTCGAGTTCGACCACCATGTCGAGGTGATTGGTCGGGGTGCTGCCTTTGATCTTCTGTCCGTCGAAGGTGTCGGGTGGGCAATGCGGGACGTGCACCATCGGTGAGCAGTAGTAGAGGAAGAAAGGCTTGTCGTTCGCCGCGCTGGTCTTAATGAAATCGACGGCTTTCGAAGATAGGAGGTCGCCAATCTTGCGGGTGTCCCAGTTCGAGTCGCCGGGGCCTGTTCCTTTGTCGCTGACGTCTTTTGGGTTTTTGGCGTTTTTTTCGGTGAAAAAGACGATCTCCGAATCCTTTTCCAGGGGAAACCATTTCTCGTTTTCATAGAGGAGATAGAGAGGACCCTGGATGCCGCAGGGGCTAATGAAATCGTAGTCGAAGCCACAATACCTCGGGCCACTGCCTGCCCACTGAGTCAGATCAACTTTGCCGATTATATCACCGCTCTTGGCACCTCGATATATTTCCTTGCTGCCCGGCACATGGAAGTCGCCACCCATGTGCCATTTGCCGATCATGCCTGTGGTATAACCAGCGTCCCGAGCAACCGTGCCAAGAGTTGCCTCGCCGGGCTTGAATGCGGTGGGGGCAAACGTACTCCACACGCCGGGAGGGGCGTAGGAACGATAGTTGTTGTTGCCGCTCATGACGGCGTAACGCGTCGGCGCGCAAAGGGCGGTGGCTGAGTGGCCGTCGGTGAACCAGAGGCCGCTTTCGGCGAGTGCGTCGATGTTGGGGGTTTCGAACAAAGGTTCCTTCTTCTGGATGTGGCGGGCGTGATAGCTGACGTCGCCGAGGCCGAGGTCGTCGGCGAGGATGAAGACGATGTTCGGTTTTTCTGCGGCGTGGAGTGCGCAGGAAGTGAGAAGTGCGAATAGTGGGATTAGTTTCATGGTGAGTTATTAGGGTTTATGGTTTCGAGCGATCGGTTTGGTTCATCCATCCGTCGCCCATTTTGATGTAGCGGGTGGTTCCAAAATCGACGCTGGGCCATTTGGGTTCCTTGTGTTTATAGAGGTTCTTTTTGAAATCCTCCTGCTTGGGTTGTGGGTAGCTTTCGATGAGTTTCAGCATCTTTTGGCGGAGGCCTTCGCTTTCCGGATTGATGGGTAGAGGCTTGTAGTCGATGGGGTTTCGTGAGGGATCGCAGCGCCAGATGCCGCCGGAGCCGTCCATCATGTAGTCCTCGGTGCGGACGGTGCGAAAGGCGTCGTTGTAGCTGAAAAGGAACTCTTTTCCGGTTTTCGATTCACCATCGAGCACGGGCTTGAAGCTCTTGCCGTCGAGACCGGGAACGGTCGCGGGATCGATGCCGGCATATTCTAACTGGGTGGGATACATGTCGGCGAAGTCGACCATCGCTTCGGTTACGCCCTTGGCTTTGACGGGGCCGCCGAAAACGATCAGCGGGACACGCACGCCGATTTCCGAGGTGGTGCCTTTGCCGTAGCCCTGGGTGGCGTTGTCGGCGGTGAAGAAGATGATCGTGTTGTCGTAGAGTCCCTCCTCTTTGAGAGTTTCGACCAATTGTTTGAGGTAGATTTCCGCCTGTCTCACCTGCGCGGGCATGCCGGGTTCGCCGCCGGGGATCTTCATCCAAGGCATGTGTGGGATGACGCAGGGATAGTAGAGGTAGAATGGGTTTTCCTTGTTGCGCCGGATGAAATCGAGGGCGAAGGCCTGGTTCAGATCTGGAGCGTAGGTGTTTTCATCGCTGGGAAGCAGTTTGCCGTTTTCGATGACGCAGCCGTTCCAGTGCAGTGAGGGATACTTCTGTTGGTTTTTTCCGATGATGGCCTTGTCGTGGAAATAGGTATCGCAACTGCCCCATTCAAACCATGGCCCGTCCCACTCGATGTCCGTTTCCGGTTTTCCGATGTAGCCGCCGAGCATGGAGTATTCATCCCATCCGTATTCGGGCTGCCCGACGGAGCCGGGAAGATGCCACTTGCCGGAAATGGCGGTTTTGTAGCCGTGTTCCTTGAGCGTCTTGCTGATCGGTTTGTGATGCTTCGGGAAATCCGCTTCCGCGCCTGTTAGCCAGTTGCCGTACTGCCCGGTCTGATAGGCGTATTTGCCTGACATCAGCAAAGCACGCGTCGGCTTGCACATCGGTGTTGCCCAGCAGGTTTCGAAACGCAGGCCGCTCTCCGCGATTGAGTCAACCTCTGGTGTCTGCTGTCCAGCCGGATGGTCTTCCGTGCCGTAGCACGAGAACTCCACCGCACTGCAATCGTCGAGCATCATAAAGATGATGTTAGGTCGATCCGCGGCGAGGGACGATCCGACGAGAAGGAGGGAGAGCAAAAAGGGTTTCATGATCGGGAGATTCAACGGATCGATTTGAGTTGTTGGAAATACTCATCTTTCCACGCGATTGGGGTCGCGCCGATCTTGAACCACTTGGCAAAGGTGTGCTGCATATCGGAGGCGACTTCCGGGTGCTGCGAGATGAGGTCGTTTGATTCGGAAGGATCGTCGGTGATGTTGAAAAGCATCGGTTCACCTTTTTCCATGATCTGGATGAGCTTCCACTTGCCCTTGCGGACGGCCCAGGCGGGCGGGGGATTGTCGTGGTTTTCCCACGCCTTGCTCTTGGTGTCGGTGACTTCGTAGTGCGAGCCGGCCCAGAACAGGGGGCGCTCGGGTTGTAGGTCCTTGGCGGCTTTCATTGCGGGGAGTAGGTCGATGCCGTCGAGATCCGTATCGTCGGGAACGGAAATTCCAGCGGCGGCGAGGGCGGTCGGCAGGATGTCGAGGGAGATGATCGGCTGGGTGCGGACTTGTGCTGCAGCGATGGACGCCGGCCAACGAACGATGAAGGGCACTTTGTTGCCGCCGTCATATTGAAAGCGCTTGAGGCCTCGCAGGTTGCCATTGCTGCCCTTCCACCAGTAGGGGAGTCCGCCATTATCGCTGAGGAAGAAGATCAGAGTGTTGTCATATTTTCCCGACTCCTTGAGTGCTTCGATGACCATGCCGATGCCGCGGTCCATTTCGTCGATCATCGCGGCGTAGATACGGCGGTGCTTGTTTTCGATGTGTGAGTATTTATCGATGGTTTCCTTGGGGGCTTCGAGCGGTTGGTGAGGGGCGTTATAAGCGAGGTAGAGGCAGAAGGGTTTGTCGCCTTATTTAACGAACTTCGCGGCGTCGCGGCTGAGGGCGGTAGTGAGGTATTCGTTGAACTCGGCTTCTCGTTCATTTCGTCTCAATGGCCAGAAACATCCTTCGTTGGCGCTGTAGTGGGGTTCGCCGTTTGGAAGGAGGAGAGGGAAGGTGGTGGTGACGCTATCCGGGAAGTAACGGTGGCCGCCGGAGAGGAAACCGTAGAAGTAATCGAACCCACGGTTGTTCGGGTGGAAGGGTGGGGCGGCTCCGAGATGCCACTTGCCGATGACGCCGGTGTCGTAGCCGGATTTCTGGAGGCGTTTAGCGAAGGTTTGTTCGGTGAGCGGGAGGCCACTGTAGAGATCGAAAGGGGAGTTAGTGACGTTGATCTCGACGCCAAATCGAGCCTGATAGCGGCCGGTGATGAGGCCAGCGCGGGAGGGGCCGCAGTAGGGATGGGTGACGTAGCCGTTTTTGCAGATGATCCCTCCGGAGGCCAAAGAGTCGAGGACAGGAGTGGTTATGTCTTTGGAACCGGTGAAACCGAGGTCGCCGTAGCCGAGATCGTCGGCGAGGATGACCAAAACATTCGGTTGTGATATTGTGGGCTGTTCGGGTGCTGCGCAGACCGGATTTGTGATCGTGCTGACGATGGCAATAAGGAGGTTTTTCTTAATTTTCATTTTTCTGTTCTCAGATGGGAATTGGACGATCACGCTTTAAAGTGCGCGCATTAATAATTGTATACAATCTATAAATTAGCTCAAGTTAACTTACAGAAATTTGATCAGAATACGCGGAATTCTGATCAAAGCTCGATAATTACAGAATCAATTACAGGCTTCTATTCTGTCGCTCCTGCGTGCGCGGTCATTTCTTTTAGTCCCCCTTGGTGAGGACATAGTCAGGGTCTTCGACCAAGGTGTAGGAGCGCACCCAGTCGTAAGATGTGGTGTTGTTCTCCTTGTTCTTTAGATCACTGGGGGAGGGGGGGGCTGCCAATCGTAGGTCTCGGTGACCAGGTTCATTTGCATGGGACGATCGAAGGGTTTGTCGGAGTATTTGGTACTCGGATTGAGGGTGTAGACATACTTGTCATTGAGGTAGAACCTGACGGTGTTTGCATCCACCCACCATGCGGCATAAGTGTGGTAGGCATCTGCGACAGGCGGATCCACTTCGACACTTTTGGGGGTAGTGGGACTGTCCTTTTTGCCGTTTGATCTGTGGGAATAGTGGGTGTTAGAGTTCATCGTCCTTCTCCAGCTCGCAGCCCATGCGGGTGGAGCCTTGGCACCGCCGACGGTTTCCACGACGTCGAGTTCGTGCGAAACGGAGGCTCCATTCACCTTTTTGGAACGGTTGGAAAACCAGAAGGTGGATGACAGGACACTTTTTGACGCTTTCATGGAGACTTCATAGTATCCGTAAAAGGCGACCGGTTCCTTAGATACTACCGCGCCGCACCCGATGGTGTATTCACCGTCTGGCTCCGAAAGCATGTGGTTGCGAATTTGCAGTTTTCCATTGTTGAGACTGACAGCAGCCGGAACAAATTTGGCCGGGGCGCGGCCTTTCCACCAAGGATGGCGGTCGAGCCACTTTGTGGAGTCCAGCGAGGTGCCGTTGAATTCATCGGTGAGCTTGGCATTTTTTACCCACATGTAGCCTTCTGGCGCTGGAGGCGGCGCGGCGTGTGTATAGCCAAGTATTCCGAGCCCAAGTGCCAGTAACAAAAAGTGGTAATTCATTTGTTGGGTGATGGTTGTTCGTTAGCTTTTTGAATGCGATCCCGCTGTGATTTGTTCAGACCTTGGGAGAAGTATTCTTCGGGTTTGAGATAGAGATCGGTTTGTTTCATGGCGAGATCGTTGAGATCCTGACTGAGATCGCAGTCGAAGCGGGCAAGGATGCTGTGTTTTTTTCCGGCCTCGCCGACATGGGCGATGTGGGAGATGCCCCATGTGATGCCGCGACCGTCCTTGGTATCGGTGAAGGCGTCGGGAACATAAGGGCCTGCGGCGACGGGCATCAGGCTGGAGACGGCGGCGATGCTGAAGTTGATGCCATCAGGTGCGTACTGGATCGTGTTGTGCTCGATTCCGTTGTGGATCGAGAAGGCGGCGATACCTTCCTTGAAGGGGAAAAGCGTGGTCTCGTGGCCGGAATTCATGATCGGATTCAAAGGGCACTTGGTGAAGGGGCCGAATGGGTGATCGGCGGTGGCCAGACCGTGCATGCGAATGATGACGGGATCTCCGTCGCAGTCCGATTTGTAATAGAGATAAATTTTTCCTTTGTAGACGAGCGGATAGGGATCGTGGATGGAAAACTGATCCCAGTCACCGGGAGCGCCGTTGTCGATGATGACCTTTCCTGCCGGAGTCCACGGGCCGTCAGGGGAGTCGGCGACGGAGGCGGTTACTGGGCAGTCGTCGCCACGTTTGCCGGACATTTCTTTGAAGCCCTGATAGTAGAGATAGTATTTCCCCTCCCATACGAGGATGTCCGTGGTGCTGACCGAGCGCCAACCGACTTGAGGTTTAGGCGGGCGGGGGATCGCAACGCCCTGCTCTGTCCATTTGAAACCGTCCTCGCTGGTGGCATACCAAATATCCGCGAGATCCCAGTCGGCGGAGGGAATTGTGTCGGTGCCACCGGCAGCACCCTGAGGCGGGGTGGGGGTGTCGCGTTTGGTATACCAGACATAATATTTGCCGTTTGCACGGATGACCTTGGAGGGATCCCGGCGGCAGATGGTGCCGTCGCCGTTGTTATAGTCTAGTCCCTCGAGCGGGGTGAACTTGAAGGTGGAATACAGTTCGTTATCCTCCGGAGAGGGGCCGGGGTAGGCATCATAGAGGCGCTGCATCGCGAGGCTCAGGGGGCGGTCAGGCTTGGTTGCGGGGAGATCGAAGGGGAATCCTTCGGGTTCGCCAGACAGAATGGCGGTTGTGACCAACAGGATTGCGGTGGAGGTGATGGTTGTCATAGATTCAATCTATTCGGTTTAGTGTGTGGGTTTATAATTGCTCCAGAATTCCGGTGCCTCGGCGTCGTCTTCTTGATAGGCGCGTTTCAGTTTGGGGAGTTCGGCTAGCAGGAGTTCCAGATTGTCTAAATATTGCGGATTGTCGACAAGGTTACGAATTTCGTTTGGATCATCTTTCAAATCGAAGAGTTGGAAATTCGTTTCGCTTTCGCAGACGCTGACGATGACGATGAGCTTGAATCGGTCTTCCTGGACGGCGCGCATGGTGTCACCGTAGGCGAAATACTGGTAGTCGCGGATCTTTGTGGCCGCGTGGAGGGATGGGATTGCCGGGAAAAGATGTGCTGCGATGAAGAGAGCAACTGAGATGTATTTCATGGCTGGGCTGCGGGCGGAATGGGAAATGAAATGGGAGGTTCTGGAGTTGTCGGGATCAACTTCTGACTAGTAAATGTATTCACGAAGTGAAAATTTGCAGTTTAGTCACACCGAAATGAGCGCGGTGAAGGCGAATATTCCTTGCACAATCGTTCATCTCCCGACATTTCCTCTACAGAGTGCCGAACAGTTCAAACAATCCTGATTCCGACCGCGGTCAGCTGTTTTCGAAGCTTTTGATCGCGAACCGTCACCGGATTTACGGATTTATCTATTCGCTCGTTCAGAACCATCAGGGAGCGGAGGATCTGATGCAGGAAGTTTCGATGGTGCTTTGGCGACGATTTGACCAATTCGAGGAGGGAACGGATTTCGCCGTATGGGCGTTTGCCGTGGCTCGATACTGCACACTGAACTGGCGCCGCAAGCAGGCGCGCCTGCCTCTTGCGCTTGACGATGAGGATCTGATGCGACTGGTGGACGAATCGATGGTGGTGGGTTGTGAATCGTCCGACCTGCGGGACGATCTCCACCATTGCCTTGGGAAACTTCCTGATAAGCTACGCAAGATTCTGTGGGCGCGTTACCAGAAGGAAGAGGGGGCAAATGACATCGCTGCGAACCAAGGCCTGAGCGTGCGGTCGGTCTATTTGTTTCTTGAAAAGGCGCACAGCCTGCTACTGGGCTGCATGCAGCGGAGAATGAACCGGAACGAGGATCTCCCAACGTCATGAAAGGTCTCGAAACAGACAATCGCCGCGTAGATCACCTGGCTGAACGCTTGAAGGACGATGCTCTGAGCGACAGCGAATTGGGTGAGGTGAAGGATATCATCCGCAACCAGCCGGTGGCTCGCAGGCGTTTGGTTCAGTTGCTCTACCTTGCGGCTGACCTTCGGGACGTGGTGGGCAGTATGCAGGGGCGAGCGGACACGAATGTCGTTCCGAGCGGCATTCGGCGGATCGCATGGAGTGCTGGTGTACTGCTGGCGACGGCTGCTGCAATCGCGTTGATGATATGGAAACCGTGGTTTCCCGAATCCCCAAATGGCTCGATGGTGGAAACGCCCGTTGCCTCGCCGTTTCATGATCCGGCATCGGATGCGATCGCTGTGTTATCCCGGGTGCGTGAAGTCAAGTGGGGGCTTGGAACTTCATTACATGTGAATCAGCTCAAGCAAGGGGGCTTGGTTTCTGCTGGGGTTTTGGAAATCGAAAGTGGATTGGTGCAGATTGATTTCTACTCCGGGGCGACGGTTATCTTGAACGGCCCTGCAAAATTCCGCTTGGAAAGTCCGGATCTCGGCCGCTTGGAGTATGGTAATCTGTGGGCGCACGTCCCCACACCGGCGCGAGGTTTCAAGATCGAGTCCAGCGCCTTCAATCTGATTGATTTGGGAACCGAATTCGGAATGCAGGTTGATCGGTCCGGCGAGGGACAAGTCCACGTAATCGAGGGCGAAGTGGAGGTTTACCCGAACTCGACCGAGCCGGGAGAAGGGCACCTTCTCACGACCGGTCAGGGCATGGAGCTTGGCATGGACGGGAGAACGCTGGAAGTTGAGTCTCGCCCCGGGATGTTTACCGGCTCGGCTCAGCTTCATTCCGAGGCTCATGAGAATTTCAAACTCTGGCAGACTCATCAGAAGCGGTTGCGAAACGATACGGATACTCTCGTGTATTACGATTTTCAGAATCTCAGCAACTGGGACAGCACTTTGCCAAATGTCGCGACCTATAGCCCTAGGGATACCGATGGGGCGATTGTTGGTTGCAAGCTTGTGGAAGGGCGCTGGCCCGGCAAAGGGGCTCTCGCGTTTGAGAACTCATCCAACCGTGTGCGTCTCGATGTGCCCGGAGTTTTCGATGATCTCACCATCTCATGCTGGTTGCGGCTGGATGATGAAATTACACGGCAGATGGCGCTTTTTCACCCCGAGACTCAACAGGATCGTTTCATTCACTGGAGCTTGATTTGTACTGAACCGGGTGTAGCGCATGCTCATTTCGCGCAGTCTTTTCACGACTCCTATGGCAAGGAAGTCAGGCGTCATTTCCACGCGAATCGGAACCTGATGGGGCGTTTGGCACCCGGAGATTGGATCAACCTAGTGCTCGTCTATGATAGTAAGGCGGGAAAAGTGAGCCACTACAAGAATGGTAAATTGATCGCGGTGAACGAAATCGAGGAAGTTCAGAAGATCGGAATCGGCATCGCCGACATAGGCAACTGGCCTTGCCACGAATGGGCTAAAGGCACCGAGTGGGAGGTTCGTAATTTGGTGGGCACGATTGATGAATTCATGATCTCAAAACGGCCGTATTCGGCTGAAGAGGTTCACCGCATGTGGGAAAAAGGGCGGCCTTGAGCTGGCAATCCGACAGGGTGTGATTTGTCGATAGGCGGTCTTCAATACGACTTCCCAGTTTACGAATGCCATTTCCCCCGCAGCTTGAGCGGGTTCATATGCTTCCTGGAAGTGAATAAGTGCATAGTCTCATTGAAAGAATCCTCATGCGGTGATTCGGGATGAGGAATTGTGATTTTCTTCGTTTGAAATTCCATAAGAATTTTTGCACTATGGCCGGAGATTTGACATTATCCCTTCATGATCGGATTTCCAAAGACAAGGCATACTAGTCCATTGAGACCATCGGGAAAAGCCCATGGCTTCACTCTTCTGGAGCTGCTTGTTGTGATTGTGATCGTAGCCGTCCTTGCTTCGCTTGTTTTCGTTGGAGCACGAAAAGGAATGAGCGCCGCACACGCATCGACCTGTGTGAGCAATTTGAAACAGATTGGCACGGCCATTCACATGATCCGCGAAGATGGAGTGCCCTACTCGGGAACTGGTCCAGGTATGTTCCCAGGCTATGCCGGGCAGATTGCCGAGCCGGGGAACTGGAGGGAATTTAGCATTTACGCACTGATCGGTGAGCAGCAGGGCTACTGCCGCCTCGGGCAAGGGAAATACGAATGGAGTACCCTGCCCTCCGAAACGATTCTGCAGAATCCCCTTTCAGAACATAAATTTGCCGATCAAGCGAAGACAGCGGGTGATGTGACCCATAAGATGTTTAGTAGTTCGCATGGCAGTTTCTGCTACAACGCGATGATCGAAGGCTGGATCGCGCCTCATACGGTTGCTTCGGGTAAGGCGAAACTTACTCGAATGTCGGGGGTAAATAACAATGGGCAAGAAATTACGGATCCCAGTTTGACCATCATGATGGGTGAATCAAGCGACACCGGAGGAGGTCAAGTTTTCACTGGATGGACGGGTGTAGCACCGAATGGAAACTACAAGGAGGGTGCTCACTGTGTGTTTGTCGACGGACATGTGGCACTGATCAAAAACGATTTGCTTAAGACCGAGGCGGGAAAGAAAAAGTACATGGATCCGAATGGCAAGCGCTGATGGAGGTAGATCTTCCCCTTCGGAGTTGTGTCGTGTTCCGACGAGCGCAGACCTGAAAACTGACTCATCTTTGGATTTTACACCGTCCGGGTTCTCTTTTTAAACATCCTCATGTCGCCCTATGAAAATCTATTGTTAGTCGAAGACTTTCGACGTGTCGGCCTGATTTCGTTAGTTCGCGAGGGATGCGAGGAAGGTGTCCTGACCCTCACCTCAAAGCAACCTTTCGGCTACACTTCGGATTGCGAAAATTTGAGAATCCGTAATCTGAATCTCTTCCTGCGTAAAATCGGAGATAGGAACTTTCTATTCGCGTTCTTCGAATATGCGGGAACTGATATCGATTCTACCGACGTTGTTTTGTGTGATCAACCGTGGTTCGCCGCTCTAACGCCAAGTCTCGAAGCTCATCCCCGGGTCAGTGCCGACGGCCATCCGTGGATGCGCATGGAGTTGATCAATGTGGTTGGTCCCACGCTTCCTGCAGCTAGTGAGGGCGAGCCCGTCGCACGGCTCGGTTTTATGTCAGGGGTGAGGCCCGAAAAGGAGCTTTGGTATCGCACGCTTCACCTGACGAACTGGCCTGGCGTCATCGACCAAATAGCTCGTAGCCATACCCGCTATTGGGTCACCTTCATGATTGAGTTTGGCGAAGAGTTGTTCCTATTTACTTACTGCGAATACCTTGGCATCGACAAAGCGGCGGACGATACCGCGATGGCGGCAGATCCGGTGACGCAGCGCTGGTGGACACATACGGAGCCCTGCCTCATACCGCTAGAGCCGGGTGGCGGCACATGGACTGCCATGCATGCTCTGCTGGATCGTGAATGATCCGGGATCATGCTCGCCCGCGCCACTCCGAATATTTCCAATCATGCCTATGAATACAAACCGACAACATCTCACAACGATTCTGTTGGCCACAGTTTTTGGAAGCGTCCCTCTGTCAGCGGAATCAGATTCATCGGAGAAAGAATCCTTCTTACCCACTTGGAAATCTCTGGATCGCTATGAATGTCCGGAGTGGTTCCATGATGCCAAGTTCGGCATCTACGCTCACTGGGGGCCATATTCCGCAACCATGGCCAGTGCCAATACCGACTGGTATTCCACAAATATGTATGTCGAGGGGAGCGTTTCTAACAAGTATCACGTCGCCACCTATGGTACGCTCGACAAGTTTGGTTATAAGGATTTTATCCCGCTTTTCACCGCAGAGAAATTCAACGCCGACGAATGGGTGGATCTCTACATTGAGGCCGGGGCCAAGTTTGCCGGCCCCGTTGGCGAGCACGCCGATGGCTTCGCGATGTGGGATTCCAGCATCACTCCATGGAACGCTGTGAAGATGGGACCCAAGCGCGATGTCGTGGGGGAAATGGAGAAGGCCGTGCGCAAACGCGGGCTCAAGTTCCTGGTCAGCATGCACCATCAATGGAAATGGGGTTGGTATCCCACCAGCGACAAGACCACAGATGCCTCGAACCCGGAGTATGCCGAACTCTACGGCCCCGCCGTTCCGAAAAGCGCGTTTGGCAAGGTGGATTCCAAGGGAAAGCGAGACTATATGGATGTCGATCCGCAGCCAACCAAGGAGTTCTGCGAGGAGTGGCTGGGCAAGGTGAATGAAGTCGTCGACCAATACCACCCGGATCTGTTGTGGTTTGACAACCGGATGAGCATCCTGCCAGAGCGCTATCGTATGGAAATGGCGGCTCACTATTACAACCAAGCGCTCGAGGAGGATCAGCAGGTGGTGCTTACCTACAAGCGGCCGGACATGATCTATGGATCCGCCACCAGCGATCTGGAACGAGCCCGTATGCCGGACACTTTTCCCGAGCCGTGGCTCACTGATACTTCGCTTGCCCGATCCTCGTGGGCTTATGCCGAGGATCTCGAATACTATTCGGCGGATCGCTTGATCGACGACCTGATCGATATCGTAAGCAAGAACGGTTGCATGTTACTCAACATCGCTCCGAAACCTGATGGAACGATTCCCGAAGAGCAGCAGGAGATTCTCCGTGGCATGGGGAAATGGCTCAAGCTCAACGGCGAGGCGATCTATGGCAGCCGTCCATGGCTCACATACGGTGAGGGCCCGACGGTGACTCCGGTCGGTCACCTTTCCGATATCGGGTTCCATGGTTTCTCAAGTGATGACGTTCGTTTCACCACCCAGGGACAGACGCTCTATGCGATTGCCCTCGGATGGCCGGAATCTGGGAAGCTATCCGTTAAGGCTCTGGGTCAGGGGCTCTCATCGGATGCCATCAAGGGCGTGACGCTGATCGGTCACGAAGGAGAGATCAAGTGGGAGCAGACAGTGGACGCATTGGAAATCAATCTGCCGGAAAACGCGCCTTGTGAGTATGCTTATGTCTTTAAGCTGGCGCGCTGAGTTCGGATCAATCCCGATTGAACCGGATGCAAGTCTCAAACAATTCCGATTTTTGAAATGTTCGGCAACGACACGGCGTATACATGACTTCATCTATTGCACCATGTATACAAAAATATTAATCGTTCCACTATTACTCTCCACCATGGTGTCCGCCGAGCCTCCCGCAGGAACCGAGTGGGTGCCGCTTGTCTCGATGACCGATGAGTTCAACGGCGACTCCTTGGATGTTTCCAAGTGGTTTGATCACAATCCATCATGGATTGGCAGAGAGCCGGTTCAGTTTCATCCCTATGCCGTCGCGGTGGGAGATGGGAATTTGAAGATCTCCGTGTTCGATACGAAAAAATCCGAGAAGTTACGGCTGAGGGAGGGCTACACGAATGTAAGTGGATTTGTGAAAAGTAAGACTCTGGTGCGGTTCGGATATTTTGAAATGAGGGCTAAACTCATGGACAGCAGCTTGGTCAGTTGTTTCTGGCTCTCCGAGCATACGAAGGAAGAGTGGTCGGAGATTGATTGCGTGGAGATCGCCGCAGGAGTTGAGGAGCACAGCCGGAAGCTCCGTCCAAATACACATTATTTCCACGGTCCGCATTACAAAGGCACGCTAGAGAAGCACCTTGTGCAACCGTCGCATCATGATTTGGGGTTCCGTGCGGCCGATGATTTTCATGTCTACGGACTCGAATGGAGCGCGACGCACATCCGCTGGTATGTTGATGGGAAGATGGTGCGTGAGCTGCCTAACACCCGGTTTTTCCAACCGCTACGGATGAACATCAACGTTGAGGCGAATTCGTATTTCAAAGCGCTGCCCGATGATAATCGACTGCAAGGTGCGTATGAAATTGATTGGGTTCGTTCATGGCGCCCGAAGAATTTGGATTCTTGATGTGCAAATCGTCTCGCTGCCAGACATGCGAATAGTCGCCGCAATGGTAAATTCCGATAGTTCTGGTGCTTCATTAATGTAAAAAACCTGCACAAATTTCTGTCGTCGGAACATGTTCACGTCAATGACTTGCCAGCCTTTCCTCGTCTCACTGCTCAAGCGCTATTTGAAAATCCGGGAGTCCGGAGTCGCCACCGTTTCCCTTCTCGATTGATCCTATAAAACCTCTTTCATCATGAAAATTACCTACACCGCACTTTCCCTCTCGCTGCTTTGTTCGGCGTTCCAGCTTTCGTCCGCTGAAGCACCCGCCAAGCCGAACATTCTCTATATCATGTCCGACGACCACACGGCGCAGTCGATCGGAGCTTACGGCGGACGTCTCGCCGGATTGAATCCCACGCCTACGATCGACGGCCTTGCCCGCGAGGGGATGCTTTTTGAAAATGTCTTTTGCACGAATTCCATCTGCACGCCGAGCCGGGCTTCTGTGATGACGGGTCAATACAGCCAGACAAACGGTGTTCTGACCCTTGATGAAGCGTTGCCGCCGGAAAGGCAGACACTGCCGGTGGAAATGAAGAAGGCCGGCTACCTCACCGCGATGATCGGAAAATGGCACGTTCATGACGAACCCGCCACGTTCGACTATTACTGCGTGCTGCCGGGGCAGGGGAAATACTTCGATCCCACTTTTGAGGTTCGTGGCTCCAAGCCATGGCCGGACAGTACGATCCAGAAGGAAGGTTACGTCTCGGATGTCATCACCGATATTGGCATCGAGTGGTTGGAAAAGCGGGACAAGACGAAGCCCTTTTTCCTGATGCTTCATCACAAGGCTCCTCACGACATGTTTGAGTATGCGCCGCGCTACGAGAACTACCTCGCGGATGTGGAAATCCCCGAGCCTGCCGATTTGTATGAGTTGGATCCGGATTTTGGATCAGTCGCCACGCGCGGCAAGGACGACTCGCTGCTCAATCGGATCGGCACTTCCGTTTCGAAACGCCATCCGATCCGCAACTACGGCATGGATTTTGATGTCGATCCCGAGCTCTCTGACCGGGAGTACACGCGCCAGTCCTATCAGGAATATCTCAAGCGCTACCTTCGCTGCGCAAAAGGGGTGGATGACAATTTGGCGCGTGTGTTCGCCTATCTGAAAGAGCAGGGGCTCTATGAAAATACCGTCATCGTCTATACCAGCGACCAAGGCATGATGCTGGGCGAGCACGACTATATCGACAAGCGATGGATGTTCGACGAGTCCATGCGCATGCCCTTCATTATGCGCTATCCGGCAGCGATCAAGCCTGGCTCGAAGAACGACATGCTGATCAATAACACGGATTTTGCGCCGACCCTGCTGGATCTCGTCGGCCATGCCGCACCTTCTGAGATGCAAGGTCACAGTTTCAAAGCAGCGCTCGGTGGAGAGTCGATTCCCGATTGGCGCACGGCGACCTATTATCGTTATTGGATGCACCTGATGCACCATGACAATCCGGCGCATTTCGGCATCCGCACCGCGGACTACAAACTCATTTTTTACTACGGCCTGCCGTTTTCCATGGAGGATATGGGCAAACCCACAATGTGGTGGAAAAAGGACATCTCGTTCAAGATCGAGCAGACACCCGCCGCATGGGAGCTTTACGACCTGAAAAATGATCCTCAGGAAACTCGCAATGTTTACGGCAACCCGGAATACAAGGAAATCGTCGCCAAGTTGAAGAAGCAGCTTAGAGACACCCGAGCCGAACTCAACGAGACCGACGCGAAATATCCGCACATTCAGGAGGTCATCGACGAACATTGGGACGACTGACCGGCTGGCGGGTAATGCGAAAAGATCATTAACAGCTGTAAACGGGTCATCATGATTCCGATGGTTTCGTCGCTTTTTAAGGGTTCTTATTCCCAGTAATACAGGCGTTTAGTTGTCCAAACGAACAATCTCGACGGATTTCTGTAAAAATGTGGATTGTCTACAAAAAAAGTTTGCACAATCTTCGCACAACTGACATTTTCTTTCCGTTGGATCGTGAAAAGCAACAACTTCAATAAGAGAACCCCCATTCAGGAAATTCCATCAGATGAAAAAAACACTACCACTATTCGGTGCCGCATTCTTAGGAACGGCAATCACCTCTTCGGCTGCAATTCTCCTCACTTCTGAGGATTTCGGCAGTCTCGTTAATCAGGCGCCACTCGTCGCCTCAGACGGGAATGCTTCCGTCAGTTTCGATGCCAACGCCAAAATTGGTGACACCAATGCAACTGGAGATGCAGCATCCGGTGGTATTTATTCAAGCGCCGGTGCTCCCAGTGGCCTTTCCACCCGCAACGGCATCCGCGGCTATACCACAGTTGCTAACGTCAATTTCACAACGGCCTCTGGATCAGTGGGACAGCTGCACACACATACTGCAGGAGGATTTGGCGTGCTTTCAACGGGACCTATCACGACTGTGGGTGGAGCCGCCACTCAGCCCACCCCACTAGTGCTTACAACCCCTGCTGAAGGCGATATCATCCGCGTCACGTTTGATATGTATGTGCAAGCGGTCAGAACCACTGGCACGGATAACCTGGTAGTGAACTGGAACTTGAAAGATGCTTCCTTCAATGTGATTGCTTTCGCTGATACATGGGACGATTACAAAAATGCTTCAGTGGGGGATCTGATAACTGTTCAGAAGGATTTGACCATCACCTCCGATATGATCTCGGCGGGTCTGGATTCAGTTGGCCCTCAGTTCACATTTTTGAATGCTCCTGGCCAGATCACAATTAATACCGCATTCGCTCAAATCGACAACTTCAAGGTCGAGCAGATTGCAGTTCCAGAGCCCAGCTCCATGGCACTCCTTGGCCTCGGTGCACTCGGTCTGATGGTTCGCCGTCGCCGCTAGAAAAACCACTCCATTTCAACAAAACGGTTTTTTTGATTTACCCCTGCCGGGAAACTGGCAGGGGCATTTTTATGCCTGCCTCACTGCATCTGTCTATCGTGTGGACGAAGGGGGGGTAACTAAAAATGGTGGGCAGATTAGGAGCAGGCGCGAAGGCGCACCTACTCCTCAGGGAGATAGGCTGAACACCGCTTATATCATCTAGGGAAACTTTCTGGTATAAGGTCGATATCAGGCGTTTCCAACCAACGGGAGGATCACTGAAGTCGACAGTCGCTGATCAACAGAGCCAAGTAGGATACTTGGGGTTTGTTTATGGAAGCTCACGGATGAGGACGTTGCGGAGCCAGACTTCGGCGCCGTGATCCTGGAACTGGATGTTGCTGGCTTTGGTGCCGTAGTCAGGCCTGTCTTTGTATTTACTCGCTTGGAAGCGGGTGTTCCAGTCGTCGCTGTCCAGTTCGGTTTCGAGAACCTTTTTGCCGTTGAGCCAGTGTTCGACGTGGTTGCCATCCGTGATGATGCGGCCGCTGTTCCATTCGCCGGCGGGATGGACGGTTTTTTCCTCCCCGGGGGCGACAAGATCATAGAGTGCGGCGGCGGAGGAGTTTGGGGTTTTGCCCCGGATGTGGCGCTCGTCATCGAGGAGCTGGTATTCAAGACCGCCGCGGTAGATGACTCCGCTGTTGCCACCTTCTGAGATCTTCCATTCGAATTTCAGGTCGAAGTTTTTGTAGGACTTCTTGGAAACGAGGCTTCCGGCTTTCTCTTTGCCACGGGCTGCGACGCCGTTTTCGAGTGTCCATTTCGCGCCTTTGTTTCCGCTATACCACAGGGATAAATCACCGGGGG